>CBFIJG010000038.1:0-31122 GCA_965662915.1 Planctomycetota bacterium | reverse complement strand
CCGCGGCGGCGCTGCCCTGCTCCACCGCCGCGGTGGGGTGCGGCCCGGCCTGCTCGCGAGCCTCGGGATCCTCGCCCCCTTCGGACTCACGGGGCGGCACGGCAGGAAGGACCTCACCATCTGGACGAAGGGCGGCTGCACCGACGGGGGCGACGACCTCGCCGTCCTCCCGGTGGCGGGATCCGTCGCGGTGATCGCCAGCGCGCCCGACCGCAACCAGAAGATCATCGTCCGGGCACAGGACCGACGCGGCGCGGCCCGCGCGATCCTCAAGATCGGCTTCAACCGACGCAGCAACGACGCGATCGAGCGCGAGGCCCGCGCGATCGAGGCCATGTCGAGGCTCTGCCCCGGACGCGCGCCAGAGCTCTTCGCCGCGGGCGAGCGCGCAGGCAAGCGTTGGTTGGCCCAGGAGTTCCTCCAGGGCACGAGCGGCGGCCTACGCATCACCGACCTGCACGCGGACATGCTGGAGGAGCTCGTCGGTGCCGGCCGGCACGATCTCCCCCTCGACGAGATCGGCGCCTTCGAGACCGCGGTCCGCCGCCTCCAGAGCCTCGAGCCGAGCTTCGATCCCGACTGGCACGACGCCTACCAGGCCCTCGCGCGCGCGCTGGCCGACGCCACCGGCGACCGGGTGCTCCCGGTCCACGCCGCCCACGGCGACTTCGCTCCCTGGAACCTCGCCGCTCGCGCGGGCCAGCTGCGCGCCTTCGACTGGGAGCACTCCGAGCTCCGGGCGCCTGCGCTCCACGACCTCGTCCACTTCCACGTCCAGACAGGGGCGCTCGCGAGCGAGACACCCAGCGAGCGTGTCTTCGACGAGCTGCGATCGCTCTTCGCCGGACCGGGCGGCCGCGTCGTGCGTGCGCTCGGGATCGGCGGCGGGGACGTGCTTCGCCTCGTCTCGCTCCACGTCCTCCAGATGGGCGTCACGAGCGAGGTGATCGAGCGCCTCCGCCCCGCGCCGCTGATCGAGTCGGTGCGCCTGCGGCGCGTGCGCCTCGCGCTCTGCGTCCGGCTGGCCGGCCTCCTCGCGGAGCGGCGGCTGCCGGAGTGGTGCCTCGTCCCCGGCCGCGCCGCCGCTTGAACAGGACGAGCGCCGCTCGCCCGCGCCGCCGCGCCCGGGTCCCTAACGCTTCGCCCTGAGCCAGAGGACCGTCACGACCACGAGGTACGTCGGCAGGAACTGCACGATCGCCTCGAAGCGCGCCTCCCCCAGGTCCTTGCCCGCCTCGGCGAAGGGCCGTGTCCAGGCGATCGCGGACATCTCGACCGCCGAGAGGCAGGCCACCAGGGTCAGCAGCCGGCGCGATCCGATCGCGCCGGCGAGCACCGCCACCAGCACGAAGTTCACGACGTTGACGTGGACGCGCTCGCCGTTGAACCAAGCGAGTCCGCCCACCAGCGCCATGAGGCCCATCACGAGGAGAGAACCCGCCAGCTCGTGCCGCCCTCTGGCGAGCAGGCGCAGCAGCCCCAGGCAGAGGAGCGCGCAGACTCCGTTCGAGAGGGCGACCCGTCCGACGTACTCCGCCTCGAACCCCTCGCCGAAGAGGAAGACGGGCGCGGTCAAGACGGCGGCGAAGAGGACCAGCCGGACCAGGGTCCGGGTCAGCGCAGCGCGGGAGTCGTCACTCATGGGCTGCGCAACGATGGAGGACGCACGGGCGGCGCGCAACGCCGGAGGGAGCGAAGCTCAGGCCCGCGCGGGCGCCGCGGCGCGCACGTCGACCGCGGACGAGAAGTGCACCACCGGGGGCGCCAGTTCGCGCCCTCCGATCCCCGACGCCCGGACCGCAGCCGGCCCGAGGACCCTGAACATGTCGCAGTCCACGAGCTCCACCTCGGCGGGCTGGAGCGGCCAGGGATCGTGGGCGATGTCCCCGCGCAGGAGCCCCCCGCGCAGCGCGAAGCGCACCCCGTGACCGCGGCGGGCGAAGAGGCTGTAGCGCTCGGTGAGGAAGTCCTCGAGCGTCCCCGGCTGCGACGACAGGGCGCCGCCGGTCGGAGCGTACGAGCCCGAGAAGCTCGCCGCGGGGGCGCCGCGGTGACGCCTCGTCGAGCTGTAGCGCCGGACGCCGCCGTCCGCGGCGCCCGACTCGACCTCCATGCGCGCGTCGAAGTAGGGCAGCGCGAACCCGAGCCGCGCGCCGCGGACGGCGATCCAGGAGGCCGCGTCGAGGCTGTAGAACCAGACGCCCCGCCGGTCCCCGCGTCGCACGTACGTCCGCAGGTTGAGCTCCGGGAAGTCCGTGGCCGTCGGCATCGGCGGCGTCCAGTCGAAGCGGGTCGCGCGCATCTGGAAGGGAACGACGCCGAGCCACGCCTCGCCCTCGAAGGTGTCGAGCTCGAGTCCCTCCGGCAGGGTCGGCCGGAGCGCCGCGGCCGGCACGGGCCAGTGCAGGAACGCGAGGTCCTCCCAGCGCATCCCGAGGACAGTCCGCCGCGGCGCGCCGGCCCCTTGTTCGTGGATGCCCATGGCGGAAGCGTAGCGATCAAGAGGCGCGGGGCCACCGCGGCAGCGGATCGCGGCGCACGCGCCCGAGGCGCCGAGAGCGCGCTGGCGCCCTGTCGGACGGCCTTCGGAGCCATCGAGTCGATCGAGGATCGGCGCGTCGTCGCCCCCGCCTGCGCGCACTTCGAATCCGCGGGCCGCGGCCGCACGCCCGTGACGCCCCACCGCACGATCAGGTGCCTATGCTCTGACGTACGCGACGCCCCGCGGGCCAGGAGCCTGCGGGTCGCGTGGGACCCGACAACACCGACATGCGCCCCGTTGCACCCGCCCCCTCCGCCGCGCGTCGCTCGCCGTCCGCGGCGCGGATCGGGGCCCGCGGGGTCGAGCCCGGCCACGGCCCGGCCGCCCGGGACCGCTGACATGACGACGCCCCTCGACCACCTCCACCCGTTCACGGACGAGGCGCTCTGCGCCCTCGCCCTGACCCACGCGTCGGCCGGCGTCTCCGACGGGTCGGGGCGACGTGACAACGAGCGGCTGGAGTTCCTCGGCGACACCGTGCTGGACCTCGTGGTCGCCGAGGCGTTCTTCCACGACCGCGCTCGCTATCCCGAGGGCGCGCTGACCGAGATGAAGGCCCAGGTCGTCTCGCGCAAGGCCCTCGCCGGCGCGGCGAGCCGCATCGGCCTCGCGGAGCACGCCCGCATCGGGCGCGGCCTCGACCGCAGGTCGCTCTCGCGCTCGGTGCTCGCGAACCTCTACGAGGGTGTCGTCGGCGCCGTCTACCTCGACGCCGGGCTCGAGGCCGCGAAGACCTTCGTGCACGACACGCTCCGGTCCGAGCTCGCGGAGGCCCGGGCGCGCGGCGGCGAGGCGCTGCCCAAGCAGGCCTTCCAGGAGGTCTGCCAGCGCGACTTCGACGGCCCCCCCGCCTACGAGGTCCTCGAGACCCGCGGGGACGCGAACTCCCGCGCCTTCAAGGTCGCGGCGCGCGCGGGCGGCGAGCGCTTCCCGAGCGCCTGGGGCCGCACCGTGAAGGAAGCGGAGCACTGGGCCGCCTTCGAGGCCCTGCTGTCCCTGGGCTACGAAGCCAAGCCCTGAAGCCCGAGGCCCTGGCGCGAGCGAGCGCCGGGGGGCGGCCGCGGCTCGAGGCTCACCCAGCGGCTACCATGGCGGCCCGGCAAGGCCGGTGAGCGGGCCACGGGGGATCGCGATGACGCGCCCCAGGTCCTGCTCCCCGACCCGCGCGCGAATCCCCGCGCGGACGCGACGCGAATCACGCTGCTCGAATGTGCCCCATGACCCAGAGCATCGTCGACACGGCCGCCATCCAGGGCGACGGCAAGGAAGGGGCGTCCGCGGCGGGTGCGCCCCTCGTCCCCCACCGCGAGCTCGACTTCCCCCCGAGCGACCTCGCGCGGCTCTCCCGCGCGCTCGGCCGCAAGGGGAGCGTGTCGGTCGGCAACGTCTGGGGAGCGGCGCAGGCCCTGGTGGCTGCGCAGGTCGCGGCGTCGCTGGACGCGCCGGTCCTCGCCGTCGCCTCGACGGACGGCGAGGCGGAGGCCTTCGTCCTCGACCTCGCCGCCTTCGGCGTCGAGGCCGCGCTCTTCCCGGCGCGCGAGAGCGGCACCAAGCGAGCTGCGGCGGACGCCTCGGCGGTCCGGCGCCGGCTCGAGCTGGCCCAGGTCCTGGCGGGCCCGGAGCAGGAGCGGCCGCGGGTGATCGTCGGCTCGCTCCAGGCCCTCATCCAGCCCATCCCCAGACTGCGCGACCTGCAGGCGGAGTTCGTGCAGCTCGCCTCGGGCGACGTGCTCGACGTGAACAAGCTTCTCGCGAGGCTCGTCAAGGCGGGCTACACGCGCGAGCCCCTCGTGGAGGCGGCGGGACAGGTCAGCCTGCGCGGGGACATCCTCGACGTGTTCCCCTTCGCGAGCGCCGAGCCCCTGCGCATCGAGATGTTCGAGGAGGAGATCGAGTCGCTGCGAACGTTCGATCCCGTGGAGCAGCGCTCGACCGAGACCCACGAGCGCATCGAGGTCTGCCTGGCCAGCGGCGGCTCCGGCTCGCTCGAGGACGGTGAGGGCGTGTCGGTGATCGACCTCGTCGACGGCGAGGCCCTGGCGGTGCGGATCGAGCCCCTGCGCCTCGCGGAGCGGTCCAAGGGCCTCGCCGTGCAGTCGGCCGCACACGAGCGCGCACTGATGATCCTCGAGCAGAGCGTGAAGGCGCGCCCGGTCCTCGAGATCCAGAGCCTGCCGGGCGACGACCTCTCCCTCGACACCCGCTCGGTCCAGGGACTCAGCGCGGGGATCAGCGCCTCGGCGCCCGAGCTCGTGACCCTCGCGGGCGAGGGGACGCGGGTCGTGGTCGCGTGCCTGACCGAGGCCGAGCGCGACCGCGTCACGGCCCAGTTCGAGAAGGTCGGCGCCGCGGACGGGCTCACCATCACCACCGGCTACGTCAGCAAGGGCTTCCGTGCGCCGCCCTGGGGGCTGCTCGTGGTCAACAGCCACGAGCTCAAGGGAACCCTCGGCGCTCGCAAACGCGCCAATGCACGGGCCCACCAGCACAAGGTGAAGGCCCTGCAGAGCTTCTTCGAGCTCCGACGGGGCGACCTCGTGGTGCACGCGGTCCACGGTCTCGCCCGATACCGCGGGCTCGAGCGCATGGCCCGGGGCGAGGGAGAGGAGGAGCATCTCCACCTCGTCTTCGCGGACGACGTCTCCCTCTACGTCCCCGCGAGCCGCATCGACATGGTCCAGCGCTACATCGGCGCCGGCGGGTCGGCGGTCAGCCTGGACAGGATCGGGAGCCAGAGCTTCCGCAAGCGCAAGGAGAAGGTCGAGCAGGGACTGTTCGACCTCGCGTCCGAGCTCATCGAGGTGCAGGCGAAGCGCCAGCTGCGCAAGCGCCCCTCGTGGCCGAGCGACCCCGAGCTCGTGCAGCAGTTCCTGGACGAGTTCCCCTACGACGACACCGCCGACCAGGCAGAGGTCAGCGAGGACATCGCGCGCGACCTCGCCGGTGAGCGGCCCATGGACCGGCTGCTCTGCGGCGACGTGGGCTTCGGCAAGACCGAGTGCGCGGTGCGGGCCGCGTTCCGGGTCGTCTCGGGCGGCGGGCAGGTGGCCGTGCTCGTACCCACCACGATCCTCGCCGAGCAGCACCTCACGACCTTCCGCTCGCGCATGGCCGACTTCCCGATGACGGTGCGCGGCCTCTCCCGCTACACGACCCCGAAGGAGAAGCGCGACACACTCGAGGGGCTGGTCGACGGCGCCGTCGACGTGGTCATCGGCACGCACCGCGTCCTCTCCAAGGACGTCAAGTTCAAGAAGCTCGGCCTGGTCGTCATCGACGAGGAGCAGCGCTTCGGGGTCACCCACAAGGAGCACTTCAAGAAGCTGCGCGCCAACGTGGACATGCTCACCCTGACCGCGACCCCCATCCCCCGGACGCTGCACATGTCGCTGTCGGGCATCCGCGACATCTCGGCGCTCAACGTGCCCCCGCCGGGCCGCCAGGAGATCGAGACGAAGCTCGGGTACCGCGAGGACGACGACCTCATCAAGGAGGCGCTCCAGCGCGAGCTGAACCGCGGCGGGCAGATCTTCTTCCTGCACAACCGCGTCACCTCGATCGAGTCCGTCGCGGCGCGCCTGCGCTCGCTCGTGCCGAACGCGCGCTACGCGATCGGCCACGGCCAGATGCCGGCCTCCGAGCTGCGCGAGGTGATGAGCGCCTTCCGCGAGGGCGACGCGGACGTCCTCGTCGCCACGACGATCATCGAGAACGGGGTCGACGTGCCGACGGCCAACACGATCATCGTGGACGACGCCGACCACTTCGGACTGGCCGAGCTCCACCAGCTCCGCGGCCGGGTGGGCCGCGGGACCGTGAAGGCGTACTGCTACCTGCTGGTCGAGCGCCACAAGCCCCTCAAGCAGAACGCCCGCGAGCGCCTCAAGGCCCTCGAGGAGATGAACCACCTGGGCGCGGGCTTCGGGATCGCGGTCAAGGACCTCGAGCTCCGCGGCGCGGGGAACGTGCTCGGGCCGCAGCAGTCCGGCAACATCGCGGCGGTCGGGTACGACATGTACTGCCGGCTCCTGAAGCTCACGGTCGAGCGCCTAGCGGCCGGCGAGGGCGCCGACGTCGAGAAGCCGCGCTTCGAGGAGACCGAGGCCGGCACCGAGTTCGACGTCGGCCTCAAGGCCTTCCTGCCGGACAGCTGGATCGACCGCGCGGAGGCGCGACTCGACGCCCTGCGCGCCATGAGCCAGGCCGAGGACGAGGAGAGCGTCGCCGAGGTCCTCGCGGGTCTCGTCGACCGCTACGGCCGCGCGCCGAAGGAGGCGAGGGAGCTCGCGCGGCTCTTCTCCCTCAAGATCGTGCTCGACGCGGCCGGACTGCGGCACGTGGCCTGGCACCAGGATCGCTATGTCATGCAGTACACCGATGCCGTCCACTTCGAGCACCTGTTCGCCGGCGCGGCGGCCAACGCGCGCCGCAAGCTCGACCTGCGGCGGATCAAGCCCGGCGTCGCCCACCTCGTCGTCCCCGGTCACGTGGCCGAGAAGCCGGTGAAGGCCTTCGACTGGTTCGAGAAGACCGTGCGGGCGGGGATCGAGTGAGGCGTTGACCGGACGCGGCGGGGCGCGTAGTCCCCCCGCCTCGACCACTTCCCCGGCCCGATGATGCTCGCCGCTGCGCTCCTCGCCCTCCCCCATCCCGACGCCCTCGCGGACACCGTCCGCCTCGTCCACACCCCGCGCGAGGCGGCGGTCATCGCGGTCGCCCTTGACCAGACCAGCACCACCGAGGTGGCCTCGGTGCAGGAGTGGCCGACCATCGACGGCGAGCGCCAAGAGGACGACGTATGGACGGCGGAGGACCTCGGCGGCCACGAGTTCGAGCTGTCGATCCAGTTCGAGGACACCTTCGAGGCCGTCGGCCTGGACGGCCGGGTCTGCAAGCTCGTCCGGCGCTTGGAGGAGATCGCCGGGACGAGCCTCGAGGTGGCCACCGGCGACGGACGGACGGAGGATCAGGACGAACGCGAGCTCGTCTCCCCACTGGAGGGCCGCGCCGTCCGCTTCGTCTGGGACGAGGAGGAGAGAGGTCACTCCTGCGCGTTCCTGGACGAGGGCGAGGACGAGGCGCTCGACGCCGTTCTCCTCGGCGACCAGCGCATCGACGCGTTCGGCGGCTGGTTCCTGCCGCCGCCGGAGAACGCGGAGGTCGCGCCCGGCGCTCGCTGGGAGCTCACGAAGGAGCGCTGGAACGACTTCCTCAGGATGGGCGGTGAATTCCGGGTCGACGCGGCGGACGCCGACGCGCCGGACGAGGAGCACGCGGCTCACGTGCGGGACTTCGAGGGGCAGCTCCTCCGGAACGGCGAGAGCGACCTCGCCTGCTGGCTGGCGGCGGTCGAGGCGGAGGACGGCGAGAGGGTCGCGGTGCTCGGTTTCGAGGGGACCCTCGACAGCCACGCGAAGCAGGATCACACGAGCGACTTCGACGGGACCCGCGGCGAGGTCTCGGCCAGGGTCGAGCACGAGATGAGGATCGAGGGGAGCTGTCGCTTCGACCTGGACGCGGGCCGCGCGCTCTCGATCGAGACCCGGATCGCGATCACCACGACGATCACCGAGCGCACGACCCAGGAGCGCACGGGCCCGCGGGTCCAGGGCACGGACTTCGTGACGGTCAAGGACACCGTGACGGAGGCCGCGGTCACCTTCGAGGAGCGGGGCGGTTGATCGCCGGGGCTCCGGGGCGCAGGATCCGGGGCATGGCGTGCTCGGAAACGAAGTGGAGGGGTGCCGCGCGGGGCGCGTGGCCCGCGGGGATCGCACTGGCGGGGCTCCTGGCCCTCGCGGGGCCAGCGCAGGCGGCTCAGACCAAGGTCCCCCAGGGCTTCGACCTCGGCGCGGCGGGGCCCGCGCCGGGCGTGGCCCAGCTGCGTGCCCTCTACGCGGATCGCACGGTGGCGGTCGTCGGCGAGGAGGTCATCACCGAGCGGGACGTGGTGGTGTACGTCGGTCGCGGGAACCTGCAGGAGGACCCCGCGGAGCTCTACCCGGACGCGACCCCCGCCGAGCTCGAGGGCATGCGGTTCGAGGCGGCGCTCTCCGAGATCATCGACGACCGCCTCAAGACGGTCGGCGGGCGCAACCTCGGCTTCGAGCCCGAGCTGATCACCCGCGCGGTGGACGACCAGGTCGAGGGCTTCATCCGCCGCTCCGGCGGCGAACAGCGAGCGGCCGCGGGCTTCGTGCGGATGGGCATCACCAAGGCCCAGCTGCGCAGCATCTACGAGCAGCGCATGCTCGGGAGCTCCTGGGAGGCGACGGTGACCGGCCGCGGGCCGGGTGCGACGGGGCGCAACGTGGTCGACAGCTACATCAGGCCCGGCAAGCAGTACGCCCGCTACCAGGAGCTCAACGCGTCCCGCAAGCCCGAGGACATGGCGAAGATCGGAAAGAGTCCGGGCTCCCTCACCATCCGCCAGCTCCCGGTGATGGTCCGCGGTGGCCTCGTAGGCGAGGATCAGGCGAGGCGCAATCTGGAGGTCGTGCGGCAGAACGTCGTCAACGGCACGATCACCTACGACGAGGCCATGAACCGCGTCGCCCCGGAGCAGTTCCGCGGCGAGCAGGGGTTCGTGCGGGACATCCCGCCCTCGGCGCTGGCCGCGCTCCTCGCGCAGGAGCACCCCGACGGCGGCGCGGCCCTGGCCGAGTTCTCGACCGACCCGGCCGTGGGCGACATATCCCCCGTGCTGCCGGTGGTCCGTCAGGGGGGGATCCAGGCCTACACGATCTACAGGATCGAGGCCCTGGAGGGCCCCCAGGAGGCCCGGCCCTTCGTCGATCGGGATCTCCAGCAGCAGTTGAACGACGCCCTGGCCGAGGAGTGGGACGACGTCCAGGTGTTCCGGGCGATCGCCCGGCTGGCGCGCACGACCCACGTGACCCCGGCAGAGGTCAAAGCCTGGCTGCTTCAGCGGGGCCGGGTCCAGGCCCGGCGGGGCGCTGGACAGGACGAGGCGGCCGCCGGACAGGGGCCGAACGGGGCCGGCCGGTAGTCACGGCGAGGTTCCCTGGATAACCTCTGAACCCTTCTGCCGGCGCGACGTTGTCGAGGCCGGCGGGTCGTGAGGCCCCCCGCACGCCCCCTTGGCGGCCCCTCGGGCCCCTCGCGGGCCCCTCTCTCCCAGCTCCCCCCGACGGCTCCGAACGCCCTTCACGCCGCCGGAACCACGCTCGGGCCCCGACACACCGCTGTCCGGGCCCCCTCGAAGCCATGAGCAACGACTACAGCGACGTTCAGATCGAGTCCAACCTCCCCAAGCCCTGGGAGGAGGAGGAGACGTTCAACGACGTCCTCTACGACTGGATGTCCAAGGCCCCCTGGCTGCTCATCTCGGCGGCCCTCCACTTCGTGATCGGCCTGATCGTCGCGGCCATCCCGTGGAGCGCCTTCGACAGTGCCCCCGAGCAGATCATCGAGGCGAGCGTCGAGCAGCCGCCCGAGGAGATCATCGAGGAGGAGGAAGAGGAGATCGAGGAGATCGAGGAGGAGACCGAGGAGGAGCCGATCCTCGAGGACTTCGAGGTCTCCGACCACAACGAGACCGACACGAACTCCGAGTTCGAGAGCACGGAGGGCGACCCGAACCAGAACGCGGACTCCCCCTTCGACTCGAAGAACTCGAACTCGATGCTCGGCATCGGCGGTGGCGCCGGCGGCAAGATGGGCGGCCGCTTCGGCGGCAACAAGAACCTCCGCGCCGGCGGCAAGGCCAACGCGGCGATCAAGGCCGGACTCGAGTGGCTCAAGAACCACCAGGACGAGGACGGCAAGTGGGACTGCGACGAGTTCTTCAAGCACGACCCCGCCGGTGACCAGACCGACGGCATCGGCGACGCGAACCACGACATCGGCGTCACTGGCCTCGCGCTGCTCGCCTTCCTGGGCGACGGCCACTCCATGACGAAGGGCAGCTACAAGGACGTCGTCACCAAGGGCGTCAAGTGGCTCATCTCCGAGCAGGACAAGGAGACCGGCCTCTTCGGCGAGAAGATCGGCCACTCCTTCGTGTACGACCACGCGATCGCGACGCTCGCCATGTGCGAGACGTACTACATCGACAAGTCGACGATCCTGAAGCGCAAGGCGCAGAACGCGATCAACTTCATCACCCAGGCGCGGAACCCCTACCGCGTGTGGCGCTACGAGGTCCCGCCCGACGGCTCGAACGACACGTCGGTCACCGGCTGGATGATCTTCGCCCTCAAGTCCGCCGAGGACGGCGGCCTGAAGGTCGACAAGGAGGCCTACGCCGCCGCCATCGAGTGGTTCGACGAGATGACCGATCCGGGCACCGGACGCGTCGGCTACACCGAGACAGGCTCCGCCAGCTCCCGCGTCCCGGGCATGAACGACCAGTACCCCGCCGAGAAGGGCGAGGCGCTGACGGCGGTGACCCTGCTCTGCCGCTTCTTCCTCGGCCAGAACCCCGAGGACGACGCGTCTTACATGAACAAGCACGCCGACCTGCTGCTCAAGACCCTGCCCGAGTGGGACAAGGACGGCCTGAGCAACGACATGTACTACTGGTACTACGGCTCCTACGCGATGTTCCAGATGGGCAACAAGAAGGGCGGTGCGAAGGAGAACTACTGGGAGAAGTGGCGCAAGGCCATGGAGCCCGCCGTGCTCGGTTCCCAGCGCAAGGACGGCGCCTCGAAGGGCTCGTGGGATCCGATCGGTCCCTGGGGCTACTCCGGCGGCCGCGTCTACTCGACCGCCACGATGGTGCTCTGCCTCGAGGTGTATTTCCGCTACGCGCGGGTCCTCGGCGCGCGCTGATCGATCATCCGCGCCAGCGGATGATCCGTGAACAACAGGGCCGACCTCCGGCTCGACCCCACGAGGAAGGGCGGGTCCGCATCGCGGACCCGCCCTTCCTCGTCGTGTCCAGTCTCCGCTGCGCACTGGCCCCCTCTCGCCAGCTCCGTGATCACGCGCCCCGGATCGGTGACTCACCTTGCGCCGCGCACGAACCCCACTGAACCGCGCGCTGTCCCCTCCCGTTCACCATCGCACCCCCAGCTTCCTCCACGAAGCCCATGCACCGATCAGCGCGATGCAGAACGACCCGCCCCTCTCCCCCATCGTCTCCACGCTTCCCCGCGCCTGGGAGCAGGAACAGACCTTCAACGACTCACTCTACGAGTGGATGTCGCGCGCGCCGTGGCTGCTCCTCTCCGCGGCGTTCCACTTCGTCATCGCCCTGGTGATCGCGGCGATCCCGTGGACCACGCTCGAGCAGCACGAGGACGTCGTCGTCGTCGCCGACATCGAGCCGCCGCCCGAGAAGATCGAGGAGCCCGAGCCGGAGCCCGAACCCGAGATCGTCGAGCCCGTCGAGGTCGCGCCGACGCTCGAGGACTTCGAGGTGAGCGACGTCGCCATGGATCCGATGGCGGAGTCACTCGAACCCGCGGGCGACGAGGGCAGGGCCGACTCCCCCCTGGACGCTCCCCACACCAACGAGAGCCTGGGTCTCACCGGGGGCGGCGGCTCCAAGTTCGGCAACCGATTCGAGGGCGGCGGCGGAGGCAAGGGCCGAGGCCCCGGCGCCGTGCCGGTCGCGCGCGGCCTCCAGTGGCTCGCCGATCACCAGGACGAGGACGGCAAGTGGGACGCCGACGGGTTCGACAAGCACGACCCCTCGGGCGACAGGACCACGGGCCTCGGCCACGCGGCGCACGACATCGGCGTCACGGGCCTCGCCCTGCTCGCCTTCCTGGGCGACGGGCACACGATGACGCGCGGGAGGCACCGCGACACGGTGGTCGCCGGCGTCCGGTGGCTGCTCGCGCAGCAGGACTCCGAGTCCGGCCTCCTCGGCGAGCCGCTCGGGCACTCCTTCATGTACGACCACGCCATCGCGACGATCGCGCTGTGCGAGGCCTGCACCCTGGATCGCTCGCCCGTTCTGCTCCGGCGAGCGAAGGGAGCAGTGCACTTCATCACCAGGGCGCGCAACCCCTACCGCGTCTGGCGCTACTCGCCGCACCCCGACGATCAGAACGACACGTCCGTCACCGGATGGATGATCTTCGCGCTGCGCGCGGCCGAGGACTGCGGCATCGCCGTCGACCGGCAGGCCTACACCGCGGCCATCGAGTGGTTCGACGAGATGACCGATCCCGCGACGGGCAGGGTCGGCTACGAGACGACCGGATCCTCGAGCTCGCGCGTCCCCGGCATCAACGATGAGCACCCGACGGAGGGCAACGAGGCGCTGACGGCGGTCACGCTCCTCTGCCGCTTCTTCCTGGGTCAGAGTCCAGACGACGAGTCATCGTCGATGAACGACCACGCAGACCTCCTCCTGCGCTCCCTCCCGCGCTGGTCCGACGACGGCCGCTCGAACGACATGTACTACTGGTACTACGGCTCCTACGCGATGTTCCAGATGGGCAACCGCCGGGGCGGCGCGAAGGAGAACTACTGGACGCGCTGGCGCAAGGCGATGGAGCCCGCGGTCATCGGCGGCCAGCGCCGGGACGGCGCGTCGAAGGGTTCCTGGGATCCGAGCGGGCCCTGGGGCCAGATCGGTGGCCGCGTCTACTCCACGGCGACGATGGTGCTCTCACTCGAGGTCTACTACCGCTACGCGCGCCTGCTCGGGGCGCGGTGAGATCGATCGCGAATCGGGATGAACCCTGAAGCGCGCGGCCCGTTGGCGCAGCGTCACGGCCTGCAAGCACCCGCGTCCCAGGAGGATCGTCTTGTCACTCGCTCTCGCGCTCGCCCCCGTTCTCTACCCGCTGGCGCCTCTGCAGGAGGCGCCAGCGACCCGCACCGCCGACGAGTCCGCATCGCGGGCGCGGGCGGCGGCGGCCCGCGCGAGCGCGTGGCTCGTCCGGCAGCAGCAGCCGAACGGCAGCTGGCTCCCCGGTGCAGAGCCGGTCCCGATGAAACCCGCCCCTGGAGGCGGCGGCGTCAGCGACGACGCCTTCTGGGACGAGGTCCTCAGCGGCGGGACGCCGGACCTCGCCCCGGAGGCGACTCCGAAGAAACGGTCCGGCGAGGACGTCTACACCGTCGGCGTCACCGGACTCGCGCTGCTGTCCCTGTGCGCAGACGGCCAGCTCGGTGCGGAAGCGCCCCATCGGAGCGCCGCGCTGCGCGCAGCCGGATGGCTCCTCTCCCAGCAGGACGAGAAGACCGGGTGCATCGGCGACCGCGCTGGCTTCGCCTTCCTCTACGACCACGCGATCGCGACGCTCGCGCTGCTCGCGGTCCACCGCGAGGACGCGGGTGCTTCCCTGAAGCTCGCTGCGGACGCGGACTCCGCGGCCATTGCCCTCGCGCCGCGCCTGCAGTCCGCCCTCGACTTCATCAAGCGAGCCCGCAATCCCTACCGCGTCTGGCGCTACGAGGTACCGCCCGCCGGCGACAACGACACCTCGATCACGGCCTGGATGACGCTCGCCCACGCGTCGGGCAAAGCCCAGGGCCTGGAGGTCGATCGGCACGCGACGGAGGCCATCATCGGCTGGATGGACGACATGACCGAGGAGGGCACCGGTCGGGTGGGATACGACGAGAGCGGCTCGGCCAGCTCTCGCGTCCCCGGCGCGAACGTCCAGTTCGACGTGACCGACGCGGAGACCCTCACCGCGGCGGCCCTCATGTGCCGGCTCGAGCTCGGGCAGTCCCCGATGCTCGGCGCGTCGGTCTCGCACGTGAAGTGCATCCTCCGAGCCCTGCCCGAGGGAGACGAGGAGCTGCGCGACGCCCTGTGGGTCTACTTCGGCACGCGAGCGCTCGCCGCGGTCGGGAGCAGGCCCTGGAGACTCTGGCGCGATCAGGTCGTGTCCCGCGCGCTCGCCGATCAAACGACGAAGGGGCCGCTGACGGGCTCGTGGGCGCCGCGGACCGCCTGGTCCTACGCGAGCGGCCGCGTCGGGACGACGGCGCTGATGAGCCTCGCCGCCTCGATCGCGTCGAACCAGTAGGCCGCGCAGCGTCGAGGGCGCCGGCGGGAGCGGGCGAGGGATCCTCCCACCTCCTACCATCGGCGCCATGACCCGAATCGCTGCCGCCCTGCTGGAGAGGCTGCTCACGCAGCGCTACCGCGCCCTCGAGCGTTCGCTCACCGCCGGGATCGGGCCCGTGGAGGCCACCTACCGCCTCGGGGGACGCCCCAACATCTCGTGGCATGCCGTGCATGTTGCGGAGGCCATCGCCAGCACCCACGAGGCCCTCTTCGGGGAGCGCCCCGAGGCCCCCCCCAGGACGATCGACGGCTCCTGGCCGGGCCCTCGTGATGCCGCGCTGGCCGGTGCGGCTGCGCTGCGCACGAGGCTCGCCGAAGTCACGGACGAGGAGCTTGGAATGCCGCCACAAGTCACTGTTATTCCTGACTTTAAGGAATCGCTGACCTCTCGCCAGAGCTTCCTGGAGGGCCACCTCTACCACGTCGCCTATCACGTGGGATCCGTGGCCGTGCTGCGGGCCGAGCAGGGGCTCGACTGAGGTTCGCGGCCCGCGATCCCGTGTCGCATCTCGCGCTCCGAGGTCACCATCGGCGCACCAGAGGGATCTCAAATGGCCATCACCCACCGGTCCGCATGACCACAACATTTGGGGTGATTCATTTCGAGGAGGCCCATATACTGGGCCTTGCCCCGCTAGTGACAGCCCCTGCGGAGAGTGACCCACAATATGTTGTGGGTCACGCTACGAAGGGACGACGCTGCGGGGCTTCCTGATCGGGCCGCCGCATCCCCCCGCCGGCGCCCCGCCACGGACCGCCCAGGGCGGCCCAGGGGCCCAGCGAGGCGCCCTGGCTGCCCGGCCGCCGCGGCGCTGCCCCATCAGGATCGACTCCCACCCATCCTGCCCTCAGGCCTTTCGTCGGGCGGCCCTCACAGGCCCTCCGATTCCCCGCGCGGACCGCACACCGCGCGAGGGTCGGCCGGGAGCACCGTCCGGCCTCGCTTCGGCCGCGGTGTCTGCCCGCGCCGATGAGGCGCCCCCTCCCGAACCCCGAAGAGCACTCCACCCCCCATCGAACGCATGGACCGCACCCAAGCCGACGAGATCGACACCGCTGGAGCCCCCGCCGCTGCCCCCTCGACGCCCGAGAAGAGCGGTTCGAGCGCGAACGAGGCGCCCGGGATGAAGGTCCAGAAGCGCAACGGGTCCCTCGAGCCCGTCGACCTGAACAAGATCGTTCGCGCGGTCAGCCGCTGCGCCGAGGGCCTGACCGCCGTCGACGCGATGCGCATCGCGACGCGCACGATCAGTGGCCTCTACGACGGCGCCTCGACCTCCGAGCTCGACCGCCTCTCGATCCAGACGGCAGCGTCCATCACCGCCGAGGAGCCCCAGTACTCGAAGCTGGCCGCGCGGCTCCTGTCGACCTACATCGACAAGGAGGTCCAGAACCAGGAGATCCACTCCTTCAGCCAGTCGATCAAGGTCGGCCACGAGCTCGGCCTGATCAACGACAGCACGGCGCAGTTCGTCTCCGACAACGCGCGGAAGCTCAACGACACGATCGACAACGAGAACAGCGGGCTCTTCGAGTACTTCGGCCTGCGCACGGTCTACGACCGCTACCTGCTGAAGCATCCCCAGGACCGGCACGTCATCGAGACGCCGCAGTATTTCTTCATGCGCGTGGCGTGCGGCCTAGCGCAGTCGCCGGGGGAGGCGCGTGACTTCTACCGCCTGATCTCGAGCCTGCGCTACCTGCCGAGCTCCCCGACCCTGTTCAACTCGGGCACCAAGCACCAGCAGCTCAGCTCGTGCTACCTGCTTGACTCGCCCCAGGACGACCTCGAGTCGATCTACGGCCGCTATCAGGACATCGCGCGTCTCTCCAAGTTCGCGGGTGGCATCGGGGTGGCCTACCACCGCGTGCGCAGCCGTGGCTCCCTGATCCAGGGCACCAACGGCGAGTCCAACGGCATCGTCCCGTGGCTCAAGACCCTCGACAGCTCCGTCGCCGCGGTCAACCAGGGTGGCCGCCGCAAGGGCGCGGCCTGCGTGTACCTCGAGAGCTGGCACGCCGACATCGAGGAGTTCCTCGAGCTGCGCGACAACACCGGCGACGAAGCGCGGCGGACCCACAACCTCAACCTCGCGAACTGGATCAGCGACCTGTTCATGAAGCGGGTCGAGCAGGACGCGATGTGGTCCCTCTTCGACCCCAAGCGCCACCCGCGCCTGACGGACACCTTCGGGGAGGAGTTCGAGAAGCTCTACCTGGAGGCCGAGGAGAACGGCGAGTACGAGCGTCAGGTGAAGGCGCGCGACCTCTACAGCCGGATGATGCGCACCCTCGCGCAGACCGGGAACGGCTGGATGACCTTCAAGGACACCAGCAACCGCACCTGCAACCAGGCGAAGGTCGCGGGGAACGTCGTCCACCTCTCGAACCTCTGCACCGAGATCCTCGAGGTCACCTCGAAGGACGAGACCGCGGTCTGCAACCTCGGCTCGGTCAACCTCGGCAAGTTCGTGGCGGGCGACGGGAAGAGCTTCGACTACGAGGGGCTCGGCAAGGTCGTGCGCACGGCGGTCAAGTACCTCGACCGCGTCATCGACATCAACTTCTACCCCACCGACGAGGCCTCGGCCTCCAACAGCCGCTGGCGCCCCGTCGGGCTCGGCTGCATGGGGCTCCAGGACGTGCTCTTCAAGATGCGCATCCCCTTCGACGCCCCCGAGGCAGCGAAGATGACCGCGCTCATCCAGGAGCACGTCTACTACCACGCGGCTGCGACCTCGGCGGAGCTCGCCGAGAAGAACGGAGCCCACGACGCCTACGAGGACACCTGGGCCGCCGAAGGCAAGCTCCAGTACGACCTGCACGGCGTGACGCCGACCCTCACCGAGGAGTGGGCCGCGCTGAAGGAGAAGATCGCCAAGACCGGTCTGCGCAACTCGCTCATCGTGGCGATCGCGCCGACGGCGACCATCGCGAGCATCGCTGGCTGCTACGAGTGCATCGAGCCCCAGGTCTCGAACCTCTTCAAGCGCGAGACGCTCTCAGGGGACTTCCTGCAGATCAACAACTACCTCGTCTCCGACCTGCGTGAGCGCGGGCTCTGGACCGAGGACATGCGGGCCCGCATCAAGGCGGCCGAGGGCTCGGTCCAGGGCATCGAGGAGCTGCCGGAGGACCTGCGCACGCTCTATCGCACGGCGTGGGAGCTCCCGCAGAAGGCGCTCATCGACATGGCGGCCGCCCGCGGCCCGTACATCGACCAGAGCCAGAGCCTCAACCTCTTCATGGCCACCCCGACCATCGGGAAGCTCTCCAGCATGTACCTGTACGCCTGGAAGCAGGGCCTGAAGACGACGTACTACCTCCGCTCACGCCCCGCGACCCGCATCCGACAGACCTCGAGCGGCGCGGCGGCCCAGAGCGTCACCGACGCCGAGGCGGTCGCCTGCTCCCTGGAGAACCCGGAGAGCTGCGAGGCCTGCCAGTAGCAACTCCCGACCGGCCGGTCCGCGCAGCGGACCGGCCGACACGGCGGCCCGACGAACGACGATCGGGCGGGCCGCCCCCGATCCACGCTCCCTTCCCCCAGGATCCCCCGTCTCCCGCTCCCCGCCAGGGTGCAGACGGCACCTCAGAGATCCACCGGCCTGCACCGGGCCACCGCACGCGCCCCACCCTCGACTCAAAGAGACCGCACCATGCTCCTCGATCCCGGCTTCGACCTGACGCTCCGTCCGATGAAATACCCCGTGTTCTTCGACATGTACAAGGACGCGATCAAGAACACGTGGACCGTCGAAGAGGTGGACTTCTCGACCGACGTCGTCGACCTGCAGAAGCGGCTGGACGACTCGGAACGCCACCTCGTGAACCGCCTCGTCGCATTCTTCGCGACGGGCGACTCGATCGTCTCGAACAACCTCGTCCTGAGCCTCTACAAGCACATCAACGCGCCCGAGGCGCGGATGTACCTGTCCCGCCAGCTCTACGAGGAGGCCCTGCACGTTCAGTTCTACCTGACGCTGCTCGACACCTACATCCCCGACCTCAAGGAGCGCGAGGCCGCCTTCGCCGCGGTCGAGAACATCCCCTCGATCCGCCGCAAGGCCGAGTTCTGCTTCAAGTGGATGGACTCGGTGGACACCCTCGAGGAGTGCCGCACCGAGGAGGACCGCCGGAAGTTCCTCCTGAACCTGATCTGCTTCGCGACGTGCATCGAGGGCATGTTCTTCTTCGCGGCCTTCGCCTACGTGTACTTCCTGCGGAGCAAGGGCCTGCTCAACGGTCTCGCCTCCGGCACGAACTGGGTCTTCCGCGACGAGTCCTGCCACATGGGCTTCGCCTTCGAGGTCGTCAAGACCGTGCGCGAAGAGGAGCCGGACCTCTTCGACGAGAAGATGGAGAAGGACGTCATCGAGATGCTCAAGGAGGCCGTCGAGTGCGAGATGGCCTTCGCCGAGGATCTCCTCAGCGGCGGCGTCGCCGGCCTCAGCCAGACGGACATGCGCCAGTACCTCGAGTTCGTGGCGGACCAGCGCCTCACCAACCTCGGCATGCAGTCCTACTTCGACTCGAAGAACCCCTTCAGCTTCATGGACCTCCAGGACGTCCAGGAGCTCTCCAACTTCTTCGAGCGCCGCGTGAGCGCCTACCAGGTCTCCGTCAGCGGCGACGTCGCCTTCGACGAGGCCTTCTGATCCGCGCGCCGGCGGAAGACGCCCGCGCGAAGAAGAGGCCCGGGGCCGGCGGACGTGCCGGCTCCGGGCCTCCTCTCGTTCGAGCAGCGTGCGCCGCCCGGCGCGTCAGAACTTCGGCCGATCGATCTGGAGCGCCTCCAGCATGCGCACCACGAGCCGGCAGATGCGGCGCATCTTGTCGTAATTGATCTTGTCGGGCGTGTCGGTCGGCTTGTGGTAGTCCTCGTGCACGTCGCAGAAGAGGAACGCCACGGGAAGGCCCATGTTGCGCTCGAAGTTCGCGTGGTCGGATCGCGCCCAGTAGGCGTCGGCGGAGCCGATTTTGTCGAAGCCCTCGAGGGACGCGTTGGCCTCGGCGACGCGGGTCAGGGCGCTGTAGGCCTTGTGCTTCCTCGTCGGCGTGATGAGGAACTCGTTGCTCGCGTTCCGGCCGATCATGTCGATGTTGATGTTGCAGAGGGCCTTCATGCCCTCGGGCAGGTACGGGTCCTTCGTCCACGCCTCCGAGCCCAGGAGCCCCTTCTCCTCCGCGGACACCCACATCAGCATCACGCTGCGGCGCATGGGCCCGTACTCCTTGAGAGCCTCGGCGAGGGCCAGCATCCCGCAGGTGCCCGAGCCGTTGTCATCGGCGCCGTTGTAGATCTGACCGTCGCTGCCCACCCCGACGTGGTCGTAGTGAGCGGAGAGGATGATCACCTCGTTCTTCAGCTTCGGGTCGCTGCCGGGCCACAGCCCGACGACGTTCTCGAGGGTGACCTTGCCCTGGTCACCGTAGGAGCATCGCTCGGTCATCCGCCAGCCGCTGAGGACGTCGCCGGGCGACGCCGCCTCGACCTCTTCCATCGGGAGGCGACCCGCGGGGCCCTCCTTCAGATGGACGATGGGGAAGCCGGCGCGGGCGCGGCCGCGGCCGCCTTCGTCGAAGGACAGGCGGGTGCCCGTCATACGCGACGCGTTCGGGCGGAGGGTCTCCTCCACGCTCTTCTCCGCATCGGCGGCGGGGAGCACGAGCACGCCGAGGGCGCCCGCCTTCTCGAGGCCGCGTCGGCGCCTGCGCGAGACGCCCTTGCCCGTCGCGCTCAGGACCCAGCGGCCCTCGACGTCGATGTCGTCGAGGGTGTCGGCGGACATGTCGCCGCCGAAGACCACCTCGCCCGACACCTCACGCTTGCCGAGGCTTCCCCAGTCGGGGAACAGGTAGTCCGCGTCGTAGGCGAAGGAGATGGTCCGCCCACCCGCGACGACCTCGGCGCTCGAGCCGGCAGGGTCGAAGCCGATGCTGTTGATCTGCCACTCGTAGAGATAGCTGTCGTCCGGCGCGGCCGGCACGAACCCGAAGCGCATCAGGCGCGAGCGGATGAAGCGCGCCGCGACCTTGAGCTGCGGAGAGGGTGAGTCACGCCCCGCCATCTCGTCGGAGGCCACGAACATCAGGTCGGCCTTGATCTCTTCCGCGCTGATGGTGTCGAGGGCGCGCTGGAGCGCCGGGTTCGCCGGCGCGTCCTTGGAGACGCTCTCCTGGGCGGGGAGGACGGTCCCGAGGGCCATCGCCGCGGGCAGGAAGGTGGAGGTGAGGATCATGCTCGTCTTGGGGGCGCGAGACAGTTGCGCGAACGTCGAAGGGAGGAGTGTAGGCCCCGGAGCGTGCCGACAGGTTCACCTTGAGTTCAGTCGGCGTCGATGGAACACCCACCGCCAATCCCGGCGAGGCCTTGCCAAGGGGCGCCGCCGCCGCCGATCGGACTGCCCGGCGGGGTCGTCGGCGCCTCCCGCAGGCTCCCGACGGGACGCGGCGCAGCGGGTCGCAGGAGCGCGGCGGACACGGCCGCTTCGAGCGCGGGCATGTCCTCGAGGGAGCCGCTCTCAAGGCGCTCCACGAGGACCAGGCGCGCCATGTCCCGCGCTTCCGGGGGCGTGGTCCGTCCGGCCATCGCCACGAGGAGCTCCTCGATCACGACGCGGCGCAGTCGCGCCCGCAGCGCCGCGGCCGGGCCGCTCTCACCGTCCACGACCATGCCCGCGCCGACCAGCGCCCCCATCACCTCCGCCAGTCCGAGCTGGTCGTCCGCCGCCTCTCCACGTGACTGCAGGTGGAGGCGCGCGAGCCGCTCGGGCTGAAGGAGCCCCCGGACGACCTGCCGCTGGGCCACCTCGGCGGCGCCGAGCCAGTCGAAGCTCGACTCGGCCGCGCGGCCGAACACCTCGCGCGACGGTCCCGCGCCCGGGGAGCGCGGCGGATGAGCATCCCGGAGATCGCGCGGGAGTTCGAGAGTGGCGGGCCCCGCGGCCCCCACGAGCAGCGCCAGCGCCTCGCGCTGGAGGCCAGCGGGAACGACCCTCACCGCGGCGTCTCGTTCCCCGTGCAGCGTGTGCTCATAGTTCCTCCCCCCGACGACCTTGAGCGCCGCGTCCACCTGATAGCGGTGGTGCAGGTAGAGCGGGACGAGGACCTCCTCGAGCTCGTGGGTCGGCCGGCCGGCCCTGAGGCAGCGGTCACCGAACGCCGCAAGGCCGATGCGACGGACCTCGAGAGCGTTCCTCAGCCCAGCGATCGGATCCTCGCCGTCGTCCCACAGGTTGCCGAGGGGATGCGAGGCGCCGGCCGATCGGCAGTCCTGGTCCGTCAGGTAGAGGAGCCCCGCGTCGCGGGCCTCGCCGCTCATCCGCGCGAGGAAAGGCTCGACCGCGGCGTCCGCGGGCGCGGTCTCGTACAGCATGCGGATCGCGTGGACGTCCCAGGCCCCGACCCCGACGCCGTAGGCCTCGGACACGTCGAGCGACCCGTCGGGGCGCGGCCGGACCCGCGGGGCCGGGTAGTCCATGACCGACGCGCGATTCGCGACGCTCGCGGCGAAGTTGTGGGCGAGGCCGAGCGTGTGGCCCACCTCGTGAGCGCTCAGCTGCCTGATGCGCGCGAGGGCGAGCTGGACCGGGTCGTCGGGGGCGCCGGAGCCGGTGGCCTGGGTCCCGAGGAGGCCCTCGAAGAGCAGCCGGTCCTGTCGCACGCGGAGGGAGCCGAGACTGACGTGGCCCTTGACGATCTCCCCCGTCCGCGGGTCCGTCACCGCGTTCCCGTAGGACCATCCGCGCGTCGAGCGGTGGACCCACTGGATCACGTTGTGACGCGCGTCGAGGGGATCGAGACCTTCGGGCGCGACCTCCACCCGGAAGAGGCCGGGGTAGCCCGCCGCGGCGAAGGCCTCCTCCCACCACGAGGCTCCCTCCACGAGGGCGGAGCGGACGGGCTCGGGCGCCGCGCGATCGACGTAGTAGACCAGGGGCTCCGGCGCCCCCGTCCCGGGGTCGCGGCGGAGCCGATGACGCACCGCCCAGGTCCGGCGGGTGCTGTCCTCGAGGGACGCCCCGTACTCGAGGTACGAGATGCCGAAGGCCCCCATCCGCGGGTGGAAGGGACGGCGCTCGTAGCCGGGCTCCGGAAGGCGCAGGAGTCCCTGGCGCTGTACGAAGGTCAGCGCGCGTCCATCGGGAGCGGTGCTGCGCGCCTCGCGGCCGGGGGACTTCGACGTGAAGGTCAGGACCGCCGCGAGCTCGATGTTGTCGGGGAAGGCGCGGCAGCGCGCCGTGTCCACGGCCGAGCGCGCGGCGTCGAGGGTGTAACTGCCCTGTCCGGTGCTCCCCAGCTTCGAGGCGATGCCGTGGGCGTCCCGGACGACGAGGGAGGTGACGTCGAGCTCGAAGCTCCCGTCCGCGCGCGGAGCAGGGCGCTCCGCCCCCCACAGCACGCTCGACGCGAACGACTCGCGGGCGGCGTGCTGCTCGAGCGCGGAACCTTCCTCGGCGCGGAAGCCGGTCCCCATCTCCTCCAGGAGCACCCGGCCACCGACGCTCCGGAAGCGCACCAACCGCGCGCGGCCCATCTGACCCCGGTCGAGGCCGACGTCGTTGGCGCCGAGCCCGGTCTCGATCCCCGCGACGAGGAGGTACGTGCCGTGCACGCCGTCCGGCGTCGCCGGGGGCAGCGTCAGCGTGACGGTCCCCTCGGCCTCGTCGAAGGCGGTCGGCAGGAGCGGGGCGGCGGCGGAGGCCGAGGGCTGCGGTGCGACGTCGCGCCCGGCGGGCGCGGCGCAGGCCGCGAGGACGAGGAGGATGAGGCATGTCGCTTCGCGCATGGTCGAAGGGTAGCGACGCGACCCGCGGTGCACGCCCCCACCCGAGCATTGAGGGACGATGAGGGGCGGCCGTTCCTGCGATTGAGCGTCGCTGCAACCCCTGTCCACCGCCTAACCTGCGCGCCATGGCGACCAACCAAGCGCTGATGGAGGGTCTTCTCGGCAGCGATGAGCCGCGCGAGGTCGATTCCGGCCTCGACCCGACCCTCGAGGAGAACCTCTGCGCCCTGCTGGCCAGGGAGGCGGACGACCCCGACGAACTGGTCCACCGCATCCTCTACGCCGAGAGCGGCGACCACGTGGTCATCGGCGGCCCCAACCCGCCCCTGTACCGCCACGCGGGGCACCTGCGGCGCTTCAAGCTGCCCTCGGCCGAGGTCGACGCGACCCTCGACGACGTCCGCGACGGCGAGGAGATCTTCGTCTTCGGGATCAGCCTCGGTGAGCAGGTCGCCGCCCTGCTACGCACCCGTCCGAACGCCCGGATCACCGTCTGGGAGCGAGATCCGTGGCTGGTCCGGCTCACCCTGATGCGCCAGGACTACAGCCGCTCCCTGGAGTCCGGCCGGCTGACGATCGCCCTGGGCGTCGATCTCGCCGATCATCTGCCGCACCTGCACGAGCGCCGCGTGGTCTTTCATCCCACGTTCAGGGGGATCTACGCCGACGAGATGCGGCTCGTGTCCGAGTCGATCTCGGGTGAGACGCCGGCCGAAGGGCGCCGCTGGATCGGACTCGGCATGGGCGGAGTGGTCGTGTCCTTCCTCGCGGACACGCTGCGACGCGACGGCTACTCGATCTTCCCGATCGAGGTCCAGCGCTGGGATCCGCGCGAGACCGAGATCGCGCTGCGTCGGCTCAGGCCCGAGCGCGTGATCACCGTCAACTACGACGCGAACATCACCGAGACGTGCCACCAGCTCGACCTCCCCCTCGCCGTCTGGGACGTCGACACGAACACCGACAGGACGCCGACGCCTCCCCGGAGCAAGGGGGAGCTGCGCGTGTTCACGCTCCACGAGAAGAAGGTCGACCAGCTGCACGCGGCGGGCTTCGAGGACGTGGGGCACCTGCCGCTGGGGATCAACACCGACATGCGCTACCCGATCCAGACATCGGGCGAGCTCGGTTCGATCCCGGTGGCGTTCGTCGGCTCGAGCCTCGTGGAGCCCGCGGCGCGCTTCCGCCGCCTCTTCCTGCAGCTCTACGCGTCCTTCGACTGCTGCGGCAACGAGGGCTTCGAGGAGACCGAGGCGCGGCTCGAGTCGGTCCTTCGCGCCGAGCGGGAGGACTACGCGACCTACGTGACTGGAGCCCTCGTCGAGAAGGAGTTCGGTGAGTTCCTGGAGGCCGCTCTGCGGAGCGGCACGCCCGAGGATCCGCGCAAGTGGGTGGCGGAGATCGTCGCCTCCCAGAAGCGGAAATCCTACGTCTCCGCCCTCGCCGACCAGGGCATCCACGTGTGGGGCGACGACGGCTGGAAGGAGGTCGAGGCCAAGTGCCCCGGTCTCACGTTCCACGGCGTCGCCGATCCGGGCAAGGAGGTGACCGAGGTGTACTGCGACGCGAACATCAACGTCGACGTCAACCGCATCTACCAGCCCGAGGCGATCCCCCTGCGCGTGTTCGACGTGCTGGCGTGCGGTGGATTCCTCATCGCGGAGCACTCCAAGGCCCTCGAGAGCCAGTTCGAGATCGGCAAGGAGCTCGTGACCTACCGGACGATCACCGAGCTGGTGGATCTCGTGGCTCACTACCGCGAGCATCCGGACGAGGCGGCAGCCATGGCGAAGCGTGGGCTGGAGGCCGTTCGGGCGAGGCACACGATGCGTCTGCGGGCCGAGAAGCTCCTCGGTGATCGAGCGGGAGCTCGCCAGAGCTGACGCACTCCTCGCAGGAGTGCTCCTGCCGCTCGCGCGCTGTGCACCGCGCGTGAGCGGTCGCTCCGATGCCGAGATGAGAGGGTCGTCTTCCGCCGGCCGTGAGGAGTTCGCACTTCGCTGCGACCGAAGAGCGCGGCCGTCTTCGAGCTCGAGAGGACTCGATCGGATTCCATCGCATCGGTCTTGCGCGGCTTTGCGAAGTGCCTATCGTCTCAGCCCCATGCCCATCAGCTCCGCGAACCTCCGTATGCATCAGCATCACGCCCCCCCCGGGGTCGTGTGAGCCTGCCGCGTACGTCGAAGAACGTCTCGAGCTGCCACGCCGACCCCCACCCGGGTCGGCGTGCTGCGTTGTAGGCCGCCCCGGAGGGTCGGCTCTCCTCACCGAAGAGAGCCCCATGACCACCGAAACAGTGCCCCGCCCGGTCACGTCCGCCACTGCCGACGTCGCCGCGACTCCCCTCCGGCTCGCCCTGCCCAAGGGGCGCCTCCAGGAGAGCGTGCTCGCGCTCCTCGACGAGGCGGGCGTCCGCGTCGACCTCGGCGGCCGCGCCTACCGGCCGACCGTGTCCCTCCCCGACACCGAGGCCAAGCTCCTCAAGCCCCAGAACGTCGTCGAGATGCTCGCCGCCGGCGCCCGCGACCTCGGCTTCGCCGGCGCCGACTGGGCACTCGAGAAGGACGCACCGGTCGTCGAGCTGCTCGACACCGGACTGAACCCCGTCCGCATCGTCGCCGCGGCGCCTCGGGCGTTGCTCGACGAGAACGGCGCCCTCCCTCCCACCGGCCCTGGCCGCTCGCTCATCGTCGCCACCGAGTACGTGGGCCTGGCAGAGGCGTGGATCGAGCGCACCGGCCTCGACGCGCGCGTCCTCCGCACCTACGGCGCAACCGAGGTGTTCCCGCCGGAGGACGCCGACCTGATCGTCGACAACACGTCCAGCGGCGCGACCCTCGCGGCCAACGGCCTCGCGATCACCGACGAGGTGCTGCGGTCCTCGACGCGCCTCTTCGCCAGCCGCGAGGCCGCCGCGGACCCCGCCAGGCGCGCCCGGATGGACGAGCTCGTCCTCCTCCTGCGCTCGGTGCTCGACGCACGCACCCGGGTGATGCTCGAGCTCAACGTCGCCCAGGCAGATCTCGAGGCGGTGCTCGACGTGCTGCCCTGCATGCGCCAGCCGACCATCGCCGCGCTGCGCGGCGACGCGGGCTTCGCCGTGCGCGCCGCGGTGCCCCGCCGTGACATCGCCACCCTGGTGCCCCGGCTCAAGGAACTCGGCGGCGCGGACATCGTCATCTCGAACGTCAGCCAGCTGGTCTCATGAGCTCCTCCACGACCCTCCGCGCGGGACCGAGGCCGAACCCCGGCGTCGTGCGCCCCTACCAGAGCCCCGCGCCCGCCGCGCCCACGGACCTGTGGCTCGCGGGGAACGAGGGCCGCCCCGCAGCTGCGCTCGAGCTGCGACTCGGCGGCGACGGCCTGCGGCGCTACCCGAACACCGCGGCGGTCGCGGCCCGCGCCGCCGAGCGCTTCGGCGTCGCGGCGGACCAGGTGCTCGTGACCGCCGGCGCGGACGACGCGCTCCTGCGTATCGCCCTCGCCTTCCTCGCCCCCGGGCGCAGCGCCGTGGTGCCGTCCCCGACGTTCGAGATGATCCCGCGCTACGCCGCGGTGGCGGGCGGCGAGCTCATCGAGGTCCCGTGGGAACCGGGCGCTCCCTATCCGGTCGACGCGGCGCTCGACGCCCTCCGCGAGGACTCCTCGCTCCTCTACGTCGTGAGTCCGAACAACCCCACGGGCGCCGTGGCGACCGCCGAGGACGTGCTCCGCGTCTGCGACGCGGCTCCGGACGCGCTCGTGGTCGTCGATCAGGCGTACGGCGAGTTCGCGGACGAGGACCTGACCGAGGCCGCCCTCTCGCGCCCCAACGCCGTCGTGCTGCGCACGATGTCCAAGGCCTACGGCGCCGCGGGCCTGCGCGTCGGCTTCGCCATCGGCCGGCCCGAGCTCCTGCGCGTCCTCCAGGCGGCAGGCAACCCCTATCCCTGCGCGGCTCCTTCCCTGGACGCCGCCCTCCAGCTCCTTGGAATGGACGTCGAGGGCTCCGTCGAGACGGTCCGCGCCGAGCGCACGGCCCTGGTCGAGCGCCTGCGCGCCCTCGGCCTCGACGCGGCGCCGAGTCAGGGGAACTTCGTCCACGCCCGCACGCCCGCCGCCGACGCGCTTCGCGCCCGCGTGGCCGAGGAGGGCATCGCGATCCGCTCCTTCGGACGGTCCGTGCGCATCACCTGCCCCGCGAACGAGAAGGACTTCGAGCGTCTCCTCGCGGCCCTCGAGGTCGCCTGCCTGGAGGTCCTCTCGTGAGCGCACCTCGCACCGCCACCGTCAGCCGCGAGACCAAGGAGACCCGCATCCGCGCCGTCCTCGACCTGGACGGTACGGGCACGAGCGAGGTGTCCACCGGGATCGGCTTCCTCGATCACATGCTCGATGCCCTCGCGCGCCACGCCCGCTTCGACCTCGAACTCACCTGCGAGGGAGACCTGGAGATCGACGACCACCACACCGCGGAGGACTGCGCCCTCGTGCTGGGCGCGGCGCTCGACGAGGCCCTGGGCGACCGCTCCGGCATCGAGCGCTTCGGGGACGCGCACGCCCCCCTGGACGAGGCCCTCGCCCGCGCGGTCTGCGACCTGTCCGGCCGCCCCTGGCCCGAGATCCACCTCGGCCTCGCGCGCGAACGGATCGGCGCCATCGCCACCGAGAACGTGACGCACTTCTTCCAGTCCCTCGCCATCGCCGCACGCATGTCGCTGCACGTCGACCTCCTGCGGGGCGCGAACGATCACCACCGCGCCGAAGCCGCCTTCAAGGCGACGGCGCGCGCGCTCCGATTCGCCGTCCAGCGGACGGATGACGCACGCGTCCCCAGCACGAAGGAGGTGCTCCGATGACGCTCCGGCCCATGGAGGTGGCCATCGCTGCGACCGGAGTCGCGAACGTGGCGTCCGTGAGCGCGTGTCTCGAGCGCCTCGGCGCGAGGCCCCGTCCGACCCTCGATCCGGAGGAGCTGCGCGCCGCCCGCGCTGTGGTCCTCCCGGGCGTCGGATCGTTCTCCGCCGGCGTCTCCGCCCTGCAGCGCGCGGGCGTCGAGGACGTCCTTCGCGAGCGCGCCGTCGCGGGGCGTCCGCTGCTGGCGATCTGCCTCGGTATGCAGCTCCTCACCCGCTCGAGCGAGGAAGCGCCTGGCCTGGAGGGCCTCGGCGCGATCCCCGCCGTCACCGAGCGGCTGCGCGGCGCCGACCGGCTCCCCCACTTCGGGTGGAACCGCGTCGAGACCGCGAAGGACGCGGAGCCCGGCATGGTCGAGGACGGGGACGCCTACTTCGCCCACACCTACGCGCTGGCCCCGACGGAGGAGCTGAAGAGCGCCGGATGGCGCGTGGCGTACACGACGGAGGGCGGCGGCTTCGTCTCCGCCGCCGAGCGCGGCGCGACCCTCGCCTGCCAGTTCCACCCGGAGCTCTCCGGCGCCTTCGGCGCCGGCCTCGTGAGCCGCTGGCTCGCCCGCGCCGCAGCAGCAGACGCCCCCACCCTCGAGCCCGGAGGTGCCTCGTGGTCCTGACCCGAATCATCCCCTGCCTGGACGTGTCGAAAGGGCGCGTCGTGAAGGGCGTCAGGTTCCAGGGTCTGCGAGACGCGGGTGACCCCGTGGAGTGCGCGAAGCGCTACGAGGAAGAGGGCGCCGACGAGCTCTGCCTGCTCGACGTGTCAGCGACCCCCGAGGGCCGCGGCAACGCGCTCGAGACCGTGGCCGCCGTGCGCGCGGCCCTGGGCATTCCGCTCACGGTCGGCGGCGGCGTGCGCGTCCTCGAGGACGCCGAGCGCCTGCTCTCCGCCGGCGCGGACAAGGTCGCTGTGAACAGTGCCGCCGTCGATCGACCCGAGCTGCTCACCGAGATCAACACGCGCCTCGGCGCGCAGTGCACCGTCCTGGCCCTCGACGCCGCGCGCCTCGACGCCGCTGACCCCGCGTCCGGCTGGGAGGTCACTGTCCGCGGCGGCCGAACCCGCACGGGCAGGGACGCGATCCGTTGGGCCATCGACGCGGCCGTCGCCGGCGCCGGAGAGATCCTGGCGACGAGCTGGGATCGCGACGGCACCGGCGAGGGCTACGACACGGAACTCCTCGGCGCGCTCGCCGCCGCCGTCCGGGTCCCGATCATCGCGAGCGGCGGCGCGCGCACGCCCGCGCACATGCGCACGGCCCTCGACGCGGGCGCGAGCGCAGTGCTCGCCGCCTCCATCTTCCACGACGCCGAGACCACCGTGGCCGAGGTCAAGCGCGACCTCGCCGCCCTCGGAGTCCCCGTCCGACTCGACCTCCAGCCCGGAACCCGACCGTGATCGTCCCCAGCATCGACCTCGAAGGAGGCTCCACCGTTCAGCTCGTGGGCGGTGAGGACAAGGCCCTGGACGCGGGCGACCCCCGCCCGCTGCTCTCCCGCTTCGGCCGCGTGGGAGAGACCGCGGTGATCGACCTTGACGCGGCCAGGGGCGAGGGCTCGAACGCCGCCCTCGTCGAGGAGCTCTGCGCCCTCGGCCCCGTGCGCGTGGGCGGCGGTATCCGCTCGACGGAGGACGCTCGCGCCTGGCTCGACCGGGGCGCGCGCAAGGTGATCCTCGGCACCGCGGCGCGGCCCGAGATCCTTGCGGAGCTCCCGAAGGAGCGCGTCATCGCCGCCCTCGACGCGCGCGACGGCGAGGTCGTGACTCACGGCTGGCGTACGCGCACCGGCCGCTCGATCCTGGATCGCATGGCCGAGCTCCGGGGCCTCGTCGGAGGCTTCCTCGTCACTTTCGTCGAGCGCGAGGGGCGCATGGGCGGCACAGCCCTCTCACGCGTTCCCGAGCTCGTGGAGGCCGCGGGAGACGCTCGGGTGACGATCGCCGGCGGCGTGAGCTCGAGCGACGAGCTGTCGGCCCTCGACGCCATGGGCGCGGATGCCCAGGTGGGCATGGCCCTCTACACCGGCGCGCTGCCGCTGGCGGACGCCTTCGCCGCGCCGCTGCGATCGGAGCGCCCCGACGGCCTCTTCCCCACCGTCGTCTGCGACGAGTCGGAACGCGCCCTCGGCATGGTCTGGTCGAGCCGCCGGAGCCTCGAGGTCGCCATCGAGCGCGGCGTCGGCGCCTACGAGAGCCGCCGGCGCGGGCTGTGGATCAAGGGGCAGAGCTCGGGCGCGACCCAGGAGCTCGTGCGCATCGAGGTGGACTGCGACCGCGACGCCCTGCGCTTCGTCGTGAGGCAGGCGGGGAGCGGCTTCTGCCACCTCGGCACGAAGAGCTGCTTCGGAGCAGGCCGCGGACTCGCCGCCCTCGAGAGCACGCTTCGCTCCAGGCGCGAGGGGGCGCCCGAGGGCTCGTACACCCGCCGGCTCTTCGAAGAGGAGGGGCTCCTCGGCTCCAAGCTCGTGGAGGAAGCGCGCGAGCTCGCCGAGGCGAAGGACCACGACGAACTCGTGCACGAGGCCGCCGACGTCCTGTACTTCACCATGGCGCGCCTCGCCCAGAACGGGCTGGCCCTCGGCGACGTCGAGGCGGAGCTGGACCGACGCGCGCTCGCGGTGACGCGCCGGCGCGGGGACGCGAAGCCCGAGGCGGTGGTCCGATGAGCGGCGCGCTGGAGACACGCTTCGAAGGCCTGCGCAGGGTCGCGCCGGACGAGGTCGCCGCGGCCGCGCCGACCCCGGTGGACGACGCCACGCGTGAGCGCGCGAGCGAGATCGTCGACGCAGTCCGCGCCGGCGGCGAGCCCGCGCTGCGCGGGTTCGCTTTCGAGCTCGACGGTCTGCCGCCCGAGGCGCCCCTCGTGCTCGGCGAAGAGGACTTCGATCGCGCGCT
>CBFIJG010000037.1:0-31131 GCA_965662915.1 Planctomycetota bacterium | reverse complement strand
ACCGTCCGCGGCGGCGAGGCCGTCGTGCCGGCGCGGCGCCCCGCGCCTCGCTCCGTGACCGCGCCGCGACCGACGTCTCCCCGCGGGAAGGTGAGTGCGCCCCGCTCCCTCAGCCAGCGCGTGCGGAGCGTCAGCTCGAAGGAAGCCATGGACAAGGCCCGCCGCGACCTCGGCTCGAGGAGCACGCCCGGCGGCCGCAAGATCAGCCCGAAGGACGTGCTCGATCGCTACAGCGGCGACCGCTCGAAGACCGACGCGGCCCCGAAGAGCGGCAAGCGGCCTGGCTCCTCCTCTCCCGGCGTGCGCCCCATGGCGCCCGGCGCAGGGCGCGGGGTGAAGACGACCGGTGTGAAGCCGATCGGAATCACCGGCGTCCGCGGAGGGAAGAGCGGCAAGCGGCCGGACCAGGTCGGTGGCTCGACCAAGACGAACCCCGGGAAGGCCGGCCCGATCAAGGCGCGTCCGGACAAGGGAAGCACGCCCGTCAAGCCCGACACCAGGGGTCCGGGCGGGCGCCCGATGGCTCCTCCTACCAAGGACGGCCGGCCCGGCGGCGGTAAGGCTCGGCCCGACGGCTTCACCAAGCGCATCAACACCGCCGTCGGCGCCCCGCGCCCGGGGACTGAGACCGGCCGTCGAGGGACCGTGCGCCCCGGCGCGATCACGAACGTCGGTACCCCCGCGAGCAACCGCTGGGGCGGCGCGTGGAACAGCACCTACAACAACCCCTATTGGTACTACGACAGCTGCTACTGGAACACCTGGGGCGGCCTGTGGTGCAACAACTGGTGGGGCCCCTGGTGCGGCGCCGGCTTCTACTTCTCCGGCTTCTGGTGGAACAGCTACTGGTGCAACGGCGGCACCTGGTGGCCGAGCTCCAACATCGGCTTCGGGTACCGTCGGCCGTGGCGCTCGCGCTTCGCGAACCTCTACTTCTTCGGCCCGTTCCTCAGCGCCTCCGACACCTTCGTGGTGTACGAGGAGGAGGAGCAGGACCCCGAGGTGATCATCGTCGAGGTGCCCGAGGGCAGCGATGTGACCGTCATCGAAGGCGAGGCCGAGGTGATCGCGGCTCCCCGGCCCTCGCCGGGCGGGATGCCCCTCGCGCCCGTCGCGGGTGGGCTCGCGCCGGAGGCCACCGAGCCGTCGCTCCAACGTGAGCTCAACCGCGCCTCCGCCTACTACCTGACCCAGGGCGACGGGGCGTTCCGCGAGTCGCGCTTCGGCGACGCGGTCCACTTCTACGCCAAGGCCGTCGAGTTCGCGCCCGAGAGCGGGATCCTCTATCTCGTGCTGTCCGACGCGCTCTTCGCGACCGGTGACTATCGCTACGCGGCGCACGCCCTGCGCCAGGCGTTGGACAAGGAGCCGGCCCTGGCGGCGAACGTCGTCGACAAGCGTGACTTCTACGCGGAGCCTGCGACCTTCGAGGAGCAGATCCGCACCCTCGAGGAGTACGTGAAGGACCACACCCTCGACATGGATGCGCGCCTCGTGCTCGCGGCGAACTACCTCTTCGGCGGCCGACCGGCCGAGGCGCTCTCTCTCCTGGAGACCCCCTTCAGCCAGGAGCTCGCCACCAGCGGCGAGGGTCGGCTCCTCAAGGAGGCCGCGCTGCGAATCCTCGTCGAGCGCGAGTCCACCCAGCGCTGAGCGAGCGCCTCCTGTTCTCACGGATCGAGGTCAGAAGAGCAGCTCGCGAGGCCCCGCATCCCCCTGGAAGAACGCGGTCGCTGGCCGGACCCCGTATCGCTGTTGGTATGCGTCCGCGACGCCGCGGCTCGCGGCCTCCTCGGCCCCGGCTGCCACGAGCATCACGATGCAGCCGCCGAACCCCGCGCCCGTGAGGCGAGAGCCGTAGACCCCCTCCTGCGCGATGGCCCCCTCCACCAGCACGTCGAGCTCCTCGCAGGAGCACTCGTACAGGGACTGGAACGAGCGATGGGTCTCGGTCATCAGGGCGCCGAGGGTCTCGAAATCCTCCGCCAGGAAAGCCTCGCGCGCACGGAACGTCCGCGCCACCTCGCCCACGACGTGGCGCGCGCGCTTGGCGACGTCGACCTCGAGTTCGTGGGCGTGAGCTTCCACGACCTCCTCGGGGACGTCCCGCATGACGGTCGCCCCCTGCGCGTGTGGCCGGAGGCTCTCGAAGGCGGCCCTGCACTCCGCGACACGCCGATTGAACTCGCCCCGCGCTAGGGCACGCTTCACACCGCTGTCCACGACGCCGATCGAGAGCTTCTGGAAGTCGAGAGGGAGATGTTCGAAGGACTCGTCCTTGCAGTCGAGCCACAGGACGCAGCGCTCGGCCGCGAAACCGACGGCGTAGGGATCCATGATCCCGCACTGCACACCGACGAATCCCCGCTCGGCGTCGAGGGCAACAGCGACGCGCTCCAGCGGATCGAGACCGAGCTCGAAGGCTCGATCGAGGGCGAACGCCGTCCCGACGGTGATCGAGGCGGAACTCGAGAGGCCCGCCCCCACCGGCAGGTTGCCTCCGAAGAGCAGATCGATCCCGCCGTCGAGCGCCTCCGGCCGCGCCGCGAGGACCGCGCGCACGACGCCGAGCGGATAGTCGAACCACTTGCCCGAGGGTGCGGCTGGCAGACGGGAGAGGTCCCCCTCGAAGCCCTCCTCACCGAAGATGGAGTCCATGCGCAGCCGACCCGCTCCGGCGCCGCGCTCGCCGATCCGCAGGGCGATGAACGTCCCACGGTCGATGGCCGTGGGGAGGACAGGGCCGCCGTTGTAGTCCAGGTGCCCGCCGAACATGTTCACCCGGCCGGGGGAGAAGTAGGTCCGCACCCCTTGGGCCCGTCCGCCGAAGCGAGCGAGGAATTCGTCGCGGTGGCACGAGAGGCTCTCCCCCAACCCTCGGGTCGGGCGGGTCTCGAGGACCGGGGTCGGGAGCGCGACGGGGCGAGGCATGGTGAAGGTCGGGGGTCAGGGACCCAGGTATAAGGAGTCAGCCAGCCGCTACGCGAACCTGTGGAGGGACTTCTCGGAGCCCGCTCGGGGCGGTGTCACGCCTGCCTGGGGCCTCGGGCTAAGGTATGGGCCGGATCCTGCCGATCGACCCGAGGACGGCGCTGACGCCGCCCGACCCCCATCGCCTGATGAACCCCTCCCGCCGCACGAACCGCTCCGGTTCCCTCCGGGCCAGCCTGCTGGCCTGCACGCTGCTCCTCACGGTGTCCTCCTGCGCGCAGCTGAGCATCCGCCGTGACACGGAGACCTCGGGCACCTTCACCTCCACGGGCCGCTCCATCACGTTCCTCTCCTGGGAGATGCCGCGCCCGGCGATCCAGATCGCTCACGAGAACGCGGCGGACGCAGGCCTTCCGAACATCCAGGCGACCTCGGTGAGGGCGACCGACTGGGGCTGGCTCGACTGGCTCCTCGAGATCGTCAGCACGCGCAGCGCGCGCGTGACCGGGACCTGGGGCTACCGCTGATCCGAGGCGGCCGCACCGCGGCCTCAGCCCTGCGTCCGCTCCGGGCGCCGGACCAGCGGCAGGGAGATGCGCGCCACCGCCCCGGTGCCGTCGTCCCCGCGGGCGTTCTCGAGCGACACCTCGCCGCCGCGGTCCTCGATGATCCGCCGGACGATCGCGAGCCCGAGCCCGGTCCCTGACGATCGCGTCGTGAAGTAAGGTTCGAAGAGGCGCTCGAGGACCTCGCCGGGGATCCCCTTGCCCGTGTCGTTCACGGTGATCACGACCCGCCCCGCCGCCACCTCGACGCTTCCGCGGATCGTGCCCCCGTCCTCCATCGCCTCGATGGCGTTGCTCACGAGATTCACGAGGGCTCGTCGGAGCTCGTCGGGGTCGGCCTCGACGATCGCGGGAGGCGCGTCCGGGACGAGGGGCTCCAGGACGAGACCGATGCCCTCGGACTCCGCCCACGCCGCGTTGAGATCGAAGACCTCTCGAAGGATCTCCGCCGCGTCCACGGGCACCGGGGCGCGGTGCTCTCCCGCGAAGCGGTAGAAGTCCTTCGCGATGTCCCGCATGTTCCGCACCTGCCGATCGATGACGTCGGTCGTGCGCTCCAGGATCGCCTCGAACTCCGGCGACTGTTCCTCGTGGGCGCGGCGCAGCAGCGACGCCGAGAGCTGGATCGGCGTGAGCGGGTTCTTGATCTCGTGGGCGACCTGACGGGCCATCTCCCGCCAGGCGGCGTTCTTCTCGGCCTTGACGAGCTCCTCCCGGTTCTCCTTGAGCTCGCGCGTCATGCGGTTGAAGGAGCGAGCGAGGTCAGCGAGCTCGTCGTGGCCGCGCACGGGCACCTGGGCGTCCAGGTCCCCGCTCGCGACGCGGCGAGTGAAGGCCTCCAGATCCTGGACCGGACGCGTCGTGCGGCGCGCCACGACGATCGTGACGAGCACGGCGACGAGCAGCACGAGCGCGCTCGCCTTGGCGATGGTCGAGGTGATCTCGTGGATCGGACCGTTGATGTCAGGCAGGTCCACCCCCACGCCGACGACCCAGCCATAGCCACCTTCGTCGCGCGACCGGCAGTGGCGGAACGCTCCCTTCTTCGCCACGCCCGCGAACTCGTATTCGGGGTACATGCCCCACTCCTTCCCCCGCGCGGCAGCGACCATCTGAGGGAGAGCGACGATCTCCCCCGAGACACGCTCGCCGTAGAGCTCGCGCTTCGGGTGCGCCAGGATCGTGTCCGCGTCGTCCGCCCAGACCCACGCGTAGGTGGAGTCGTAGATGTTGTCCGAGGCGAACTCGCTCACGCGATCGCGGCGCCGGATGACGCCGTACCCCGAGATCTCGGACTGCACGATCGTCCACGGGACGAGGTTGATGACGAGGCCGACCGGCTCCTCCGGCGCCCAGCTCTTCCGACGTCCGTCCACGCGCTCCGCGAAGCCGAAGTGATAGCGCGCTTCCAGGGGGACGTCCGCCGACTCGTGGACGAGGTCCGACCGGAAGACGTCGAGGGACGCGCTGCCGGTCTCCATCGCCTCACGGAACCACGGCTCGGACCGCCAGTCACGGCGCTCGAGCTCTCCCAGGGTCCACGGATCGAGGGCCGTCCCATCACCGCCGAGCCGGTTGCTGACGGCCAGCTCTCCCTCCGCGTCGACCGCGAAGACGAACGCGCCGGCGCCCGCCTCACGGACCTGGGCGTCGAAGAGCTTCACCACGGCGTCCTCGAAGAGCACTGCGTCCCCTTCGCGATCCGCGAGGCTCAGGGAGAGGTCCTGGACCTTCGCCAGAACCCGGACGTCACGCTGGTGCTCCTCCACCACCCGATCGAGGCGCTCCGCGAGCTCCGCCGCGTGCCCGAGGAGGTGGTAGCGGACGACGTCGTCGGAGAACCGCTGGGACACGAAGGCGTCGACGTACCAGGCGAAACCCAGGAACGGGAGCACGACCACCGCGAGCACCGCGAGGACCCACTTCGTGGAGATCCGCCGGACCATCGCCGTGATTCTATGCGGACGAGGCGCCCGGTCTGAGTCGCGAGGGGCCGAGACCTCCTCACGTGGACGCTCCGGTCGCTTGGTGTCGTCGGGACCGCTGCTTGACATGGGAGCTGTCCGGAGCGATCAATCTCCGTGCCGTGCAGGCGCCTTCCTCCAATTCCCTCCCCACCCCTCCGGGCCGCGTCCTCATCGTGCGCATGTCCCACCTGGGAGACATCGCCCAGACGCTCCCGCTGCTCCACGCGGTGAGGGGCGCCTGGCCGGGGGTCGAGGTCGCCTGGGCGATCCAGCCCGAGTTCGCGGGCCTCGTGGAGCCGCTCGTCGAGCGCGTCGTTCACTTCGATCGGCGAGGAGGCCTCACGGCCTGGCCGCGCCTCCGCCGCGCCCTGCACGAGTTCGCAGCCGACCTCGTCGTCGACGCGCAGGGGAACTGGAAGAGCGCCCTCGCGGCGAGCCTTTCGGGCGCGCCGCGCAAGGTGACCCTGCCCCGCTGCGCCCGCCAGGAGCCGCTCGCAGCGCGGCTCCTCGGGCTCGAGGAGGTGCCGGTGGATCCGGAGGGGGCCCACCACCTCGTCCCCCTCTGCACGGCGCTGGGCGCGCTCGTCACGGGCGAGGCAACGACTCGCGTCGACCCGGACCTCTCCGACGACGAGCGCGCCGCGGCGTCGCGCACGTGGTCACTCCTCTCGGGAGGCTCACGAGCGGTGGTGCTCCACCCGGGCGCCCCTGGAGATCCACGCTCATGGCCCGCGGCGCGCTATCGCCGTCTCGCGGAGCTGCTGATCGAGCGCGGGGATCGTGTGGTGGTGCTGACCGGTCCCTCCGAGGCGGACGTCGGCGCGCGGCTCCAGGCCGAGGTCCCGACCGCCGCCCATCACGTCGGCCAGCGCGGCCTCCGGGAATTCGCGGCGCTCCTCGACGCAGCGGGCCGCCAGGGCGCCGTCCTGGTCGGAGGGGACTCCGGCCCCGCGCACGTCGCCGCGAGCGTCGGACTCCCGGTGCACCTCGTCGCCGGCCCGGAGGATCCCTCCCGGACCGGCCCCTGGCCGCCCCGCGGCGGACCGAACGTCGTGGTCGAGGACCCGGGTCAGCCTTGGGCCGGGCGATCGGTGGAGGACGTGTCGGCCGACGACGTCCTCCGCTCCCTCACTCGTCGCTCCCCTTCGTGAGCGCGCGGATGCGGCCCGGGATGTCGCTGTAGTCGGGCCAGAAGACCTCGATCTGGCGGAGGAGCGAAAGCTCGGTAGCCTCGTCCTCGGCCTGCGCCGCCTCCGCGTGGAGCCGCTCGGCCTCGGCGATCTTGTCCTCGAGCACGTCGATACGCGCGCGGCAGTCCTTGAAGAAGTCCCGCGACTCGAGGATCGCCTCGTAGGCGGTGACGGCCTGCTCGAACCGGAAGTCGTGCTCCAGGCCGAGGGCGCGGTCGTAGGCGGCCTGGACGCGCCGCTCCCCGATCCCGTCGAGTTCCTTCTGGAAGAGGTCCTTCTGCAGTGCGGTGAGTTCGAGCCCGGCGGCGATCTCCGCCGCGCCACGCTCGAGCTCTCCGCGCAGGATCATCGAGCGCCCCTCGATGAGCATCTGGTTCGCGCGAGCCTCGGCGCGCATGCGCTCGAGATCCGCGGCGATCCGGTCCGAGCTCGGGTTCAGGCGAGCCGCCTCCTCGAACTCTTTCGCAGCAGCCGAGAAGTGACCGTCGGCCACGAGCGCCGCGGCAGAAGCCACCCGCGATTCCGCGAGGAGGACGTTCACCTCGCTGACCCGCTGCCGCGCGCGCGTGGGCTGCTCGCGGTACTTGCCGACCTTCCCGAAGTCGCCCGCGGCCTCGAGCAGGCGGCCGTCGACCAGGTGGCCGACCCCGCTGTAGTAGATCTCCTCCGCCACCTCGGCGCGCCAGACCTCGACCCGGTCGAGCTCCGTGAGCAGGTCCTGGACGACGGTGCGGGTGGGGTCGAACTCCACCGACTTCGCGTAGGCGCGCCGCGCGTCGTCGAACCGCTCCTCGGCCACGGCGGTGCGCGCCTTCTCGAACCAGCCGTCGGCGATCTTCGTCCGGACCCGCTCCATCCAGGCGTCGATGACCCCCACGTCGGGATGGGCTGCCTTGAGCTCCTCGACGACGGGGAGTGCTTCGACCTCCCGGCCCTCGAAGACCATCCAGCGCACGGTCTCGAGCCCCGAGGCGACCGAGATCTCCCCCTGGAGGGCGACCACTCGCGGTCGCAGGGCCGAGCTCTGCTCCAGCTCGTCGAGCAACTGGACAGAGGCTCTGGCTGCTTGAACGTAGTCGCCGTCGCGGGTCAAGGACTGGATCGACTCGATACGAGCCTCGGCACCCCGCGGCCCGCTGGCGCAGGCGAGGGCGAGGAGAGCGAGGAGGGCGGGCGTGCCGCTGGTGATGGGTCGGGTCATGGGGTGCGCGCGGTCAGGTGCGTGCGGTGGGGACGAACGGGCGTCGGCCGTCTTCCCGGGTCCTGGAGCCAGGGGAGCGCGCGCAGGACCTGGGGCCCATTCTGCCGCCTGAGGGCCGCCCACGCGCGCTGGAGGCCGATCCTTGGCCGGGATCAGGCTCTCCCCCACCGCGGGAGTCGCCTCAGCTCTTCAGGGAGTCGTAGAGCATCACCCCGATGGCCCCGAAGATCAGGACCGGGATCCAGGCGGAGAGCAGCGGCGAGAGCTGCCCCTTGATCCCCAGGGTCCGGAAGACGAAGTCCGCGGCGTAGTAGAAGACGCACAGGAGCCCGCCGATGGCGATCCGCTCGCTCCCCCTGCCCCGCTCGTAGTTGAACATCAGCGGGATCCCGACCAGTAGCAGGATCAGGTTCGCCAGCGGGAAGGTCAGGTGGTAGTGCCAGAGCGTCTGGTACGACGTGTCGGTCGGATCCCGGCGCATGAGCTCCTGGACCTCGGAGAAGCTGAGCTCCAGCGGAGCCTCGACGGCGCGCTTGAAGGTCAGGGCCAGATCGGGCGTGAAGAGGTAGCCCTCGAGGGTCTCGACGTCCTGGGCGCTGGGAGCGCCGCTCAGCTGATCGAGGTCGATCGTGCGGCGCTTGCCATCCTCGAGCACCCAGGTCCGAGCGTCCTCGTCCCAGGTGGCCGCTGCAGCGTCGGTCCTGATGTACTTCGTGACGCCGCGGCTCTGGTCCGAGCGCAGGATCGCAGTCAGGCCCTCGATGCGCGGCGGGCCACCCCCGACCGGTTGCGGGAAGAAACTCCGCATGAACACCAGGCCGCCCGACGTCTCGAGGACATCGAGCTCCTCGTAGCGCTCGTCGAAGCTCTGCTGTTCGAGAGTGAAGCGCAGGGAGTCGCGCGCGCCGGCGACGCCGTGGCCCAGCGCTTCGCGGAGGAAGAACATGCCCGCTGCGAGCGCGACGCCGCTGGCGAAGAGCGGCAGGAGCATGCGGCGCGCGCTCACTCCCGCACTGAGCACCGCGGTCACCTCCCGCGCTTTCAGCATCTTGGAGATGGTGAACATCCCCGCGATCAACGTCACGAACGGCGCCACCTGCAGGAACAGGTAGGGCAGGTTCAGGACGTAGAACTTGATCAGCACCGCCGCCGGGACCGACGTGCCGTCCTCCCAGGTCTCGAGGTAGTCGTCGAGGTTCGACGCCATGTCGATGACCATGAAGAGGCCCGTCATCAACAGCATCGCCGTCAGGTACGACTGGACGAAGTGAGCGAGTACGTAACGGTCGAGGCGCCCGCCGATCGGGAGGCTGCGCTTCGAGGGCTTCACGCCACCCCGCTGGCCCTTCTTACGGCTCTTCTCACTCATCGGCGCATCGCCCTCCGCAGGAGATAAGCCCCCACGCCCCCACCGACGATGGTCGTCAGCCACGCGCCGACCCAGGGGGGCAGGGAATTCGAGCGCCCGAGCTCTTTCCCGAGGCGCATGCTGAGCACGTAGTACAGGATCCCGTAGCCGGCCGCGACGGCGAGCGCCCCGAGCTGGGTCCCTCGCCGCATCAAGAGCCCCGTCGCTGCGCCCAGCACCAGGAAGAGGAAGTAGATGGCGAACATCGTCATGCGGTAATGGAGCATGAACTTCGCCTCGCGCGTCTTCTTCTCGTCGAAGGCGCCTCTGGCGAGACGCTTGCGGATCTCCTCTGAAACAAGGTACTTGGGACGGTCGTAGCTGCGCTGCTTCTGGTCGGCCCAGCGCGTCAGGTCGACCCTGGAGACGGAGCTGCCATCCTGGGCGAACTCCCCGGTCGACGAGGTGAAGATCTGGAAGTCGGTCAGCGCGACGTCGAGGAACTTGCCGGTGGAATCCAGGGAGAGCTTGGCGCTGCTGGCGAAGTAGTCGCGCGCCTCTCCCGGCAGCCGCACGTACACGTCGTGGAACGTCCCCCCCTCGTCACGGTAGGCAGCGAGGAGCGAGAAGCCTCCGAACCGGATGCTCGACTTGCCCGGCTGCAGGTTCTCCACGTAGGAGCCCGTGGCGTTCACCACGAAGTCCTTCTGGCGCTTCTTCAGCTGCGGTAGCTCGTTGCTCACCATCCAGAAGGTCAACAGACCCAGCCCCGTCGCCATCAGGAAGGGCGTGAAGAGCGTCTTCAGCGGGTGGATCCCCGCCATGTGGATCGCGATCCACTCCTTGTCGGCCGCGAGGCGACCGAAGACGGCCACCGTGCTGAGCATGAAGCAGAGCGGCAGGACGTAGGGAGCCAGTGATTGCAGGACCAGCGGCAGGAAGCGCAGGAGCAGCGCCGCGTCCACGTTCGGCATCTTGTGGACCGTGCTCACGGCGATCCCCGGGAACGCGATGAACAGCAGCGCGCCCACGGCGAACAGGAACGCCACGAGCAGCTGGCGCAGGATGTAGACGTGGATCTTCACGGCCCTCGGGCACGAGCCGTGGCGCGCGGCTCGAGTGGGCTCGACCTGCCGGGTGCGGGTCCGACGGTGGCGAGCGGGCGCAGAGTGTAGCGGCGAGCACCTGGACCCGCGCCACTTCCGCCGGTCGCGGGCCTGCCCGGGGGAGGCTGCCGGTGGCTCCTGCCTTAGACTTCGCTCATGGCAGGGCCGAAGAAGTCCCGGAGCGCGCGCGATCCCGCGCCGCCGGCCGGCCAGAACCTCCTGAAGCGCAACGTCAAGCGTTCCGTTCTCGAGGACGTCGCGCCGGACGGGAAGAGGTCCCTCCTGAAGGTGTTCCACGCGCCCGGGCTGGGGAGGCTGCGCGATCGAGGACGCGCGCGGCGGGAGGAGCGAGCTCACCGGATCCTCCGGGCCGCTGGCCTGCCCTGCGCCGAACCTCTTGGAGTCGAGCGCGTGGGCGGCCGCTGGGCGCTCCGCCTGAGCTGGATCGAGGACGCGGTGCCTCTGAGCGAGGCCCTCGAGGACGGACGGCGGAGGGTCGCGCTCGCGGGTCGCCTCGCGACGCTCGGCCTCGCGGCGGAGAACGCGCGCCTCGCCCATCCCGACCTTCACGCGGGCAACATCCTCGTGGACGCGAACGGGGCGGTGCTCCTCGCGGACCTCGGCGAGGCGCGCCTGGGGGCCGCGGAGGGATCGGTCCGTGAGCAGTGGGTCCAGCTCGCCGGGGAACTGCTGGAGCTCGACCCGCGCTTCCTCGCGGCTGCCGACGCCCGCTGGCGCGCCGCGGGTGGCGGCGACACGGCGGGGCCGGTCACGCACCTCATCGGCGAAGCGCGTCGCCGCCGTAGGGCGCGGATGGCGCGCCGGGTCCGGGTCTGGCGGCGCGAGAGCTCCGCCACGCGGCTCACGACGGAGGGCGGGAGGCCCGTCGTCAGAGCGCGGGCGGATGCGCCCGTGGGATGGGAGGTCCACAGCTTCGAGGGAGACCGCGAGCGCGTGGACGCGGCCTGGTCGGCCCTCGTGCGCGCGACCCTTCACCGACTGCCCACGGCCGCTCCGCTGGGATGTGCGCTCGCTCCGCCCTGGTTCGTGGAGTACGCGGTTCCGCCCGGCTCGACCCGCACGGACGGCGACGAGTTGGCTCGCCCGCTCCGCATTGCACTCCAGCGCAGCGGACTCGGCGCGACCGGCGAGCTCATCGGCCATGGAGGCCGAGCAGCTCTCGTCGGTCCGGAGACCTTGCTCCACTCGATGGAGCCAGCCCCTTGAATGCGCCGGGACGGAGCGCGCAGGGGGCCGACACGGCCCCCCTGCGCCGGCGGCTGCGAGCCCGTGGGCTGCGAGCGCTGGTGAGGGCGAGCGGATGGCTCCCGCCGTCGGCGGTCGCCGGAGTCCTGGCACCACTCGCTGCCCGAGCCCTGCCGCGGCGCTACCGCGAGGCCCTCGAGGACAACGTCGCGGCCGCGCTCCCCGGGCTCGCCGCCCTGGACGAGCGGTGCGCGGAACGGGTCTCCGACACCCGCGCCTTCGGCCGCGAGGTCGCGCGGTTCGCGGCGGAGCAGGCCTCCCACTGGATCCGGCTCGCGCGCGGCGCGCAGGGAGCGCGGGGCGGCTGGGTCGACGACCTCGTGGAGATCGACGCGAGCATCGAACGGCTCGACGACGTGCTCGCCGCCGGGCGGGGCGCGATCGTCGTCACGGCGCACATCGGCAACTGGGAGCTGCTCTGCGCCAGACTCGCGCGTCGGGGTCACGGGGGCGCGGTGGTCGGGCGCGTCCGGCGCAAGGACCCGAGCCACCGGTGGCTGGTGGACATGCGGCGCGCCTACGGGATCGAGACCATCCCCCAGGACGCGAGCCCGCGCGCGGCCCTCGGCGTCCTGCGCCGCGGAGGCGTCCTCGGTCTGCTCACGGACCTGCGCGTACGCCAGCTCGACGGTGTCCCGCGGCCACTCCTGGGAGCGCCCGCGCTCACCATGACCGCGCCGGCGGCCTTCTCCCGCGCACACGACGCCCCGCTCGTGCCGGTGCGCTGCGTTCGGCGCGGCGAACGCTACGTCCTGAGCGTCGAAGAGCCTCTCCCGCTGCGGCTCGACCTCGAGCGGACGGACGCGGCCCACGATCTGCTCGATCGCCAGAACGAGATCTTCGGGCGATGGATCGCCGAGACGCCCGAGCAGTGGGCATGGCACCAGCGACGCTGGTGAGCTCAGGCGAGCGTCGCGGACTCGAGCTGGAGGATCAGCGCCGGGACGTGCTCCCACATCACGATCACCATCGTGCCCGCGCCCAGGGGTTCGATCCCGAGGTGAACGGCGCGCTGGTCCATGATCACGCGCCCCGAGGGCACGCGCGCGTCCTCCTCCACCTGCCAGACGGCGCACAGCTGCTGCCGCCCTTCGAGGCTCCGCTCCTGGAGGCTCGTGCGAAGGAGCACCGCGATGCTCTGGGCGACGCGGGTGGTGAATGCCACCTGATCGGGGCTCACCCCCAGGCTCTCGCACGCGATCCGACCGGTGGTGACGAACACGACGCCGGACATCGTCGAGACGGGTGCGTCGACGGGGTAGCTGGGCGGCGCGGTCGGCGCCGGGGTATCGCCGTGGGTCGGGGGGTGCATCTCTTCCGTCATGATCGGCGCGAGCCGCGCAGAACCTGAAGGGCGGCCGGCCATACCGACGAAGGCCTCGGGGCTGCCCCGGGGCCCGCGGAGTCGATTCGAGGCGCTGGGAGGGCCGCGCTCAGCCCTCGCCGGGCTCCTAAGAGCGCCCTGTCGACCTCGAGACCAGCGCTGCGCCGTAGAGCAGGAGCGCCGCTCCGAGCACCTCCGGCCAGCCGATCGGCTGGCCCAGCAGCGCGAGCGCGAGGAGCGCGGCGCCGACCGGCTCGAGCAGGAAGGCGACGGTCACGACGTGCACGGGGACGTGTCGGGCGGACCAGTTCATGAGACCGTGCCCGAGGAGACCCGGGGCGAGCCCGAGCCAGAGAATGGCGAGCCCTTCGCGCTCCCATCGGGCGTCGGGGTGCCACCATTCACCGCCGCTCGCGAAGACGGCCGCCGCGATGGTCAGAGTCGCCGCCGCGTTCACCCACGCCAGGAGCACGGGCAGGCGCACGCTGCCGGCCAGCCCGCGATTGACCGACAGGTAGAGGGCGCCCGCCGCGGCCGCGCCGACCGCCACCAGGTCGCCCCGTAGCGTCGGAGCGATGCCATCGCCCGCGTGCGAGCCGCCCGCCATGGCGATGGATCCAGCGACCGCGACGGCGACGCCCGCGGCCAGGCGCCAGGTGAACCGGTCACCGATGAAGAGGCCGAAGATCCCGGCGAAGAGAGGCTGGATCGAGACGAAGACGGCGGCGTGGGTCACGGTCGTCAGCGAGAGGCTGCCGACCCATCCCGCGAAGTGAGCGCCGAGCAGCACGCCGCTGACGGCGAGGCGAAGGCCCACCCGCCGGGCGGAGAGCACGCCGCCGCCCGGGAGCGATGCCCCCGAGGCTCGAGCTCGCCGCGCCCCGGCCAGCGCGATGAGGGTCCACGCGAGCGCGGTGACGCCCTCCCGGCCGGCGGCGATGGCGAGCGGAGGGACGGGGGCGGCCCAGACGATGAAGACGGCGGAGCTCGAGACGGTGGCCCACGCCACGAGCAGGGCGAGGCCCACGCGGCCCCTCCCCGCGCGCCTCGCGCCCGTGCGGGGATCGACCTCGTTCACAGCCCGCCCATCTGATCGAGGGCCCTGCGGGCGCGTGACGCGGCCTCGCCGGCGGGATCGCAGTCGATCGCCTCGTGGAAGTGCTGGTACGCAGCGGTCCGCCGGCCGAGGAACTGGATCTGGACGTAGCCGGCGCCGAGATGACCCCAGGCGGCGGTCTCGCCTGTCGGCTCCTGGGCGATCACCCGGCGAAAGAGGACCAGCGCCGCCTGGGGATGGCCGTTGTCTGCGAGCCAGCGCCCGAGCTCGAGCGCGTCGGCCGAGGCCACCTCGATCCCCTCGTCGTCCGCCTCGAAGAAAACCTGGGCGGCGGCGGCGTGCTGGCCTCGGCGAACGTGGCCGCGGAGGCGCTCGGCAGCCGTCAGGCGGCGAGACGGCGCGCGCACCTTGTCGAAGACCGAGCCGGTGGGCGGCCGGCCGTCGCGGCCGGCTGGCACCTCGACGCGGTCCGGTCCAGCACCACCCACGAGGTACGCGCCGCCGAAGCCCGCGAGGAAGCCGCCGATGTGCGCTCCGTACGCGACGTTCGATCCCTGGGAAGCGAGCACGGGCAGCAGATTGTCCACGACCAGATAGAAGCCGAGCACGATGCGGGCTCTGATCTGGATCACGTTCATGAACAGCGGGAACAGCAGCACCGCCACGTGCACCACGTTCCGCGGGAAGAGCACGAAGTAGAAGCCCAGAACGCCCGAGATGGCACCCGACGCCCCGACGAGGGGGATCTGCGACGAGGGGTCGAAGGCGCTGAAGAAGAGCGTCGCCGCCGCACCCGAGAGCAGGTAGGCGATCAAGTAGCGGACACGCCCGAGCCGCGCCTCGACGTTGTCGCCGTAGATCCAGAGGAACAGCATGTTCCCGGCGAGGTGCATGAATCCCCCGTGGAGGAACATGCTCGTCAGCAGCGACAGCGGCGATCCCTCCGCTGGCCGGTAGCCGTAGCGGTGGACGACGACGTCGTAGGCGGACGCGGGGACCTGGAGCGCCTGGCGGCCGTAGATCTCGACGCGCTGGCGGAAGAACTCGGCCGCCGCGGGGTCGTTCGGATCGAGCTCCTGGAGCCCGAGCGGCACGGTGATCAGCAGGAACACCGCGACGTTGACCGCGATCAGCGCGTAGTTGACGACCGCGACCCCGGGGGGGTTGGGAGCGTCACGAATCGGGAGGAACACAGGCGATCACGCCGCGCGATTCGCGGACGAGGGCAGCGCGAGGGGGCTCAGAGCAGGCCGTTGTCGCTGGCCCAGGCCCGCATCGCGGGGACCTCGATCATCCGCGACCAGTAGAACTTGCGGTCCTGCTTGTAGTGGCGATCGACCCACTTCGGCGTCAGCTCCTCGAACATGAGCACGCGGCGCGCGCCGTCCTCCCGGAGCCCGCTGTCGTTGCAGGTGACCATGATCTTGATCAGGTCGTCCATCGCGAGCCCGGCGTTGTAGTTCGTCGGGAAGCGCTGCTTGTCCCCCGAGGCCATCGCGTTGGCGAGCATCTTGTCGTAGTGCTCGCGCTCCTTCGTGCGCGTCTCCGCCCTGAGGGTCTCCGCTTCCCCCTTCGCCGAGGCGTCAGCGCCGCTGGCGACGAATCGATCGATGGACTGCTCGGCGTCGATGAAGTCCTTCGGCGCCTTCTCGACCGAGCCCCAGACCTCGACGCGCAGGTCCTCGATCGTCGTGGGCGAGCCCAGCTCGGCGACGGGGTTCACGCGCGCGAGCATCCGCTCGATCCAGGCGTTCTCGGGGTGAGTCGGGAACTCCCCCATGAACCACTTGGAGCGCTTCACGAAGAGGCGAGCGTGGGGACGACTCTCCGTGACGTCGAAGCGTTTCGCGTAGTCCTTGAGGCGGACGTCGAGCCACTTGGTCCCGCGGTCGTTCCGGACCGACTCGTCCACGCGGTCGAGGCGCTTGTCGAGCTCCGCGAGCCGCGCATCCACCTGGGCGCGCTGGTTCGCGGTCAGGGCCGGGTTGGCCTTGAGCTTGCGGAACGCCACCCGGGAGGCCACTGCGTCCGTCTCCATCCCGCGCTCGGCGCGGTCGTAGGCCGTCTCGAAGACGAACTCCTCGCCCGCGAGCCCCGACGACGCCTTGTTGATGAACATGTAGGCGATGCCGATCAGCACGACGGCGACGCCGATCCCGATGATCATCCCCGTCGGGTCGGACTTGCGCTGGACCGTCCGACGGGGGCGGCCCTCCCCCTCGTTCACGTCACCGCGATCGCGAGTCCGGGCGGAGCTCCTCGTACGGCCTCCGCCGCCCCCCGCGGGTCGCGAACGGGCCACCGGTCGAGCCGCGGCCGGCGGGCCCTCACCCTCGGCGTACTCCACGCAGAGGGTGGCGCTGCCGACCTTGACCTGCTGGCCGTCCCGCAGGACGACGTCGCCGCTTGCGGCCTTGCCGCCGACCATCGCCGGGAGCACGCCCTTCCCGCAGCGCAGCACGGCTCCCCCGGCCCCCATCTCGATCTCACCGTGCCGCTCGGCCACGTCCTCCGAGGTCAGGCGGAGGGTCACGTCGGCGCCACTGCCGAACGACAGCTTGCCCGTGCGCAGGTTGAAGCGGCGCGTGTTGCCGCCCTCGGTGAGGATCATGATGGCCATGGCACACATGGGAACGGGTGCCGCGTGCGCTGTCGAGCGAGAATCCGCGGCCGCCGCCGCTCGGAACGCATCCGGCCGCTCGAGCGGAGTCCCCTCATCGCGCGAGAGGTCGAGCGGGCCTCAATCCCGGCGCCCGCCCTCGGCGACGCGCGGGGACAGGTCCGCCACGTCGATCACGCCGTCGGAGAGCGCGACGGCCCTTCGAAGCTCGTTCTCGAGCTCCCGGACGTTGCCCGGCCAGCCCCAGGCCGCGAGGGCAGCGAGGGCCGCGTCGGTGATCCGGGCCTCGCGCCCGACCTCCTCGGCGATGCGAGGGAGCAGGCCGCGGACGAGGCGCTCGACGTCGCCGGCGCGCTCGCGGAGCGGCGGGAGGTGGATCGTGATCACGTTCAGGCGGAACAGCAGGTCCTCCCGGAACGAACCGTCCTTCGCCGCCTCGACGAGATCACGATGCGTCGCCGCCACGATCCGCACGTCGACGCGGCGAGAGACGTTCGACCCCACGGGCCGGACCTCTCCGTCTTGGAGCACGCGCAGCAGCTTCGCCTGCATGGGGAGCGGCATGTCACCGATCTCATCGAGGAAGACCGTGCCGCCGTCCGCCGCCACGAAGTGGCCCTCGCGGTCCTGGATCGCGCCCGTGAAGGCGCCCTTCTTGTGACCGAAGAGCTCGCTCTCCAGGAGGTTCTCGGGCACCGCAGCGCAGTTCTCCGCCATCAGGCGCGCGTGCTTGCGTGGTCCGTACTCGTGAAGCGCGCGCGCGACGAGTTCCTTTCCCGTCCCGGTCTCGCCCTGGACGAGAACCGGGACGTCTGAGGGGGCCACGCGCTCGAGCAGGTCGTAGACCTCGAGCATCGCAGCAGACGCACCGATCATGCCGAAGCGCCCCTCGGCCTCCCCTGCGGAGGACTCCGCCGGCGCGGCGCTGCAGAGTTCGCCGGCGAGCGCGGCGAGGCGGTCTGCCTGACCGAGCTCCTGCGCGCGCGCCACGAGCGCGCGCAGCTCCTCGGCGAGAGCTCCGTCCAGTCCGCCGGGGTCGTTTGCCGACCCGCTCACACCTCGAGCCGCTCCAGCGAGGCGTACTGGAGAAGCAGCTGCTTGCGCCCCTCGGTGGCGAAGGCCACCGTCGCGCGGGCGTTGATCCCCGCGCCCGCGAGCTGCTCGATGGTCCCCCGGCCGAAGTGCGGGTGGATGACAAGGTCGCCCACGGCGAGGCCGGCGCCCGCGCCGCTCGACGCGTCGAAGGCGCCCAGGGCCTCCTCCTCCCGCTCGTCCGGGCCGACCCCGTCGACCCCCTCGTCGGGGAGCTCTCGCAAGAAGCGCGAAGGCAGCGTGGGCCGGCCGCCCCCGAAGAAGCTGCGGAAGGTCGTGTAGGAGAGGAGGAGCTTACGCTCCGCCCTGGTGATCCCGACGTAGAAGAGGCGCCGCTCCTCCTCGATGGCGACGTCGGGCTCCTCTGCTTCCTCGACGGCCCGCTCGTGCGGGAGCAGTTCGTCCTCGACGCCCGCGATCGCCACGAAGGGGAACTCGAGCCCCTTGCAGGCGTGGAGGGTCATGAGCTTCACGGCGTCCTCCGCCGTCGCGCCGCCGTCCGCGTCCGCAACGAGCGCCACCTCCTCGAGCATGCCGCGGAGCTTGCCCTCGGGGTTGCGCGCGTCGTAGTCCTCGGCGAAGGCGCGGAGCTCCTCCACGTTCGCTCCGCGGTCGGACGTCGTGGTGCCGTCGTCCATCTCGGCCAGCCAGCGCTCCACGTCGATCGATTCCAGCACGAGGTCGAACGCCACGGCGGCGTCGAGATCGCGGGCCGAAGAGAGCTCCTCGAGCAGCCCTGCGAACTCCGCGAGTCCCTTCTTCGCGCGCCCGCGGATCTCGGCGAGGGCATCGGGCTCGGCCAGCGCCGCAGCGAGGGAGAGCCCTCGCGCCTCTGCGAAGGCCCGCAGCCGCCCGAGGCTCGTCTCCCCCACGCCGCGCGTCGGCGTGTTGACCACGCGCGCGAAGGCCACGTCGTCGGCGGGATTCAGGGCGAGCCGCAGGTAGGCGACGAGGTCCTTGATCTCCTTGCGCTGATAGAACTCGAGCCCGGCCACCACCTGGTACGGCAGCCCCTCGTAGCGCAGCGCCGTCTCCAGCGCGCGCTGCAGGAACCCCGCGCGGTAGAGGATCGCGCACTCGCCGAACCTCCCGCCCGACGAGGCGTAGCTGCGGATCCGCGCCGCGATCTCGCGCGCCTCGTCGTTCTCGTCCCCGCACTCCACGACGGCGATGGGCTCGCCCGGTTCGCCGTCGGTGAAGAGCTCCTTCTCCTTGCGGGCTGCGTTGTTGGCGATCACGCAGTTGGCCGCGTCCAGGATCCGACCGGTGCTGCGGTAGTTCTGCTCGAGGCGAACGACGCGCGCGCTGGGGTGGTCCGACTCGAAGTCGAGGATGTTGCGGATGTCGGCGCCGCGCCAGCCGTAGATCGACTGGTCCGGGTCGCCGCAGACCGTCAGGTTCCCGTGGAAGGACGCGAAGTGCCGCACGAGCAGGTACTGAACCCGGTTCGTGTCCTGGTACTCGTCGACGAGCACGTGCCGGAAGCGGCGCGCGTAGCCGTCGCGGACCCCGTGATGGGCGTCGAAGATCTCGAGGACCTTGAGGAGCAGATCGTCGAAGTCGAGCGCGTTCTGCTGACGCATGCGCTCCTCGTAGCGCTTCGCGACCTGGATGTAGACATCCTCATCCATGCTGCCGGAGCCGAGGCTGTACCCCCCGAGCTCGCGCTGACCGCGGCGGTTCTTCTCGGCGCTGATCCAGCCGCCGATGACGGGCGCGCGGAACTGCTTGGGGTCGTAACCCAGCTCCTTGACGATCTGCTTGATGAGGCCGTTGCGGTCCGCCGTGTCGTGGATCGTGAAATCCCGCGTGTACCCGTCGAGGACCTCGATCTCGCGCCGCAGGATCCGCGCGCACATCGCGTGGAACGTGCCGATCCAGGCTCCGCTCGCGCCGCCGGCAGCCGCCCCGGCCTCGGGCGGCCCGCCCGGAACGAGGCGCTGAACGCGCTCACGCATCTCGCGTGCGGCCTTGTTGGTGAAGGTGATCGCCAGGATCTCCCAGGGCGCCACGCCCCGCGACGTGACGAGGTTCGCGATGCGCGTCGTGATGACGCGCGTCTTGCCGGATCCCGGGCCCGCCACGATGAGGAGCGGCCCTTCGCCGTACAGAACGGCTTCCCGCTGGGGATCGTTGAGGCCCTCGAGCAGAGCCTCCGTCTCGACCCCGTCGTCCCCTCCGCCCGGGCTGGTGCCCATGGCCTCCTTCAGATCGAGCCAGTCCATCGGCGGATGAGTCTACGGCGCGCGTCGGGCTTCGGCACGCGCCGCGAGCTCTCTCGACGTCAGCTCGGATCGACGACCATCAGCCGCCATTCCCAGAGGGCTTCGATGGCGTGACGCGGACCTTCGCGTCCGACCCCCGAGTCCTTGATGCCCCCATGGGGCATGGCGTCAGCCCGCCACGTGGGGACGTCGCCCACGATCACGCCGGCGACCTCGAGCGCGTTCCAGGCGCGATGCGCGCGGCCGAGATCGCGGGTGAAGACGCCGGCCTGGAGGCCGCAGCGGGTGCGGTTCGCCTCGGGAAGCGCTGCCTCGAAGTCAGGGATCCCCGCGAGCGCCGCCACGGGGCCGAAGGCCTCTTCGTCGAGGATCCGCGTCCCGGGCGGGACGCTCTCCGGCAGGGTGAGCTCGACGAGCGCGCCGTCACGACCGCCTCCGCGATCCAGGTCTCCACGCGCTCCGCCTCGCGCTCGGTGATCGTCGGGCCGACGAGGACCCCCTCCTCGCGCGGGTCGCCAGCGCGCACCTCGCGCGTGGCGTCGACCAGATCGTCCTTGAGCGCCGCGTGAGCCTCGGAGGTCGCGAGGATCCTCTGAACGCTGATGCAGCTCTGGCCCGCCTGTCCGAAGGCGCCGCGCACGATCGCGTGGGCGGCGCGCTCGATGTCACCGGTCTCGTCCACGATCACTGCCGCGTTGCCCCCGAGCTCGAGGGTGCACCGCTTGCGTCCTGCCAGCGCGTGCAAACGCCACCCGACCACGTCGGAGCCGGTGAACGAGAGCTTCGCGACGCGGGGGTCGGTGGCCAGCGCCTCGGCGTCCGCACCGCGGGCAGGGAGGACGGAGAAGGCGCCGGCGGGCCGCCCCGCTCCGGCGAGCGCTTCACCGATGGCGAGTGCGCTCGAGGGCGTCAGGGACGCGGGCTTGAGCACGAAGGGGCAGCCCGCGACTCCGACGGGGAATCGCCGGCGGAGAGAGCGCGGCCATCGCGGTCCGAGCGTCCGCTGCGTCTTCGAGCGCTCGCTCGATGGTGGCGACCGATGCTCAGGCGACCGGCGCGAGGAGCGATCCGTCCGCCTCGTCGAAGACGTCGAGTGGCCTGGCGTCATCGGGCGCGGCGGGGAGGCCGCTCAGGAAGAGAGGATGCATGCCTCCTCGCAATTGACCTGCCCGCCCGTCAGCGCGCAAGCGGAGCGCGGTGGGATGAGGACGGACAGGGTGCCCGGAGGAAAAAAGCCCCCAGGTCTCGCGGGAAACGAGGCCCTGGGGGCAGGGCGCCGATCGGGAGAGACGGGTCGCCTGCCAAGAAACCCGGGTGATCGGAACCCCTTAATGAGGAGGATCTGTGCGCCGCGTCCTGCTCGCCAGTAAGCCGCGGCGCCCTCCTGCGCGCGACTCTAGCCGCCGGGCACGGTCGACGGCTCGACCCTGTGAAAGAAACTCCATTTTTGAAATGCGCAAATTTTGATGCTCTTTTCTAGGGGGCTGGTCGACGACGCGTGGGCAGCGCGATGCTCCACCGTCGCGAAGCCCGTACGCTCCCGCCGACCGAGGGATCCGGACGGATGGAACTGGAGACGACAGATCGAGCCGGTACGCGACTGAGGTTGATCCGCAGCCCCGAGGTCCCGGCCGCACAGATCGAGCCTGCGCTCGGCGCGCTGATACAACTCGCCACAGGTCCACGATTCAGCGGTGAGAGGATCTCGTCGCTCGGGGAGGAGAGCGTGGCGAAGGGTGGCAGCCCCTCGGGGCCAGGGGGGCGGAGACACTCCGCGCGAAGGTGGCTCATCGGCGCTCGTGCCCCGGTGGAGGCGGAGGCCTTCAACCTCGACTGGCTGCGAGAGCGACTGTTCCACGCCGCCCTCCCGGTGCTCGCGCTCACCGTCTGGCGACGTGGAACCCTGCGTGGGCAGCTGCTCCTGACCCGTCCTGTCGTGGGCTCGGTGGAGCTGGACGTGGGGTGGGCGTCCGCGAAGGAGAGATCCGCACTCGCGGCCGAACTGGGCGGCGAGCTCGGTCGCATGCACGCGCTCCGGTTCCTGCACGGCGACGCCTATGCCCGCAATCTCCTCGTGACCGACGCCCCCGCCGGCCGCGGCCCGGGGATCGGCCGGCGAGTGACCTTCATCGACGCCTGGGCCGGCGGCCCGGCCGGGTCGAGATCGCGCGCGCTGAGGCCCTTGGAGCGTGACCTCGGCTGCCTCTTCCTCGGCGCGGCGGAGTGGATGGAGGCCGAGCACCAGCAGGCGCTCCTGCGCTCCTACCTCGATGCGCGCGTCGAGAACGGCCGACCGGTCCGCGACACGGATGCCTGGCTCGCCGCGGTCTGCCGCGCGCGCGCCCGGGAGATCCGACGCCTCGCGGAGCGGCCCAGGCGCCTCCGGGGGAACGCGCCCCCGCCTGCGAGCTGGCGGATCGACTCCGCCGCTCTCCGCCACCATCAGAGCCAGTAGCCCTGGAGCCTCCGCAGCGGGTCGGCGTGACTCGCCTCCAGCGGATGGACGTCCGGCCGCACCTCGTTCAGCGCGAGGACGCGCGTCGCCGCCGCTGGGACGTCGAAGGAGCGCGCGCCCTCGAGGTGCGAACGCGCCTCGACGCTTCCCTCGAGACAACACACGCAGGTGCCCTGCTCGTAGACGTCGATCCCGTAGATGGTCCCGGTGACCGCGGTCCGAAGGTGCGGCGTATGGACGACGAGAGGAACCGAGGGATCGAAGCCCGGCCCGGTGGCGACGCGGACGGCGCCGCTCGCGGCGAAGAGCACGTCGCTTCCTTCGGGCGCCGCGGGGTCCTCCGCCTCGAACCTCAACTCCGTGCCCTCGCCGAGCTCCATCACGTAAGCGTCACCACGCCGGATCCGGATGGAAGCGTCGCCCACCTCGATCCGCTTCGCGCTGGCGAGCGCGGTACCGAAGTCGTCGAGCGACGGAAGGGCCTGGCCGTCGACCCGGATCGCCGCGAGAAGAGCGTGCTCACCGAGCGCGTCGATGGTGCCCGCGTCGAGCGCCCACCCCGCTCCTTCCGCCCACGCGATCTCCGCCCGGGCACCCGATGACTCGGCGCCTCCGAGGCCCCCGCGGAGCAGGATCAGAAGAGCCGCCGCCGCCGCGAGCAGGCCGCCGCCGATCACGAGGCGGAGCTGCGTGCTCATCCGCCGCGCCGGCGCAGGCACGGGCCGGCGCTCCCCGACATGACGAGGGGCAGCGGCCGACGGGACGCCCGACGCTTGCCGGGAGCGAGGGCTGGCGGCGAGGAAGGCCTCGCGAACAGCGTCCCTTCCCGCAGCGGCGGGCGGGGCAGGAGCCCAGGCGTCGAGTGCTGCGCGTACCGCATCGGGGAGCTCGGACCCGTCAGCGGGGTCCTGCGCGGCGGGCCGGATGGTGCCGCCGACGAACGCGTCGCGAAGGGCGCTCCGAAATCCAGGCCGCGCGGAGGTGTCGCAGCCGTCGAGCAGCGCAGCGAGCGCCGCCGGGACCTCGAGCCCGGCGTCCATGGAATCGGACCCCTCACCGTCGACCGGCGACCGGGGCACACCCTCTCCGAACACCCTGGAGCGAGAGTCCTCACGCCCTCCATGGGGCGGCCGCTTTTGGTCGTCTTCTTCTTCCTGCAATGCAAGGCCCCGCCTGACTCGATCTACGCGGGGCGGACGCGCCTGTGACCGGGCGCGATCGGTTGTCTCGTTCTGGAGCGGCGATAGCCGCCCGTCGGGGCCGCGGGGATCACCCCGAGGACAGGTGGGCGAGGCTGTCCCGGAGCTCACCCAGGGCCCGGGAGTAGCGCTTGCGGACGGCGGCCTCGTTCCGCTCGACCATGCGTCCGATCTCCTCGAAGGAGAGCCCCTCGTAGTAACGGAGCACGAAGGTCTGGCGGAGCATCTCCGGGAGCGCCGCCACGGCGTCGGCCACCTCCCCGGCGGTCTCCCCGGCCTCGATGTCGGTGGTGGGCCCGCCGCCGCCGTCCGTGAGGACAGGCGCGGACTCCTCGTCGTCGACGCTCTGGGCGCGGCGATCCTCCTGGCTCTGGCGGCTCCGCCAGTGATCGCGGACCTTGTTCGTCGCGATCGTGAAGACCCACGGGGAGAGGTGCCGCGAGGGGTCGTAGGACGGCAGCGACCGGTGCACGTGCAGGAAGACCTCCTGGGTCAGGTCCTCCGCGAGGTGCTCCTCCCGGACGAGCCGCCGGAGGTATCCGTGGACCCGCTCGAAGTAATGATCGAACAAGGCTGCGAGCGCGTCGGCGTCCAGCTCGGGGAGCCGGTCCCGGATCTCCTGGGGGAGCTCGGGGGCACGAACGGCGGCCCGAGAGGGGCTCGGAGAGGGGCCGGAGGTCGAAGCGGACACGGGACGAAGGGCTTGGTCGCGCCTCGCGTGGACGTCGAGGGCGCTTTCGCGGTGGAGTGAGCGTAGCAAGGCGGAGGCGCGAGAACCGGCATAAGCTCGGGTCGCCGCGGTCCGGTGGGCCCCGGTCCCGACCTCCCTCCCTCGCCGAAGCCCCCGCACCGAGAATGCTCGCCTCCTCCCTCCGGATCGCCGCCCTCCCTCTCCTTCTCGCCCCCGCACTGGGCGCGCCCCAGAGCCCCGCGGCGGTCTCCGGCGAGTCGCGCCTCTCGGTCCGCCCCGGGACCGAGGACATCCACGTCTTCCTGGACGTCTCTCTCGGCGACGCAAGCCACTGGATCAAGCACCCCAAGGACGCCGGCCTCGCCCGCGCCATGGAGATGTTGCCGGCTCGGCTCGCCGATCTCCCGATGGAGCTCGACGGTGCGATGCCCCCCGAGCTCGGCTGGGCCTTCGGCCCCGAGGTGATGCCGATCTGGCTACGCCTCCTCCAGGCACCGAAGTCGCTGAGGTTCGGGGGAACCGTCTCCGCCCCGGCTCTCGGATTCGCCGTCCACGAGGCCGACGAGGAGGCCGCGGCTCGTCTGCACGAGAAGCTCATGCTCGCCGCAGGGGTCATGCAGGCGATGGGCGCAAGGATCCCCGAGGATCTCCTCCAGCTCCGCGGCCGGTCGGTGGTCGTGGAGGCTGGCGCGACGCCGCCGCCCCTCGGATCCACCGCGGCTGCCCGCCTGCTCGAGGGCGACGAGCTCGCAGAGGAGGTGATGGCCGATCTCGGCGCGCTGGTGGAATTCCTCCGCGAACTCATCGCGGACAAGGTCGATCGTGGGCGTGACCCGAGGGAAGAAGCGACCTTCGTCGAGGTCGTCGAACGGCTGGGCATCGCGGACCTGCGCCTGGAGATCGCCACCGGCATGAACGAGAGCCGCAGGCGGACCGCTCTGGTGGCGAAGGGGCTCGGCAAGACCCTGCGCGCTTCCGGGATCCTCCCCGCCGACGGCCTGACCGCCGCGCACCTCGCGCCCATCCCGGCGGACGCGACCCTCGCGAGAGTGGTGCGCGTGGACCTCGGCGCGGCCTTCGAGGCCTTCAACGGCCTCGCGTCGGCGATGCTCGAGCAGCAGGGCATGGGCACGGGGATCGATCTCGGCGACATGGTGAAGGGCACGACCGGGATCGACGTGCGCGACGGACTGCTCGGCGCGCTCGGCGAGACGGTCGGCCTCTACGCGTCGGACACGACCGGCGGCGGCGGCGTCACCTCGATGGTCATGTTCATGGAGGTCGTCGACGAGGAGGGCCTCGTGGACACCAAGGAGACCATCGAGGAGCTCCTCAACGCCCTCGCCATGGGCTCCGCCCGGGGTTACGTGTCCGTCCGGACCTGGGAGGACGCGGACGTCGAGTACACGACCCTCATGTTCCCCGGCCTGCCGGTGCCCCTCGAGCTGACCATGGCGATGGGCGGCGGCTGGATGGTGATGGGCTCCACGCCGACCGCGGCGCGCGGAGCCCTGCACCACATCCAGTCCGGCGGGCCGAGCCTCGCATCGCGGCCGGAGGTCGCGGCGGCTCTCGGCGTCGAGGGCCGCACCGGGGTGACGTTCCTCGACGCGGCCCACTTCGCGCGCGTCGGCTACGGGCCCACGAGCTTGGTGATGTCGGCGGTGGCGAACGCCGTTCGCTCCCCCATCGACACTGCCCGTGACCCCGGGCCGCTGATGCCGATCTTCGCGGAGTTCCACGAGGGGATCCGCCCGACCGTCGGGTACACCGAGGTCCGGGGCGAGGATCTCGTGTCCGTGGCCGAGGGTGACGGATCCATGATCGTCGGTCTCGCAGCCGGCGCCGGCTTCGTCCAGGAGTACGCGGCTCTCTTCGCCGCGCCCCTCGCCGCCATCGGCGCCGAAGAGCTCGGCCGCGAATTCGGATTCCGGTTCTGATCCGCGAGCGCCGCACTCCGGAGCGCGCGGCCGCCGCGCTGCTCCTCTCCTGCGCGCTCGGGGCTATTTCCCCGGGCTGCGGAGGCGACTCCGCGTCCACCGTGGATCGCGGCCGCGCACCACGGACGGGCGGACCGCCCGCGGCGGAGCTACGCGCCCTCGGATACGGCGCCTGGGACGAGATGGACGGCGCAGCGCCCGCGGCCTCCACCCCCGTGCCCGGCGGTGAGCCGACCCCCTGGACGCGCGTGTGGGCGGACGACCGTTCGCAGGTGCTCATGGTGGATCCATCCGGAGCGCTGGGCTCTCCCCTCGAGGTCCCCGGACACACCCAGGTGGAGTTCGCGCGCCCGCTCGCAGGGGGGCGGATCCTGTGCGTCTCGGTGGACGAAGGCGTCACGCTCCTCGAGCCCGATGGCCGCACCGTCTTCCAGGTCGACGTGAGGGCGCACCACGAGGCCGTGGTCGTTCCGGACGGGCGGCCCGAAGGCGCCCGCCGCTTCGCGGTGCTCGTCCACGACGAGTTCGACCACGCCGGGCGCGCCGTGCGCTTCGACGGGATCCTCGTGATCGACGAGGCGTCAGGGGCCGAGGTCGGCGAGGGCTGGGCCTTCGACACTCACGCCGCTCGCGAGCACGTCCTCGACGTGATCGGGCTCGAGGAGCATCCGCTGGACCGGCCTGGACGCGGCGATGCCGAGACGGTCTACGACTACTTCCACGCGAACGGCCTCGCCTTCGACGGGCCGTCGCGCGTCGTGCTGTGCCTGCGCAACGTGAACGCGCTGGTGACCGTGGATCTCACCGGCGGTGACCCGGTCAGCGCCATCGGGCCCGGCACGCTCGACTGGCCCCACGCTCCCAGCTTCGTCCAGGGACCGGACGGGTCGCGCCGACTGCTGGCCTTCGACAACGGCAAGCACCGCGGGTGGTCCCGGGTCGTCGAGCTCGACCCCGCGAGCGGCGAGGTCCTGTGGGAGTGGCGCGGCACCGAACTGCGGCCGCTCTGGAGCGAGCTTCGAGGCTTCGCCCAGCGCCTGCCGGGCGGGCGGACCCTGGTGACGGAGTCTGAGCGCGGCCGGGCCATCGAGATCGACTCGAGGGGCCGTGTCGTGTGGGAGTTCCTGAATCCCGAAACACGCACCGCGAATGACGGCGGCCCGGCGCGGCGGCGGATCTACAGGATGCTCGCGAGCCCCGACCTGCCCGCTGCGATGGAAGGCCCGCCTGGAGAGTCCGAGGTACCCGGCGCGCCCGGGCAGCCGCCGCGCTAGGTTCTCCGGCATGGCCTCCGAAGACCTCCACCACAGCACGTCAGCCCCGATCTCTCCCGCGCAGGCCGCGTTCATCGACTTCATGTGCGAGAGCGGCGTGCTGACCTTCGGGGACTTCACCACGAAGAGCGGCCGCAAGACGCCGTACTTCGTCAACACCGGCCTCTACTCCACGGGCGCCCAGATGGCGACCCTCGGTGACGCCTACGCCGAGGCCGCGCTCGAGCGCTTCGGCGACGGCTTCGACGTGCTCTTCGGTCCGGCGTACAAGGGCATCCCGCTGGTCGTCGCCACCGCGGCCGCGCTGCACCGCCGCGCGGATCGCGACGTCCCCCTCGTGTTCAATCGCAAGGAGGCCAAGGACCACGGCGAGGGCGGCGTCCTGGTCGGGCACCGGCTGAAGGACGGCGACCGCGTGCTCATCCTCGAGGACGTGACCACGGCGGGGACGTCGATCCGCGAGACCGTCCCGCTCCTGCGCGCCGCGGCGGAGGTCGAGATCGCGGGACTGCTGGTCAGCGTCGATCGCATGGAGCGCGGACCGAGCGGGAACGGGAGCGCCCTCACCGAACTCTCCGACGAGTTCTCGATGCCCACCGCGGCGCTCGTGGACCTCGACGCCATCGTGGGCCACCTCGCACCGGGGAGCAGATCCCCCCACGCGCTCGGCGCCGAGCAGATCGAGGCCATCGGGCGCTACCGCGAGCAGTACGGGGCGCGCTGATCTCGCCCCGCCTGCGCGGCGGCCCTCAGGGCATCGGGATCTTCACCCCGCGATCGGCAGCGCACCGCTGAGCCTCTTCGTAGCCGGCGTCCGCGTGGCGGATGACGCCCATCCCCGGGTCAGCGGTCAGGACGCGCTCGAGGGCCTCCGCGGCGGCGTCGGTGCCGTCGGCGACGGTCACCTGACCGGAGTGCAGGCTGTAGCCCATCCCCACGCCGCCGCCGTGGTGGAAGCTCACCCAGCTGGCCCCGGACGCGGTGTTCACGAGGGCGTTCAAGATCGCCCAGTCGGCAACAGCGTCGGTCCCGTCCTTCATCGCCTCCGTCTCACGGTTCGGCGACGCCACGGAGCCACAGTCGAGGTGGTCACGGCCGATGACGACCGGCGCCGAGATCTCGCCCCGGCGGACCGCCTCGTTGAAGGCGAGCCCCGCCCGGGCTCGCTCGCCGTACCCGAGCCAGCAGATCCGCGCGGGCAGGCCCTGGAACGCGACGCGCTCCCCGGCGAGACGAATCCAGCGCGCGAGCGGTTCATCGTCGGGGAAGAGCTCGAGGATGATCCGGTCGGTGACCGCGATGTCCGCGGGATCCCCCGAGAGGGCCGCCCAGCGGAAGGGACCGCGGCCCTCGCAGAACTGCGGGCGGATGTACTTCGGGACGAACCCCTCGAAGTCGAAGGCGTTCTCGAGACCCGCCTCCTTGGCGTGGCCGCGGAGGTTGTTGCCGTAGTCGAAGGTGTCAGCGCCGCGGGCCTGGAGCTCGATCATCTGCGTGCAGTGGCGCTTCATCGTGTCGAAGGACCGACGCTCGTACTCGGCGGGGTCGGACTCGCGCAGCGCCGTCGCCTCATCGTTGGTGAGGCCGTCGGGGACGTAGCCCCTGAGCGGGTCGTGGGCGCTCGTCTGATCCGTGAGAACGTCGGGGACGATGTCGCGGTCGATCAGTCGCTGGAGGAGATCCGTGGCGCTGCAGGTGACCCCGATCGACTTCGCGACGCCCGCCGCCTTCCACTCGAGCGCCTTGTCGATCGCCGCGTCGAGATCGTCGATCCGCTCGTCCACGTAGCGGGTCCGGATGCGGAAGTCGATCCGGTCGGCATCGATGTCCGCGGCGAGGCAGGTGGCCTCGTTCATCGTCGCGGCGAGGGGCTGGGCGCCGCCCATGCCGCCGAGCCCGGCGGTGACGACCAGCCGGTTGCGGAGCGTGCCGCCGAAGTGAGCCCGCGCCGACGCCGCGAAGGTCTCGTAGGTGCCCTGGAGGATTCCCTGGGTGCCGATGTAGATCCACGACCCCGCGGTCATCTGGCCGTACATCATCTTCCCGGCCTCCTCGAGCTTGCGGAAGTGATCCCAGTTCGCCCAGTTGCCCACGAGGTTCGAGTTCGCGATGAGGACACGGGGCGCCCGCTCGTGCGTCCGGAAGACCCCGACGGGCTTGCCGGACTGGACGAGCAGCGTCTCGTCCGGCTCCAGCTCCTGGAGGCTCTTCACGATCGCGTGGAAGCACTCCCAATTCCGCGCCGCCTTGCCAGTGCCTCCGTAGACCACGAGCTCCTCGGGGATCTCAGCGACCTCGGCGTCGAGGTTGTTCATGAGCATCCGCATGGCCCCCTCCGCCGCCCACGTCTTGCAGGTGCGCTCGGGCCCACGGGGGGCTCGCTGGGGACCGTCGTGGCGCTGGGCGCCGGCCGTGTCGTCCGTCATCGGGGGGGTGTCGAGAGTCATGGTCCCCTCACTTTAGACGCCCCTGCGCCAGAGAGAACTCCCCGGGCCTCCCCCACCTGCGACGGATTTCCGCGCATCCGCCCTGGCATTTCCTGACGAAGCGTCAATAAAGCTCCCCGCCCATGGCTCGACCCCTCTCCCCCAAGCAGCAGGAGATCCGCGACCGCGAGGAGCGGATCCTCGACGAGGCGCAGACCGTGCTCCTCGCGCGCGGCGCAGGCGCGGTGACGATGGAGCGCATGGCGGCGGCCGTGGGCGTCTCGAAGGGGACCGTGTACCAGCACTTCACGAGCAAGGAGGACCTCCTCGCGGCTGTCCTCCTCCGCTCGGCCGACATCCGCGCAAGGCTCTTCGAGCGCGCCGCGAGCTTCCGGGGTCGGAGCCGCGACCGGATGAGCGCCGTGGGCGCCGCGGCCGAGCTGTTCTTCGCCCTGTACCCCCAGCACGAACAGGCGGAGCGCGCCATCAAGGCCGCGTCGATCTCCGAGAAGATCGACGCCAAGCGCGCCGCAGGCCTCGAGTCCTGCACCTTCCGCTGCTTCGGCGTGGCCACGGGGATCGTCCGTGACGCGATCGCGTCGGGGGAGCTCGAGCTGGCGCCGGATCAGACCGTCGAGCAGGTCTGCGTCGGTCTCTGGAACCTCTACACCGGGGCGTTCCTGATGCGCGACCTCGAGAACTTCATCGACGAACCCATCGTCACCGACCCGATGTCGATTCTCATGGCGAACGCCCAGGTGTTCCTGGACGGCTTCGGGTGGCAGCCCCTCTCGGGCGCACACGACTACGGCGCGGTGCATCAGCGCGTCCTGAGCGAGATCTTCACCGATGAGGCCCGGCGCGCCGGCCTCGAATTGGCGAAGAGCGCCCCCGCCGCCTCGCCCGCCGGAGCCGTCCGGCGCCAGCACGCCGATTGACCCACCGTCATGAAGAAAGCCCTCCCCACCCTCATCGGGTTCCTGGTGCTCGCCGCGGTGGGCTTCATGGCCTCGCGCGCCTTCCTCGCCCGGGCCGACGCCGCGAGGGCCGAGGAGCCGCCGGCGCCCCGCCCCGTGACCGTCGAGATCGCCCCCATCGCGATGGAAGAGACCCTCTCCGTCCGGCGCAGGTTCACCGGCGTGGTCCAGGCCCGGAGAAAGGCCGAGCTCTCCTTCGAGGGATCGGGCCGGGTGACCGAGGTCCTGGTCGAGGAGGGCCAGCGCGTCGAGGCGGGCGAGGTCCTCGCCCGCCTC
>CBFIJG010000036.1:0-31834 GCA_965662915.1 Planctomycetota bacterium | reverse complement strand
GGGTGGGGGCGAGCCTCATGGCGCGGAGCGCCCGCGCCAGCGGCGACGCGGGCGCGAGGCGCGCCGTACGCCGCGCGCTCTTGCGACGCGCGCTGTTCCTCGGCGTCCTCGGGACCGCGTTCCTCACGATCTGGCCGGCGGACATCCTGCACTACTACGGCGCCTGGATGCTCTGCGGCGCGAGCCTCGTCTTCGCGTCCTCTCGCGCGATCGCGGGCGTCATGGCCGCGGTCGTCGTCGCCGCGCTCGGCTACCTCGTCACAGGCGACTACTTCGCCCACTGGGACCTCGAGACGCTCGAGTACGAGGGGCTGCACCGCCCGGACCGCTTCCTCGAGAACCTCTTCCTCAACGGCTTCCATCCGGTGCTCCCGTGGCTCGCCTTCTACCTCGGCGGGATGCTCCTGGGCCGGCTGGACCTGGACCGCGCGCCGATCCGCAGGCGGCTGCTGTGGTCCGCCGCGCCCCTGGCGCTGGGTGTGCATCTGTTCGAGGACCTCTTCGTCCCGACGGACACGCGCGAACCGGCGCTGCTCGGGCTCTTCGGGACGGGGCCGGTGCCGCCCCTGCCCGGTTTCGTCCTGGCCGGGAGCTCGATCGCCGTCGTCGCGATCGTCCTCGCGATCGAGCTGGCGCCGCGCCTGCCGCGCTGGCTGACAGGTCCCCTCGAGGCGACCGGCCAGCTGGCGCTGACGATCTACGTGGCCCACGTCCTCGTCGGTCTGGGAACCCTCGAGGCCATGGGGCGCCTCGAGGGGCAGTCGCTGACCTTCGCCGTCTCCGCCGGGCTGCTGTTCACCCTCGCGAGTCTGATCGCGGCGACGCTCTGGCGCCTTCGCTTCCGGCGGGGGCCGCTGGAGGCGCTGATGCGCAGGGTGGGCTGAAGCTGCCGGCCGCCAGGGGCCGACGCGCGCCGCTCGGTCGGCGGCGATTCCCAGGGGACCAGGACGCGCCTTGGCGGGCGGGCTCGCGCGGGGGAGGATGACGCCATGGGTCTCCTTCGTCATCTCTGTGTCCTGCTCCCGGCATTCCTCGCCGCCGCCTGCGCTGGCCTCGGCTCGCGCCCGGCCGCCCCGCCGCCGGCGCGGCCCAACGTGCTCCTGATCCTCGCCGACGACCTGGGGTACGCCGACCTGGGCTTCACCGGCGTCTCCGACATCCCGACGCCCGCGCTCGATGCGCTGGCCGCCCGGGGCGTCGTCTGCTCCGACGGTCACGTCAGCGCCTCGGTCTGCGCGCCGTCGCGGGCGGGGCTGCTCACGGGGCGCTATCAGCAGCGCACGGGGTTCGAGTGCAACCTCGGCCAGGGCAATGGGCTGCTGGAGGGGACGGCGACCTTCCCCGCAGCGCTCCAGGAAGCGGGCTACGTGACGACCCTCGTCGGCAAGTGGCACCTGGGCGCGGAGGCGCACAACCACCCGCGCGCCCTCGGCTTCGACCACTTCACGGGGCTGCTCGCGGGTTCGCGGTCCTACTTCCCCCTCGGCGGCGCGAAGTCCCCTGGCCGCACGCGGCGCATCGAGCGCGACGGGGAGGTGGTCCCCGAGGAGGACCTCGGATACCTCACCGACTTCTTCACCGCCGAGGGCGAGCGCGCGATCCGCGGCCGCGATCGGTCGCGGCCGTTCTTCCTCCACATGTCTTACACCGCGCCCCACGGTCCGATGCACGCCCGCGAGGACCTGGAGCGACGCTTCAGCGGGATCGAGAGCCCGCGCCGGCGCAAGTACGCGGCGATGGTCGCCGCGCTGGACCAGGGGGTCGGCCGTCTCCTGCGCGCGCTCGATGACGAGGGCATCGCGGAGGAGACCCTCGTCGTGTTCCTCTCCGACAACGGCGGCGCCACGGGCAACGCGTCCGACAACGGGCCCTGGCGCGGCATGAAGGGGTCCAAGTGGGAGGGCGGCCAGCGCGTGCCCTTCGTCGTGAGCTGGCCCGGACGCCTCGTCCCCGGCCTGTACGACGAGGCCGTCTCGAGCCTCGACCTCGCAGCGACGTTCCGGAGGGCCGCGGGCGCCCCGCCCGCTGAGGTCGCGGACGGCGTGGACCTCGTCCCGTACCTCGCTGGCGAACGCTCCGGTGAGGGTCCGCACCCCACGCTCTTCTGGCGCCGCGCCGTGGCGTCGGCCGCGCGCGAGGGGGACTGGAAGCTGATCCGAGCCGAGACCGCGCCCGGGGTCATGGGCGCGCCGATCCTGGTGAACCTCGCGGAGGATCCCGGCGAGCGCTTGGACCGCGCGGCGGACGAGCCGGACCGCGTGGAGCGGCTGCTCGGGCTGCTCGCAGGGTGGGAGGACGCCATGGTGCCGCCGCGCTGGCTCACGGCGGAGGTGTGGCGCGAGAACCAGCGCAAGAAGCACCGCATGGACGTCGTCGGGCGGGACGCCGAGCGGAGGCTCCCGTGACAGGTTCCGATCCAGGGGCCGCGCGACGCGCCGGAGCAGCGACCGGATGACCGGCGAGCTCGAAGGGGACCGGACCGGCGCCGCGGCGGGAGACGAGATCGTCGTGGTCTTCGCGAGGGAGCCGCGGCCTGGGCTCGCGAAGACGCGCCTCGCGGCGGACGTGGGCGTCGAGCGCGCGCACGAGCTGTACGAGGCGTTCGTGCTCGACACCCTCGACGTCGCGCGCGCGTCCGGCGCGCGGGTCCTCGTCGCTCACGCGCCGGCGGACGCCGGACCGTGGTTCCGTGAGCGGGCTCCCTGGGCCGAGCTCTGGGCGCAGCCCGATGTGGAGTTCGGGGAGAGGCTCGCGGCGACGATGGAGGAAGCCGCGCGGAGAGGCGCCGCGCGAACGGTGATGGTGGGGACCGACACCCCGCACCTGGCGCCTGCGAGGCTGCGCGAAGCGCTGGACGCGCTCGCCGGGGCCGACGTCGTCCTCGGGCCCGCCGCCGACGGCGGCTACTTCCTCGTCGGGCTCGGCCGTCCGTGCGCAGCGTTGTTCTCCGAGATCCCCTGGAGCACGGCCGACACGCTCAGGGTGACGCTCGATCGCTGCCGCGAGGAAGGACTCGAGGTGCGGCTCCTCCCGGAGGAGATCGACGTCGACGACGGGGCCGGGCTCGAGGCGCTGATGAGTCTGCTGGATCACGAGCGCCGCGCCGCGCCGCGAACTCGCGGCCTGCTGAACGGAGGCTGAAGCCCCGCGGCGGCGGGCAGCGGCCCATTCGCTCCGTCCGGCTCCGGAACCGTCCTGGTCCACCCGCCGCCCGGCGGAGTGCATCGATCGGCCCGGTGAATCGAAGCAGTCAGCAGGAGGTTGCGAAGAGCCGCGGCTCTCCGTCGTACTGGGCCCCATGATCCGCGCGCTGGCTCGCCGACTCGTCCATCCCCGCCGTGCGGGGGCCGCCACTCTGGTGACCCTCTCGATCGCTGCGGCGGCCTTCGGATGCCACGCAGCTGCGGGCGGCTCGAACGACTCCATGCCGAACCTGGCCCTGCCCACCGGCGGAGGGAATCAGCTGTGGGCGGACGTGGCCTACGACGGGGGCTGGCGGGTGCAGCGCCACGTGTGGACGGGCCACGCGCGGCTGCTGGACGGGAACGACGTCCGGCAGGCCTGGGGCAGCGAGGAGACCTGCCGCGCCGCGCTCGCGAAGCGCGCGCCGGGGCTCGAGGACGCGTCCCGTCCCGTCGCGGTCGTACTCCACGGACTGTGGCGATCACGGGACTCCATGTCGGCGATCACCGAGGCGCTCGAGGAGAGCGGCTTCGAGGCACTCGACGTGGCCTATCCGAGCACGCGCGGGACGATCGCCGAGCACGCAGCCCAGGTCGCCGGGCTGCTCGACACCTTGCGCGGAGAGGGGCGTGAGATCTCCTTCGTCACCCACAGCCTCGGTGGCCTGGTGACCCGCGCGCTCCTGGCGCGCGAGGGCGACGCGTGGCGCGCCCGGCACCGGCTCGGCCGCGCCGTCTTCATCGCCGCCCCTCACCGCGGCGCTGCCCTGGCGCGCATCGGGGCGAAGGTGCCCGGGGCGCTCACGCTGTACGGCGAACCCAGCCAGGAGATGGCGCGCGGCGTCGCGGCGGCGCTCCCGATCCCACCCCTCCCCTTCCTCGACGTGGCTGCTGCGCGCGGGACGGAGGAGGGCTGGAACCCCCTGGTGCCGGGCGACGACGACGGCGTCGTCGGCGTCGAGGAGACCCGCCTGGAAGGAGAGACGGCGCGCCTCGTCGTGCGCGGGACGCACACGTTCGTCATGCGGGATCCCGAGGTCGTCAGGGCCGCCGTGGGGTTCCTGCTCGGCGACTGACGGGGAGTTCTTCCTCGGCGGCGTGAAGGCGCCACAGCCTCACGGCGGCTCGTGACTCCCACGTTCGCGGCGGTCAGCGGCGCCTCGCGTTCATGAGAGGGCGGCTCTTGCGCGGGCTCGTTAGCTTGGTGCGACTCCATTCCTCTCCCGACGATGCTCAGAACCACCCTCGCTCTCGCCGCCTGCCTGCTCGCGGCCTCGCCCGCAGCCGGCGCTGCCCAGCGCAACAAGCCGCCCGTCCCCGACCTCACCGCGGGGGGCCAGACGGACGGGAAGCACGACTGGAACCTCGGCCCGACCGGCGCCCGGGGCTGGATGTGGGGCTGGAAGCTCGAGACTCGCGAGGCGCGCCAGGTCCTCATCACCGCGGTCGCGCCCGGCTCCCCGGCGGACGGCCTGCTCGAGGTGGGCGACGTGCTCCTCGGCCTGGGCGACGCGCCGTTCTCGAGCGACCCGCGCCGGGCGCTCGGAGAAGCCATCACCGCCGCGGAGGGCCGCGCCGGACGCGGAGAGCTGGAGCTGATGCGCTGGCGCGATGGTGAGACGCGGATGGTGACCCTCGCCCTGCCGCGGCTGGGCGACTACGCGGCGAGCGCGCCCTTCGACTGCAAGAAGTCGGACCGGATCCTGGAGGCGGCCTGCGAACACATCGCGGGTCACATGAAGGGGAACATCGACGGGATGATCAACGCGCTCGCGCTCCTCGCGACGGGGGAGCGGCGCTATCGCAAGGACGTCCAGGATCTCGCGCGGCGCGTGGCGGCCCCGGACAAGGAGCTGACCCTCGAGGGCCGCACGAGCGGCCTGTTCGCGTGGAAGTGGGGCTACAGGCTCGTGTTCCTGTGCGAGTACCACCTCGCCACGAAGGACCGCAAGGTGCTCCCGGGGATCCTCGGGTACGCCACGACCATCGCCCAGGGCCAGAGCGGGGTCGGCACCTGGGGGCACGGGATGGCGTGGCCCGATCTGAACGACGGCCGGCTCCACGGGAGCCTCGGCGGCTACGGCGCGCTGAACCAGTCGGGGCTGGTCTGCCACCTCGGTCTCGTGCTCGCGCGCATGTGCGGCGTGAAGGACCCGGAGATCGAGGCGGCGGTCGAGCGCGCCAACCGCTTCGCCCGCTTCTACGTCGGCAAGGGCGCGATCCCCTACGGCGATCACCGGCCCGGCTGGGACGTGCACGACGACAACGGGAAGAACTCCCTCGCCGCGCTGATCTTCGACCTTCAGGGCATGGAGGAGGAGGCGCGCTTCTTCGGACGGATGACGGTCGCGTCCTTCGCCGAGCGCGAGCGAGGACACACGGGGAACTACTTCAGCTACCTCTGGGGTCCGGTGGGGGCGGCGCGCGTCGGTGACGAGGCCGTCGCGGCGTTCCTCGCGGAGCAGCGCTGGTTCTACGACCTGGCGCGCGCGCACGACGGGAGCTTCCCGTACCAGGGCGGCGCTGGCATGGACGGCGGCGAGCACAAGTACGGCGGGTGGGATTGCACCGGGGCGTTCGTGCTCGCGTGCACCTTCCCGCGCCGCGAGCTCTACATGACGGGCAAGGCCGTGGATGAGGAGAACCACCTCGGCGGCGAGGAGCTCGAGGAGACCGTCCGGGCGGGCAAGGGCTTCGATCAGTGGTCGATGGCTGCTGACCACTACGCGGAGCTGGACGCGGACGCGCTGCTCGCGGGGCTTGGGAGCTGGTCGCCGGCGGTGCGGTCACGCGCGGCCACGGCCCTCGCCAGGGCGAAGGGTGATCACGTGCCCGCGCTGCTCGAGATGCTCGCCTCGGACGATCTCGACGCGCGCTACGGGGCGTGTCAGGCGCTCGGCTCCCTCAAGGGCAAGGCCGCGGCGGCGGTGGAGCCGCTCGCCGAGGCGCTGGGGTCGGAGGACGTGTGGCTGCGGATCCAGGCGTGCTACGCGCTCGCGGGGATCGGAGAGGCCGCCCGGCCCGCGGCGCCGCACATGCTGCGCCTCGCGCTCACCGACGACCCCGCTGACCCCCGCGGGTTCACCCAGCGCTACCTCGCCTTCTGCCTCTTCTATCCGGGCGGCGCGCTGCGCATGCGCGGCGTGCTCTCGAAGGACGTCGGCGACGTCGACGAGAGGCTGCTCCTCGACGCTGTCGACCGGCTGCTCCAGAACGACGACGGGCGCGCGCGCGCGGCGGCGGGCACCATCTACAAGATCCTCCCCTTCGAGAGGCTCGTCCCGCTGCTCCCGCGCATCGTGGAGTCCGTGCGCACGCCCTCGCCGAGCGGCGTGATGTTCGCGAACGGCATCCGCCTCGCCGGCCTCGACCTGCTCTCGGAGCACGGCGTGGCGGAGGGGATCCCGCTCTGCGTCGAGGTGACCGAGATCGACGAGTGGGGCAAGCAGGACCGCGTCCTGCGGGCGATGAAGGCGGCGGCTCGCTACGGCGCCGCCGCGCGCTCCGAGATCCCCCGTCTGCGTGATCTCGAGCGACGCCTCCAGGCGCACCGCGAGGCGAAGAACCTCGGCAAGCAGATCGAGGCCGTCGAGGCGGCCATCCGCGCCATCGAGAGCGCCCCCGAGGGCTCGCCCGCGCGCACCGTCGCCGAGCTGCTCGAGGCCGCGGAGCAGTGAGCCCCCGAACCATGAGCCCCATGCGATTCTTCTTCCTCTCGCTCCTCCTCCTTGCCCCCGCGGGCGCTCACTCGGAGGCGGAGCCGGTGCGCGTGTTCATCTTCGCCGGTCAATCCAACATGGTCGGTGCGGACTCGAAGGTGGCGGACGTGGACCGCTACGCGCCGTTCGTGGGCTGGGCAGAGCCCCAGGAGGACGTGCGCTTCTCCTACGTCATCGGCCGGGAGACGAAGAAGCGCTCCGATGGGTGGGTCGATCTTGCCCCGATCGATGGGATGGTCGGGCCCGAGCTGACCTTCGCCCGCGCCGTGAAGGAGCGAACGGGCGCGCCCGTCGCGATCATCAAGGTGGCGGCCGGCGGCACGCACCTGGGCGGCGACTGGAACCCGGACGAGCCCCAGGGGTTCGAGCTCTACCCGCTGCTGCTCCGGACGGTGAGGGAGTCCCTCGCCCTGCTGGACGAGAAGCGCGTGCGCTATCGCCTGGAGGCGCTCGTCTGGCACCAGGGCGAGAACGACATGTTCGAGGACGCGTACCGCGACGTGTACGGAGCCAACCTCGAGAACTTCCTCGGGCGTCTGCGCGCGGACCTTCGCGCGCCCGAGCTCCCCGCGTTCGTGGGGGAGCTCTGCACGAAGACGATCTGGGGCATGGACAACCGTGGCCGGATGGAGGCCATCGCGCGCGGCCAGCGCTCGGTGGCCGAGGCGGATCCGCAGACGACCTACGTGCGCACGAACCACATCGCGGTCGAGATCGGCGGTGAGGACGGCCTTCACTACCACTACGGCACTCTCGGCCAGCTCGAGCACGGCCTCGAGCACGCGAGCGCGTACCTGTCCTCCGTGGGGCTCGGGCCGAAGGGTCGTCCCGCGCTCGAACGCTGGCCGCTGCGCAAGGGGAGGCCCGTGCGTCTCTACGTGCTCGCGGGCCACCGGAACATGGAGGGGGAGCGGGCGTTCGCGGCGGACCTCGCGGGCCTGAAGGGCGGCAAGCGCCTGGCCCGCGACCGCAAGGACGTGCCCTTCCGCTACAGCACCGGCGGCGGCGTGCACGTGTCGCAGGGGTGGGAAGCCCTCGGGCCGGCCGGTCGGCACGGGACCTTCGGCCCCGAGCTCTCCTTCGCGAGCACCCTCTCGAGGACGACGCGGGATCAGATCGCCGTCGCCAAGTTCACCCACAGCGGGTCGCAGATCCTCGACTGGACGCCCGAGGGGAGCGACGCCGACGCGCGTGACCTCTACCCGGCGTTCCTCGCCTTCGTCCGCGAGTCGGTCGCGAGCCTCGAGGCGCGCGGGCACGACGTGGAGATCGCGGGCATCGTGTACCACCTGGGCGAGAACGACATGTCGTTCCATCCCTACAGGCGCATGGCGGCCGAGCGAGTGGCGGAGCTCGTGCGAGCCTGCCGCCGCGACCTCGAGCGGCCCGCGCTTCCCTGGTACCTGAGCCAGCAGGCGCCCACGGAGCTCGAGCGCCTGAAGGAGCTCGATCCGGTGAAGGACATCGCGCGCTTCGCGGAGTCGGACGAGCACGCCGTGCATCTCCCCCTCGTGGGAGCCCCGCAGGAGCGTGAGCGCCTCGTGATGGAGGCCGCGGGCGTCGTGTGGCTTGGGGAGTGGCTCGCCGAGCGCGTGGCGGAGCGCGAGGCGGCGCGCTGAGTCAGCGGCGGCGCAGACGCAGGGTCGCGCGCGCGGGCGTCCTGTTCCGGGAGGCAACGACGCGCTGTGGAGCCTCGACGAGCTCGTACTCGTCCGACCACGCGGTGCCAGGCGCCGCGGCCTCGAACTCGATCGCCGCGTTCGGCGGCAGGTCGCCGAAGCGAACGACGTCTCCGTCCACGGCCTCGGGGTAGCGCGTTCCAGAGCCCGTCTGGCCGAGCTGGTGGACGCCCTCGCGCCAGGGGTCTCCGCCCCGCACGGTCCAGTCGATCCGGCGCGCGAGCGAGATGGCCCGTGGCCGGTCCGGGGCTGGGTCGAGGATCTCCACGGCGACCTCGAAGCGAGCCCGTGGCTCGAGCGGCTCGTCGACGAAGAGCTGCCGCTCGTTCTCGATCTTCAGGGTCTCGATGAGCCCGAGCCCCCAGAGGCCATCGGTCGACCAGACCCGGAGCTCGAAGCCGTGGTCGAGCATGGGGTTGGTGAGCGGCGGAAAGGTCGCGCGGATGCGGCCGTTGTCGTCCAGCACGCCGCGGGCGAAGCCGCCGTTCCCGCCGGCCTGGCTGGAGAAGACCTCCACCTTCGCCCGGAGTTCGAAGCGCAGGTCCGAGGCCGCGAGTCCGGGGGGCAGCCCGCCGCGATAGAGGACGCTGGGGCCCCTGGGGACCTCGACCACGTGGAGTGGGAGCGACTCGAGCTCCGCCGGCGTCAGGGTCGCGAGCCTGGTCGTCCGTGCGAAGACGTCGACGGTGCCCTCCGGCGTCGCGGGTCGGCCGTGGACCTCCAGGTGCACGCGTGCATCCGGGACGTCGATCGTGACCCGGCCGTCGACGTCGGTCATCGCCCAGCCGCGGCTCACCTCGAGCGCACCGGGCGGCTCGCTCCCGGCGGGGATCAGCGCCACGCGGTGCTCGAAGAGCCCGGTGTCCGTCCCGCTCGTGATGAGGCGCAGGCGGATGCTCGCGGCGCGGGGCGCTCCGTGGCGCGGCCGCGCTCCTGCTCGCTCTTCACGGTCCTCAGCGGCAGCGCGTTCGCGGCTCCGGACCGCTTCGACCGTGTCAGGCTCCTGCTCGGCAGGCGCCGGCTCGCTCCGCGTCGCGCTCCGACCGGACGCGCTCGGATCACCGCCAGGACCCTCCATCGAGAGCATGAAGGCGACGAGCGACGCACAGACGAGAGCCATGACGAGCAGGAGGACGCGCGGCATGTCGGCAAGTTAGCACGCGATGGCGATGCCTCGAGTCGACGCCGATGGACCCCGCGGTGCCCGCGCTCGCAGGCGGCGCGGGCGAAGTGGTGCGGCGCCGTGTGCTCACCGAAGCCAGGGGTGGACCCGGATCCGCGGAGCCGTGCTAACGTGCTCTCGCACGGCGTCCCGCCGGCGTATCCGTTCCTCCGCACATCAAGCCATGGCTCAACCCACCGATCCGACCGCGCCGACCCGGCGCGACGTTCTTCGCGACAGCAGCTGCCTCGCCGCCACCTCGCTCCTCGCCGGAGGTTCGATCACGCGTCCTCCCGTCGGAGGCCAGGAGGAGATCCGGATCGCGGTCGTGGGCTGCGGTGGGCGCGGGAGCGGCGCGGCGCGGAACGCGCTGATGGTGAAGCGCGGCCCCACGAAGCTCGTGGCCATGGCGGACGTCTTCGAGGACCGGATGGCGTCGAGCTACGGGGCCCTCGCAGGCGGCCTCCCCGATCGCGTCGACGTCCCCGAGGATCGGCGCTTCATCGGGTTCGACGGCTACCGCAAGGCCATGGACTGCCTGCGGCCCGGCGACGTCGTGATCCTCGCCACCCCTCCGGCCTTCCGCTGGGTCCACTTCGCCTACGCGCTCCGCAAGGGTCTCCATGTCTTCATGGAGAAGCCGGTGACCGTCGACGGGCCGAGCAGCCGGCGCATGCTCGCCCTCGCCGAGGCCTCGGAGAAAGCGGGCATCAAGGTCGGGGTCGGCCTCATGTCCAGGCACAGCCGCGCCATGCAGGAGCTTCACGAGCGAGTCCGCGCGGGCGAGCTCGGCGAGATCATCGCCCAGCGCGGGTACCGCATGCAGGGACCGGTGGCCTTCTTCCGCTCCCTCCCGAAGCCGGACCATCTCACGCACCTGCAGCACCAGATCCGGCGCTTCCACAGCTTCCTGTGGGCGAGCGGCGGAGCCTTCAACGACTTCTTCATCCACATCATCGACCAGCTGGCGTGGATGAAGGGCGAGCTGCCCATCAAGGCCCAGGGCTCCGGCGGCCGTCACTACCGCTTCGACGAGAACGGCGCGCGCTACGTCGATCAGAACCTCGACAGCTACTCGATCGAGTACACCTACGCCGACGGGACGAAGATGATGTTCGAGGGCCGCAACATGGTGAACTGCCAGACGCGCTTCTCGAGCTACATGCACGGCACGAAGGGCTCGGCGATCGTGTCGGCCTCCAGCGACTGCGGGCTCCCCTCGAGCATCCACTCGGGCCACACCCTCGATCGCAAGAGCCGGGTGTGGGTCTCCCGCGTCGCGGAGGACGAGAAGAACCCCTATCAGAACGAGTGGGAGGACCTCATCGCGGCGATTCGCGATGACACTCCGTTCAACGAGGTTCGCTACGGCGTCGAGGCGAGCATGCTCTGCAACATGGGGCGCATGGCGGCGCACACCGGCCGTGAGATCAGCTACGAGCAAGCGCTCAACTGCGAGCACGAGTTCGGCGTCGGCGTCGATGCGCTGAAGGAGGGCTCCGACTCGCCGCTGATGCCCGGGGAGGACGGCCTCTATCCGGTGCCGGCGCCCGGCATCATCGTGGACCGCGAGTACTAGGGAGAGTCGCGCTGCCCGCTCGACGGGCGGGCAGCGTCAGCCGAGGCGCAGGAGCTGGGCGAGCCGCCCCTCGGCCTGCCACTTCTTCCTCGACGGCTTCGCCGACGCGCGACGCCGGTCGAGGGCGACGACGAGCGAGTAGCGCAGCCACGTGACCAGCTGGTCGACGACGCGGAGGAGGCGCCGCCCCGCGCTCGGGCGGCCCTTCATGATCACGGAGGCCCGTCCGTAGCCGCGGTGCCAGCGCTTGAGGTAGGCCCAGTTGACCTTCTCGATCTGGAAGCGGTGCAGCACGTGCGCCTCGGGCACGTACCAGATCCGGTGCCCGGCGGCGCACATGCGCGCGAAGAGCTCGGTCTCCTCGGCCGGGATCTGGTGCTTGCCCCAGCCCAGTGCGACGTTGAAGTCGCCGACTTCCTCGATGGCCGCCGCGCGGATCGCCATGTTCCCGCCGCGGGGGTAGCCGGGCTCACGGCCGGGGAAGACCTCGGCTCGGCCTGCGTCGGGCATGTAGTGGCCAGTGCCCGAGCCCCCGTCCGCCATCACCGCGCGCACGTAGTCCGGGTCGGAGCCCTCGGGGAAGATCGTCTCCACGGGTCCGCCCGCGGCGGCGACCGATCCGTCCCGGAAGATCTCCTCGTAGGTCCGGACCCAGCGCTCGTCGACGGTGATGTCGTCGTCGATGAAGACGAGCACCTCTCCCTGAGCCTCGGCGACACCGCGGTTCCGGGCGTGGGAGAGGCCGAGGCGCTCCTCGACGACGACGGTGGCGTCCTCGCCGAGGGTCGCTCGCGCGGCTGCGGCGGTGTCGTCGCTGGAGGCGTTGTCCACGACGACGATCTCCCAGCCCGCGGTCGCGGATGCGAGCGCGCCCTCGAGGGAGCTCAGCGTCCGCACGAGATCAGCCGCGCGGTCGCGACTGCAGATGATGACGGAGAAGCGCACGTCAGCGGACCTCCGAGGTGTCCGCGGAGCGCGCCGCGCTCGTTCGGCGGTGCTGCATGGTCATGGTCGTCGCGGCAATCCTAGCCGCCCGCCCGCCCGAATCGGCCCTTGGCATCACTCCCGTCTGCGCGCGATCGAGCCCGCCCGCCGAGGGGGATCCGGGGTGATCGCGGCGGCCTCTGCAGAGGTCCGTCAGTCGAGGCCTCTGGCCGTGGAGCCGTCAGGGCGTCCGGGCGGACAGCCAGTCGAGAGCGTCCCGTCGCGCCCGGGTGAGGAAGTCGAGGGCGGGCGCGAGCGACGCCGCGAGGCGCACGTGCCCGACCCCCTCGTAGGTGATCAGGGTCACGTCGGCGCCGCGGCGATCGAGGGCCGCGGCGAGCCGCCGCGAATTGCGCGGCCAGACGCGCTCGTCCGCGGTCCCGTGGATCAGCAGCACCGGGGGGACCGCGGTCCCGGCGTCCACGTGGTGGATCGGCTGACTCTCGTGTCGCGTCGCCTCCGGGAAGACGTCCTTCAGGACGCTGCCCTCGTCCAGGGGTAAGAAGTCGTAGGGACCCGCGAGGCCGATGAGCCCCGCGAATCCCTCCGGGTCGCCGCCCGCCTCGCGCACCTTCTCCGGCCAGAGCGCGACGTGCGCCGCGAGGTAGGCCCCGGCGGAGTGTCCTGCGAGGAAGATCCTCTGCGGGTCGCCGCCGTGCTCCTCGGCGTGCTCCTGCACCCACGCCGCAGCCGCGGCGGCGTCGTCCACGAAGGCGGGGAAGCTGACCTCGGGATGGAGCCGGTAGTCCGGGAGAACGACCAGGTAGCCCTCGCGTGCGAAGGACGACGCGACGAACTCGTAGTCCGTTCGCGTCCCCTCCGTCCACCCCCCTCCGTAGAAGAAGAGCAGCACGGGCGAGGGGGCCGCGGCCCCGGCAGGCACGTAGAGATCCAGGGTCTGACGCGGATGCTCGCCGTAGGCGAGGCCAGCGGTCCGGCGATAGACGTCGTTCGCGGAGACTCCGTTGAGGATCGCCGCGCCGAAGACCTTCACGGCGACGATGGGGAGTCCAGCGGCGACGATGAGGACCAGCGCCGCTCGGCGGACTCTGCGACGGACGCGCTGCATGCCCGGAGTTCGCGGTGGGGAGCGAGAGGGAGGCGGCCGGGGGACGAGAGGTCCCTGAAGCGCCTCGGGCTCAGTCCCTGGTCTGGAGCCTCAGGCTGAAGGTGGAGCCCTCGCCCGGCGTCGACTGCAACGAGACGTCGCCGCCGTGCCGGGCGACGACCTTGGCGACGATCGCGAGCCCGATGCCGGAGCCCGCGTAGTCGGACGCGCTGTGGAGGCGAGTCAGCGGCTTGAAGACCAGCTCGAACTTCTCGGGGTCGATGCCGATGCCGTTGTCGCTGACGGTGATCTCGACCGCGCCATCCAGGGTGCGTCCGAGGATCTCGACGCGGGGTCTCGCGTCGGTGCGACGGAACTTCACCGCGTTGCTGATGAGGTTCTGGAAGACCTGGGTCAGGAGCTGAGATGACCCAGGCGCCGACGGGAGGTCGCCGACGACGACCTCCGCGCCGGCGTCTTCGAGCGTCTGCTGCAGCGAGTCCAGCGCCTGGTCCACGCAGTCGTTGAGCTGGACCAGCTCGTCGCCGATCTCGGCGCGCCCGGTGCGGGAGAAGGCGAGCAGCGCATTCACGAGTTCGGACATCCGCGCGACCTCGCTGGTGATCATCCGCGAGTCCTCGGCAGCGCGCTCCGTATCACCATCCTCGAGGTCCTCGGCGAGGATCCGGACGAGGGCCGTCACGTTCTGCAGGGGCGCCTGGAGATCGTGGCTCGCGTGGCGCGCGAAGCTCTCGAGGTCGGCGTTGCGCGCGACGAGCGCTCGATTCGCTTGATCGAGCTCGCGGAGCGTCGACGACAGGCGCTGCCGCAGGCGGTCCTGGGAGATCGTTCCTTCGACCCAGCGCGCCAGCATCAGGACGAGCTGGCGATCGGCCTCGCTCCACTGCCGCGGTCGCGCGTCGGGCGCGGAGAAGTTCAGGGTTCCGTGGACCTCGCCGTCGACTCGCAAGGGCGCGCCGATGTACGACTCGAGCTGGAACTTCCCGTAGCAGGGGTGACCGCTGTGCTTCGAGGCGCGCATCTCGTCGATCGAGACGACGCCACTCGCCTCCAGGGTGATCGCACAGTAGGTGTCGCCGAGGGGGAACTCCTGACCGACCTCGAGTTCCGCGCCGTCGGGCTGATGCACGTGCTCGATCACGTAGCGCCCGCCTTCCACGCGGCTGACGATGCCGAAGTCCAGGCCGAAGAACGCCGTGGCATGGGCCAGCCCTCGCGCCAGGACATCCGCCACGCTCCCGCTGGAGGTCGCGGACATCGCCAGGATCAGGTCGACCGGATTCTCCTGCGGCCGGGCGGCTTCTTGATCGGGGCTGCTCATCGAGGGCACGAGCCCGGCGAGGGTCGGGGCCGGGAGAAGGCCGTCTTCACTCGCCTTCGGAGGGGATCGTCGGTCGTGAGTCGACCTCTGGTCAAGGTGACCTCCGATCTCTCATGATTCTCTCACGGGTGGCGCGCGCCAATCGATGCGGTGGCAGGTCCGGAGCAGACGGCCCTGTCCGCCCGAAGGAGCCCTTCACGCCCGTGCCCTCGAGCAACGACGCCCCACGGATCTCACCCCATGACCCGGACCATCCTCGCCACCATCGCACTTCTCGTCGCGCCGTCCGCATGCAACACCCCCGAGGGTAGCGCCAGCGCTTCTTCGATGTCGCACAAGAAGAGCACCGAGGTCTTCGAGCTGGAGCACGCCGATGCGGTGGACCTCGAGAAGATCGTGGCCGACTTCGCGCCGAGCGCGGCGGTGACCGCCGACGCGCGTAGCAACTCCCTCACCGTCGAGGCCACCAACGCGCGGATGAACCAGATCAGGAACCTCATCCGCACCCTGGATCAGGGTCGCTGATCTCACGAGCGCGAGTCGGCGCGCGGGTCGAGCAGCGGGCAGCCGCTGCAGCCCGAGCGAGCGAACCACGAGCCCGCTCGAGCGCCCGGAGCTGCGCGCCTTCGCCGCGATTCATCGCAGCGTCATTGAGCCGCGATGAGCGGCGTTCGGCATTTGGAACGAGGCGATCGCACGCGGCTCGAGAGTTGCGATCATCCGGCCTTCGCGCGCCTCGCTCCTTCGCTCAGCCAGCCCCATTCGACTGCTGCCGTGATCGGTCTCCACTCCACGCCTGCCGCGCTCGTCGCGGCGCCGCTCCTGCAAGACTCGCCTGCCATCGACACGGGAACGACCGCCTGGATGCTCACCAGCACCGCGCTCGTTCTCCTGATGATCCCGGGCCTCGCGATGTTCTACGGCGGCCTCGTCCGCACGAAGAACGTGCTCGGGACGATGATGCACAGCTTCGCGGCGATGGCCATCGTCGGTGTGATCTGGGTCGTCGCGGGCTACGCGCTGTCCTTCGGCCCCAGCGTCGGCGGCGTGATCGGCTGGGACTCCTCCAAGGTGATGCTCGCCGGCATCGACACCGCGATCATGGAGGGCGGCATCCCCGAGTACGTCTTCGCGATGTTCCAGGGCAAGTTCGCGATCATCACGCCGGCCCTGATCGCGGGGGCCTTTGCCGAACGCGTGCGCTTCCGCGGCTACTGCGTCTTCATCGCGCTGTGGAGCCTCCTCATCTACAACCCCCTCGCGCACATCGTGTGGGGCGGCGGCTTCCTCACCGGTGACGCCATCGACTTCGCCGGCGGCACCGTGATCCACGTCTCCGCAGGGGTCGCCGGGCTCGTCGCCGCCTTCTACCTCGGCGCGCGCCGCGGCTTCCCGCGGGTGGCCATGCACCCCAACAACCTCGTCATGACCCTGATCGGCGCGGGTCTGCTCTGGGTGGGCTGGTTCGGCTTCAACGCCGGCAGCTCCGTGGAGAGCGGGCTCAAGACCGCGCAGGCGCTCACCGCCACCCAGGCCGCGGCGGCCGCGGGGGCCCTCGGGTGGATGCTCATCGAGGGCTGGCGACACGGCAAGGCCACGAGCCTGGGCCTCGTCTCCGGCATCCTGGCGGGCCTCGTCGCGGTGACTCCCGCGGCCGGTGACGTCCTCCCCGCCGGGGCCATGGCCCTGGGCCTGATGGCATCGGCCGCATGCTACGGCGCGATCGCCCTGAAGAACCGCCTGGGCTACGACGATACCCTCGACGTCTTCGGGATCCACGGCGTCGGCGGCATCGTCGGCGCGCTCGGTCTCGTGCTGTTCCTCCGCGACGTCCCCGAGGCGGGCGTGCTCGCCCAGTTCGGCCACCAGGCGATGGGCGTCGTGGTCGCAGCGGCGGCCTCCGCGGTCGGGACGATCGTGCTGCTGGTGCTGGTGGAGAAGACCGTCGGCTTCCGCCTCGAGGAGCGCGGCGAGCTCGCCGGACTGGATCACAGCGTCCACGGCGAGCATGGCTACGGATACCTGAACCCCAACTGATCCGCGGAGACGGGAACCATGAAGCTCATCACGGCCATCATCTGCCCAGAGCAGCTCGACCAGGTCCGACAGGCCCTCATCAAGGCGGAGATCACGCGCATCACCGTCACCCGCTGCGCCGGCCGCGGACAGGCGGAGAGCACCGAGATCTACCGCGGGCTCGAGGTCGCGCCGGAGCTCGCGCCCAAGGTGCGGCTCGACATCGCCTGCAACGACGACTTCGTCCAGACGACGATCGACGCGATCCTCACCGCGGCGCGCCGCGGCGAGGGGGAGGTCGGCGACGGGAAGATCTTCGTCACCGAACTCCAGCAGTGCATCCGGATCCGCACCGGGGAGTCGGGCGGGACCGCGATCTGAGCGCGTCGCCTCCGCCGTTCGTGCTCAGCGCGCCGCGAGCGCGTCCATGACCGCGTTGCGGCCACCGTCGCGGTACTGGGCCGGCTCGCTCATCACAGTGGTGTGGCACCACCCGGTGACGTGCCCCATGTTGTTCGCGCCGGTCAGCTGACCCGCTGCGCGCTCCGTCGTCCCGTCCTCGGGGTTGGAGAGGAGGAGGGCGGTGAGGATCTGGCACGCGAAGAAGCCGCTGTTCGCCGTCGTGTAGTAGTAGACCTCACGGCGCGCCCAGGTCGGGATGCCGGCGAGCCACGTGTTCGCCCCCGAAGGGGTGAGGTTGTCGTTGACGCCGCAGGCGAAGAAGCCGAGCGACGCGAGGGGCGTCCCGCGGTAAGGCGATCCGACGCTCTGGATCCGTCGCGGCCCGAGCGCCCGGTCGAGGGGGCTCTGGTAGTAGGTCAGGAGATGCAGCGCCGCGTTGCCGCCCTGGCTGTGGCCCACCACGCCGAAGGAGGTGTAGCCCGCGGCCTGGGCTGCGAGTCGGTTCGCGAACTGGTCGTGGCTCCGGTTCTGGCTCGGGTCGGAGAAGCCGCGCTTCGGCGCGCTGAAATCGCCGTTGGGCCAGGGGTTGCCGCTCGAGCAGTAGCCGTGGCTGAGCATCAGGCCCGGATTCGGGATGACGGGCGTGCGGTCGTCGCCGGGCGTGAGCGGAACGGAGCCGCTGACGGTGAATCCGGCGATGCGGCTGGTCGTGGCCGTGATGCGGCCGGCCGCAGGCGGGAGCGGCCCCGGCGGGACGGCGAGTCGGTCCGCGCTGGCGAGCACGCCCAGGTGGTCGGGGTCCTGCACGCGCACGGCCCTGAGCTCCAGCGGCGGGCGCAGTCCGGTGGCGGAGAACCAGCCTGCGTCGAGCCAGAGGGGGAGGGTCCAGCGGTCCTGCGCCGCGGAGGACACGCGCGGCGTGTCGATACGCGAGAGCCAGGCCATCGGGCGGGCCAGGCCGAACTCGTCATGGCCCCACACCTCCGCCGAGACCTGCACGCGCCGGGCGTCGGCGAGGCCATCGGCGTCGATGTCGAGGCGCAGCCGCCGCGCGTCCTCCACGGCGGAGGACGCCGTGCCGGTCAGCTCCAGCAGGGGCTCCGCCACCTGGAAGGTGACGCGGGTGGTGCGCAGGAAGCCCGCGCGGCCGCTGCGGCCCTCGAGTTCGATGCTCGCCGCGTACCTGCCCGAGAGTCCCGCGGGCATCCGCGCGCCGAAGCGTCCGTCGCCGGCGACGCCGTCGCCGCTCAGGCCGTCGTCGAGGAGCTCGATCCGCGCGTCGAAGCCCGGCCCCTCGATCGTGGCCGTGGCCCGCTCGACGCCGCGGACGGGCGCGCCCCCGCGTTCCACCTGCGCGACGAGATGGAAGCCGCGATCTGCGAGGAGCGCGTGGGTGTCGACGTGCGCAGACGCCACGAGACCCGCGGCGTCGCGGACGACGAGGACCGAGGGCGCGGGCCTGTCTCCGCCGCGCGCGACGAGCCGGACCGACGCCGCCCCGGCCGACGCGATGTCGAGGTCGAGCCGCTGGACGTCCTGGCCGCCGAGGTCCGCGGGGAGCAGCTGGTTCCGGCGCGTCCTGACGGGAGCGGCTTCGCCGTCGACCAAGCACTCGATCTCGAACGACGAGGCGTCGAAGGCCTGGACCGCGATGCTCAGCGCCCCGGACGTCACGGGGAGCTGCGCCTCTGCCGCCCAGACACCCTCACCTGCGCTCTCCCACTCCAGCCAGAAGATCGCAGCGTGCGATCGAACGGCGCCCTCGCCGGGGTCGGGCAGGCGCAGCGTTCCGTCGAGGAGGTCGGACGCAGGGGCTGCGACCTGTCGAGGGAGAAGGGTCTCGTGCGCCGCGGACTGCGCGGTCGCCGGCGCCGTGACGAGCGTCGCGGCGGTGATGAGGGAGAACGCGAGGGGGGGTCGAGGCATGGGAGTCACCTGGGAGGAGGACGTCCGATGCTAACAGCGCATCGGCTGTTTGCGCGAAGGACCCCCCCTGGGCGCCTCGGTGCGGCGGTTCTTCCCGGTCCGCCACCGTCGAAAATGGGACGGAACAGCGCGCCCGTCGTTCGGTCATTTCACGACCGCGCGTGACGCCGACGCCTCCCGATAGGGGAGCGCGTCCTCGCCGGTCAAGCCGAGCCGCTCGTTGATCGCGCGCAGGTGGTGGTCGACGCCGATCTCGGCGCCGGGCCGGAAGCCGGGCGCGGTGATGATCTGCGCCAGCACGCCGCCGAAGCCGCGGTGGATCGTGCCGCGCGGCAGGTAGACGAGGTCGCCGACCTCGAGAGGGTGCTTCTCGAAGAGCCGCGGAGCCTCGGCGCGCGTCACGGCGGCCGGGTCCTCGATGCGCCCGGTCCCGTCGCTCGTGTAGAGCACCGCTCCGGGCTGGACCATCTGGACGAGGTAGAACTCGTCGAAGCCGCCTTCCAGCGGATGGTAGTGGGAGAACGAGTCGGTGATCCGGACGCGGTGGCAGTTGAGCGCGCGGTAGACGTAGGGACCGACGGTCTCGAGCCACGTGAGCAGGATCCGGCGGTAGGCCCCGGTCTCCTCCGCGCAGCCGCCAGGTGTGTCGGTGATGCGCACGTCCCAGTCGGGCCGGACGAAGGTGGGGAGGTCGCGCGGGAAGGGCTCGGGGACCGAGAACACCACGGCGGAGAGCGCGCTCGCGACCGAGAGCTGCTCGCCGGGCCGAAGCAGCACGACGTCGCCCGTCGTGAGCGCGGGATCCGCTCCTGTCCACTGCGAGCCTCGGTCGACGACGCGAGCCTCGGACGAGCCCGCCTGGATGAATGCGACCACGTGGCGCCCGGCCGCCTCGAATCCGTCGAGCGTGTCCCGCCACTCGACGTCGTAGCCCGGGTTGCGGCGCGCGAAGTCCCTGCGGAGCCCCTCGAATCCCTCGGCGTCGCCGCCTTCCGCGCCCAGGTGCGCCACTCGGATCGGCGTGGCGCTCGCCGCGTCACTGCCTCGCCCGGTCGCGGCGTGGCAGGCCGCGCAATGGAGGGCGGTCAGGATGGCGAGCGCGTGCAGCGCTGATACCGTGATCTCCATGCGTAGCCTCCTCATCGCCGGTCTCCTCGCACTCTCCGCCGCGCCGCAGGAGAAGGGCCACCGAACCCTCGTGCTCGACGCGCCGTCCGGCGCGTTCACCAGTCTGCACTACGGGCCCGAGGTGCGCGTCCCCTACCTGTGGCCCGTCCGCGGGCCGGGAGGGGTCGAGATGACACGAGCGTTCCCCGTCGCGCCGGCGCGGGAGGGAGAGGCGAAGGATCACCCGCATCACACCTCGATGTGGCTGGCCCACGGTGACGTCAACGGTCATGACTTCTGGCACGCGAAGGGCGCCACCCCGCGCGTGGACGTCGTCGGAGAGCCGAGGGTCGCCGTGAAGGCGGGCGTCACGACGGTGGACATGATGGCCGACTGGGTCGCGAAGCCGGGCGAGGCGCTCCTGCGCGAGACGCGGCGGATGACCCTGTCGGAGAACGGCGGCGTACGCCACATCGACGTCGACGTGCGCCTTGAGGCCCTCGTGGACGTCACCTTCGGCGATACGAAGGAGGGCACCTTCGCGCTCCGGCTGCATCCTGCGCTGCGGCTCCGCGGCGAGGTGGCGAAGGGGAAGGCGCTCGACTCCGAGGGCCGCGCGGATCGCGCGCTGTGGGGGAAGCGGAGCCGCTGGGTCGCGTACCACGGTCCGATCGACGGGCAGGAGGTCGGCGTCGCGATCTTCGACCACCCCGAGAACCCGCGTCACCCCACGTGGTGGCACGCCCGTGACTACGGCCTCGTCGGCGCGAACCCCTTCGGCGTCCACGACTTCGAGAAGAAGCCGGCGGGCACCGGGGATCTGGAGCTGGGGAAGGGCCAGGTCCTGCGCATGCGCTACCGCGTCCGGCTCCACTCCGGGCCGACGGAGGCGAAGGTCCTCGAGGCCGCGTGGCGCGACTGGTCCGGTCAGTCGGCGTCGAAGGGTGAACCCCAGGGGTCGGACCGGCGCGACTCGTAGTTCGAGAGGACCGGGTTCTTGAAGCGCCCGGTGTCGTCGAAGGAGCCGAAGCCGAGGCGGCCCCACTCGATCGTGCGGTCCTCGGCCTCGAGCACGGGGACGAGCATGTCGTCGAAGTAGACGCGCACGGCGCCTGCGTCGACGTCACGCACGAGGCGTACGTGGTGCCACTTCTCCTGGCCCCAGTCGACGCCTCGGTCCCGGGCCGGAATCAGGTTGCGTCGTGCGGCGCCGTCGACGAGGAAGACGTTGTGCGCCCGGGGGTCTGGTGTGGTCGCGAGGTGCACGTAGTAGAAGCGCTCTGCGGACTCGAAACCGAAGAAGAGGCACAGGTCGCGGTGACCGTACTCACGCCCCGTCTGCATCATCTCGAGGTCGAGGGTGAAGCTGCGGTACTCGGTCCCGTCCAGCAGCGCGATGGCGCGCGGGGAGCGGTGCGGCGGCGCGTAATCCGCCTCGGCCACGAGCTCGACCTCACCTCCGCGGATGCGGAAGGCGTCCGCGTCGGTCAGGTCGAAGCGCGCTGGCCCGCCGAGCAGCGCGATGGGGCGCTGCGCGCTCGAGCACGCCGCGATCCCGAGGAGCGCGGCGGTGGCGAGGATCCTCACACCGTCTCCGGTACGACGAAGGGCTCGCGATAGTCGCGCCTCAGCAGGCGGTTGGCGCGAGGATCGTTGATGAAGCGCTCGGTGGTGGGGTCCATCTCGAGGACGGCGCCCGCGGTCAGCTCGTCCGCTTCGAGGTCGACGCCGTTGGCCGCGAGGTGCGCCATCATGCGCTCGACCGCGTCACCGGTGGGACCGCGGCCGGCGCAGAGCTCGCGCAGCTCGTCGGGGTCTGCGCCTTCGCCGAGCTGGTGGCTGATGTTGCCCGTGTGGCAGAGCGCGCTCGAGACGTGCCCCTCCTCGATGTCCGCGTTGAGCGAGGCCGCGTCGCGTGTCCGCACGGCGTCGATGAAGTTCGCGTAGTGGTCCTCGGCGCCGTCCCACTCCTTGATCTTCTCACCGCTCGCGTCGAAGGCCTGGGCGGTCGAATAGTTCGGCAGCCGCAGCGAGCCGTTCTCGCAGTGGATCCAGGCGCCGATGGAGGTGCCGCGCACGCCGTCCATGTTCCAGCCTTTCTCCTGGGCGGCGCGATCCTTGGGCAAGCCACGCGTTTCGAACACGATCGGGGGACCGTCCTCGTACTCGTGCAGCGCCACCTGCGTGTTCGGGGTGTTGCCGTCGTCGTCGTAGCCGAGGCGCCCACCGACGCTCAGGATGCGGCTCGACAGACCCTCGTGGCCGAGCGCCCAGCGGCAAAGGTCCATCTGGTGGATGCCCTGGTTGCCCATGTCGCCATTGCCCGTGTCGAACACCCAGTGCCAGTCGTAGTGCAGGCTCCTGCGAGAGAGAGGCTTCTCCGGCGCCGGGCCGAGCCACAGGTTGTAGTCCACGCTCGACGGCACCTTCTGCGGCCCGCTCACCTTGCCGATGGACCGGCGCGGCTTGTAGCAGAGGCCCTGTCCGTACTGGATCTCGCCGAGCGCGCCGCCGCGCAGCCACGCCACGGCGTCCCGGATGGCGTGGCTCGAGCGCGACTGCGTCCCCGCCTGCACGATCCGCCCGTACTTGCGCGCCGCCTCGACCATCTTCCGGCCCTCCCAGACGTTGTGGGAGACCGGTTTCTCGATGTAGACGTCCTTGCCGGCCTGGCAGGCCCAGATGGTCAGCAACGCGTGCCAGTGGTTCGGCGTCGCCGAGGCCACGATGTCGATGTCGTCGCGGTCGAGCACCTCGCGGAGATCGACGTGGGTGTCGAGGGACTCGCCGCGCCCCGCGAAGGTCTTCTTCTCGCGCTCCAGGTACTGCGAGTCGCAGTCCGCGACGGCGACCACGCGCACGCCGTCGAGACGGTGCAACCCGTTGATGTGCGCCTGCCCGCGGCTCCGGATGCCGACCACTGCGACCCGCAGCTCGTCGTTCGGGCGCCACTTCTTGCCGCCGCGTGACAGAGCGATGTTCGGGAAGGCGACCGCGGCGGCGGCCGCGCCGAGGAACTGGCGGCGGGGGAGGGTGGTCATGGAGCGGATCTGCGGGGGACGCGGGAGGCGATGTCGATGGCTCGCACGATAGCACGCCGCTCATCGTTCGCTTCGATGCGCCGCAGTTCGGGCGGTCCCCCTCGGCGGCCTCGGCGATGTGTGCGCCGAACGCTCCGCGCGTTGCGCTCAGGAGCCGCCGAGCAGCGCTCGCACCTCGTCGTTCGACGAGCAGAGCTGGCGCACGACCTCGCGGGTCGCGTCGCCGAGCTCGTTCGAGTCCTCGGGCAGTTCGGGCGCCGGCGCGTCCACCGCGACCGGTGCGGCGTTCGGGTCGTCGGCGTCGATCACGAAGAGCCACTGTCCCGCGTCGGCCTCGGCGCCGTTGATCGAGGTCGTGGCCCCGGCGACTTCTCCCCCCTCGCGCGCCGCCTGGAAAGCGGCCTCAACCGTGAGGGCCTCGAAGGAGAAGGTGTGGTCCGAGTTGACCGTCGCGCCGTCCGACTCGCACTTCCCGTCGAGCGAATGGTCGAGGAACAACTCGCCGCCGAGCAGGTCACCTGTGACGACGAGGTACGTGAAGTGCCGCGCCTCGCCGTTCAGAACGGTGCCGTACATGAAAGACGGCTCGCCCGAGGAGAGGTCGAACCCTCCGCCGCTCACCCCGAACCCGTTGGAGGACGAGGACTGGCCGGTGGATGCGTAGCGCGCGTCGGTCCCGGCGGAGCAGGCGACGAGGGAGAGGATGACGGCTGTGGCGGGCAGGAGGCGTTGGAGCATGGTCTGCAGTGGTGGGGCTCGGCTGAGCTTCGAATGTCGTGGTTGGCGAACGGGTCGGAATCGGTCCTACGCGGCCGGTCTCGCTGCATTCGACGCAGTCCGAGCCGGGCGCGTGCGCCCATCAGCGAGATTCTCCGGCGATGACGACGGAGGTGGACGTGGTGAGGAGGCCCTGGGTGAGAACATCGAGATGTCTCATGGGGCTCGTTCGGAATCGCGGTCGGGCCCTTTCGGGGTCCTCTGTTTCCAACTGCGCCGGCCGTGGCCTTCCGGACAGGACCCCCCCCGGATCCCCGGCACGGCCCGTGCGCGAGCTCTCCAGCGGTCCAGCGGCGCCGAGGGCGAAGCTTCGATCCGCTCCCGGTAGGCTGCATCGATGCGCTGGTCCCTCGTCCTCTTGCTCACCGCCTGCCAGACGACGCCGACCACGGGCGAGGAAGTATCGGACGGGCGCGGCGGTGACCGGCCTCCCAACGTCGTGCTGTTCTTCGCCGACGACCTCGGGCACGAATGCCTCGGCGTCGACGGAGGCACGTCCTACAGCACGCCGCGTCTCGACCGGATGGCGGCGGAGGGGATCCGCTTCCGGGACGCCCACGCGACGCCCCTCTGCACGCCCTCGCGCGCCGAGCTGCTCACAGGGCGCCACGGCTTTCGCAACTACGAGCGCTTCGGGTACCTCGACCCTTCCGAGCGCACCCTCGGGACGATGTTCTCGGAAGCGGGCTACGCGACCTGCGTCGTGGGCAAGTGGCAGCTCTCCTACGGGGTCGACGACCCCGAGCGGCCCGGCGCGTTCGGCTTCGACACGTGGTGCCTCTGGAACACCGTCGAGGATCGGGGCCCGCGCTACGCGGATCCCCGGCTCGACATCGACGGCGAGCTGCACGACTTCCCCGGCGCCTTCGGGCCGGATCTGTGCTTCGAGCACGGCCTGCGCTTCGCGGCCGCGAATCGCGAGCGGCCCTTCTTCCTCCACTACCCGATGATCCTGCCCCACTCGCCGTTCGTGCGGACGCCGGGGTCGCCGAAGGGGGAGCGCACGAAGGAGGAGCTGTTCGGCGACATGGTCGCCCACATGGACCTGATCGTCGGCCGCGTCCTCGACGGGCTCCAGGAGCTCGGCCTCGCCGAGAACACGCTCGTTCTCTTCGTCGGTGACAACGGCACGCACCGCGCGATCACCTCGGGCTGGCGCGGTGGTGAGGTGCGAGGCGGCAAGTCCCACCTGCGCGCCGCGGGGACCCACGTGCCGATGATCGTCCGCTGGCCCGGGACCGCCGAGCCGGCCGTCCTCGACGACCTCGTCACCCTGGTCGATTTCGCGCCCACCCTGGCCGAGCTGTGCGGCCTCGACCTCGGCGCGGCGGCCGGCGAGGACGGGCGGAGCTTCGCGCCGCGCCTCCGCGGCGAGCCGGGGGATCCGCGCGAGTGGATCTTCTGGCACTACGACCCGCGCTGGAACGTGCCCGGCCGCCCCGGGCGGGCTGTCTACGACGGGCGCTTCAAGCTGCACCACGATGGAGAGCTCTTCGACGTGCTCGCGGACCGCGACGAGCGCGCGCCGCTCCCCGCGGACGCCGAGCCCGCCGTGCGCGCCCGGCTCGGTGCCGTGCTGGCCGCGATGCCCGCCTGGGACCCGCCGGCGAAGGCGCGGCGCTGAGGCGCTCCTGGGAGCTCAGTCCGCCGCGCCCGGCGGCGGCAGCGGCGACTCGAAGTCGGGCACGACGCTCCACGCGAAGGACGCGATCTTCCAGCCCTCGTCGGTGCGCAGCAGCGTGATCACGTCGACGCCGCCGTGGGAGAAGTCCCCGCCGAGCCAGAAGTCGTAGGGCGTCCACACGACGGCCACGTCACCCTCGACGAGCACGGTCTGGTCCCACATGCGCTCCAGGTAGCTCGGGCCCGGCTCGGCGTTCGCGGTCCTCTCGAGGTGTTCGGCGAAGGTGCGCCCGCTCGTGGCGCGGGCGCCGTCCCGGGTCCTGACCGAGCTCATGGAGCCGCGGTCGAGCAGGACCTCGCGCCAGATGCGTGCGCCCTCCTCGCCCTGAGCCTGGATGGCGTCGAAGGAGCGCTCGACGACGGCGAGCACCGCCGCGCGTTCGGTGTCTCCGTCGCGGCGGAGCGCAGGGGGAGCGGTCGAGGCGCAGGCGGCGAGGCCAGCGAGGAGGGCGGCGGTGAGGGCGTGTCGCATGTCCGGGATCGTCCCGGGCCCGGACGTTCCCGTCCAGTCCGGGGTGCCCCGTGGATCCCCGGCGCCGCGTCGCGCGAATGCCCCGGCGAGGCCCATCACCATGAACACGCTCATCATCGCCGCCGCACTCCCCCTCGTTCTCGCCCCCTCCAGCCCCCAGGAGGTCGAGGCGCGGCCGATCATGCGTTTCGAGGACGCGGACTCGATCAACGCCTGGCGGCCGAACCACGACAGGGTCATGGGCGGTGTCTCCACCGGCCGGCCCACCTGGTCCGACGGAGCGATGCGCCTCACGGGTGAGCTCAGCCTCGAGAACAACGGCGGCTTCGCGTCGTTCCGCTGGAGCCCGGCCGGCGGGCTCGACCTCTCCGAGGCCGACGGGCTCCGCCTGCGAGTCCGCGGGGACGGCCGGAACTGGAAGGTGAGCCTCCGCACGCGCCAGGGCCGGCGCGGGATGAACTGGCAGGCGCCGTTCATGACGTCGAAGACCGACGCGTGGCAGACCGTGGTCCTTCCCTTCGACGCCTTCGAGCCGTCCTACCGCGGCCGCCTCGTCCGCACCGAGGAGCCCATCGAGCTCGCGCGGGTGGCGACCTTCGGCATCACCGTCGCCGACGGTCAGGAGGGGGACTACGCCCTCGAGGTCGCGTCCATCGAGGCGTGGTCCTCAGGCAGGGCGGAGCCGCGAGCGGGGACGCTCGCCGCCCGCGAGGCGCGCACCTCGGCGCTCGCGGACTCGCTGGCCGGGGAGCTGACCGCCGACCGGCTCATCGACGCTCTGCGCGATGCGGAGCGCGTGCTGGTCGTCGCCGAACCGCTCTCGCGCGGGAACTACGGCAAGGCGGCGTCGATCCAGCTGGGCCGCTTCATGGCCGAGCACGAGGCGCTCGTGGCGCGGGACATGCGCGTCGTCCATCTCCTCGGCGATCGGGCGACCCTCGTGGCCGGCCGTCAGCTGGGGCCGGAGGCGACCAAGGCTCTTCGCGCGGCCTGGGGACTGCGGGCCGACGCCTTCGCCTGCGCACTCGTGGGGAAGGACGGCGGCGTCAAGGAGCGCTGGGCCGAGCTCGTCCCGGCGGCGGAGGCGATCGCGCCCGTCGACCGGATGCCCATGCGCCGCCGAGAGGCGCGCGAGCGCTCCACGAGCAAGTGATCCGAGGGTGCGCGGGCGCGCGATCCGGGCCTCACCGTGCACGCGCGGGGACATCGGCTACGCTCCGGAGCACCATGAGCGACTCCCCCAAGCGCCTCCGCGCGTCCCTCTTGCTCCTTCCCTTCCTGCTCGTCGTCTCCGCGGCGACGGCCCAGGACGCCAAGGACGCCCGGCGCTATCCGCGCAGCCTCGGTTCGGAGCAGCAGGAGGGCGTTCCGCGGGGGAAGGTCACCGATCACGAGCTGCTGGAGAGCTCGGTCTTCCCGGGCACCGTGCGCCGCTACTCGGTCTACGTCCCGGCGCAGTACGACGCCGCGAAACCCGCGGCGCTGATGGTGTTCCAGGACGGCCACAGCTACCTCGGCGGTGACTTCCGGGCGCCGGTCGTCTTCGACAACCTGATCCACCGCGGAGAGATGCCCGTGACGGTGGGGGTGTTCGTCGATCCCGGCCACCGCAAGGACGCCCTGCCCGAGACGCGCGGCTGGCAGCCGAGGCCCGAGAACCGCAGCGTCGAGTACGACACGCTCTCGGACGACTACGCGCGCTTCCTCCACGAGGACGTCCTGCCCCGCGTCGAGGCGGAGCTGAACCTCTCCAAGGACCCGGCGATGCGCGCGATCGCGGGCGCGAGCAGCGGCGGCATCTGCGCCTTCACCGTGGCGTGGGAGCGGCCGGACAGCTTCGGCAAGGTGATGAGCCACATCGGGAGCTTCACGAACATCCGCGGCGGCGACGCCTACCCGGGGCTCGTGCGCGCCGCGGAGGCGAAGCCGATCCGCGTGTACCTCCAGGACGGGTCCAACGATCTCGACAACCGCTACGGGAGCTGGTGGCTCGGCAACCTGGAGATGGCGGCGGCCCTGCGGTTCAAGGGCTACGACGTGCGCTTCGACGAGGGGGAGGGCGCCCACAGCGGCAACCACGGCGGCTCGCTCTTCCCGGACGGCCTGCGCTGGCTCTGGCGTGACGCGCCCGGCGTGACCTTTCGCCCCGCGGTCATGCCCGAGGTGCAGACCGCACCCTGGGCGGTGGAGTGGTGGATGCCCCGCCACGAGGCGAAGATCGCGGAGCGCAAGGCCATGGGGAAGGTGGACCTCCTGATGATCGGGGACTCGATCACCCACGGCTGGGAGAACGCCGGCCGCGGGCAGTGGGAGGCGCGCTACGCGAAGCGGAACGCGCTCAACCTCGGCTTCGGCGGCGACCGCACGGAGCAGGTCATCTGGCGGATCCAGAACGGCGCCATCGACGACATCGACCCGAAGCTGGCGGTCGTGATGATCGGCACCAACAACACGGGCCATCGGCGTGAGGACGCCGGTCGGACCGCCGAGGGCATCGGGCGCATCGTCTCCGAGATCCACCTGCGGCACCCGAAGACCAAGGTGCTGCTGCTCGCCGTCTTCCCGCGCGGCGCGACGGCCAAAGATCCCTTGCGGCGCATCAACGACTCGATCAACGAGATCATCGCCGGCTACGCCGCGGACGAGCGCGTGACGTTCCTCGACCTCTCGAGCACGTTCCTCGACGACGAGGGGCGGCTCCCGAAGGAGATCATGCCGGACCTGCTCCACCCGAACGTGCGCGGCTACGAGCTGTGGGCGGAGGCGATGGAGCCGTCGATCGAGGCGCTCCTGCGCTAGCCGGCGGTCCGGGATCGGGGGCGCCGGGGCAACGAGCGGGGCCTCCACGGCGGGCTGCGGTCGAGTTCGGACGCGTCGCCCGTCGGGAATCGGCTGGCGCCGGTGGTCGGCGGGCGTGAAGGGCCTATCTTGGTCGCCCCGTTCCGTGCCTGGAGACCCTCCAGGGCGGCCTTCGGGGCCCCTTCCCAGGAGGGCCCGAGCGGCCCCGGACGGGGCCGAGGTGCGCGCGAGCCTTCGCGCGCTTCGCGCCGTCGCTGGCCCCGTGCGGGCCGCGCACACCCATCCCACCGAAAGCGGTCGCGCGCACCGGGCCGAGCCCGGCGCCGCCCACGACCTCGCCCAGCCGAACATGAGCGTCTACTCCGACTACCTCGATCAGATCGAGGAGCGCAAGAAGCAAGGACTCCACCCCAAGCCGATCGAGGACGCCGTCCTCGTCGAGGCGCTGATCGCGAACATGACGGACGCGGCCGGCGAGCACCGTGAGGCGTCGCTCGACTTCTTCGTCCGGAACACCCTGCCCGGCACGACCAGCGCCGCCGGCGTGAAGGCGCGCTTCCTCAAGGAGGTCGCCCTGGGCCGGAGCGCCGTCGAGGGGATCACCGCCGACTTCGCCTTCGAGCTCCTCTCCCACATGAAGGGTGGCCCCTCGGTGGAGGCGCTCCTCGACATCGCCCTCGGCGACGACGCCGGGGTTGCGGAGAAGGCGGCCGAGGTCCTCAAGACCCAGGTCTTCCTCTACGAGGCCGACACCGACCGCCTCGCCGAGGCGCACCGCGGCGGCAGCGCCATCGCGACCGGGATCCTCGAGAGCTACGCGAAGGCCGAGTTCTTCACGGAGCTGCCGCCGGTGGACGAGATCATCCAGGTGGTCACCTACGTCACCGCGATCGGGGACGTCTCCACCGATCTGCTGTCCCCGGGGAGCGACGCGCACTCGCGCTCGGACCGCGAGCTGCACGGCCAGTGCCTGTTCGAGCACGACCAGGAGGCCCAGGCGCGCCTCACCGAGCTCAAGGCGCAGCACCCCGACAAGCGCGTCATGCTCGTCGCGGAGAAGGGGACCATGGGGGTCGGCTCCTCGCGCATGTCGGGCGTGAACAACGTCGCCTTGTGGACCGGCGTCCAGGCCAGCCCCTACGTGCCCTTCATCAACATCGCGCCGATCGTCGGCGGCACGAACGGGATCTCGCCGATCTTCCTGACGACCGTCGGCGTCACCGGCGGGATCGGGATCGACCTGAAGAACTGGGTCAAGAAGATCGGCGAGGACGGCAAGCCGGTGATGGACGAGGACGGCGACGCCGTGCTCGAGCAGGTCTTCTCGGTGGACACGGGCACCGTGCTCACCATCAACACGACCACCAAGAAGCTGCTGAGCGAGGACGGTTCGACCGAGCTGGCCGACATCTCCTCGGCCCTCACGCCCCAGAAACTCGAGTTCATCCGGGCCCAGGGCTCCTACGCCGTCGTCTTCGGCAAGAAGCTGCAGTCCACGGCGGCGGCGATCCTCGGCACCGAGGCGCCCGCGGTCTACGCGACCTCGAAGGAGATCTCCCACGCCGACCAGGGCCTCACCGCGGTCGAGAAGATCTTCAACCGCAACGCCGTGGGCACGACCCCGGGCAAGGTCCTGCACGCGGGATCGGACGTGCGCGTCAAGGCGAACATCGTGGGCTCCCAGGACACGACGGGCCTGATGACCTCCCAGGAGCTCGAGATGATGGCCGCGACCGTCATCTCGCCGACCGTCGACGGCGCCTACCAGTCGGGCTGCCACACGGCCTCCGTCTGGGACGCGAAGGCGCAGCGCAACATCCCCAAGCTCATGAGCTTCATGAACGACTTCGGGCTGATCACCGCGCGCGACCCCGAGGGTGACTACGCGCCGATGACCGACGTCATCCACAAGGTGCTCAACGACATCACGGTCGACGACCGCGCCGTGATCATCGGCGGTGATTCCCACACGCGGATGAGCAAGGGCGTGGCCTTCGGCGCCGACTCCGGGACGGTCGCCCTCGCCCTCGCCACGGGCGAGGCGACGATGCCGATCCCCGAGTCCGTGAAGGTGACCTTCAAGGGCACGCTCAAGGACCACATGGACTTCCGGGACGTCGTCCACGCCACCCAGGCGCAGATGCTGCAGGAGTTCGGCGAGAACGTCTTCCAGGGCAAGGTCATCGAGGTGCACATCGGAACGCTCCTCTCCGACCAGGCGTTCACGTTCACCGACTGGACCGCCGAGATGAAGGCGAAGGCCTCGATCTGCATCTCCGAGCCGGAGACCCTGATCGAGTCCCTCGAGATCGCCCGCGATCGCATCCGGATCATGGTCGAGAAGGGCATGGACAACGAGGAGGCCGTCCTCGCCGGGCTCATCCGGATGGCCGAGGCGCGCATCGACGGGCTCCGCTCGGGTGACGAGCCGCCCCTCACGCCCGACCCCGACGCGAAGTACTCGGCCGAGTTCGTGGTGGACCTCGACATCATCGACGAGCCGATGATCGCGGACCCCGACGTGCACAACGACGACGTGTCCAAGCGCTACACCCACGACACGATCCGGCCCATCTCCTACTACGGAGGTGAGAAGAAGGTCGACCTCGGGTTCGTGGGCTCCTGCATGGTCCACAAGGGCGACATGCAGATCCTCGCGCAGATGCTGAAGAACGTCGAGGCGCGGTACGGCGCCGTCGAGTTCAAGGCGCCGCTCGTGGTCGCGCCGCCGACCTACAACATCGTCGACGAGCTGAAGGCCGAGGGCGACTGGGCGATCCTGCAGAAGTACTCGGGCTTCGAGTTCGACGACCTCGCCCCGAAGAGCAAGCCGCGTACCGAGTACGAGAACATGCTCTACCTCGAGCGGCCGGGCTGCAACCTGTGCATGGGCAACCAGGAGAAGGCCGCGAAGGG
>CBFIJG010000035.1:0-32513 GCA_965662915.1 Planctomycetota bacterium | reverse complement strand
TCGAGGGCCGCGCCGAGGCGCTGGCGGAGCTCGCGCTGGAATCGAGGGAAGGCCTGCACGAGCGGGCGACCCTCGTCTGGCGCCGCGCCCTCGGCCGCCCGCCGCGTCCCGCCGAGCTGGCCCTCGTCGACCGCCTCGCTGCGGAGGCGGGCGACGAGCGCGCGACCCTCGTCGACGTCGCGCACGCCGTCCTCAACACCAAGGAGTTCCTCTTCCTCCGATGAGCAGGCGCCACCCTCACCACTTCGGAGCCGAGTCTCCTTTCGTGGACCGACGCGAGCTCCTGACCCGCGCCGCAGGAGGCTTCGGCGCCGTCGCGGCCGCGGCCCTCTTCGGGTCCGATCGCGCGCTGGCCGGCGCCCAGGAGACGACCCGGCCCCTCGCGGTGCGCCCCCCGCACTTCGGCGCGCGCGCCAGGAACGTGATCTTCCTCTACATGGACGGCGGCCCCGCCCAGATGGACACGTTCGATCCCAAGCCCGAGCTCGAGCGCTGGGACGGCAAGCCGATGCCGGTCGAGACCCCGCCGACGCAGTTCAACGACGTCGGCTCGGTCATGGCCTCCCCTTGGACGTTCCGGCCGGGCGGCGAGAGCGGGCTCCCGATCTCTGACCTGTTCCCGAAGATCCGCGAGCAGGCCGACAAGCTCTGCGTCATCCGCTCGATGGTCTCGAAGTTCCCCGAGCACACCGCGGCGAACTACCTGCTGCACACCGGGCACAACCCCGCTGGCCGGCCCTCCATGGGCGCATGGTGCGCCTACGGGCTGGGCTCGGTGGCCGAGGACCTCCCTGGGTACGTGGTCGTGGACGGCGGGCTCGTCCCCCCCGGCGGCCTCGAGTGCTACGGCTCGGGGTTCCTGAACCCCGCGTTCCAGGGTTCAGTGTTCCGGCCCGAGGGCCAGCCGGTGGCCCACGCCCGGGGCGCCCACACCGGCTCCGAGCGCGGTCTCCGCCGCCGCGCCCTGCTCGACGGTCTGGACGGACTCGGCCGCAAGGGCGACCGCGGCGTCGACGCGGCGATCGCCAACTACGAGCTCGCCTACCGGATGCAGGTGGCCGTGCCCGAGCTGGCTGACATCTCGAACGAGCCCGCGGCTCTGCGCGAGCGGTACGGCGTCGACGACGAATTCGACCCGACCAAGACCTTCGCGCGCCAGTGCCTCCTCGCGCGACGGCTCGTGGAGGCCGGGGTGCGCTTCGTCCAGGTGCCCATGGTCCGGCTCGGCGCCGACCGCTGGGACCAGCACACGAACATCGAGGACGGCCACGGCAAGAACGCCCGCGCGGTCGACGCCCCGATCGCGGCGCTGCTCCAGGACCTCGAGAGCCGCGGTCTGCTGGACACCACCCTCGTGATCTTCGCGGCCGAGTTCGGCCGGACCCCCATGGCCCAGGGTCGGGGAGCGAACCGCGGGCGGGACCACAACCCCCACGGCTTCTCCATCTGGCTCGCCGGCGGCGGCGTCAAGGGCGGCACGACCTACGGCGCGACCGACGACTTCGGCCTCCACGCCGTCGAGGACCGCGTCGAGATCCACGACCTCCACGCCACGATGCTCCACCTCCTCGGCCTCGACCACACGCGGCTGACGGTGCGATTCGACGGGCGCGACATGCGCCTGACGGACGTCCACGGCCACGTGCTGGACCGGATCCTCGCCTGACGGAAGCCTCTCGCGCGGGGCGGGCGCACCCGCGAAGGTCGCCCTCGTCCGACCGGAGGCTGCTCTCCCTGGAATTCCGGCGCGGTCCCCTGCGCCCTCTTCAGGACCCGAGGCGAGCCCGATTGGGGCAAATCCCGGCAAATGAAGCCGCCATCCCCGCGTATCTTCCTCGCCCCACTCTCTCCAGACGAACTCCCCATGAAACTGAAGACCAAGACCCTCTTCCTCGCCGTCCCCGTGGCCCTCGCCATGAGCCCCGTGGCCGAGGAGCTCGACCTGACCCCTCGCTTCACCAAGGGTCAGACCCTCATCCTCACCAACACCGTCTCCATGGAGATGGGCCTCGACGACATCTCGGCCCTGATGGACGGCCAGGAGATGCTCGCAGGCGCCGTCGAGTTCGACATGGAGATGGCCATGACCCAGGAGCTCACCGAGCAGATCCTGGAGGTCCGTGACGGCAAGATCGCCAAGATGAACGTCACGACCGACGCCATGGACGTCGAGGTGTCCGGCGAGGTCAACGCCATGGGCGAGGGAGACTCGCTCGACGAGTCGGTCGAGAGCCCCATCGTCGGCCGGACCGTTCAGCTCACGATCGACGAGGACGGTGAGGTCTCGCGCAAGGACATCACCGAGGACGCGGAGCCGCTCAGCGACGCCGAGCTGGCCATGGTCACCCACCTCTCCCACTTCGAGCTGGTGAGCCCCTCCGACAAGGTCGAGGAAGGCAAGGAGTTCGAGATCGCACCCGAGTGGAAGGAGATGATGGAGCAGGCCATGAGCGGCATGGACACCTCCGAGCTTCCGCCGGAGGCCGCCGACGCCATGGAAGGCATCATGGACAGCGCGATGGAAGCGATGGACTTCGCCGCGACCGGCAAGGTCACCAAGGTCGAGGACGGCGTCGCCACCATCGAGTACGAGATGGACGTGGACATGAACATCGACGACCTGATGGACATGATCATGGGCGCCATGCCGCCGGAGGCGTCCGACCAGATGCCCCCGATCAACGCGATGCTCGAGATGAGCATGAACATGACCGGCACCGGCACCTACGACATCGAGCTCGGCCAGTACACCTCCATGGAGATGGGCGGCGAGTTCGAGATCGTCATCTCCGGCGACGCCGATCTCGGCGGCGCCACCGGTGAGGCAAGCGCCACCATGTCCGGCGAGCTCACCATCGCGAGCACGATCTCCGCCGAGTGAGTTCCAGCCGTCACCGGCGGGTGGCGGTGACGATCAGGAGGGGCCGCGGGCGAATGCCCGCGGCCCCTCCTTCGTGTTCGCAGCCCTGCGTGTCGCCTCCGCCGGGGCGCGGGACGCCCACCGTCACTCCGCTGCAGGCTACCCCCTGGCCCGCCCCGCCGCTCCGCGCACGGCGTCGAGCAGCGCGAGGGTCAGCGGACGGCGCCTCTCCTCCGGAGTGAGTTCGACGACCGCCTCGGCGAGGTCCTTGAGCCCCTTGAGGTCCACCTTGCCGGTTCCGAGCATCGGGATCTCGCCCACCTCGAAGTACATCGCCGGCTTCGGCTGGAAGAGGTTCGGCAGGTCGGTCTCCCCGAGGCCCTCGTGAAGCAGAGCGCCATCGAAAGGGAGGCCCGCGTGGAGGACCACGAGTTGCTCACCCTTCTTCTCGTCCTCCACCGCCGTCACCGCGATCGCAGGGGCCGGCGCGTCATCGTCGAGGGCGCCCTCGTGACCGCGGGAGAGCTCCAACGCGAGGTCCTGCAGCGCCTCCTCCACCCGGCCATGGGGCACCATCTCTCCGCCGATCTTGCTGAAGCGCGAAAGCCGGTCCGTGATGAAGAGGAAGCCGTCACGGTCGAGGTACCCGATGTCGCCGGTGGTGTACCAGCCGTCGATGAGGACCTCGGCCGTCTTCTCCGGCATCCCGAGGTAGCCCTGCATGACGTTGGGCCCCTTGGCGAGGATGAGCCCTGCTTCCCCCACGCCTCGCTCGATCGGGCTGTCCGGGTACGCGTCCTGATCCACGATGCGCACCGCGACCCCCGGCAGCGGGCGGCCGATGGAGCCCGGCCTGTGGCTGCGTGCGCGGCGCGGTGCCTCGTCGCCGCCGGGCAGGTTGGCGGACACGACCGGACTGAGCTCCGTGCAGCCGTAGCCCTCCATGAGCTGCGAGCCGAACTTCGCCTTCCATGCGTCGGCGAGCGCCTGGCTCAGCTTGGCCGCCCCCGAGAGCGCCACGCGCACGCGCGCGAACTGCTCAGGCGTGCAGCGGCGGAGATACGACTGATAGAAGGTCGGGGTGCCGATCGTGATCGTGACTCCGTGCTCGCCGCACATCTCTCCGATCACCCTCGCCTCGAGCGGGTTGGCGTGATACACGGCCTTCGATCCCGAGAGCAGCGTGGTCCAAAGGGTGACCGTGTAGCCGAAGCTGTGGAAGAAGGGCAGGATCCCGAGCACCGCATCGCCGGGTCCGAGGGAGATCACCTGCAGCACCGACTGGGCGTTCGACAGGACGTTGGAGTGGCTCAGCATCACGCCCTTGGGCGTCCCCGTGCTGCCGCTCGAGAAGATGATCGTCGCGGTCTCCTCGGAGGCCGGCGCGCCGCCGCGCGGCCGAGGCGCCTCGAGGTTCGCGAGCCAGGTCCCGGGGAGGAACGACTTCGCGAGGAATCCGAGCTTCATGCCCGTGGTGATGGCGGGGCGCACGTCCTCGAGCAGGATCGTGCGCTCGGGGGGCAGCGGCGACTCGCGCTCCAGGGCCTTGAGGAAACGCCTGGCCGTGATGATCACGCTGCAGTCCGCCCGCTCGCACATCTCGGAGAGGTCGGCGTTCTCCAGGGTGTAGTTGAGGTTGACCGTGGCGTGTCCGTCGAGAGCGAGGGCGATGTTCGCGAGGGCGCCGCCCGCACCGGGCGGGAGCAGGACCGCCACGTTCCTCCCCTCCCCCACGAGCGGGCGCAGCGCCTCGCGCATGCAGAGGGAGCCCACCATCAGCTTGCGGTAGCTCAAGGACACGCCCGTCCCGCAGACGACCGCGGGGTGGCGCGCGTAGCTGCGGGCCTCGCGCAGGAATCGCCATGCGAGGGACCCCCGCCGCCCATGCCGCTCCGTCCGTAGCACGGCGATCTGCTCCTGGATCTGCTGACGGACGGCGAACGCGTCCACGTCCGGGGGGAGCGGCTCGCCGATCGCGATGTCGACCTTGTAGGGGAAGCGCCTGGGGAGCTTCTTGAAGGCGCGGCCACCCGAGTAGGAGAAGATGCTCCCCCAGAGGCGGTCGAGCGCGACGGGCAGCACGGGGATCCGCGCCTCCCGCGCGATGCGCTCGAGCCCGGTCCGGAACGGCATGGTGTGACCGCTCCGGGTGATCGCCCCCTCGGCGAAGATGCAGACCAGCTCCCCGGCGCGCGCAGCCTCCACGGCCTGCCCGAGCGCCGCCTCCTTCTCCTCCCTGCTGTCACCGCTCGAGACGGGGATCGCGTCCATACACCGCGCGAACCAGCCGAGTAGAGGGACCGCGAAGAACCCCCGGAACATCAGGAAGCGAACGGGGCGGCCTGCGACCGCGGCGATCAGCACCGCGTCCACGAAGGACACGTGGTTCGCGACCAGCAGCGCGCCTCCGCGCTCGGGGATCCGCTCGCCGCCCCGGATCCTCATCCGATAGACGGCGTGGGCCAGGAGCCAGATCAGCAGCCGCACCGTGAAGTGCGCCGCGAAGCGCAGCGAGGCGAGGAAGGCGACCACGAGGAGCACGCCGGTGACGGCGATCATCCCGGGCGGCGTCAGACCGCCGGCCTGCATGAGCGCGAGCGCGGGGCCGGCCAGCAGGATCCCGATGAAGTCCATGCCCTGGCTGAAGCCGAGGACCGATCCGCGGGTCTCGTCGGGCGGGAGGATCTGGCAGAGGGTGCGGATCGGCAGGGAGAAGATCCCGGACGAGACGCCGAGCACCGAGAGGCAGACCGCGACCCACTGCGTGCTGTGGGGCGCCGCCTGGATCGCGAAGAGCGACCCCGCCATGCCGAACAGGCCGAGCGGCGTGAGGCCCGGCTCGATCCTGTCGCCCGAGAAGCGGCTCGCCATGACCGCGCCGACCGCGATCCCGAGCGCCACGGGGAGGAGCAGGAGGCTGGTCCCCTCCTTGTCGAGTCCGAGCGTGGTGAGCCCGTACTCGTTGACGATCAGCACCACGAGGGCGCCGACGAAGTAATAGACGGCGCTGCCGACGATGGAGACCCCGAGGTGCGGGACCCCGCGCACGTTCCTCGACTGCCGCAGCATCTCCGCAGCGAAGTTCAGCGGGATCGCTCGCGACGGGTTCCGCGGCTCCTGGTGCTCGATGGGCAGCGACGCGAGCCAGCCCAGGGTCGCGAGCCCGACGTACACCAACCCCGGGATCCAGAGGCGGTCACCGAAGTTCTCGGCGAGGGTACCTGCGAGGACGAGCCCGCCGAGGATCGCGACGGTCGTGCTCGTCTGGAGCAGGGCGTTGGCCCGCGACATGTCCCTGTCGGGAACGATCTCCCGGAGGATGCCGTACTTCGAGGGCCCGAAGAGCGCGCTCTGGGCCCCCATCAGGAGGACCACCGCGAGCAGCCCGACGTAGCTCTGCAGGTAAAGGGCGGCCGTCGCCGCGGCCATGACGGCGATCTCGAGGACGTTCGCCGTCTTGATGATCGACGACTTCGAGAGGCGGTCGGCGAGCGCGCCCGTGGACGTGCAGAGGAGCACGAAGGGCAGCGCGAAGAGCGTCGCGGGGAGCCACTGACGGCTGGAGCCGTCCGGCCCCACGGCGAGCGGATCGGCCGCCATCCACGGCAGCGCCTCCGCCGTCGCCGCGGACACCGTGAACAGCAGGACCAGCTGCTTGAATGCGTTGTCGTTGAAGGCTCCGAGGAACTGGGAGCCGATGAGAGCGCCGAATGAGCGTCGCTTGAGGAGTCCGAGCATGATGTTCAGTGCGCGCCGATCCGATGGTACGGCTCCAAGGAGGATCGGACATCACGGGCCGCCCCGAAGGACAAGGGTTCGAGACGGGCCACCAAGCCAGGCTGATCGATCCGCCCCCACCGCCTGTACACGAGCGCGCCCCCTCGCCCGGCGACGCGGCGGTCGGCGGGCGAGGGGGCGCGGATCGGGGCGCTGAGCCCCTCAGGAGTAGATCTCGCCGCCCTGCTCGGTGAACTCGGTCGACTTCTCCTTCATGCCCGCGGCGATGGCCTCCTCGGTCTCGAGCCCCTTCTCCTTGGCGAACTTCCGCACGTCCTCGGTGATCTTCATCGAGCAGAAGTGCGGGCCGCACATCGAGCAGAAGTGGGCCACCTTGGCCCCGTCGGCGGGGAGCGTCTCGTCGTGGTACTCGCGCGCGGTGACGGGGTCGAGGGAGAGGTTGAACTGGTCCTCCCAGCGGAACTCGAAGCGAGCCTTGCTCAGGGCGTCGTCCCAGGCCTGGGCGCCGGGGTGCCCCTTGGCGAGGTCCGCCGCGTGGGCCGCGATCTTGTAGGCGATCACGCCGTCCTTCACGTCCTTGGCGTTGGGCAGGCCGAGGTGCTCCTTGGGCGTCACGTAGCAGAGCATCGCCGTCCCGAACCAGCCGATCATCGCAGCGCCGATGGCGCTCGTGATGTGGTCGTAGCCCGGCGCGATGTCCGTCGTGAGGGGACCGAGCGTGTAGAAGGGCGCCTCGTGGCAGACCTCCATCTGCTTCTCGACGTTCTCCTTGATCTTGTGCATGGGCACGTGACCAGGGCCCTCGATCATGCACTGGACGTCGTGCTCCCACGCGATCTTGGTGAGCTCCCCGAGGGTCTCCAGCTCGCCGAACTGCGCCTCGTCGTTCGCGTCGGCGATCGACCCCGGCCGCAGCCCGTCTCCGAGGCTGAAGGTCACGTCGTACTTCTTCATCACCTCGCAGATGCGCTCGAAGTGCGTGTAGAGGAAGTTCTCCTGGTGATGGGCCAGGCACCACTTCGCCATGATCGAGCCGCCCCGGCTGACGATCCCGGTGACGCGCTTGGCGGTCATGGGCACGTAGCGCAGGAGAACCCCGGCGTGGATCGTGAAGTAGTCCACGCCCTGCTCGGCCTGCTCGATCAGGGTCTCGAGGAAGAGGTCGATGGTCAGGTCCTCGACCTTGCCGTTGACCTTCTCGAGGCACTGGTAGATCGGCACGGTCCCGATGGGCACCGGGCTGTTGCGCACGATGTGCTCGCGCGTCTCGTGGATGTTGTCCCCCGTGGAGAGGTCCATCACCGTGTCCGCTCCCCAGCGGATGCTGCGCTGGAGCTTCTCCACCTCCTCCTCGATCGAGCTCGTCACGGCGGAGTTGCCGATGTTCGAGTTGATCTTCACGAGGAAGTTCGTGCCGATGATCATCGGCTCGATCTCGGGATGGTTGACGTTCGCCGGGAGCACCGCGCGGCCGCGGGCGATCTCGGAGCGGACGAACTCGGGGTCGACCCCCTCGCGCGCGGCGACGTAGGCCATCTCCTCCGTCACGACGCCGCGGCGGGCGTAGTGCATCTGGCTGAAGTTGCCAGACTCGTTCGTCGCGCGGCGCTTCGCGATCCACTCAGCCCGCGGCTTCGGAACGCCCACGCGCACGTCGCATCCCTGGGGGCCGGAGGTGTCGTACACGTCGACCGGGGGATCGTCGTTGGTGAGGTGGATCCTCCGCTTGGGGACCAGCAGCTCGTGTCCGTTCCACTCGACCCGCTCGTGGATCTTGTGGGAGGACGGGAAGCTGACCTCGAAGGGCTCGAGGGCGTCGACGGCGGGCTCTTGGGACCGCTCGGGGAGGGTGTTGGTCATGGGGCTTCCTACGCCGGTGCGAACCGGATCAGGTTCGAGGGGTGCGTCTCAGGCGCGCTGCGCGCCGCCCCCGCCGATGGACCTGGCCCCGCGCTGGGTCACGGGGCGAGTGGGATGATTCTGAGAGAGAAGGCCTTCGAGGGGGCCTCAGTGCCCGGATTGCCGCGAATCGCTCTTCTCCGCGGTGTGGCGGGGCCTCCGGGAGGGGCCTTTCGCGGGAACGATCATAGAAGATTCACCGTCCATGGCATGAGATATAGGAGCAGGGTCTCCGGCGCCGAGCGCTTCCCTGCCCCGCCGCTCTTCCCGACCTCGCGGCCCCACTTCTCTCCACCTCGCCCATCGAACGATGAACAACGACCGCATGCTTCGCTTCGCGACGCGCGTTCTGATCGTGTTCGGCTGCACCGCGGCCTTCACGAACTGGACATTCGCCTTCCAGTGATGAGGCGCCGGCCCTCGCGCTCCCGGTGGGAGCGCGCCCGGTGACACCGCTGGCGGCGGTGGCGGCAATCAAGGTCCCGGTGCGACCGGCGGCGGAGGCCCCGCGGGTCCCAGCGGTCCTGTGGGTCCCCCCACTCCCGGAGCGCCCCCCGCGGGCAACCCCGGCGCGATGGGAGTGCCCGAGGTCCCGACGGGCATCGGCGGCCTCCCGGTCCTGCCCGGTGAGGATCCGTACGACCTCGACCGCTACGGCCGGACCACCGACCCGAACGACTGGCAGCTGTGGTGGCAGTTCAACCGCGACCGCTTCCTCCGCTTCTCTGGCATCAACACCGGTGGCGCGTACACGGGCTCCGACGGGGTCTACCTCGGACGCGGCCAGGTGAGCCGTGAGACCATCGGCGGCCGCGCCAGCGACGCGTTGATCGATACGGTGCTCTCCGACGCCCTGCAGAAGGGCATCCAGAAGGGCTGCACCAACCGGTTCAGCCAAAGCGCCCTGGTCGCGATGTCCAAGATCGGTGGCGAGCACCAGCGCGTCTACGACTTCATGACCCGTTGGTACCTCGCCAACGGCACGCCGGAGATGCATCCGACCGCGGCCTTCCTCCTCGGAGTGATGGGCGGGGAACAGAACATCGAGCTCCTGCGCGACATCGCCCTGAACACGAAGGCGGGCTGCGAGGCCATCACGCCCGAAGGCAAGCCGACGACGGCGCGGGTCCCCATGGACATCCGCTCCTTCGCCGCCTACGGCCTCGGCATGATCGGCTCGCGCTCTCCCAAGGAGGAGGTGCGCCAGGAGATCGTGAAGGCCCTCGTCGAGATCATCGAGAACGACGCGAGCGAGGCCAACGACGCGCGCGTCGCCGCGATGATCGCGATGGGCCTCGTGCCCCTGCAGGTCGACGAGGACGTCGTCGCCTGCTACTGCGGCACCTGCGTGGTCCCCGACCCCCACACGTCGCTGCGGCCCCAGGTCACCTACCTGATGCGCTACTTCACGGCGACGAAGGAGTTCGACCCGGTGCTGCGCTCCCACACCGCGACCACCCTCGGTCGCCTCGTGGCCGCGCGCCCCGAGGGGATGACGAACCGCATGAAGGAAGGCGTCGCCGAGGTCCTGATCCGCGCCCTGCGGAAGTCCTCGCGACAGCCCGAGAACGTGCGCGAGAGCTCGGTCCTCGCCCTCGGCCTGATCGGCGACGCCGACGACGACGCGGTCGACGAGTGGATCCGCTGGCAGGTCCGCAAGTCGATCAAGTCCGGCGGCGACATGGAGAAGCGCTTCGCGCTGATTTCCCTCGCCGAGATCGGCGGCCACCGCGGCCAGGGCGACGAGCCCTTCGGCGCGCTGGGCGAGATCCGCTCGACCCTGCGGGGCGAGCTCGTGCGCGGCAAGAAGCGCGTGAAGCCCTGGGCCGCCCTCGCGGTCGGCCTGCTCGGCTTCGAGCTCGGAACCAAGGGGCAGGCCCTCGACGAGGAGCTGGACACCGCCCTCGGTAACGTCATCCGCGCGGGCAAGCGCGTGGACGACCTTGGCGCCTTCGCCCTCGCGGCCGGCATGCGCGGTTCCACCGCGCTCATGCCCAAGCTCCGGCCGAAGGTCGAGCGCACCCGCGACGCCGCCGCGCGCGGCTACGTCGCCATGGGCCTCGGCATGCTCCAGGACAAGGAGTCGATCGAGGTGCTCAAGGAGACCTTCGCGGAGGGCCAGGGCGAGCCGGTGCTGCAGATGCGCACGGGCCTCGCGCTCGGCCTGCTCGGCGAGGGCAGCGTGGTCGACGGGCTGCTCGAGTCCATGCGGAAGGCCGCCACGGTCTACGCGGAGCTCGACAAGAACGCCACCGAGCGACAGCGGCTCGAGGCCGAGGGTGAACTGGTCGCGGCGATCACGGCCCTCGGGTACATCGGCGACAAGCGCGCGCTCGACGAGCTCTGCCGCATCACGGTGGACGACGACGACGCATTCCCGCCGGCGGCTCGCGAGGCCGCCGTGGTGGGCCTCGGGATGCTGGGCGACCGCTCCCCGCAGCCGTGGCGCCTGGCTCTCACGCTAGGTGCCAACTACCGCGCCCGCACCGCGACCCTCACGACCGGTGAGCGCACCGGCGTCCTCGACCTCGAGTGACGCTTCCCCGCTGGCTGCAGCCAGCGGGAACGGTCCTGTAAGCTCGGGCCCGCGCGGTGACAGCCGCGCGGGCCCGCTTCGTCACCGACGACCCCGCGCGCGCACAGCCCGAGCCCTCCCCATGCACTGGTCCGCCCTACCCCGCGAAGCGCTGCTTGACAGGCGCATCGGGGACCTCGGCGTGACCATCGAGGATTCTCCCCTGGCGCCGCGTCTCGCGGGGCTGGATCGAGAGCTGGAGGCCCGCGGCCTGCGCTTCCGGCCTTACGCGTGGCTCTCCACCGAGTGGTTCGCGCCCGATGGCGCCACGGGCTTCGCGATCCCCTTCTTCCTCGCCCACCCGCGGCTCGTCCGGCTCGAGCGAAGCCAGATGCTCGAGGTGGAGGGCGGCTCCGCGACGGAGTGCATGAAGCTCCTGCGCCACGAGACCGCCCACGCCATCGACAACGCCTACGGCCTGCGTCGGCGCCGCCGCTTCCGCGAGATCTTCGGCCGTCCGGGACTCCCCTACAACGCGAGCTACTCCCCCGACCCGACGAGCCGCGACTACGTGCTCCACCTCGACTACTGGTACTCCCAGAGCCACCCCCTGGAGGACTTCGCGGAGACCTTCGCGGTCTGGCTCGCCCCCGGCAGCCGCTGGCGGAAGCGGTACGAGAGCTGGCCCGCCCTCGAGAAGCTCCAGTACGTCGACAGGCTGATGGCCGAGATCCGCGACGCGCCGCCGAAGCTCCGCACGCGGCGCCGCGAGGAGCCGGCCCACGGCGTCAGGCGGACCCTTCGCGCCTACTACACGCGGAAGAAGGCCCACTACGCGGACGAGGCCACGCCGGCCTTCGACGGCCAGCTGGAGCGGACCTTCGCGCTCCCTGCGGACGCGCCGCCTCGCGCGCCCCGCCTCGCTCCCTTCCTCCGCGAGCACAGGCGTGATCTCGTCTCGCGAGTCGCGCGCTCCACCGGTCAGCACCGCTACCTGCTCGATCACGTGGTCCGCGAGATGATCGCCCGGGCCAAGTCCCGGGAGCTGCGCCTCGCCTCGAGCCGCGCCTCCTCCCTGCTCGATGCGGCCGTGGTGCTCACGTCCCTCACCGGTCACTTCCTCTACGGCGGCTCGCCCCGCTACCACCGCTGACGCGCCCGCGATGCCCCGCTCGTCCAAGCTCCGGATCGCCGTGCTCATGCACGAGGCTCTCGTCCCGCCCGAGTCCATCGAGGGGCTCGACGACGAGCAGATCGATCAGTTCAAGATGGAGTACGACGTCACGACGGCGCTCCACAATCTCGGGCACGACGTGATCCACGTGCCGGTCGCCGACGAGCTCAAGCCGATCCGGGCGGCGCTCGAGGAGCACCGGCCCCACGTGGCCTTCAACCTCCTGATGCACTTCCACGACGCGGGGATCTACGACTCCGCGGTCGTCGCGTGGCTCGAGCTGCGCAAGCAGCGCTACACCGGCTGCAACCCGCGCGGCCTGCTCGTCGCCAACGACAAGGCCCTCTGCAAGAAGGTCCTGCACTACCACAGGATCCGCGCGCCGAAGTTCTTCGTCGTGCCCCGCGGGAAGGCGCCCAAGAAGCTCCCGAAGGGCCTCCGCTGGCCGCTCTTCGTGAAGTCGCGCAGCGAGCACTCGTCCACGGGGATCAGCCAGGCCTCGATCGTCCACGACCCCGAGCAGCTGAGCGCCCGGGTCAGCTACGTCCACGAGCAGGTGGGGACCGCCGCCCTGTGCGAGGAGTACATCGAGGGACGCGAGCTGACCATCGGCGTGCTCGGCAACAAGCGCGTGGAGGTCTCACCCGTGTGGGAGATCTTCATGGACGATCTGCCCTCGGGCGTGGCGAACATCACGACGAGCCGCGTGAAGTGGGACCACGCCTACCAGAAGAAGATCGGTCTGCGCACGGGCCCCGCGGAGGACCTCGACGAGGCCACCGTCGCGCGCATCCAGCGCACCGCGCGGCGCATCCACCGCGCCCTGGGACTCTCCGGCTACAACCGCATCGACATGCGCATGGACGCGGACGGCCAGGTCTGGATCCTCGAGGCGAACCCCAACCCGGACCTCTGCTTCGGCGAGGACTTCGCCGAGAGCTTCGAGGCCCGCGGCTACTCCTACCCCGAGCTCCTGATGAAGATCGTGCGCCTCGGCCGCTCCTACGAAGCGCCCTGGATGGGCTAGCGCCGCATCCGCGTCAGCGAGTGCGCGAGCGACATCAACGAGACTCCCACGAAGCGCGGACCCGAGCGGCTGAGCGCGCCGCGGCTCCGCGCAGGAAGCTCTTCGAATCACGCCCGGTGCTCAGGCGCTCGGCTCGGGCAGATCGAGGGACTTGGTGTCCCGCAGCTCGCGGATCATCATGAGGAAGGTCTCGAAGGGCACGACCACCTGCTCGCGCGTTCCGCGGCGGCGGACGGCGACGGTCCCCTCCTCGGCCTCACGCTCGCCGGCGATCAGCATGTAGGGCGTCTGTGCCCGCTGCGCCTCCTTGATCTTCTTGTTCATGTGGCCCGCGTCGAGCATGGCGTCGACCCGGAAGAGCTCCGACTCGAGGCGCTCGGCGACGCCCTTGGCGTAGTCGGCGTGCTCCTCACGGATGGGGATGACGGCCACCTGGCTGGGCGCGATCCAGAAGGGGAACTTGCCTCCGAAGTGCTCGATGAGTCCTCCCACGAAGCGCTCGAGGCTCCCGAGGATCGCCCGGTGCACCATGATCGGTCGCATCTGCGAACCGTCCGGCGCCGTGTACGCGAGGTCGAAGCGCTCGGGCAGGTTGAAGTCGCACTGGATGGTGCTGTTCTGCCACTCCCGCCCCAGGGCGTCCTTGATCTTGTAGTCGATCTTGGGGCCGTAGAAGGCGCCGCCTCCCTCGTCGAGCTCGAGCTCGAGGTCCACGGCGGCGGCCGCCTGGCGCAGGCTCTCGGTGGCCCGCTCCCAGATGTCGTCGTCGCCGATGGTCTTCTCCGCTGGCTTCGTGGCGAGGTAGGCCTTGTACTCGAACCCGAAGGTCGTGAGGACGGTGTCCACGAGCTGGCAGACGCCCGCGATCTCGTCGGCGAGCTGGTCCGGCGTGCAGAAGATGTGCGCGTCGTCCTGGGTGAACCCGCGCACGCGAAGCATGCCGTGCACCACGCCGGAGCGCTCGTACCTGTAGACCGTGCCGAGCTCTGCCCAGCGCAGGGGGAGCTCGCGGTAGCTGCGTCCGCGATCCTTGAAGATCAGGGCGTGGCCCGGGCAGTTCATCGGCTTGACGCGGTACGGCAGCTCGTCGAGCTCCATCGGCGCGTACATCATCTCACCGTAGTTCTGGAGGTGTCCCGAGACGGCGAACAGGCTCTCGCGAGACACGTGGGGCGTGTAGACGGGCTTGTAGCCGCCCGCGGTGTGCAGGTCCCACCAGTACCGCTCGAGCTCGCGGCGCACCACGCCCAGGTTCGGGTGCCAGAAGACGAAGCCCGCGCCGGCGTTCGCGTGAACGCTGAAGAGGTCGAGGTCCGTGCCGAGCTTGCGGTGGTCCCGCTTCTTGACCTCCTCGAGCCACTCGAGGTGCTCCTTCAGCGCGTCCTTCGTCCAGAAGGCCGTGCCGTAGATCCGCTGGAGCATCGGGTTCTTCTCGTCGCCGCGCCAGTAGGCACCCGCGACGTGCTGGAGCTTGAAGTGGAACTCGTGCTCGCTGAGCGAGTCAACGTGCGGCCCCTCGCACAGGTCGCCCCAGCGATCCTCGCCGTCGCCGTGGTAGTAGAAGGAGATCTCCTCGCCCTCGGGGATGAGATCGAGGCCCTCGATCTTGAACTCCTGTCCCCAGGATCGAAGTCGCTCACGCGCCTCGTCCCTGGTGATCACCTCCTTCTCGATCTTCGGAGAGCGGTTCGCGATGCGCCGCATCTCCTTCTCGATCTTGCGCAGGTCCTTGTCGGTGAGCTGCTCGGGGAGGTCGAAGTCGTAGTAGAAGCCGTGCTCGATGGAGGGCCCGAAGCCGAACTGGGCCTCGGGGAAGAGCTTCTGCACGGCCGACGCCATCAGGTGGGCGACGGAATGGCGGAGGGTCGACAGCGGGTAGGGCCCCTCCACCTGAGGAGCCGGGTCTGCCTGGATCATGGGATCGAGTGTCTGGTTGGTTGCGGGTCCGGGGCGCAGAGTATGAACCCGCGGCGCCGCGGACGGAAGCCCGCCCGTGTCGGGCGGTTCTCACCGGTGATCGGTGTGATCGGTGGCTGACTGGAGCGGAGGGCAGGATGCCAGGGGCTGCGGAGCCCCATCAGGGCCGCCGCCAGAGCTTCACCTCGAGTTCGAGTTCGACGCCGGAGTGCTCTGCGACACGCGCCCGAGTCTCCTCGATCAGCGTGAAGACGTCCTGCGCGCTGGCCTCGCCGGTGTTGACGAGGAAGTTGCCGTGGCGCTCCGAGATCACGGCGCCGCCGATCCGGCGGCCCTTCCCGCCGGCTTCGTCCACCAGGAGCCCCGCCGTGCGCCCCCCTGAGACCTCGGGGTCGGGGTTCTTGAAGACGCACCCGGCGCTCCACTCGGTCACGGGCTGGACCGCGTTCTTCCGGCGCAGGTACTCGCGGCTGTCCTCGGCCACCTGGAGCTTCGGGCGCGGCTCGAAGCGCAGCACTGCCCCCGCGACCACGACGTCACCCAGCCGGCCATCCCGGTACTCGGGCGCCCAGGCCTCGGCGTGGATGTCCTCGAACTCGCCCCGCTCGTTCACGACGCGGATCTGCTCGACGACGTCGCTCATCTGCCAGAGGGTCCCGTCGGGATCCTTCCCGCCGGCGTTCATCGCGATCCCGCCGCCGACCTGCCCGGGGACGCCGGCCATCTTCTCGAGGCCCGAGTAGCCGAGGTCGCGCGCAGCGCGGCAGAGCTTGGGGAGGGGCACTCCGGCCCACACCGCGAGTCGCGGATCCTCGGCCGGATCCGGCGGCGCCATGCGGGCGCTCGGCACGACCTCGTCGAGCAAGCCCCCACCGGCTTCGTCGGCGCCGGGCGGCGGCGCCATCGGGCGGAAGACGAAGTTCATCCGGTCGGTGGCGATGACCACCCCCGGGAGCCCTCGATCGTCGATGACGAGGTTCGCCCCGCCGCCCAGGACCCGCGGCGTGAACCCCGCGTCCTTCGCGCGCACGATCGCCTCGCGCAGCTCGTCGGGGTTCGCGGGCTCGAGGAGCCACTCGACCGCTCCGCCCACGCGCAGCGTGGTGCGGGCGCCGAGGTCAGCGTCCTTCAGCGAAGCGCAGGGCCACTGCATCGGTGAGATCCCCTTCCACCTGGTCGATGTCCCCCGCGCCGAGCACGAATGCGGCCGACTTCGCAGTCAGCCCATCACACAGCACCATGGCGGCCTCCCGTGGAGCTCCGCCGACGACGGCGTCGACGCCCGCGCGGCGCAGGCGCGCCACGAGCGTCTCCGCATCGGCGCCCTCCATCCGGTCGATGTGTTTGCGCGCGCCGTAGACGTCCGCGACGACGACGCGGCCCATGCCGCGTAGAGCCTCGACGAAGCCGTTCATGCAGCGCGCCGTGCGGCTCGCTTGATGCGGTTGGAAGAGAACGTGCAGCTCGCGCCGCGGGAAGGCTCGACGGGCGGTCTCGAGCGTGACGCGGAGCTCCGTGGGGTGGTGCGCGTAGTCGTGCACGATCGGGATTCCGCCGGGCTCACCCCAGGGGTCGAAGCGTCGAGCAGCGCCGGGGTACTCCGACACGCCGCGCGCTGCGCTGGCGGGCGCCACGCGCCCGAGGCCCACGGCCAACGCCACCGCGAGGGCAGCGTTGTCGACGTTGAAGCGTCCCGGCGCCGAGAGCTGCACGGGCGGCGTCGCCCAGCCGGGACCGCGCAGGCCGAAGCGGAAGACGCCGCGGCTCTCCCCCACGAGGTCGACGTTGAGCTCGATGCCCATGCGCAGGACGGGCGCCCTCGAGGCCTCCGCGAGGCTCTCCGGTACGTCCGCCCCGAGCACCACGAGCCCCTGCGGGTCCACGGAGTTCACGAAGCGGCAGAAGGCCCGCTCGAGCTCGGCGAAGGAGCCGTAGCAGTCGAGGTGGTCCGCCTCGAGGTTGGTGACGATCGCCCCCGTCGGCGCGATCTGGAGGAACGAACGGTCGTACTCGCACGCCTCCACGGCGAACCAGCCGCCCGGATCAGGCACGACGGCGTTCACGCCGTGGTCGCGGTGAAGACCCCCGACGAGCGCGCCCGCCGACGGCCCTCCCACGTTCGCGAGAGCGCCGTGCAGCATCCAGCTGGTGGTGGTCTTGCCGTGGGTCCCGGCGACCGCGAGCGTGCGGCCCGCCGGACACATCCGCCCCACGAGCTGCGCGTACTTGATGACCTCGATCCCGCGATCCCGCGCCGCGGCGACCTGGGGGTCCTCGGTGGACACCGCGGCCGAGCGAACGACGAGCTCCGCGTCCTCGGGCAGGTGCTCCGCTGCGCTGGGGCCGAACCCGATCTGGACGCCCGCCTCGCCCAGCGCCGCCGTGAACGGCGAGGCCTCGCGGTCGTGACCCGTGATGCGGTGCCCGAGGGCTGCGAGCATGCGCCCGGCCCCCGAGAGCCCGGCTCCACCGGCGCCGAGGAGGTGGATACGGCCGGGCAGCGCGGCCCCTGCGAGACCGCCTCCCTGCGACCTCGCCCCTCCTTGAACGGTCCCCTGCGTCGGCTGCGGAATGGATTCCCTCACGCGCGCCATCTGAGCAAACAGAGGGGTTCGCTTGAAGCATCGCGCCCGGAACTCGAACCTGCATCCATGAGCACCAGCGACTTCGCCGTGGTCCACACCGCGGCCAGCCAGATGGAAGCGCAGATCCTCATGGGTCTGCTCGTGACCGAGGGCGTCCCGGCGCGGGTCCCCGGCTCCGAGCTCAACGACGAGTTCGGCCAGGCCATGAAGATGGGCCCGGCGGACGTGATCGTGCCGCTCCAGCACCTCGAGGCCGCCCAGGACATCGTGGCTGCCTGGAAGGAGCGGGGCGCTCAAGGTATGGACTGAGCGGACCGATCACCCCGAGACCGCCCGTCCCCCCTCCTCTCCCCCGCCCGGAACACCAACCGCACCTCGATCCCATGGGCCTCGCACACCCCCTCCGCCGCGTCATCGCGGCCCTCCCCCTCGCCACCGCCACCGTTCTCCTTGGAGCCTGCTCGGCCCCCACGGCGAAGGTGATGCCATTCATCGCCTCCATCGGCCTCGACGGCGACCTGTCCATACAGGAGGGCGGCGCCGGCGGCAACACGAGCTTCGGCGAGCTGGGTATCGGTGACGACGAGGCCTCCGTCGGCGGCGTGGCGCGCATCGGGTTCGGCGCCGCCGAGCTCTCGGTCGCCGGCCTCGGAGTCGCGTACGAAGGCAGCGGCACGACGGCCAGTGAATTCAGCGTCGACGGGAGCTCCGTCGCGGCCGGCACGGCCATCGACACCGACTTCGATCTGCAGATGGCGCGAGCGCTGTTCACCTGGGACCTGGTCCCGATCGGAGGGATCGATCTCGGCATCGGAGTGGGCGCGACCCTGCTCGATCTGCAGTTCGACCTCCAGCAGCAGGGCGGGGCGAACCGGATCACGACCGACCAGGTCATCCCCGTCCCCATGATCGGCGCACGCGCCGCATGGGAGTGGGGCCCGGTCGACCTGCGCGCCGACGTGGGCGGCCTCGTCATCGAGTTCGACGGCGACGAGGCGACGGTCATCGACGGCGAGCTGTCCGCCGCGGTGGAGTTCCTCAAGGTGGGAGAGCTCGTCGTCGGCTACCGCGTCACCTCGATCGACGCGAAGTACGACGACTCGGGCGCGACGGTCAACGCGGACTTCGATCTGGAGGGCTACTACCTGGGCCTCCAGTTCGGCTTCTGAGAGCTCCCCCCGCCCGCCCTCGCACGGGCAGCGCACGCTCACACGAAGAGCGCGCGCGGGGAGGGCGAGGTGGAGCCCCTCACCCGCCGCAGGTCATGCGGAGGCTCCCGCGGCGAGCGGCCCGGGGCCGGCCGAGAGGCCAGCGAGCTCGGACCAGACGCGCTGCGCCGCGTTCACCGGGACCGCCTCGCGGAGATGGTGGCGCATCATCTGACGCTCGGTCTCGCCGGGCTCTCCGAGGAAGCGCACGAGCTCCTCGCAGCGACCGTGGTCGAGGTCCTGCTCGTCCACGATGCGTACCCCGCCGCAGAGCTGTCGGGCGTTGCGGACCTGGTGGTTGTCCGCGTGGTGCGGGTAGGGCACGACCCACGCCGGTGTCCCGACCGCGCCGACCTCGGCGAGGGTCGAGGCTCCGCCGCGGCAGAGCACGCCGTCAGCGGCGACGAGGGCGAGCCTCACGTCGTCGAGGAACTCGACCGCGGCGTAGCCCTCGAGATCATCAGCGCCCTCCGTGCGGCGCCCTGGGCCGACCTGGTGGAGCACCTGAACGCCCGACCCGAGGAGAAAGCTCACGTGCTGCCTGATGAAGGCGTTGAGCCCACGCGCCCCCTGGCTCCCGCCGAGGACCACGAGGAGAGGACGAGCGGGGTCGAAGCCGAGATCGTCCTTGGCCTCCGCCTGCTCACGGTCGGGGATCACGGGCGGCTTGAAGCCGGGCGAGACCGGCGGCCCCACGAGCTGGTGCTTCTGCCCCTCGCGTCCCGGCGGCAGCGTCTCGCGCCATGCGTGCAGGACTCGCTGGGATAGGGGACCGAGCGTCCGGGTCGCCTTGCCCGCCGTCGCGTTGATCTCGAGCAGGACGACGGGGATCCGGAGCGAGCGCGCCGCGAGGGCCGCGGGCGCGGTGGTGAATCCGCCGAGGCCGAGGAGCACCTGCGTGCGATGCAATGCCAGAGCGCGGCGAGCCTTCAGGAAAGCGGGCACGATCCGCCGGCCGAGACGCCGCAGAGAAGGAGCACCTCCACCCTGGGGCTCGAGTTCGAGCACGATGCGCTCGAGGTCGGGCGCCGCGGGGTGCCGGTCGAGCTCCGCCATGCAGCGATCCTCCGCGCGGCGGCCGCTGTGGAACCACAGGAGGTCGTCGAGCCTGCCCTCGGCCCCGTCGAGCCCTTCGTGGAGCGCGTCCAGGAGGTGAAGACCCGGCACCACGTGTCCGCCGGTCCCTCCGCCCGCGATCGCGAGGCGCAGGGCGCCGAGATCGGGCGCGCCAGGCTCCGGACGAGGGATCTCGTAGGCGCGCTCGGCGCCATCCCCGGGGGACGTCGAATCGGACTGGAGCGATGCCACGGAGCGCCTCAGCGGACCCGGACGGGGGCGGCGGCGAGGGAGACCATGGCCGAGATCGCGGGGCGCTCCGCGCCCGCAACGACGGCGGCTTCGGGCGCCTCCGGGCAGCTCTCGTCTGCGACGAGGCAGCCCAGGCAGGGACGCAGGTGCAGGCCGACGGCCGCCGCGAGGGCGATGAAGAGTGTGGTGCGGAAGCGACGGGTCATCGAACGACGTACTTGGAGCGATCGGCGCGTTTGGAGCTGGAGGCGACTCGCCGGCCCTGGCTGACGACGGCGCGCGGGCGCGCGGCGCCCGCGGGAACGGGGGACAGCTCGGCGGGAAGGGGAAGGATGATCGACTGCCCGACGGCGACCCGATCAGGATCGAGGTCGGGGTTCAGGCGCTTGACGGCCGCGATCGACCGCCTGTAGGTGCCGAGTTCACGTTCGAGGACGGTGCTGAGCAACTCGCCGGAGCGGATGGTCACCGTTCTACGACCCCCGGTGGCCACGGGCGCTCTCGACGCGACCTGCGCAGGGACCGCGGTGCTCGGGGACGTCTTCGCAGGGAGCTTCAACACCATGCCGACCCTGATCTTGTTGGGATCGGACAGGCCGTTCAAGAAGCAGATCGCGTCCGTGGCCTCCGTGGTCCCGCACTCCTTCTGCGCGATGGCGGAGAGGGAGTCGCCCGGGCGAATCGTGTACTCGCGCGCGGAGCCGGTGGAGGCGGACGTCGCGGCCGGAGCGATCGCCGCGGTGACCCTCTCGTCGCGCGTGGACGCCGCCGTCTTCACCGGCTTGAGCGCGGGGCCGGACGGCTGCGTCAGGAAGCGCCCCCGGTCACGCGCGTTCGCGGCGAGACCGGCGAGCTCCTCCATCTCGGTCGGCGCCGCGTTGCCGCCAGGCACCAGGCCGCCCGGGAGTTCGTCGACGAGTCCCGCGGACGGGCGCGCCTCGAGGTCCCTGGACGGGGCCGGGAGTTCGGCACGACTCACGGAGGGAGCCGACGCCCCGGGGTCCACGCTGTGCGCCCCCTCCCGGAGCCCACGAGTCGAGACGGGCTCGACCGTGGTCGGAACCTCGTCGAGGCCGCCGAGGGGAGCGCCACCACGAGGACCGCGGCGATCGGCGCGCTCGGACGCCTGGACCTGACCCGGGATGCGGGGGGCCTCGACCTGACGGGCGAGCTGCTGGTCCGCTCCAGCGGGGGCGGGTTCGGCGGATTCGTCCTGCCAGAAGAAGCCGACGAGGAGGATCACGACCAGGAAGAGGACGGCGATCGCGGCGTGACGTTCGTTGAGTCTCATGGGTGGGATGGGGTGGCGAGTCAGCCTCGGGCGGACTCGTGAGTCTCCTTGTCCGGGGCGGCGTGCCGTGCAGCCCCGAGGGCGAGGCCCACGGCGCCGCAGGCAGCGAGCAATCCGCTGCCGCCGTCGGAGAGGAAGGGAAGGGCCATGCCCTTCGGAGGCGCCAGGCCGGTGACGACCTGGAGGTGGATGAGGGCCTGCAGACCGACCGAGGTGGTCAGGCCGAAGGCGGCGAGGGCGGCGAAGCGATCCTGGATGCAGAGCACCAGGCGCAGGGCGTGCCAGGCGAAGGCGGCGAAGATACCGACGACGAGGAGCACTCCGAAGAGCCCGAACTCCTCCCCCACGAGCGCGAACACGTAGTCGGTCTGCATGTACTGCAGCCCCGCGTTCCGGAATCCGCCCTGGGCGAAGCCGACGCCGAACAGATCGCCGGACGCCATGGCCTCGGCGGCCCGGCTGACCTGGGAGTTGGTGGACTCACCGGCCCACACCGCGAAGCGCTCGCGGACGTGGGTGAAGACCTGGACCGCGACGAGGAGGAGCATCGCCGCCACGGCTCCCACGAGGGTCACGTGCTTCATGCGCGCGCCGCCCACGTAGAGGGTCGCGCCGAAGCAGGCGAAGAGGAGGAGCGCGCCGCCGAGGTCGGGTTCCTTGAGGACGAGGCCCGCAGCGAGGCACCCGACGAGCAGGGTCGGGACGAAGCCGCGCCGCAGGTCCCCGAGGTCGTCGTCGAGCAGAGCGCAGCGCCTCGCAGCCCAGAGGACCAGCGCGACACGCGCGAGCTCCGAGGCCTGGATCGAAGGGCCCTTCCCGAAGATCCGGATCCAGCGGTGGGAGCCGTTGAGGGGCTGCTCGAAGCCGGGGACGAAGCAGAGCACGAGGAGCACGAAGGCCCCCACCGTGGCCGCGGGGATGAGGGGCTCGATGCGCCGCGGGCCGAGGACCATCCCTCCGATGAGCAGCGCCAGCCCGGCGAGCCGGAAGGCCGCCTGCTCCAGCATCTGCCCCCTGAACTCCTCCGGCGGGAGAGTCGTGGAGGCGTGGGAGAGCTGCATGATCATCCCGAAGACGAGGGCCACGAGGACCGTGCAGAGCAGTGCGTTGCGAGGCCCGGCCGGGTGCGCGGAGCGGGCTCGATCGCCGGCGCGTCGCGCCGCGTCACCGAAGGGCCGCGCGATGGCGGCCGCGCCGTCGAGGCGCCGCACGAGCCATGCCTTGGCGGCGCCCGAAGCCGCTGTCCCCACCGCGCGCACCATGCTCAGCGCACCTTCAAGAGGGCCAGACTCGCCATCGCACAGACGGCCGCCACGATCCACGCGCGCGTGACGATGGTCGCCTCGTGCCACTCCTTCTTGCCCGGCCGGAAGATCCCGCCGGTGGTCTGGAGCCCGTGGTGAATGGGCGCCATGGTGAAGAGTCGCTTGCCGCCCGTGCGCCTGTACCAGATGCGCTGGAGCGCGCTGGAGCCGAGCTCGGCGAAGAAGACGAAGCCGAGCAGCGGCAGCACGAGTTCCTGCTTGGCCACCACCGCCATCCAGGCGAGGAGCCCGCCGACGGGGAGAGATCCCGAGTCCCCCATGAACACCTCGGCGGGGTGGGCGTTGTAGTAGAGGAAGCCGAGGCACGACCCCACGAGCGCCGACCCCATGACCGCCATCTCCGCGGCCTCCGGGATGTAGGGGACGTCGAGATAGAAGCTCCAGTCCGAGCGGCCAGTGACGTAGCAGAAGACCGCCAGCGCCGAGCCGGACATGAGCACGCAGCCCGCCAGCAGCCCGTCCATGCCGTCGGTGATGTTCGTCGCGTTCGCGGTGCCCGCGATCACGAGCCACCCGAAGGCGATGAAGACGAGCGTTCCGACGACCGTCCCGCCCAGGGGGATCTCGATGTCCTTCAGGAAGGGCGGATAGACGTCGAGAAGCGAGAAGCGGCCGGACGCGTGGGCGTACCAGGCGAAGCCGACGACCACGAACAGCACGGCGATCGTCTGGCCCGCGAGCTTGGCCTTCGCAGACAGCCCGCTCGAGCCCTCGACCGCCAGCTTGAGGTAGTCGTCCACGAACCCGACGGCGCTCAGCCCCGCGACGAGCACGAGGCCCAGCACGACCTGGAGGTTCGAGAGATCGCACCACAGGAGCACGCTCACCATGAGCGAGGTCACGAGGAAGCTGCCTCCCATGGTGGTCGTGTTGATCTTGCCCGAGGCCGCCGCGCGGCGCGCCAGCTCCGGGGCGTCGGTCTTCGAGGTGTCCTCGCCGACCCGGTGCGACCGGAGCCAGGCGATGGTCGGCCGCCCGAGCGCCATCGCGAGCACGAAAGCGGTGAGCGCCGCCGCTGCGGCGCGGAAGACCAGCGAGTCGAGCCAGTCGAAACCGGCGCCGCCCATCAGGAACTCGACGATCATGCCGTCACCTCCGGACTCCGATCCGCGCTCACCCCGTCGAGACCAGCTTCGAGGGCGTCGACGAGCCGGTCCAGGGCGGCCGTACGGCTCGCCTTGACGAGGATCGCCTCACCGCGCGCGGGGGGCCCTGCCCTTCGGAGCAGGAGAGCAGCTGTCTCCTCGCGGCCGCCGGCCCGGTGGACCACCAGACCGCGAGCCTTCGCGGCCTCGGCGCAGGCCGCCAGTTCGTCCTCGAAGGGTGCCCCTCCCACGAGGACGAGCCGATCGATCCCGGCCGCAGCGGCGTGGCCAGCCACCGCGCGGTGCAGCTCGACCGATTCGTGTCCGAGCTCCGCCATGGGCCCGAGAACGAGGGTGCGCACCGTGGCGGGCAGCCCCTCGAGGACCTCGACCGCGGCGGCCACGGATTCGGGATTGGCGTTGTAGGAGTCGTCCACCAAGAGCACCCCGCCAGCGCTCCGGGGAGCGAGGCGGTGGGGTTCGGGTCGCAGCCCGGCCAAACGGCTCGCCATGCGTCCAACGGGAGCCCCGAGGGCGGCGAGCGGCGCCAGCGAAAGCAGCGCGTTACCCACGGCGTGGGTGCCGAGCAGGGAGACGAAGTGCTCACCAGGGAGCGCAGCGGCGAGCTCTCCACCGAGCTGGAAGGCCGTGCCGTCGGCCCGGCGCTCGACGCGGGTCGTGTGCAGCGACGCGCGCTCGTCGCCCGCCGCGGAGACCGTCACCAAGCGCGTCCCCTCGGGCACGCGCCGCATCAGGTGAGGAGTGCGCGGGCAGTCCAGGTTGAGGACGCAGAGGGAGTCGTCGACGCCCTCGAGCGCCGCGACCAGATCGCCCTTCTCGCGGAGGACGCCCTCGAGCGAGCCGAGCCCCTCGAGGTGACCGTGCCCGACGCACGTGACGATGGCGATCCTGGGCCGCGCGATCTCCGCGAGGTGCGCGATCTCACCCGGCCCGTTGGTGCCGAGCTCGACCACCATCGCCTCGGTGTGCTCGTCCGCGAGGAAGAGGGTCCGCGGCACGCCAATCTCGTTGTTGAAGGACGCCGGGCTCGAGACGACCGAGACCTCGGCGGCCAGGAGGTTCGCCAGGATCGCCTTGGTGGAGGTCTTCCCGCACGAGCCCGTGATCCCGAAGACGGTCGCGCGAGTCAGCCGGGCGCGCACCGACCGCGCGAGGGCAGCGAGGGCCGCGCGGGCGTCGTCGCAGGTGATCGCGGCGACACCGTACGCGTCGGAGAGATCCCCCAGGTGCTCGCGCACCCCGGGTGAGTCCGTCGCGAGCACGCACACCGCGCCGCCGTGGATCGCAGCCTCGGCGAAGCGCGCGCCGTCGAAGTTCGGCCCCTCGAGGCCGACGAAGAGGCACCCCTTGTCGAGGTGCCGCGAGTCGGTGCAGATCGCGGGCACGTGGACGGTGCGATCGACGCCCGCGCTCCAGCGCGGCTCGACGGCGTCCATGACGTCCCCGACCGTGAAGTGAATCATGAGGCGTTCCCCCCGTCTCTCGCGGCCAGACGCGCGAGCGCCTCGGCGGCCACGACGCGGTCGTCGAAGGGCAGCGCGCGCCCCGCGATGGCCTGGGTGTTCTCGTGGCCCTTGCCCGCGATCAGGACCACGTCACCGCGGCGCGCCATGCCGAGCGCGCGCTCGATCGCCCGGCCGCGGTCCAGCTCGAGCACGCGCCGCCCCCCCGCGGCGTCGATACCCGCCAGGACGGTCTCGGCGATCGCGGCCGGGTCCTCGCTCCTGGGGTTGTCGCTGGTCACCACGGAGACGTCCGCGATCCGGCCCGCGGCGCGCCCCATGGGCACGCGCTTGCCGCGGTCACGATCGCCACCGCAGCCGAAGACGCAGATCAGGCGCCCTGCCTCGTCCCGGCCGTCGAGGTCGCGGCGCAGCTCCGCGAGCACTCGCTCCATCGCGTCCGGGCTGTGGGCGTAGTCCACCATGACCTCGAACGGCGCCGCGCCAGCGCCCGCGCTGACCCGCTCGAGCCGCCCGGGCGGAGCCAAAGCTGCGCCTAGCCCGGCGGCGACCGCCGCGGCGGAGGCGCCGAGGGACCGCGCGACGGCGGCTGCCACGAGGGCGTTCTCGACGTTGTGCCGGCCCGGCAGCGGGAGCTCCACCGGCGTGGCCGGGAGCCCGAGGCCCGCGAGGACGAAGGACCAGCCCTCCCGGGTGCGCCGCAGCTCCTGCGCGGTCAGGTCGGCCTCTTCACCGACGTCGACGGTGACGACTCGCGCGCCGGCGTCCTCCGCGCGGCGCCGCATCTCGAGGCTCGCTTCGCTCCGCCCGAAGACGACGGCGATCCCCTCACCCGGCGTGAGCAGGTCCCAGACGCGCGCCTTCGCGTCCAGGTAGCGCTCCATCGAACCGTGGTAGTCGAGGTGTTCGCGGGTGAGGTTCGTGAACGCGGCGACCCGCGGAGCGAGACCTGCGAGGCGCCCCTGGACGAGCCCGTGCGAGCTCGCCTCCATCACCGCGGTCCGGCCGCCGCCGGCCACGTGGCCGGCGAGCAGCCCCTGGAGCTCGGCGACGTCGGGCGTCGTGTGCGAGGCGGCCAGGCGTAGAGGACCGCGCGCAGAACGCAGCTGGTGCCCGGCGGTGCCGAGGACGGCTGGCGCGAGCTCCGCTCGGTCGAGCAGCTGGCCGACCAGGTGACACACGGACGTCTTCCCGTTCGTGCCGGTCACCACGGCCATCTCGAGCCGGTCCGCGGGGCGGCCGTGGACGTCGGCCGCCACGGCGCCGAGCACGTCCGCGGGGCGAGGGTGGAGCCAGAGTGAACGCCCGGAGAGGTCGATCCCCCTCTCCTGAAGAGCCGCAGCAGCGGCGCCGACGCTGCGGTCCGAGGAGACCAGCGCACCCGCGGCGCCTCGCTGGAAGGCGTCGGGCAGGAATCGAGCCCCGTCGGTCCGCAGCCCCTTCAGCCCCGCGAAGAGTTCCCCGGGCTTCATCCGCGCGGACTGGATCCGGATCCCGACGGGCACCTGCGCGCCGACGGCATCGCCCGGCCGCGCGGGCCGCGGACCACCGGCCGCGCCGAGGTCGTGGAGCACGCCCCCGTGGGTCTTCACCAGCGCCGCCATGGACGTCGCGCCGTGCGTTCCCCGGCTCCCCTCGGGTCGGATCATCGTCGCGCCTCCGCCTCGTCCTCGCGAGGCTCCCAGGGCTCGTCGGTGTCGAGGAAGCGCGCGTCGTAGGACGCCGCCGTGCTCCCGGCCCGCGCGCCGCCCTGCTCGAAGATCCGCTCACCGGTCGACCGCGCGCCCGCCACCGCGCTCTCGCTCGCCAGCGACTCGCCCCCGTGGACGCGGGGGAAGCCGAAGGCCTGTCGCAGGATGGCGATGGCGGTCGGGCCGGACACCCTCGAGCCGAAGCGCTCGCGGCCTCTGGCGTCGTCGGCGACCACGAGCACCATGATCTCGCGCTCCTCGCCGTTCACATCGACGGCGCGGGCCACCGCGCACATCGACGAGGTGTAGCAAGACCGCCTGCGGTGAGGCAGCTCGAGCGCGCGGCACGCCTCCCGCTTGGCCCGCGTCCAGCTCTCGCCGTCGCGCGCCGCCTTCGCGAGCCCCTCGAGTTCGAGGTGGACGCAGAGCTCGGTCGGCACCTTCTCGGTCGTGCCCGTCTTGGTCCCGATCCAGCTGAACTCGGGGTGCATCTCGCGCTTCGCGACGGCGTCGCCGGTGCCGATCTCCGCGCCGAGCGCCATCATCTTGCGCGTGTCACGGCAGGCCTCGGGGGCGAGCACCTGCTCGCCGCCCTCGAGCTGCGCCTCGAAGCGCCGACCATCACGCTCCAGCGCCCGCACCAGTCGAAGCGGACGACGCACTCCGCCGCGGAGGATCGTCGCGAGGCCGGCCGCGTGCTGCCAGAGGGTGACGGTCAGCTCGTGGCCGAACCCGACGGAGGCGTGGGTCTGATTGCTGCGCCACGTGCCGCGCTTGAGCGGCGTCAGGTAGCCGTCGCGCTCGGGGCCGAGGCCCGCACCCGGCGTGGCGCCGTAGCCGAGCCGCAGGATCGCGTCCCGCAGCTGCGAGGCCTCCATGCGCAGCGCGATCTGGACGAGGACCGCGTTGCACGAGTGCGCGAGTCCCTCCGCCGCGGTGATCTCCGCCTCCGTGGGCGCGCCCTCCGCCTCGCGGATGGTCCGGCCGCCGAGGCGCAGGCCCGCGCCGCGGAAGGTCGGGAAGCGTTCGTCCGGCGTGGTGACGCCCGCGTCCAGCGCGAGGGCCATGATGACCGCCTTGAAGGTCGACCCCGGCGTGAACTCGTGCAGGAGCGGCGCGAAGCCCGAGTAGCCGTAGGGCGATGAGGAGTCGAGGGCGAGAACGTCCCCGGACTCGACGTCCACCGCGATCGCCATCGCGAGCGCGGGGTCGTGCTCCTCCATGAGCTGGCGAAGCTCGGCGTGCACGACCTCCTGGAGCCGGGCGTCGAGGGTGACCTCGATGCGCGGGACGTCCGTGCCCTCGCGGAAGTCCCCGTAGTAGTCGGGCACGCCCGGCCCCCAGGCCCGCCGACGGTCCCGGGGGAGGGAGCGGAAGCGCCGCTCGTAGACGCGGCCTTCGATGCCGTCCACGAGCGGCGCCCAGGGGCCGTTCTCGATGGACGTCTGACAGAGCAACTCGACCCCGCTCTGGGGGCGGCGCTCGGAGATGAGCGCTTCGCGGTGCGCGGAGAAGGGCTCCGCCGAGTCCTCCCAGTCGATGACGTGCGGCCGCTGCTGGCGGTCTCGCTCGGCCCGCGCGCGCGCACGCGCCTGGTCGAGCAGGCCCCAGTGACCGAGGATCGAGAAGGCGTCCTCCTCCGACTGGTCGAGGTGCGGCGCCACGGGCGTCCCGCCCGGCCGCGTCGGGTGGCGACGCTCGACACGCTGAACGAGCTCGATCTGGTAGGCGGAGATCCCCTCCGCCCCCATGAGCTTCTTCACCTCGTGCGCGCGCACCGGGTCGACGGCCTTCGCCAGCACCCTGAAGCGAGTGGGAACGAGCTCCGCCCAGACGGCGTCCCGTAGCACCCTGGTCACGTCGGTGCGCGGCGCTCCCTCCAGCGCGAGGCGCTCGCCCCGGGGCAGCCGCTCGATCATCGCCTCACGCCCCACGAGGACGATGAGAGCGTCGAGCATGCGACTCGTCCAGAGGTCGGGCCTGGCCGTCCGTTCGCGGCCCTTCGAGACCTTCTGGATCCCGAACTGATCCTCGCGCGCCTCGCGGCTGAGCGCGGCGACGGGTTCCATGGCGAGGGTCCACGTCGGCGCGTCTCCATCCTCGACCGGGACGAGCCAGAGCCCGCGCACGGCGCCGCGGGGCTCCTTCGCCGGATCGACGACTCCGGTGTCCAGCCACGCCGAGACCCGGTCGGCCGTCTCCGCGTCGAAGGCGAGCATGCGCGGCTCGACCGGCACGAGGTGGCCGTCCTCGAAGAGCGACGCGGGCATCGTCCGCTCCAGGACCCGCTCGGGGGTCCACTGCTCGCCCACCGCTCCGGCGCGGCCGGTGGTCTCTGCCTTGATATCACGGCTGAGGATCGCGGACAGCGCGCGGGCGATGCGGTCAGGAGTGTGCGCGCGCCAGAGGGCCTGGGGCGAAACCCGGAGGTCGTAGCACTCGACGCTCAGGGCGAGCGGTCGCCCGGTGCGATCGAGGATCGTGAAGCCCGGCGTGGGCGCTGTCTCGGCGCGCGTCGCATCCGGCTGAGCGCCATTTGCGAAAACCTGCATCCAGAAGGAGCGACCAGCTACGACGAGGAGCACGACCACCAGCCCCGTGAACAGCGACGCCGGTCGCAAGCCCGACGCCCCCACGGGCGACGCCGCCGACGCGGGAACGAACGGTACGCCGCGGCCGCGAACGCCGCGCAGAGAATCCTCGCCGCCGCGCTGCGGCTGCGAAGTTCTCCTGTCAGGCCTGGAACGCCCCCCCATCGCGATAGCGGATGCCTCCCCCTCCCAGGGAGTTGTTCAAGACGACCAGCAACGGGGCGTGCGGGCCCCGCGGCTGTCGCCGGGTCTTCATGGTGCCGGGGGTTGGTCGACCCGGCGAATACCCTGGGGCATTCGCGGTCCCGGCGTGGTCGAGGCGCGGTCGGAGTGCGGAGCGAGGGTGCGGCCTCGCTCGCCTCCGTCAACGGAGCGGGAGCTTGGCTCCTGCGCCGCGCCCCCGAGTGTGTTCAGCGGAGAGCTCGAATTCAAATCGCACCAGCTCGGAGGTCAGGCCGCTGCAGCGGCGGAGGTTCCACTGGGTCTCGTCGACGAGGCGGTCGAGCTCCGCAGCGTCCTGGAAATTCTGCACCTGGACGTTCGCCGTGATGGCGCCCACGACCAGCGCGCCGGCCCAGAGGGCGGCGCCGAGGGAGAAACGGGTCATGCGGTCGGACTCTCGGGGGAAGGGCTGACCGGGCGGCTGGCCACCCGGAGCTTGGCGGAGCGGGAACGCGGGTTCCGGCGGACCTCCTCGGGCCCGGCCTCGACCGGACGACGGGTCTCGAGGACCCACTCGCCGGCCCGCGTCCCCTCGGCGAGGAAGCGCTTGACGACACCGTCCTCCCCGCTGTGGAACGAGATCGCGAGGAGCTGGCCGCCCGGGGCGAGGTGCTCCCTGGCCGCCGCGAGCCCGGCCTCGAGCTCATCGGCCTCCTCGTTGACGGCCCGCCTGAGCGCCTGGAAGACGCGAGTGGCGGGGTGGATCGAGCCCCGGCGGGGCGCGTCCCCGCCCGAGCGGATGGGCTTGCCGAGGGCGATGGCGACGGCCTCGCTGAGGCCGCGCGTGCGGCGGAAGGGGGCCCGCCTGCGGGCCTCGACGAGGGCGCGAGCCACCTTGCGGGCGCCGCGCTCGCCGCCTTCGTGGAAGAAGAGGTCCGCGAGGTCCCCCTCGTCCCAGTTGTTCACGATGTCCGCGGCCGTCCGGCTGCGACGGGGATCCATGCGCATGTCGAGCGGGCCGTCCCAGGCGAACGAGAAGCCCCGCTCGGGCCTGTCCAGCTGCAGGGAGGAGGCCCCCAGGTCCATCAGGAGGGCGACCGGCTGCTCGTCGAGGTCGGCGAGGACCTGCGTCAGCTCGGACATGCGCGCATGTTCGATCCGGACGCGGTCCTTGAAGGGCTCGAGGCGCTCCCGCGCGACGGACAGGATCTCGGGATCCTGATCCGTCCCAAGGAGGCGAAGGCGCGGGAAGCGCTCGAGCAGGAGTGCTGAGTGCCCCCCGGCACCCAGCGTCACGTCCACCAGAAGGCCGGAGGCGGAGTCTGCGGAGCGCCTACCCCCCAGCAGGCGCGCGACTTCCTCGGCCAGAACGGGGACGTGTACGGGTCGATCACTGAGCGGGTCGGTCATGGCGTCGAACACGCTCAGGGTCAGCACGCGCGGCGCGGCTCCGGCGGGCCGGGCATGCGGGGAGACCGGCCGCGCGTGGGCGCGGCGGTCGCTCAAGGGGCTCTGGTGGGTCGTCACGATGCCGCCTCCTCGCCGCCGAGGGCTCGGGAGCTGCCGTCACCGGCCACCAGCGGCGAGTTCTTCCCGCGCTGACGGGCCTCCCAGCGCTCGGTGGACCAGACCTCGAGGCGCCCGAAGACGCCGACGCAGGTGGCTCGCTTGTCGATCCCGGCGAGCTCGCGGAACCGGGCGGGGATGACCACCCTCCCGGCAGCGTCGAGGGTGAACTCCTCGACGAACTCGAAGAAGTCACGCTGCTCGTCCAGGTCCGTCGCGCTGTCGCCGGCAGGGTCCGGCATGGCGTCGGTCCCGAACCGCTCCGCCTCCTGGGCGAAGCCCTCGTCGTTGAAGATCCACAGGCACTTCCCCTCGGAGCGCTCCACGCAGAGCACCCCGGCCGGACGACCTTCGTCGTCGCGGTCCAGCGCTCCGTGGAATTGCTTGGAGAGAGACATACGGCCCTTGGGATCGACGGGGTGCTCGGACTTGCCGAGGAAGCGCTTGGGGCGAGGGCTCATCGAGATGACCCCTTGCTTCCCTTCACCTGCCTCTGGCTGCCACTACTTCCCACTTGCACAGTCTGCGTTGCCACCAACCGTTCGCACAAGCGGTCTGATCGCCTTTTCATCTGATCCGTAAGCCGTTACCTCGCAACGGTTTACGCGCCCACGCGCCGCCCCCACGGGATGTAGTGGGTCAAGGGCTACATCGAGGCCAACAGCACCACATCTGGTAGCCCGACCGCGCATCGAGCCCCATCCCTGGTACGGAACCGGCGGCCCATCCGCGCCGCTCGAGTCCGCCGGTCCCACGGCGCAGCCCACCTCCCTCGACTGCCACGGCCTCCCACCGCAACCCATCGGCGGGCCTGTCGGGACGAGCCGCAGCCGCCGCGGCGCTCCCCCCTCGACCATCCGGGCGTCCCTGGCCACGCCTCGCTCAGGCCTCGGCGACACGCGGGGCGCGGAGCCGGGCTCGACGCCCTGAGCCGGGGCCGCAGAGCGCACGGCACTTCCCTCGGGGCGCGCCCGCCCGGCTCCCGCGGGTCCACGTCGGCGGGATGCTGCGGCGGGACCCACCCTGGCGCCGCCTCAACGCGCGGAGCGGCAGCCGCCTGGGCCGGAGGCGCCGTACGAGCCGGCGG
>CBFIJG010000034.1:0-32784 GCA_965662915.1 Planctomycetota bacterium | reverse complement strand
GGGCGCGCCCCCGCCGCCATCGGAGCCTCCCCCCCCACCCCTTCGCCCGATGGCCTCCGAACGCACCATCCACCGCCTCGAGGCGCAGATTCAGCGGCGCATCGCCCACTGCCTCCAGTTCGAGCTCCAGGACCCGCGCGCGTCCTTCGTGACCGTCGTGCGCGTCGAGCTGAACTCCGACCTGTCGACCGCGAAGGTCTTCTACTCGGTCCTCGGCGACGACAGCGACCGCGCGAAGACGGGCGGCATGCTCGAGCACGCCAGGGGGTTCATCCGCCGCCAGGTGTCCGGCGTCCTCCGCACCCGCACGACCCCCGACCTCCGTTTCCTACCCGACGACACGGCGCAGGAGTCGAAGCGCATCGACGACCTCATCGCCGAGGCCCGCCGCAAGGACCAGGAGGTCCGCGGGGAGACCTCCGGTGAAGAGCCCGGCGAAGGTGATGCCGCGGCGGAGGATCCGCCGGGGAACGACGAGGGCTGATTCCGGGTCTCGTTCCGCCGCAAGCGGGCGGGGAGTCCGCTTCGTGGGCGCTTCAGCAGTCCCTCTGGCGCATCCGCTGACGCGGATGCCGCGATCAACGTCGGCGCCAGACCACGCCGTCGGGTGTGTCCTGCAGCTCGATCCCGAGGGCCGCGAGCGCGTCCCGCGCAGCGTCCGCCGCCGCCCAGTCCCTGGCGGCCTTGGCCGAGTTCCGCTGCTCGATCAGTGCCTCGATCTCCGCGTCGGCCTCGGGCTCGGACGTCTCGACGAAGCCGAGGACCTCTCCCGCGCGCCCGAGCCACTCGAGCGCCTCCGCGGCCACGGCCGGCCCGACGGCTCCATCCAGGAGCGGGCGACGGAACTGCTCGAGGGCGGCGAGCGCCACCGGGGTGTTGAGGTCGTCGTTCATCCCGGCCTCGAACCCGTCACGGGCCGCAGCGAGGTGCTCGTGCCCCGCCTCGGGGTCAACGCCCTCGGCGCCCTTCGCGCGAGAGAGGAGCACCGCCAGCTCGTCGAGGTTCTCGAGGCGGCTGCGGATCTCCTCCATGATGTCCCAGGTGAAGTTGATCTGCGTGCGGTAGTGGCCGCGCAGGAGCGCGAAGCGCAGGTGCCGCGGCTCGAATCCGCGCGCGACCACGTCGGGCACCGTGTAGACGTTCCCGAGGCTCTTGCTCATCTTCCCGCCGTCGACCTGCAGGAACTTCGCGTGCATCCAGTAGGTCGCCATGTCCACGCCGTTGGCGCAGGCGCTCTGTGCGATCTCGCACTCGTGGTGCGGGAAGACGTTGTCCTCGCCGCCGGTGTGGATGTCGATCCGGTCCCCGAGGAGAGCCTTCGCCATGGCGGAGCACTCGATGTGCCAGCCCGGGAACCCGTGCTCGCCGAAGACCGTCCGCCACTTCATCAGGTGCGCGGGGTCGCTCTTCCAGAGGGCGAAGTCGGCGGGGTGGCGCTTCTCCTCGTTGACCTCGATGCGCTTGCCGGCCTCGAGGTCGTCGACGCGGTTGCCGCTGAGCCGACCGTACTCGGGGAAGGAGGTGACGTCGAAGTAGACGTTGTCGCCCACGCGGTAGGCGTGTCCGAGCTCGATGAGGCGCTCGACCATCGCGACCATCTCGTCGATGTACTCCGTGGCCCGGGGCCGGGCCTCCGGCTCGCGCACCCCGAGGGCCGCCATGTCCTCGAGGAACATCGCGGTGTAGCCCTCGGTGATCTCGCGCGGGTCCTTCTTCTCGCGCCGCGCCTGCGCCTCGACCTTGTCGTCGCCCCCCGCGTCGGCGACGTCGTCGTCGGTGAGGTGCCCCACATCGGTGATGTTCATCACCTGGTGGACCGTGTACCCGAGGTACTCCAGCCAGCCGCGCAGGAGGTCCGCGAACAGGAAACTGCGGTAGTTCCCGATGTGCGGGCGCCCGTAGACCGTCGGCCCGCAGTTGTACATGCGGACCACTCCCTCCTCGATCGAGCGGAAGGGTGCCTTCTCCTTCGTGAGCGTGTTGTGGACGAGGAAGGTCAAGAGATCGCGAAGTTCAGCGGAGCGAGGGGCGGCAGGCGGCCCTTTCGTTCCAGACGGACGGAGTGGACGCGCGGGTGGGTCGCGGCGGGGACTAGACTCATCGGCCGGAGCACGCCGCCGGCCCAAGAAGGTAGCGCCTCCTCGGATCGATGACCCCGCCCGGATCCACTCCCCTGCCCGCCGAGCCCGGCCCCGAGGTCCGTCTGCTGTCCCTCCTGGGCCAGGGACGCACGAGCCGCGTCTGGCTCGGGAGGCTGGAGGAGGCCGTCGAGGATCTCCCCGCTGGTACGGACGTCGCCGTGAAGATCCTCCTGCCGGAGCTCGCCACCGTCGCAGAAGCGCGGACGACCCTGGCCTTCGAGCGCGAGGCCTCGCTGGCGGTGAACCACTCGACGCTCGCGCGCGCCCGTCACCACGAGGCCGATGGCCTCACCCCGCCCTGGGCCGGAGACCCCGGAGCCCCGGGGGCCGAGCACGCTGCGACGGACGCCGCGATGCCGCGGCCGTGGCTGCTCATGGATCTCGTCCCCGGGGATGCCATGGACGAGTGGATCGATCGGGAAGGGGCCTTCCCCGAGCCGATCGCCCGCGGCCTCGGAGCGCGGGTCGCGAGGGGGCTCGCCGCCCTGCACGCCTCGGGCTGGGTCCACGGTGACGTCAAGCCCGAGAACGTCCGGCTCGACGCCGAAGGCCGCGCCGTCCTCGTGGACCTCGGCTTCGCGCGGCCCGTGGGGACGAAGGAGGCGCCGCTCGGGACTCCCGGCTACCTCGCGCCGGAGCGCGAGAGGGGCGGCGCACCCGCGGCGAGCGCGGACCTCTTCGCCCTCGGGTGCCTGCTCTTCGAGGCCGTGAGCGGCCGGCCCGTGGCCCGGAACGACGACGAGCTCGCCGCGCTCCGCGCCGGACGCTCGCGGCCCCCGTCCGCCGATCAGCCACGCGTCTCCCCGCTGTTCGACGCGCTCGTGCGGGCGCTCCTCCGGGTGGCGCCCGAGGAGAGACCCGCGGCGTCCGAGGTGGCCACGATCCTGGAGGAGGGGGAAGCCTCTGCGTGGTGGCGGGCCCGCATCGCGTACGACGCCGGCGCCCGGCGTGACACCGTCGCGTGGTCGGGGGTCCACGGACTGCCCCTGGCCGGACGCGACGAGGAGCTCGCGGTCCTCGGCAGGGCCTGGGAGGACGTGGATGGCGGCGGGCTGTGCGTGCTCCTGACCGGACCACGAGGCTCCGGCAAGTCACGCCTCGTCGCCGAGTTCGTCCACCGCCTGCGCGAGGGGGGCAGCGCTCCGCTCTACCTGTACGGCCGCTGCAACGCGATCGGCGACGAGCGCCCCGCGGCGCCGCTCATCGCACTCCTCCGCCGCTGGCTCCACCTCCCGTCGGGCGCGCAGCCCGGCGAGCGGGTCAAGGCGCTGCTCGAGAAGACGGTCTCCGCCGAGGTGGCGCGCACGCTCGTCGCGACGGTCCGCCCCGACCGGGACGAGCAGACTGGCGCGGAGATGACCGAGGCCGCGGCCCTCGCATCGTGGATGCTCGCGCTCCCGCGCACCGCGCCGACGATCCTGTTCCTCGACGACGTCCAGTTCGCGGGCGACGCGACCCTCTCGGCCCTCCACCGGGTCGCGCGAGAGCTCGAAGCGCACGGACTGCTCCTCGTCCTCGGCCTGAGGAGCCAGGCACAGATCCAGCGTGAAGGCGGGCTCTCCGAGCTGCGCGGCCGTCTCGCGCCGATCACGCGGCGGCTCGACCTGACGCCCCTCGGAGAGAACGAGGTCCTCGGGATCGTCGAGCGCCTCTTCCATCACTCGGTCCCTCGCCTCCGCCTCGCGCGCGTCCTCCATGACCGCACCGGCGGTCTGCCCGGCAGCATCGCCGAGATCCTGCGCCTCGCCGCCCAGCGGGGGTGGACGCGAGAGATGGCGCCCCCCGGGAGCGGCCTCGGGCTCCTGGTGGACCCGGACGAACTCCCGCGCCCCGAGTCGCTGCTCACCGCGGTGGGCGAGCGCCTCGCGGAGCTGCCCGGCCGCGCACGGATCTGGCTCGAGCGACTGGCCGTCCTCGGATCACGCACCGACCTCGGGAGGATCGGTGAGGCGTGGCCGACGCCGCGGGTCGTCGACCGCGATGCGGCCCTCGCCGAGCTCGTACGTGAGGATTGGCTGGCGCCGGCGGGCCGGAGCTTCCGCTTCGCTCACCCCGTCGAGCGCGAGGAGACGATCCAACGCACGGGGCCAGTTCGACTCCGGCGCCACCACCGTGCGGTGGCGCGCGCCCTGGCCCGCGCCGAGGTACGCCACGGCCGGCGACCCACCTACCGCCGCGCCTTCCATCTCCGTGAGGCGGGCGCAGCCGAAGAGCTGCTGGAGATCCTCCCCGACCTGATCAGCCGCATGCGAGACAGCGGGCACCCCCACCGCCGCGCGACCCTAGCGGGCTGGGGGCTGGAGGCCCTGGACAAGCTCGGCCGGCGGGGCCGCGACCACCCCCTCCGGCGAGGGCTCCTCGAGGCCCTCGCGGACGCCGCCGACCGGATCGGCGCCCGGACCGAGCAGCGGGCAGCGCTCGAGGAACTCAGTGAGATCGATCTCGACCTCGAGGGCGAGCCCCAGGCCGCCCTCCGGGTGTACCTGCTCCACGCGCGCCACGCGGTGAGCGGCGGACGCTTCGGCCTGGCCCGCGGCTTCCTGCGCAACGCGGAGGAGCTCGCGGAGCGCGCCGGGGCCGCGGCCGGGAGCGGCTCACTCGAGCTGACGGCGGAGGCGCAGGAGGAGCTCTCCTCCGACCGCGCCGAGATCGAACGGATCACCGCGCGGATCGAGTCCGAGCGGGGCGACTACGCGGCGGCCGCGAGGTCCGCCGGGCGCGCGCTCGACCTCGCGGAGGATGCCGCGAGCCGCGCCGAGGCGCGGCTCCTCTCCGTGGAGGTGCAGATCCACGAGGGCGACCTCGACGCCGCGCTGAAGGGACTCGCCTTCGCCAGGAGGGACCTGCGGCGCCAGCCCGGCGGCCTGCGTGAGCGCTCGGTTCGCGCCGCCATGAACCTCGTGTCCGGCCGGGCGTGGCGACTCGTGGGCCGTCCCCTCAGGGCTGCCCGGGCCTTCGAACGCGCCCACCAGCTCGGCCTCGAGACGGGCATCGGGACGATCGAGGTCGAGGTCGCGGCGCGGCGGGGACGACTCCTCGCCGACATCCATCGCGTGAGGGAGGCCGAGCTGATGCTGCGCGACGCGCTCTTCACCGCGCGGCGCATCGAGGATCGTCGCGGCGAGGCCCTCGCCGCCCTCTTCCTCGGAATCCTGCTCGGTGAGCAGGAGAGCGAAGGTGCCGACGTCCTCGTGACGCGGGCCCGTCGGCTCGCCGCGGACCTCGGCCTCCTCAGGGTCGAGGCCCTGGCTCTCGGGATCCAGGCGCGCATCGCGAGATCCGGGGGAGACGAGACGGGAGCGCTGGAGCTGGCCAGGGACGCGTGGGCCCTGGTGGAGCGCCACGGAGCCGAGCTCCCGGATCGCATCGTGATCGGCGGGACGCTGGCACTCGCGCTCTCGGAGGACGGCCAGCGCGGCCAGGCGGAGGTCCTCGAGCGGACGCTCCGGCGGCGCATCGAGCAGGACAACGGACGGCTCGCCGCCGGGACGACTCGCCGCCGCCAGGCCCGCTGGAGTCTCGCGCTGCTCCAGAGCGCCCTGAGCCCCGACGGGCCACTCTATCCGCGAGTGAACCTGCCCGAATCGGTCGGCTGAGCGGAGCGCCCCGACGCGGTGGTCGCGCTCGGGCGCGCGAGATCGTCTCAGCGGGCTCGCGCGTCCTCGCCCCGGCCGACGCGAGACTCGAGCCACCAGCCGAGACGGTGCGCGATGCCGCCGCGATCGGCGGCCCGGTCGATCCGTGAAGCGAGGTCCGCGTTGCCGCCCCGGGCGACGCCGTAGCTCTCGATGAAGAGCGCTCGATCTCCGGAGGTCAACACCGCTCCGTAGCGCTGCTCGCGGCGGCGGACATGGCGCCAGAGCCGCGCGAGATTCGCGAGCGCCAGATCTCCGGGGAGCGGCCCCTGCGCGGCGAAGTGCGAGCGGTCGAGGTCCAGCACGATCGCCCCGCGAGTCCCGGCTCTCGTCACGAGGAGGTTGGCCGGCTGGAGATCCGCATGGAGGAACCCGGCCCGGTGGAGGCTCCCGACGAGCAGGCCGGAGTCTGCCACCGCGCGGCGCAGAGCGCCTTTCGGGGCCCGACCGGCCCGGACGTCCCCCATCAGTCGACCGACGTCGATCGTTCCATCGACGCGCTCGATCACGAGGGACAGCTCGAAGCCCGGCCCCGCGGCGCGCACCGCCCGGGCGGCGATCACGCGCGGGGTCCGGATCCCAAGACCCCGCAGCCGCTCGGAGAGGCGCAGCTCCTCGAAGGGACGAGCCGGGTCCTTGAAACGGCGGCCCGTGATCGCGCGCGCGAGGCCGCCGTGGGTGAACCGCCGCACGAGGGCGTTCGTCCCGTCGACGACGAGTCGTCCGAGGGGCTCACGGCCCGACTCCTCCGCGTCGGGGATGCGCTCCTGGTCCCGCCGGCCGTCGGGGGTGAACCCCGCGCGCAGCAGCGCATCGCGGTCGCTCCCGCGGCAGGCGAGCGCGCCGCGCTTTCCCTCCACGAACACGAAGTCCGCGGGCAGAGGGCCGAGCCGGTCGAGCATGAATCGGGCGGCGGGATGACCAGGCCGCCCGCGCGTGGGTCACTCGAGGCCGGCGCCGAAGCCGAATCCCGGAGTCGAGGGGGCCTCTTCCGCGGCCGGGGCCTCGGGCTCCGGAGCGGGCTCGGGCGCGCGCTCCTCGATCACCTCGAGCTCCGACTCGGGAGCCGCTGCGACCTCGGGCTCGGACTCGCGACCGCCGCCTAGGCCCAGGCCGAAGCCGGGGCCGGGGCCGGGCGCCGCCGACTCGTCCTGGGTGGGCCGCTCGTCGGGCTGCTCGCGCCGAGCAGGGCGCGGCGCCTCGTCCCGATCACGATCTCGGTCGCGCCCGCGGCCGCGATCCTCGTCGTCGTCGTCGCGGCGACCGCGCCGACGGCCACCGCCGCGCGGACGATCGTTGTTGCGACGGCCGCGGGACCGGCGCCCCTGCTCGCGCTCGAATCCATCGTCGAAGGTCTCTCCGACCTCGAGGAACTCCACGGGAACCTCGTCCGCGAGGAAGAGGCTCCCGCGATCGTAGAAGTCGATCCCCTCGTCGAAGGCCTCGCCGGCGAACACCGTGATGACGGCGTACTCGCGCGCGGCCCGTCGCCCCGCCTCGCGGGCCTCTTCCTCGGTCCGCGCGAGATGGAGGAACGCGCGGCGACCGCTGCGCAGTCCCTTCTCCTCGGCCCGGGCCGCATCGCGGCTCCCGACGCCGATGAACAGTTCGTCCGGCGGTTCGGTCGGCTCGCCGGGATCGATCGGGAACGAGTGGCCGTAGAGAGCGCGGATCTTGTCGTCCTTGATCTCGTAGCGCTGCCGGTCGCTGGCGGCGATGGCCTCCTCGACGTCCTCGTCCTCGACGTGGGATCCGATGCGCTCCTGGAGGGCGTAGATGACGTCCTCGAGGTCTCCCCATCCGAAGCGGTCGAGCTCGAGATCGAACTCCTCCGGCTGATGGCGGAGCATGAAGGCGAGGGCGCGAGTGATGCGCTCGTGGAGGGATCCGCTGTTCATCGGGAGGAGCTTGGGGGGAGGCGGGAGTGGACGAGTGTAGCGCGGCCGTCCCGGTCAGGGAGCCCGCCGCGCGACGTCAGGGACGCAGGGACTCGCGGGCCGCGCGGGCGCGCTGTGCGGCCTCGGCCGAGGTCGCGCCGATGGCCGTCAGATGACCCATCTTCCTGCCCGGGCGGGCCTCGGCCTTGCCGTAGAGGTGGAGGAAGACGCCCGGCATGGCGAGGGCGCGATCCCAGCGCGGCTCCCCGTCGGCCCAGAGGTCGCCGAGCAGGTTGGCCATGGCCGCGGGCGGGCCGATGCGCACGGTGGAACCGAGCGGGAGGCCGGCGACGGCCCGCGCCTGCATCTGGAACTGGCAGGTCACGTGCGAATCCACGGTGAGGTGGCCGGAGTTGTGAGGGCGAGGCGCGATCTCGTTCACGAGGACGTCACCGCCGGGGAGGATGAACAGCTCGATGCAAAGGACCCCCACCACGTCGAGCCCCTCGAGCGCCACCCGCGCGATCTCGTCGATCCTCGCGCGCTGCGCGTCGGGCAGCTCTGCGGGGCAGGTCGTGACGTCGAGGATGTGATTCGCGTGATCGTTCTGGAACGGCTCGTAGATCGCGATGCTGCCGTCGACCCCGCGCGCGGCCACGACCGAGACCTCGCGTTCGAAGGGCACGAGGGTCTCGAGCACCGCGTCCGCGCGGCCGAGCGACTCCCACGCCGCTTCCAGCTCGTGCGCGCCCGCGATCTTGACCTGGCCCTTGCCGTCGTAGCCGAAGCTCGCGGTCTTCAGGACGCCGGCGCCGGGAATCGACCCCGCGGCAGCGCGCAGCTCGTCGGCGCTGCGGACCGGCGCGAACCTCGCGACGGGCAGCCCGATCCCGACGAGCCCGTCCTTCTCGCGCTGTCGGTTCTGGACCGTGTGGAGCAGACCACCGCGCGGGCGCACCGGGCAGTGCCGCGCGGCGATCTCGCCCGCGATGCTCGGAACGTTCTCGAACTCGAAGGTCACAGCGTCCACCGAGCGCGCGAAGTCCTCGAGGGCAGCCTCGTCGTCGTAGGGCGCCTGGACGCTGCGGTCGGCCACGTGGGACGCGGGGCCGTCGTGGTCGTCGGAGAAGACCGCGAAGCGGTAGCCGAGTCGTCGCGCGGCGACGCCGAGCATGCGGCCGAGTTGCCCACCGCCGAAGACGCCGATCGTGGCGCCGGGAGGCAAGGGGGTGTCCGTCCTGGTCACGGCGAGAGGTGCGGTGGAACCGGGGGCGGTCATCGGTCGAGCGGAGCCTCGAGAGCGCTCTTCGCCTGCTCCGAGGCGAAGGCCTCCAGGGCCTCGGCGAGCTTCGCGTCGTGGATCGAGAGCACACGCATGGCGAGCAGCGCCGCGTTCTTCGCGCCGGACTCGCCGATGGCGAGCGTGCCGACCGGGACCCCGCCCGGCATCTGCGCGATGGAGAGCAGGGAGTCCCAGCCAGACAGCGCGCGGCTCTTCACCGGGACGCCGAACACGGGGAGCGACGTCCAGGCGGCCAGCATGCCGGGAAGGTGAGCCGCCCCGCCGGCGCCGGCGATGATCACCTGGATCCCGCGGCCGCGCGCGCCCATGGCGTACTCACGCAGACGGTCGGGGGTGCGGTGAGCGCTGACCACTCCGAACTCGGCGCTGACGCCGAAGCGCTCGAGGAGGTCCACGGCGGGCGCCATCGTGGGCCAGTCGGAGGCGCTGCCGAAGACGACGCCGACGCGCGGGGCGGATCCGGGCGAGGCGGCCCCCGAGAGGTCCTCGGGCAGCGGGCGGCAGTGTTCGTGGTTGGGGATCGGCTCGGTCATGGGGAGCCCGACAGGGTATCCGCCGAGGCCCCAGGGCGGAGGCGTGAGCACGGGCTGAACCGGGCCTCGAGGGCGCCTGATCCCGGTCGTCGCCTGGATCAGGCGCTTCGAGCGCCCTCCGGACCGGTGGACGGCCCGACCTGGACCTCGAAACCCGCTTCGCGGAGACTGGCGAGCATCTCCGGACAGACCTCGAGGTCGAGCGTCAGATCGACGCCGGTGCGAGGGTCCCGCCAGACGAGGTCGACGCGGCCAGCCGACCGTTCGGAGGGGCCAAGTCGGAGTCGGCCACTCGCCGATGCGGGTTCGGGCTCGGAGATGGTCGTCGAGGGGAGAGCGGGGATCGTCATGGCGAGGCGGGAAGCGGACGGCTCTTCGCTTCTACCCGGCGCGACCTGCCATTCACATCAACCGATTAGGGTTTATACCTATCCGAAACCGCGGCCGCTCCAGGATTCCGCGATCCCTCCGTCAGTAGCGCGGCATGCCAGGCTCCACCTCGCGGGCCCAGCGATCGATGCCGCCCGAGAGGTTCCACAGCGCCTCGAATCCCAGCTGCGCGAGCGCGGCGGCCGCGTGGGCGCTGCGGACGCCGTGGTGGCAGATGCAGACCGTCTCCGCGTCGGGGTCGAGCTCGGTGTGCCGGACGCTGAGTTCACCGAGCGGGACGTGCGTGATCCCCTGGAGGCTGCAGATCTCGACCTCGTCTCGCTCTCGAACGTCGAGCAGGACGAGCTCGTCCCCGCGCTGGAGGCGTTCCTGGAGATCGGAAGGAGAGAGAGGTCGCATCGAGAGGCTCACTGGACCTGGAGCGGCGCGCGGTCGAAGTGGTCGGGCGCCGGGACGCCCAGCCGGTCGAGGACCGTGGGCGCGATGTCCAGCACGCTGAACTCACCGTCCTCGGCGGCCACCTTCTCGCTGGAGAAGAAGATCCCGCTCACCAGACGACGGTCGTTGGACGCGTGATCCCCCGACCACGGCTTGTCGTTGTCCTCGTAGGTCGGTCCGGCGACGACCCCGCCGCCATCGGCCTTGGTGAGAGCGACCGATCCGTCGACGCTGGTCCACGACGCGCGGTAGTACTCGGCGAACCCGAGCATCACGTCGCTGCACGGGTACTCGAGACTCCCCCACTCCTCGCCGCCCTGGTAGACGTCCTTCACGACGATCGCGCTCGTGCCCACGACGCGCCCCTCGTCCCGAGCCGCGAGGAAGCGCTCGCAGATCTCCGCCATCAGCGCGTCGGCGTCGGCCGGCGCGACGACGCCCTCGGGCTCGCGCCCTTCGAGGTTCAGGTAGACCATCCCCAGACCGAGCGCGTAGGCGCGCGTCTTCGACCAATCTACGGCCCCGAGGCCGCCGCCCTCCGAGGTGTTGGAGAGGCCTTCGCGAAGCACCTGGTAACCCTCCTCCACCAGCCAGTTGTTGACGTTCATCCCGCGGCGGTAGCTCGTGAAGCCGTGGTCCGCACAGAGCATCAGGGTGTCACCGTCCCGGAGCGCCGCGAGGGCGTCGCCGACGATGGCGTCCATCTGGCGGTAGATCGCGGGGATCGCGTCCCCGAGGCGCGTCTCCTCGCCGAAGAACGTGACGGTGCTGTTCGCGCGCTCCGGGTCGTGAAGCGGATGCCCCTCGTCGTGGTCCGCGTACATCATGTGCTGGACGCGATCCGTGGCGCTGAAGACCGAGTAGAGGACTCGCCAGTCGTCTTCGGCGAGCATCTTCTCCATCAGCTTCCGGCGGTAGGTCATCGTGAACTCGACGTCCTCGAGGAAGTAGCGCGGGTCGACCATCTTGTCCTTCACCTGGTTGGTCATGCAGCCCCAGCCGAGGGTCTCGAAGCGCGCCCCGACGAGGTCCACGAGCTGCGGCGAGAAGCTCGCCGGCTCGCTGGTGGGCTGCCAAGGCGTGGGGTGCTTGGGGTCGAACTGGAGGGTGTCGACATAGAGCTCGAAGGGGTCGGTGTCGACCACTCGAACGCGCGTGATCGCGGAGATCTCGACGGTCGGCGAGAGCTCGAAGCGCACGGGGAAGAAGTCGCTCCAGTCACCGGCGGAGAGAGTCTGGGTCGTCGCGCCGAGCGTCACCTCGTAGGTCTCGCCGGCCGCCTTCTCGGCGATCCGCAGGGGCGCGCTGGTCCGATGCAGGTGGAGCTTGGCTCCCGCCCCCGAACCGCTCGGATCCTCGCCCATCTCCCGCAGGGTCTTCTCGAGCTTCTTGCGGCGCTTGTTGAGTTCCTGGCTCTCCTGGAAGCCGAGCTCCTGGAAGCGCTCCCGGTCGTTCTGGAGCGCGAGGATCTCGTCGTACTCCGCCTGCGCCTCCGCGAGCGCCACGTAGTCGAGCGGCCCGTACACGAAGGTCTCGATGACGCGGTCCCCGCCGCCGTCGGGGGCCTCGAAGTCCACGCGGAAGGTCGTCCCGGTGCCCGAGCCCTTGGCGACCTTGCCGCGCGGGGGGCGGCCGGCGGCCAGGGTGTCCGTCGTGTAGAGGAACCAGTCGCCGTTCATGGACTGACGCACGTCGGGCACGCCCAGCCCGAACAGGGTGCGCGCGCCCTGGGCGCCCGGCCGGCCGAGGGCCATCGGCGCCTGGAGCGCCACGGAGGGTGCGCCGCCCCTCGCGGCCTCGATCCAGAAGCCGTCGAGCTTGACCTCGTTCTCGACGACGCCGGGGATGCGGTCCAGCGCGGCGCCCGCGCCCGGCGCCTCGGCCGCGAAGTACGCACCCGCTCCGAGAGCCACGGAGAGCAGCGCCGCGAGCGCGACGCTCGCTCGCAGGACGAGGCGGAAAACCAGCATCCCGATCAGGAAGGCGGCCGCCGCGACCGCCGGGGAGGGCACGCCGCCCAGGACCGAGAAGAGGCCGGAGACGAGGCCGCCGCTCCCGCCGGAGTCGAGGCCGGAGGCGCCGTCCTCCTGGCGGATGTGCGCGAGGCCCGCCCCCACGAAGGAGCCGTCGTAGACCTTGCGATGGATGAAGCTCGGGACGCCGTTCTTGACCGGGTTGGCGCCGGTGTTGATCGCCGCCCAGCCCGCGGCCGACTCGGCGGGGTCGGTCGACACCAGCGGGCCGGCGCTCCCCATCTCACGGAGACGGCTGAGGTTCGGGAGCTCACCCGCGTCCATCATGCGCTCCGTCGTGCGCCAGTCCGCGCCGTCGAAGCCGAGCACGAGGACCCGACCGGTGTCCGGGGCGGCCTCCGGGGCGGAGGGCGGGGCGGCCCCACCGAGGACGAGGAGGCCGATCACCGCCGCGGCGAGAGCCGTGAGCGAGCCGAGACGGGAGGAGAGGGAGCGGAATGCGTCGAGCATGGGATCGATGGGCGTGGTGAGCGGCCGCTCCCGCCTCGGGCCGCCCACCGATGGGCGGCCGCGAAGTAGGATCACCCCGATGACGAGGCGCAAAAGGGACGCTGTGCGGCAGGGTACGGTCGGCAGAGCGCGGGGTGAGGGCTTAATCGCGGCTCCGAAGCGCGGAGCGGCGCTGCTGTGGATCGCGGTCCTCGCCGCGCTGGCGCTGATCGGCTGGATGGCCCTCTCGAGCCGCGGTGAGACTCCTCCGGCGGAGGCCGGCACAGCCCCCCGGGGCCGCTCGGCCGGGCCGGAGAGCCCCGAGGACGCCTCCGGCCCTGGTGGTCCCCTGGAGGATCCCGCTCCTGGCCCCCGCACGCTGGGCTCGATCGAGATCCGACCGTCGGGCGGAGACGGCGGATACACGCGGGTCTTCGACGGCGTCGGCACGATCGCCGGCCAGGTCCGGATGGAGGACGGCAGCGCCCCGCCGCGCTGGACGCTCCACGTGGAGCCGTCGCTCGTGACCCGGGGACGCAGCCAAGCGGTGGCCCGAACCGTGGGGGCTGCCCCCGCCGAGGAGACCTTCGAGGTGCGCGACCTCCCGATGGGCGCCTACCGCGTCTTCGCCACCGCGCCCGGCCACCGCTCCTCCGCGGTCGAGGTCGCCCTCTACAAGCTCGAGGGCCTCGAACACCTTCCGGGGATGAACTACGTCAACCTCACCGTCACCCTGCGGGTGATGGCGAGCGTCGACGGCATCGTGCGCCGCGCCAGCGGCGATCCGGCGGACGGGCTCCCGGTGCACCTGCTCCCCCGGGCCTCGGCGGCGCCTGGCGATCGGATCTCGGCCGTGACGGATCTCGCCGGCGTCTACCGCTTCGACGCGGTCCCCGAGGGCAACTGGCTCCTCTGCGTCGGGGACCACGCCGCGCCCCTGGTCTCGCCGCGTCCGGTCCAGGTGGACACCCGTCCCCTCGAACTCGACGAGATCCAGCTCCCCGCCCTCGCCGCGCTCGAGCTCCTGGTCGTGGACGAGGCGGCGCGCCCGTTCCCGGACGTGGACGTCGTGGGCTACCTGCGAGGCGCCGGTCGCGGCTCCATCCGCGGACGCACGGGCCCCCAGGGCCGCTTGCGCGCCGACTACCTCCAGCCCGGTCCTTGGCGCATCGAGGCGACCTACGCCACGCTCGGCTACACCGGGAAGCGCGATTGGGTGCTCGAGGCCACGGGCATGGCGATCGAGAAGGAGCTGATCATCCGCTAGCCGCGGCGGCCCGGCTCGCGGCGAGCGCCGCGAGGAAGTCGGCAGACAGGTCCGCTGGATCCTCGATCCCGGCGGCCACCCTAACGCACCCGGGCCCGACGCCCGCTGCCCGTCGCTCCTCGGGGCTCATCCCGACGTGTGACATGAACGCGGGGATGCTGACCAGCGTCTCGACGCCTCCGAGGCTCGGCGCGTCCAGCGCGAGCCGGAGATGACCGACGAGGTCGCGCGTGACCGCGTCCCCGCCCTCCAGCTCGAAGGCCAGCACGCTGCCGAACAGTCCCGGCTCGAAGAGTTCGAGCGCCCGGGCGTGCGACGGGTCCGAGGCGAGTCCGGGGTAGTGAACGTGTGCCACTCCAGGAACCCCGTGAAGAGCCGCGGCGATGCCCATCGCGGCGCGACACTGCGCGCGGACCCGCAGGTCGACCGTCGCGAGGCTCCGCGTCAGGAGCCAGGCGGCGGCGGGGTCCAGGATCGCGCCCGCGACCTTGCGTCCGTGAAGCACGGGAGCCATGAGATCGGCGCTGCCGAGCACGACGCCCGCGGTGAGGTCCGAGTGACCACCGAGGGCCTTCGTGGCCGAGTGCACCACGTAGTCCGCGCGCTCCTCAGGCGGCGGCGGAGCCGCGCCGCGGGGCGCGCCGACGAGGGGCCGCTGAACGATCGGAGAAGCGAACGTCGAGTCCACCGAGAGGGCCGCGCCCGCCGCGTGCGCCTGGCGCGCGATGCGCCGCAGGTCCGCCACTCGCGCGACCGGGTTGGAGATGCCCTCGACGTGGACCAGCGCCGCGCCGCGGTCGAGGCACGCCGCGAGCTCGTCCTCGCAGTCGACGTCGAACGGATCGAGCGCGATCCCCTGCTCGGCGAGCACGCCCTCGAACAGCGCCACGGAGCCGCCGTAGATCTGGCGCGCCATCGCGACCCGGCCGCCGCTTCCCGGGATGGCCGCGCGGACGACCGCGTGGATGGCCGCCATCCCGCTCGCGAAGAGCACCGCGCGCTCCGCGCCCTCCAGCCGCGCGAGGCGCACCTCGCAGTCCTCGACGCCTGGGTTCTTGTAGCGGGAGTAGACGAGCGGGGTCGACCAGTCGCCCGCGTCGGTCGAGGCGTGCGTCCCCTCGTGCTGCAGGAAAGTGCTCGTCCGCCGCAAGGGAGGCGCCACGTCGGGGTCCTCGGGGCTCGGGCGTCGCCCGCCGTGCACGGCGAGTGTGGCGGGACGGAGCGTCTCGTGGTCGTGAGGGGCGTCGGGCATCGGAGGGGGGGCGCAGGGGCTTCGGTCGCGGACGAGGCGCGCATAGACTATTCGCCCCCGAGTCCAGGGATCCCCCAGCAAGAGTCATCCATGCCCAGCGCCACCCTCCTCGACCTCTCCACCATCGATCTCGACCAAGTCGCCGTCGAGCGCTCCGAGCTGGATCAGTACCTGGCGCAGCGGGGCACCTTCTCGGTGATCGACCACCTCTGCTACTGCGACGTCGAGGGCGGGATCCTCGTCGGCGTGAAGACGATCCGCGAGGACGACTGGTGGGCGGCGGATCACATCCCGGGGCGACCGATGTTCCCGGGCGTGCTGATGATCGAGACCGCGGCACAGATCGCGAGCTTCGACTACTCCAAGCACCGTCTCGACGGAGAGGACGACGATCGCTTCGTGGGCTTCGGCGGCGTGGACAAGGCCCGCTTTCGCGGCGTGGTGACGCCCCCTTCCCGCCTCTTCCTGACGGTCAAGCTCGAGCGCGCCGGGAGCCGCATGTTCCGCTACGCCGCAGAGGCACACCTCGAGAGAGACGGGTCGCTCCAGCCCGGCGCCGTGTTCGAGGCGACCGTGCTCGGCGTGCTGCTCTGATCCGCGCCGCGCCTGCCGGCGCTCACTCGAGACCGGCGCCGAAGTCGACCGTGCGGGGCGGCTCGAGACGCGCGGGGGATTCGTCCTCCTCGCCCTCCTCTCCCAGGATCGCGAGCACGTCCAGCTCGACGCACTCGGCGCCGTCGATGCCCAGCACCTCGGCCAGGGAGGGCTCGGTCATGCCGCCTTCGCCGCTGATGGCCTCCTTGACGTAGGTCCCCGCCTGGGTGCGGAGGACGACCAGGAGGTCGTCACCCTCGCCGCGCTCGACGGTCATCAGCTCGACCCAGCGACCGCGCACCTTGTCCGCCCTGCGGTGAGCGACGCGGCTCGGTGTCTTCTGGGCGACCTCGTAGCGCGGGTCCCCCATGGCCGCCTCGATGGCCTGGTCCCCGGCGGAGGAGTGGCAGCGCACCAGCGCGCGGTACTCCTTGGCGAAGCGGCCTTCCTTCAGCTCGCGCACCCGGGACTTCTGGGTCCAGTGGAGGCCACGGACCTCCAGGCGCCCCTCGTTTCGGCTGTTGATCTCCGCCTCGATCTCGGCGAGGTCGACCTGGGTGACCTTCGGGTTCTCGAGCTCGAAGACGAAGGGGCGGCCCTCGCCGAGCATGCGGACGTCCACGTCCTCCCGGCCGGCGCCGTGGAACTTGTGACGGCGGGTACCCGCGGCCTTGCCGAGGACCCAGCCGATGAGCTCCTGGACGGAGTCCTTGGTGAGCTTCCCGAAGCCCTCGCAGCGCTCGCACTTGCGGCGCCGACGCGGGTGCCCCTTGCACTCGGGGCAGAAGAACACCGTCTGCGGCAGGTCGCGGGTGTGCTTGAGATAGCGTCCCTCGACGTAGAGCTTGGTCTTCGGCGGCTGGTTCATGGTTGCGGGGGGAGGTTAGCGCCGGGGGCGGGCGCCGGCGGGGCCCGGGCGCGGGAAACCGACGCTCGAGCCGGGCGCCGGGTGCTCCCGGCGCGCTACGCTCCCCCCCGCCATGCACCCGATCCTCTTCGAGCTTCCGGGCGGCTTCCCGCTGCGCTCCTTCGGCCTGATGGTCGTGCTGGGCTTCCTCCTCGGGAGCCACCTCTACGGCCGCCTCGGGCGGCGCTACTCCGCGGACCCCGAGGCCACGGCCGCGGGCTACGCCTCGGTGCCCCTCTGGATCCTGGGCGGGATCCTGCTGGGCGCGCGGGGGATGTACGTGATCGTGGAGGTGCTCCAGGGGACCGAGGTCGGCCAGGGCTACGTCGACGATCCCCTGACGGTCTTCGCCTACTGGGAGGGCGGCCTCGTCATGTACGGCGGGACCTTCGGCGGGATCGGCCTGGGGCTGTGGGCCGCGAAGCGGCACGGCCTGCGGCTCTGGCACGCGCTCGACCTGGGTCTGACCGCCGGGTTCTTCGGCCTCGCCGTCGGACGGGTGGGCTGCCTGCTCGTGGGCGACGACTTCGGCAAGATCGTGCCCGAGGGCTCCGAGGGGCTGCCCTTCCCCCTCACGATCCGCGTGCCCGACCCGCTGCCGGACGGCAGCCTGTTCGGCGTCGACAACATCGGTCAGGTCCTCTGGGCGACCCAGCCCTGGATGAGCATCAACGCGGTGCTGATGGGTCTCGTGGGCCTCTGGATGATCAAGCGACGGCGCTACGCCGGCCAGGTGACCCTGGTGCTGCTCGTGCTGTACTCGGTCGCCCGCTACACGATCGAGAGCTTCCGCGGCGACAAGATCCGCGGGCTGTGGTTCGACGACACCCTCTCCACCTCCCAGCTCGTCTCGATCGTGCTCGGCACCCTGAGCCTCGCCCTCCTGGTCGCGTGGCGGAAGCGCAGCGAGGAGAACCGGGGCTTCGACGCGGGCCTCACGCCGTGAGCGGGACCGGGGGCGCGGCCCTCAGGGTGCGCGCTGGCCTCGACGAGGCCGGCTACGGACCGCTGCTCGGGCCGCTGACCGTCGGGTACTCGGCGTTCCGCTGCGTGGCCGGCGGCGACGTCGACTGGGCGCGTCTGGGCGCGGCGGTGACGGACGAGCCGAGATCCGACGGGACGCACATCGTCGTCGCGGACTCGAAGAAGGTCTTCACCCGCAACCCGCGCGGCGAACGACGCCTCGAGACCGCGGCGCTGGCGTTCCTGCGGGCGGCTGGCCGCGCCGCGGGCTCGGGGCTCGACGTCGTTGCGGCGGCGCCCGACGGGCTCGCGCCGTCCAGCGGCCTGCTGGACCGGCACCCGTGGTACGGAGAGCTGCCGAGCTCGCTTCCCCACCGCGTGCCCGCGGACGAGCTCGCGGCGCGCTCCGCGAGGCTCGACGCCACTCTCCGTGACGAGGCCGTGGAGGTGGCCGACGCCGGGGTCCTCGTCGTCCCGGCGGGCACCCTCAACGACTCCTTCGCGAGCACCTCGAACAAGGGAGCCACCCTGTGGTCGTTCAACTCGGGCGTCATCGCGCACCTCTTCGAGCGCTTCGGCGCCGAGGGGCTCGATCTGACGGTCGACCGGCTCGGGGGCCGCGCCCGCTATGGGCGCCAGCTGAGCGAGCTGATCCCGTTCTCCGTGGTGCGCGTCATCGCCGAGTCCTCCTTCGAGAGTCGCTACCTCGTCGAGGCCCAGGGCCGCACCATGGCGATCCGCTTCGTCCAGAAGGGAGACCGGGACTCCCTGCCCGTGGCCCTGGCGTCGTGCCTGGCCAAGTACGCGCGCGAGCTCGTCATGGGCGCGTTCAACGAGCACTTCGGCGCCCTGTGCCCCGCGGTGGCCCCCACCGCGGGCTACGTGACCGACGCCCGCCGCTGGCTCGACGAGGTGTCACGGGAGCGCCCCGACGCGCTCCCGAACAGGGACGACCTCGTCCGATCCCGGTGAGGAGCGTCCCGTTATCCTTCCCGGAGCCTCCCCCGTCCCGCTCCACGCTGTCACACCCGCGTCACCCTTGAAGATCGCGATCCTCGGCGCCGGCATCTCCGGCATGGCCCTCGCCCGTTTCCTCGAGCAAGGGGGCGTGCCCCGTGATTCGATCACCCTGTTCGAGGCGGGCTCCGTCGCGGGTGGGCTGTGCCTCTCGAAGACCGTCGACGGCTTCACCTACGACGTGGCCGGCGGGCACATCCTCTTCAGCAAGGACGCCCCCGCCATGCAGTGGATGAAGGACGAGGCCGGCGGCGACGAGGCCTTCGTCCAGCGCGACCGGAACACCAAGATCCGCTTCGAGCAGGAGTGGGTGCACTACCCCTTCGAGAACGGCATCGGGGACCTGCCCAAGCAGGCCAACTTCGACTGCCTCAAGGGCTACGTCGAGGCCTGGCACAAGCGGAAGGTCACGGGCTCGGAGGCTCCCAAGGACTTCAAGAACTGGATCCAGTGGCGCTTCGGCGACGGCATCGCCCACCACTTCATGGATCCCTACAACGAGAAGATCTGGAAGCGGCCGCTCGAGAAGATCACCAGCGACTGGGTCGCCGGCCGCGTACCCGACGCGCCGGTCGAGGACGTCCTGCGCGCCGCGGTGGGGATCCGAACGGAGGGCTACACCCACCAGGCGATCTTCTTCTACCCGAAGGAGGGCGGCTTCCAGGGGATCACCGACGGCCTCGCCGCGACGCTCGGGAATCGCGTGCGCCTCAACACTCCGGTGACGAGCGTCGTGAAGAAGGGCGAGGGCTGGAGCGTCAACGACGAGGACTTCGACGTCGTCGTCAACACGATCTCGCTGACCTACGTGCCCGACTTCGTGAAGGACGTGCCGGACCACGTGGCGAAGGCGATGCGCGAGCTCGAGTACAACGGGCTCGTCACCTACCTCATCGCGCTGGACCGCCCGGAGCACCCGAACCTCTCGTGGATCTACCTGCCCCAGAAGAAGCAGGGGCCCGCGAACCGCGTGACGTACATGTCGAACTACTCGCCGGGCAACGCGCCGGAGGGGAAGACCTCGTTCCTCGTGGAGATCACCACGCCGGGCGGGCAGCCCTTCCCCGGCCTCGAGCTCGAGGAGGAGATGCTCCAGGGTCTCGAGACCGCGGGCCTCCTGAAGCGGGACGAGGTGCTGTTCACCGATCGGAGCCAGGTCAACCACGCCTACGTCGTCTTCGACCACGAATACGCCGAACGCAGGCGCGTGGCGCTCGGGTGGATGGAGGAGCAGGGGCTCCACCCGCTCGGCCGCTTCGGCCGCTTCGAGTACGACAACTCGGACCAGTGCGTCATCAAGGCGCGCGAGAAGGCGGCGGAGATGCTGCCCTCCCTCCTGGGCTAGCCCCGGACGATGCGGCCGAAGAGGCCCCGCGCGATGCCCGTCCTTCGGGTATCGCGCGGGGCCTCTTCCTCGCTGGTTCGCTCAGGCCTGGGGCTCGCGCCCGAGCCGCTCGGGCGCGATGATCTGGATCAACATCGCGGTGATCGCGGCCAGCGGGACGAGGCCGGTCAGCGGGGTCATGAAGTACACGCCGGTCATCACCGTGACCACGCGCCGCAACCCGGGCGGCGCGCCGAGCAGGCCGGCGTAGGCGTGGCCCGCGAGCATCCCGAGGGGCAGGCCGATCAAGACAAACGGCCCCGCGGTCAAGAGGTCCCCCGCGTCGAGGAAGAGCGCGAGGAGGACCGGCGCCGATTGGCGCCAGAGGCGATCGCCGAAGGCCGCTCGAGGGCTCGCGGCGCCGCCCCCTGCTCCCTCCTCGTCGAGCCGCTCCACCTCGACCTCGACGACATCACGGGGGTCGCTCCCGCGCTGCCGGGTCTCGGTGTTCCTCGCGGCCTCTCTCATCGCTCTGCAGCGGGCCTTACCCGCCCCCGGGCGGTTCATTCTAGAGTGCGAACCATGATCGCCATCGCCCTGACCGCCCTCGCCCTACCCGCGCCCCTCGCCATGCCCCCACAGGATCGGATCACCGGCCGCCCCTTCGCGACTCGCTCCGAGGTCATCGCGCGCCGGGGAATGGCCGCCACGAGCCAGCCCCTCGCGACCCAGGCCGCCCTGGACATCCTGAAGGCCGGCGGCAGCGCGGTGGACGCCGCGATCGCGGCCAACGCGGTCCTCGGCCACGTCGAGCCCACGGGCAACGGCATCGGCGGCGACCTCTTCGCCATCGTCTGGGATCCGCGAGCGGAGCGGCTCCACGGCTACAACGGGAGCGGACGATCTCCGAAGGGGCTCACGCGCGAGGCCCTCATGGAGGCCATCGGCGATCCGGACGCGACGTCGATCCCGAAGTACGGCCCGTTGCCGGTGAGCGTGCCTGGCGCCGTGGACGGCTGGTGCGCGCTCCACGAACGCTTCGGAGCCCTTCCCCTCGAGGAGGTCCTGGCCCCGGCGATCGCCTCGGCTCGCGGCGGCGCGCCGATCACTGAGCTGATCGCCCACTACTGGAACCTGAGCGCCGGGCGGTTGAAGGTATGGCCTGGCTTCTCGGAGGTGTTCCTTCCCGGCGGCCGCGCGCCGCGCAAGGGCGAGGTCTTCGCGAACCCGGCCCTCGCGAACACGCTGGAGGCCATCGCCGAGGGCGGCCGCGCAGGGTTCTACGAGGGCCGCGTCGCGCGCGAGCTCGCCGCCTACATGGAGGAGAACGACGGGTTCCTGACCTACGAGGACCTCGCGAGCCACCGCGGTGAGTGGGTCCAGCCGGTGTCGGTGAACTACCGCGGCTACGACGTCTGGGAGCTCCCGCCCAACGGCCAGGGCATCGCGGCCCTGCAGATGCTCCAGATCCTCGAGGGCTACGACATCGCCTCCATGGGCTTCGGCTCCGCCGACTACCTGCACGTGTTCACCGAGGCGAAGAAGCTCGCCTTCGCTGACCGCGCGCGCTTCTACGCGGACCCGAGCTTCGCGCCCGCGCCGGTCGAGGAGCTCATCTCGGAGGAGTACGCCGCGATGAGGCGCGCGATGATCGGTGAGCGCGCCATGCAGAAGGACCCGCCGGGGACCCCAGACCAGCTCAACCCCGCGCTGGAGGAGGGCGACACGATCTACCTCTGCACCGCCGACTCGAACGGGATGATGGTCTCCCTGATCCAGAGCAACTACCGCGGCATGGGCTCGGGCATGACGCCGCCCACCCTCGGCTTCTGCCTCCAGGATCGCGGGGAGCTCTTCGACCTCACGCCCGGCCGCCCCAACAGCTACGCGCCGGGCAAGCGCCCGTTCCACACGATCATCCCCGCCTTCGTCACGAAGGACGGCGCGCCCTTCATGACCTTCGGCGTCATGGGCGGCGCCACCCAGCCACAGGGCCACGTTCAGATCCTCGTCAACATGATCGACTTCGGGATGAACGTGCAGGAGGCCGGGGACGCCCCGCGCATCGTCCACACCGGCTCCTCCCAGCCGACCGGCGAGCGCATGACCGACGGCGGGCTCGTGCACCTCGAATCGGGGATCGCCCGCGAGGTCGTCGAGGAGCTCACGCGCCGCGGGCATCGCATCCGCCGCCGACCCGGGATCTTCGGCGGCTACCAGGGCATCAAGGTCGACCTCGAGGAGGGCGTGTACTTCGGCGCCTCGGAGTCCCGAAAGGACGGCCAGGCCGCCGGCTACTGACCAGCCCCCCCGGGCTGCGGCCATGCCCGTCGAGGCCCGGGCCTCGCAACGTGATCCGCCTCCGTCGCCTTCCTCGAGATGCAGCGTGACGGGGCCGGGTTCCGCGGGTCGGGCCCGTCCGCGCCCCCCTCCCCGGGCGGCCCGCGGCTAGGCTGGGGCCATGAACACCCCCGAGGACGTCTTCGGCCTGCTCGAGGCGGGCCTTGCCCTCGACCCGGGCGCCGTCGCGATCTCGGCCGGCGCCTCCTCCGCGGACTACTCGTCCCTGCACGCCGCCGCGACCGACCTCGCAGCGGCCCTCCGGGCGACGGGCGTCGGCCCGGGAGACCGCGTTGCGCTGTTGGAGCGGAACACCCCCGCGTTCCTGATCTGGACCTTCGGTGCCGCGGCGGTCGGAGCGATCCTCGTACCCGTCAACCTGCGCCTCGCCGCCCCCGAGCTCCGCGCGGTCCTCGACGATGCGGCCCCGCGCCTCGTGGTCGCTCGGAACGACTTCCACGAAGTCCTCGAGGAGGCGCTCGCGCTGAAGAGCGAGGTCGACGCTCCCGAGGTTCGCTGGCTCGGGAACAGCGAGGGCGCGGAGCCCCTCGGACTCGCGACCGGCCCCGCGCCCGCCTTCGAACGGCACCACGCCGGCCCCGGCGAGGTCGCGCACCTCTACTACACGAGCGGTACGACCGGCCGTCCCAAGGGCGTCCCCCTGACCCACGGCAACGTCGTCAGCCACGCGCTCGCGGCGACGAGCGAGCTCGACCTCGCAGCCGACGACGTCTGGGGCCACATCGCACCCATGTTCCACCTCGCCGACGCGTGGGCGAGCCTCGCGATCACGGCGGTCGGCGGCGCCCACGCGTTCCTCCCGCGCTTCGAGGCGCGCGCCGCGCTCGGGCTGATCCTCGAGCGGAGAGTCACCGTGACCAACCTCGTCCCCGTGATGCTCCAGCGCATGCTCCACGAGGTGAGGAGCGGGGCGGTCGCCGTGGACGACCACGGGCTGCGGATGGTCCTCTCCGGCGGCGCCCCCATCGCGCCCGCGACGGTGGCGGACGTGCTCGAGACCCTCCGCTGCGAGTACGTCCAGACCTACGGACTGACCGAGACGAGCCCCTACCTGACGCTGGCGATCCTGGAGCCGCGTCACCGGGAGCTGCCGGAGACGCGCCAGCTCGCGATCAGAGCCCGGACCGGACGGCCCTTCGAGACGGTCGAGCTGGAGGTCGTGGACGACGCCGGGGTGCCGGTCGCGCGGGACGACCGGGCGGTCGGCGAGATCGTCGCGCGGGGCGCGTCGGTGACGCCCGGCTACTGGAACCGCCCCGAGGAGACCGCTTCGGCGTTCCGCCGCGGCTGGTTCCACACGGGCGACCTGGCGACGATCGACCTGCACGGCTGGGTGAACATCGTGGACCGCAAGAAGGACGTGATCGTCAGCGGCGGCGAGAACGTCTACTCGGTCGAGGTCGAGAGCGCACTGCTCGCCCACCCCGCCGTGCTGGAGTGCGCCGCGTTCGGCGCTCCGTCCGAGGAGTGGGGTGAGGAGGTGCAGGCCGCCGTCGTCCTCACGGCCGAGGTCTCCGAGGAGGAGCTCCGCGAGCACTGCCGCGGCCTGATCGCACGCTACAAGGTGCCGCGCGCGATCGACGTGCTCGAGGCCCTCCCCCGGACCGGCTCCGGCAAGATCGCGAAGAGGCTGCTCAGATCGCGAAGCTGAGCCGCGCCGAGGAACCGCAGGGAGGCGCCGAGCATCCAAGGAGAGCCGAGCGGCCGAATCCAGCCTCGCCATCATGATCCTCCACCCTCTCTCCGCCATCACGGTCGCTCTCGCGGCCTCGCTCAGCCCCCAGGGCGTCCAGGTCACGCCGGACGTCGGCCCCGTTCATCGCGCCCCCGACGGCGCGGTGCCCGATGGTGACCCCGACCGGGTCCGTGTCTCGGGCCAGCGCCTCGGCGCGGACGCCGTGAAGGAGCCCCGGATCGAGACCATGGAGGCCGTGCTCGCCCGCGCGGCGGAGTGGGTCCAGCCCGCGGAGAACCCGCGCATGCGCAACGGCCGGCAGGGCGAATGGCGCGTGCCCTCGCGTAAGGATCGCTCCTTCCCGGCCTCGGGCACGAAGTGCCTCATCAACCGCTGGGGCGACACGTCCATGGGCATCGGTCTCGGCCGCGAGCGCGACGTCGCGCAGGTGATGATCGCGCGCCATGGCGGCGCCGGCATCGAGGCCGAGGCCGTGCGCGTCCTCGGCTTCCGCGGCGGAGCCGTGGTGGCGGAGACCCCGTGGTCCGAGGGCCCGGGCGACGCGCCGCGCGCGCTGCGGATCGACTTCCGCGACGTGGACCGCGTCGTGTTCGAGGCGCGCCCGAGCCCCACCGGCGCGGGCTACTTCGCGATCGACGACCTCGTTCTCGAGGGCGCGCGCGGGCTGCTGGAGACCCTCGACTTCGAAGGCCTCGCCTGGGGCGAGCGCCCCGCAGCCACGGGTCACCGCGGACTCGACTGGGAGGAAGGGACCGGCTCCTTCGAGCCCCCGGCCCCCCGCGTCGTTCCGGCCCCCCGCGAACCGATCCAGCCGGGCCTCGCTCCCCCGGGCTCCGAAAACGTCTCCCGCAACGCGGGCGGCGGCGGCACCGCGCCGACCCTGCTCCGCGACTTCCGCGGGCCGCGGCTCGGCGACCCGGGCGCGGGCTTCATCCCGCCCGACACGTGCGGCGCGCCCGGGATCGATCACTTCTGCGCGATCGTCAACCAGAACCTCTCGATCTACGAGAAGGCCACGGAGAACCGCGTGCTGAGCGTCTCCCTCCAGACCTTCTGGGCCGCGAGCGGCTCCGTCGGCGACCCGCGCATCGCCTACGACTTCGCGAACGACCGCTGGTGCGCCATCGCCACGGACTTCGGCGAGCTGCTCTACTTCGCCTACTCGCTGACCTCGGATCCGACCGGAGCGTGGTTCAAGGCCTCGCTCGACCTCGTCGACGGATTCGACGCGGGCCGCTGGATCGACTACCCGACCCTCGGCGTCGACAGCCGCGGCGCCTTCATCGAGGCCTACATGGTCGGTAGCCCGGCGCGCATGAGCATCTTCGCGATCGACACGGCGCCGCTGCGCACGTCGACGCCCGCCGTGGGCACCGTGACCGCCTTCCGCAACCTGACCTGGGACGGAGCGATCCAGCACGCCAGCCAGGTGGACGACGCGGGCACCTCGTGGATGATCTCCACGGGCTCGAGCACGACCCTGCGCCTGCGCCGCATCGATCCGCCGATGACCGCGCCCACGCTGACGAGCTTCTCGGTCAGCGTGCCCGGGTACGGGACGCCGCCCGATGCCCCCGCCCTCGGCAGCACGGTCGACATCAACACGGGCGGGACGCGGCTGATGAACGCGGCCTACGCCGGCGGCTCGATCTGGGCGGCTCACTGCGTCGCGCGCGGCGGGCGCGCGGCGGCCCGCTGGTACGAGGTGGATCCGACGACCCAGACCCTCCTCCAGAGCGGCAACGTCGAGGACCCGAGCCTGCACTTCTACTTCCCCTCGATCGCGGCCGACGCGAACGGCAACGTGGTCATGGGCTTCAGCGGCTCGGACGCCCAGACCTTCCCGAGCTGCTACTTCACAGGACGCATCGCCGGGGACCTGCCCGGGGAGATGGCGCCGGCGGAGCTCTACTCGGCGGGGCTGGCTTCCTACACGCTCACCGACGGCGCTGGCCGCAACCGCTGGGGCGACTACAGCCTCACGTCGCTCGACCCCGTGGACGGCAGCTTCTGGACGATCCAGGAGCGCACGCCAAGTCAGAGCAACAGCTGGGTCACCCAGATCGCGCAGCTGGAGCACACCGACTGCGGGCAGGTGGAGACGATCTGCACCTCCTTCCCCACCCCGGGAGGCTCGTTCCCCGCCATGACCTGGAGCGGCAGCACGAGCGTCGGCGCGAACGACTTCGCGCTCCTCGCGACGGGCGTCCCTCCCGGCCAGTTCGGGCTGTTCTTCTACGGCCGGGACCGCGGCTTCCTCCTTCTCGGGGACGGGCTGCTCTGCATCGACCAGCCGCTCTACCGCATCACGCCGGTCGTCCAGGTGTCGCCCTTCGGCGTCGCCAGCCTCCCCCTGGATCTCACGAGCCCGCCCGACCCGAGCGGCACCATCTCGGCCGGCGAGACCTGGAACTTCTCCTTCTGGTTCCGCCAGGCCTCACCCGGCGGCTTCAACTTCGCCGGCGGCCTCGGCGTCACGTTCTGCGAGTGAACGAGACGCGCCCGGCCCTGCGCGCGCCGAGGGGCGCGACGGGGCAGGGTGCGTCGATGCCGCGAGCGCAGGGGCGGCTCAGTCCGGCCGCTTCCAGCCGGAGAGGCGCTCCATCAGGTAGGTGAGCAGCTCACCGACCTTGACCTTCTCCTGGGCCATCGAGTCGCGCTCGCGCACGGTGACCACGTCGTCCGCCACGGTGTCCCCGTCGACGGTCACGCAGAAGGGCGTGCCGATCTCGTCCTGGCGGCGATAGCGGCGGCCGATGGCGGCCTTCTCGTCGTAGAACGTGCTCATGCGGGCGCGGCGCAGCATCGCCTCGACCTCGCGGGCCTTCTCCGGCATCCCGTCCTTCTTGACCAGCGGGAAGACCGCGCAGGTGATGGGCGCGATCTCCGGGTGGAAGCGGAGCACCGCGCGGGTGTCCTTCTCGAGCTGCTCCTCCTCGTAGGCGTCGATGAGGAAGGTGAGCGCCATGCGGTTGATGCCTCCGGCGGGCTCGATGACGTACGGCGTGTAGTGTTCCTTCGTCTGCGGATCGAAGTAGACGAGGTCGGTGCCGGACGCCTCGGAGTGGCGCTTGAGGTCGAAGTCGGTGCGGCAGGCGATGCCCTCGAGCTCGCCCCAGCCGAAGGGATACTCGTACTCCACGTCGGCCGTGGCCGTCGAGTAGTGAGCGAGCTCCGACGCCTCGTGCTCGCGCATCCGCAGGTTCTCAGGACGGATCCCGAGCTCCGTGTACCAGTTGAAGCGCTCGGTCCGCCAGAAGTCGTACCACTGCGCCTCGTCGGCGGGCGGGACGAAGAACTCCATCTCCGCCTGTTCGAACTCCCGCGTGCGGAAGACGAAGTTGCCGGGGGTGATCTCGTTCCTGAAGCTCTTGCCGATCTGCGCGATGCCGAAGGGCGGCTTCATCCGCGACGAGTCGAGGACGTTCTTGAAGTTGAGGAAGATCCCCTGGGCGGTCTCGGGGCGCAGGTAGGCGACCGATCCCGTGCTCTCCACCGGGCCGATGTTCGTCTTGAACATCAGGTTGAACTCGCGGGGTTCGGTCAGCTCGCCCTGGCACTCGCCCGGCTTCTTCGACGGCTTCTCCGGGCAGCGCGCGTCGTCGAGCTTGTCCGCGCGGAAGCGCGCCTTGCAGACCTTGCAGTCGACCATCGGATCGCTGAAGCCGCCGACGTGGCCGGAGGTCACCCAGGTCTGGGGGTTCTGGATGATCGCCGAATCGAGCCCCACGACGTCCTCCCGCGCGGTCACGACGCGGTTCCACCAGGCGTCCTTCACGCGGCGCAGCAGCTCGACGCCGAGGGGGCCGTAGTCGTAGGTATTCCCGATCCCGCCGTAGATCTCGGAGGCGGGATAGACGAAGCCCCTGCGCTTGCACAGGGAGACGATGGTGTCCATCGGACCGGACGCTTTCTTGGCCATGGCTTTGGGCGCGCCAGAGAGCCGCGGCAAGCCGTCCCGAGTCGCGCCGGAGTGCGCGCCCGGGGGCCGTCGCAGGGCCTGGAGCGGGCGAGGAGTCTACTGCGGCCCGGGGGCGCGGCGATGACCCGAGCGGCGGAAGCGCAGACGTCCTGTCGCGCCAGGATCGACCCGGGTCGAGAGGGGCCGTCCCGGGGCTCGCTGAAGCGGGTGGTGAACGGTTCGATCCGCCAGTCCATCGCCTAGGATCCTCTCGCCATGATCGAGCCCGCCGATCCCCCCCCCGTGAGCGCCCCTGGCGCCGGGACCCAGGTGTTCGACACCCCCTCCGGCCGCCGCCCCCAGGACTGGGCAGCGCCCCTCGCGACCCGCGCCCACGCCGACCGCGACCTCGAGCGGGTCATTGGCCGCGTGGAGGACGGCGAGCGGATCGACGCGGAGGAGGCATTGCTCCTCCACGAGCGCGCCGACCTGACGACCCTCGGCCGACTCGCCGACCTGGTTCGCCGCCGCAAGCACCCGAGCGGCGTCGTCACCTACATCATCGATCGGAACGTCAACCCGACCAACGTCTGCCTGACCGACTGCGGGTTCTGCGCCTTCTATCGCTCGCCCGGCGACGTGGAGGCGTACGTACTCTCCCGCGGAGAGGTCTACGACAAGGTCGCGGAGCTCGAGGCCATGGGCGGCCGCCAGGTCCTCATGCAAGGAGGGCACCACCCGCGCGTTCTCTCCGAGTGGTGGGGCCAGCTCATCAGCGACCTGAAGGAGCGCTTCCCAAGCGTCAACAGCCACGCCCTCTCGGCGCCCGAGCTGGACCACTTCAGCCAGTACGAGAAGCGGCCGGTCGAGGAGGTCATCCGCGATCTCAAGGACGCGGGACTGGGCAGCGTGCCCGGCGCGGGCGCCGAGATGCTCGTCGAGCGGGTGCGCGAGATCATCGCGCCGAAGAAGACGACGACCGATCGATGGCTCGACGTTCATCGCAAGGTGCACGAGGCGGGCCTGCGTTCGAGCGCGACGATGATGTTCGGCCACGTGGAGACCGCCGCGGAGCGCGTCGAGCACCTCCAGCGCGTGCGCGATCTCCAGGACGAGACCGGCGGCTTCACCGCCTTCATCTCCTGGACCTGCCAGCCCGACGGCACGCCGCGGGAGCAGGACTACCCGGAGAAAGCGACCCCCGCGGTGTACCTGCGCGTGCAGGCCCTCAGCCGGATCTTCCTGGACAACGTCACCAACATCCAGACGAGCTACGTCACCCAGGGCATGAAGATGGGCCAGATGAGCCTGCGCTTCGGGGCGAACGACTTCGGCGGGACGATGATCGAGGAGAACGTCGTCTCGGCAGCCGGCTGCTTCCACCTGGAGTCGGTCCAGACCGTCGAGCGCTTGGTGTCGGGGGCCGGGTTCACGCCGCGCCAGCGCAACTCCTGGTACGGCATCGTCGACGAGCGCGCGGAGGCCCCGGCCTCCCCCGCCAATCGCGAGGAGGCCGCCACCCACGCCGCGGCGCGCGCAGCCGGGGAGGCCCCTCGATGAGCCAGGAGAGGATCCTCGAGGACGCCGAGGCCGCGGGCATCGCGGACATCGCGGCGAAGGTCTTCGAAGGCACTCGCCTGTCGCACGAGGACGGCGTCCGACTGTACGGCGCCGACCTCCACGCGGTGGGCGCCCTCGCCAACTGGATGCGCGAGGACCGCCACGGCGACCTCACGTACTTCAACGTCAACCAGCACGTCAACTACACGAACGTCTGCAACAAGCTCTGCCGCTTCTGCGCGTTCCAGCGTCTCCCCGGCCAGGAGGGCGCCTACGTGATGAAGCCCGAGGAGGTCGCCGAGAAGATCCGCGAGCAGCGGGACGAGCCGGTGACCGAGGTGCACATGGTGGCCGGGATCTATCCGAAGCTGCCCTACGAGTACTACCTCGACATCATCCGCGCGGTGAAGGCCGAGCGCCCCTCGATCCACGTGAAGGCCTTCACGATGATCGAGCTCATGCAGATCGCGCGGCGTGCGAAGAAGCCCCTCGCGGAGGTCCTCCCCGAGCTCGTCGAGGCGGGGCTCGGATCGTGCCCGGGCGGCGGCGCCGAGGTCTTCGCGGACCGCGTCCGCGACGAGGGCTACGACAAGAAGAACACCGGTCAGGAGTGGCTCGACACCGCGCGCGCCGTGCACGAGGCGGGCCTGCGCTCGAACTGCACGATGCTGCACGGGCACATCGAGACCCCCGAGGAGCGCGTCGATCACCTCGATCGCCTGCGGCTCCTCCAGGACGAGACGGGCGGCTTCCAGACCTACATCCCGCTCTCGTTCCACCCGGCCAACACCGAGTGGAGCCACCTGCCCGGCCCGGACGCCCTCGCCGAGCTGCGCGAGATGGCGGTCGGTCGGCTGATGCTCGACAACATCGATCACATCAAGGCCTACTGGATCATGCTCTCGATCCCGGTCGCCCAGATGGCGCTCTCCTTCGGCGCCGACGACGTGGACGGCACTGTCGTCGAGGAGAAGATCTACCACGAGGCCGGCGCCACCACGCCCCAGCGCGTGAAGCGCGCCGAGCTCGTCCAGTGGATCCGTGACGCGGGCCGCGTGCCGGTGGAGCGCGACACCCTCTACAACGTCGTGTGGAGCGCCGACGAGGAGCTCGCCGCCGTGGGCAGCGCGGCGCCGGTGATGGGCGCCGCCGGCGGCCGTGGCTGATCGACCCGCGCCGCCGAGCGTCTCCCTGACGGGCGCCCGCGTGGTCCTCGGCGGCCGCGCCGTGCTGGACGGAGTGGACCTCGAAGTCGGGCGCTCCGAGCGCATCGCGCTCATCGGGCCGAGCGGCGCCGGCAAGACGACGTTGCTGCGGCTTGTCGCGGGGATCCTGCCCCCCACCGGCGGCGCGGTGCGCGTCCTGGGCGCTGACCCCGCGGAGCTGAGCGGTGCGGAGAAGCGCGCGCACCAGTCGCGCGTCGGGCTCGTTCACCAGGACCTCGCCCTCGTCCCCGGCCTCCGGGCGATCCAGAACGTCGCCGCCGGGCGCCTCGGCCGCCTCGGCCTATTCAAGGGACTGCGCGACGTCCTCTGGCCGTCCGCCGCGACGAGCGAGCGAATCCACGCGCTCCTCGATCGGGTCGGGGTGGGCGACCATCTCTACCAGCGCGTCGACCGCCTCTCGGGTGGCGAGCAGCAACGCGTCGCGGTGGCCCGCGCCCTCCACCAGGAGCCCGGACTCCTGCTCGCCGACGAGCCCGTGTCCTCGGTGGATCCGGGGCGCGCGCGCGCCCTCGTCGAGCTCTTCGTGGAACTCTCGGAGGAGCGCCGCCTCCCGCTGATCGTGAGCCTGCACGACCTGGACCTGGCCGCCGGCTACTTCCCGCGCGTCGTCGGACTGCGCGACGGGCGGGTCGTCTTCGACGGCGACCCCGAGGAGGCGCGAGCACGCGCCGCCGAGCTGTTCCGGACCGAGGGCACGTCTTGAGCCGTCCACAGGCGCCGCAGCGCCTCGGCCGCCGCGGCCAGACGCTGCTGGGGATCGCCGCGGCCGCGCTGCTGGCCGCCATCATGCTCGGACTCGGACCCGCGGGCCTCCTCCCGCGCAGCGCGGGCCTCGAGCTGATGCACGAGCTGGGCGGCGCCGCGCTCGGCCCGGCCTTCGACTACGAGATCACCCCGCCGCCCGGCGCGGAGTCCTTCTGGACGAGGGTCGCGTCGAACCTGTGGAGCACGATCCTCTACGCCGCCGCAGCCATGGCGCTCGCGCTGCCCCTCGGCGTGCTCCTCGGCCTCGCGGCCGCGGACGTGACCTGGGAGCGGCACGGCGGCATCGCCCCTCCGCTCGCCCGCGGTGTGCAATGGGCCGTCCGGGTCTGGATCGCGCTCCTGCGCTCCGTTCACGAGCTCCTGTGGGCGATCCTGTTCCTCGCCGCACTGGGACTGAACCCGGCGGCGGGAGTGTTCGCCATCGCGATCCCCTTCGCGGGGACCATCGCGAAGGTCTCCTCGGAGCTGCTCGACGAGGCTCCCCGCGACGCCGGCCGCGCGCTCGTCGCCCTCGGTGCCGGCGCGGCCCCTGCGCTCCTCGTCGGGGTCGTGCCGCGCGCGCTCCCGGACATCGCGAGCTACGCCTTCTACCGCTTCGAGTGCGCCCTCCGGTCGGCGGCCGTTCTCGGCTTCTTCGGTGCGCCGACCATCGGCCAGTCCGTGGCCCTCTCCTTCGAGAACGCGCAGTTCCGCGAGATGTGGACCTACGTGTACGCGCTCGTTGGCCTCGTGCTCGTGGTCGAGGCGCTCGGAGCTCGACTCAGGAAGTCGATGTCGTGAGCTCGACCTGGCAGGAGCTCCGTCGTACGCGACCCCGCGCGCGCTTCGCCCGCTGGACGGGCGTCCTCGCCGCTCTCCTCGCGCTCCATGCGTGGACCCTCGGCCCCATGGACTTCGGCGACCTCGTCAGCGAACGACGCCTCGCCAACCTCGGGCGCTTCCTCGAGGTGGAGGTCGTCCCCCCCGAGGTCCGGCGCGGCGAGACGAACTGGATCGCCTGGGCGGCGGAGCGCGTCGGCGGAAGGAACGGACTCGCCCTGGCTCGAACCCTCGGCGCGGCCGTCCTCGCGGCCGCCCTGGCCGCCGCGGCAGGCGCGTGCCTCTCCCTGTGGACGTCACGCACGGCCCTCGCCGCCCGCGCTCCCTTCGGGCGCGCCGAGGTCGCAGGCCTC
>CBFIJG010000033.1:0-33665 GCA_965662915.1 Planctomycetota bacterium | reverse complement strand
GTCCGCCGCGGCGCGACGGACCAGCTCCAGCGCCAGCTCCGCAGCCGCCTCCTCTCGCTCCGCTCCGCGCGAGAGCGCATCGCCGCCTGCGAGGGCGACCAGCACGCGGCCGAGCGCCGGCCCGATCTCGAGGTCCGCCAGCTCGGGCCGCTCGACGACCTCGAAGGCGCGTTCGAACGGCCCGGGAGCGGGATCACCTGCGAAGGGCACGGGCCAGCCCCCGCCGCGCTCGAGAGGGTTCACCAGCCAGACAGGTCCACGAACGGGCGGAGAGGAAGGCAGCTGATGCTCCCCCACCGCGGCGAGGAAGCCCGCGAGGGTCCGCACGCCCGGATGAGGATCGTCGATCGCGACGGCCTCTGCCCAAGCTCGAGCGCTCACGCGGCTCGACCCTTCGAACGCCGCGAGGAGACCGGCCATGCGCTCCGTCGGGTCCGGATCACCGAGGCCCTCGGGGACGTCCACGGGCCGGTGGCCCGTCACGTCGCCGACGAGCGCGGCGAGTCGCGCGCATCGCGAGCGGGGCCCGTCCCTGCGCGCGTCGAGTCGATCGAGGCCCACGCGAGCGGCCCCGGCGAGAGCGAGGTCGTCCGAGCGAAGCGCGGCCTCCAGCGCCGGTCTCGCGCGCTCGCCGGCGAGTTCGAGGACGCCCTGCCCCTCGACCCGCCGCTGGTACGAGGCGTCCGCGAGAGCGGCGACGGCTCGCTCGATCTCGGAGGCGGCGAGCTCACCCTCCGTCAGGACGGAGAAGGCGAGCCCCGGCTCGGAGAGCGCCCCACCGTCGAGGCCACGACGCACACGCAGGCGCGCGACGGGCAGCGATCCGCTGCCCGGCGAACCCAGAGGGCCCACGAGAGCGCCGCTGCCGACTTGCTCGGCGATCCGCTCCCAGCGTCCGCTCCCGAAGGGTCGCTCACGCTCGAGAACGTGTACGGGCACGCGCCCCACCGGGAGACGCGAGAGCGGTGGACTGGAGACCCGCACCGTCCAGCCGTCCCTCTCGACCTCCGGCGCCTTCTCGGGTGGGCGCGGGACGTGGGCCGCGGTCTCCGGGACGTTCAGGATCTTCAGGCGCCATCCGGACTCGCTGAACGGCCCATCGAGCTCGAGCAGGCCCGCGCCGCCGCGCTCGCTCCGGAAGGTGACCGATTCCCCGGGCCTCAGGAGTGCGAAGCGCGAGGGAGTGCCCTCCGGCGCCACGGAGGGGAGCGCCCAGGAGGAGACATCGTCGACCGCCACCGGTCCGCGACGCGCGGGGGTGAGGGCCGCCCCTTCGAGGGGGCGGAGGAGGAGTGCTCCTCCGGGCCCACGGCCGACCTCGAGATCTCCGGAGGGGCTGGAGGTGAGGGCCCCCGCGACGAGGTCGATGCGTGCTCCTGCCGCGACGTCGAGCACCGCCACGCGGAGGACAGGCCCCTCGCTCGCCGCAGGCACGTCGAGGCGAGGGACGGCCACCAGCAGGGCCGGCAAGAGCCCCAGGAGCAGGATCGACGTCCGATTCACCCTGAACCGTACCCCGTGCGCCGCCGCCCGGGCGGGCGCGGATCAGGGGAGGAGACTTCCGTGACTCAGGGCTGGCCTCCCGAAGGCGGAGCCGTATCATCTCGCGCTCGATCGGGGATGTAGCTCAGTTGGTAGAGCGTCGCGTTCGCAATGCGAAGGTCAGGGGTTCGACTCCCCTCATCTCCACCATGTTCAACGCCGAGGGGCGCCCTTCCGGGCGCCCCTCGGCGCTTTTCGATCCCACGATCCGGTCTCCCTCAGCGGCGCCGTCGTCGCTGCCCGCCCCGGGGCTTGATCGCGCCGCGGGCCGCGTCTCGCTCGAAGGCGACGACGGTGTCCAGGATGGAGTCACCGAAGCGGTTGAGCTGCCAGTCCTCGAGCAGCTCGAGGGACTCCAGCGAGGCACTGGAGGTCGGCCGTTCCTTCGCGAGGGCGAGGAGCACGTGCCTGTTGAGGAGGTAGGCCGACTCGATGCCCTCCTTCTCCGACGCCTCCTTCCGCATGCGCTTCAACCGATCGTGGAGCTCGGACTCCAGCTCGTCGAGGTGGGCGCCGTCGCGGCGGGGTGCCGCGGGGAGCCGCTCGATGGGCCCGCGCCGCTCCGCACGCTCGAGGGCTCTGCGGATGCGATCACCGATCCGCCCGAGGACCTTCGGGGTCACGCCCTCGATCCGCAGGAGCTCCTTCTCGCTCCGCGGGCGGCGCTGCGCGACGTCGAGCATCGTCTTGTTCCCGAGGATCCTGAACGGCGGCAGGTCGTAGCGCTCCGCGAGCTTCTCCCGCATGCCATGCAGCTCGCGCAGGGCGCTGGCGCCGCGCGGATCCAGCGTGCGAGCCCCCTTGATCCGGACGAAGTCGTCGGGGTGCGGCCCGGTCGGCGGCGGCTCCAGCCCTTCGAGGCGCCGGCACTCGGTCTCGAGGATCATCCGCCGACCGCGCGTCTCCAGCTCGTCCTCCTGCTCTCGCATCAGCGGCAGGAGGAAACGGGTGTCCAGGCGGGCGTACGCGATCTGCTTCGGCGAAAGTGGCCGCTGGGACCAGTTGGAGCGCTGCTGGGACTTGTCCAGCTCCACGCCGAAGCGGCTCGAGAGGACGGACGCGAGCCCCGGCGAGGTGGATCCGAGAACCGCCGCGGCGACCCGGGTGTCGAAGAGCCCCGCGAAGTCGAACCCGAACTCGCGCTTGAGGATGAGCACGTCGTACTCGGCGTCGTGGAAGACCTTCCGCACCTCTGGATCGGCGAGGATCTTCCCGAAGCCCTCGAGGTCGAGCTCTGCGAATGGATCGACGAGCCAGTCCTCACCTCCTGCGGTCACCTGGAACAGGCAGACCTTGTCCCGGTAGCTGTAGAAGGAGTCCGCTTCCGTGTCGACCGCGATCTCCTTCTCACCGTCCAGGGCCTCCATCAGTCGGTCCAGCCCTGACTGGTTCTCCACCAGAACCGGGGGCGGCAGTTCCTCGACGCGCACGTCCATGCCGAGACCCTACGGAATCGACTTGCCCCATCCCAAGGCACGCGACCGCCCCCGGGGGCAATCCTCGCCATCCGCGTCCCGGACGGACTCGGCAATCCGCGCGCCGCTCCCCCGGAACGACCAGGGGGGCGCTCGGTGAGCGCCCCCCTGGACTTGAACGGTGGCGAGGATGACGGGACTTGAACCCGCAACCTCCGGCGTGACAGGCCGGCACTCTAACCAATTGAGCTACATCCCCGCTCGGGAGGGCGGAAGGTTAGCGAGTTGGCCCGGCGTGTCCAGCGTGAGTTGAGGAAGAATTGGGAGGGCGTCCCGGCGTCTCCATCAGCGCACCGGGGCGGCCAGCGGGACGACCACCGGCCAGCCCTCGTAGGGCCCTGACCCCGACGCTTCGGGGTCCACGTGGCGGGGCCAGTTCTCGAGCGTCAGCTCCGCCCCCCCGCTCTCCAGTCGGCGGACCCTCGCCACCCCGTAGCCGGGGCCGCGGTCGTTGAGTCGCGCCGGCTCGACGCCGCTCCGGCGCGGGTTCGCCACCGCAAGGACGGTCATCCGGTTGCCGAAGCCGTCGAGGAATCGGCCGAGGGGCGAGAGCGCTCCGGGCTGGAGCGTGCCGCCGGGCTGCCGGTCCCCGGGGTCCGGGTACCAGCGGCGCGGCCACGTGTTCGCGACGGCTGGCGAGGCGAGCACGACGCCCGCGTCGTCGAACGCGTCGACCCCGTACCGGAGGGTTGAGCCGAGGTGCTGGTCGCCTGCGAGATGGAACGCCCCCGCGGCGCGCAGGGCCCGCACCGCGCGATCCCGGCCGCTCTGCGGCCAGCCGTTCGAGTCCATGTCCGCCGCCCGCTTGTCCCCTCGCACGTACTCTCCCGGCGCCGGGACCGCCAGGCTTGGGATGACGCTCCCCGAGGTCGCCTCCTGCGGGATGGTCGCGACGTTCGCGAAGGGCGTCTGTGAGAGGCACGCCCTGAACCACACATCCGCTCGCGCGGCGCGGCCCCAGGCATCGAGCATCGCGAGCTGGTCCTCCCCGAGCAGCAGCGCGCCCTCCACGTCCGCCTGCGTCGCGGCGTCGAAGTCCGCGGCCTGGGACCAGCCGTTGCGCACCTCACCCTCGGTGACCACGACGGCGGGCGGCGACTTGTACATACGGTCCGCGAGGATCGCGAAGCTCCCCCCGCCCCACCGCAGCACCGTGTGGTACGGCGTGATCCCTCCCTCGAGCGGCTCGGCAGCGTGCGTCGCGGGAAGGTGCGCCACCTGAGTGCGGTGCACCGCGTTGACGAACTCCGTCGGCATGACATAGCCGCCGCGGTCCTGCTTCGAGAGGCCCTCGGCGTCCTCACGCCGGCCCCCGTTGCCCCAGATGTTCCCGTGGTAGACGTCGTGATCGTCGGTGACGACCACGGTGGGGAGCCGCCGCGTCAGCTCGCCGAACGACCAGCCGTGGCGATACCACTTCGTCAGGTAGTCGCCGAGCGCTGCCTCGAGGGGCGCGCGGACCGCCGGCGTGAGATCGCCCTCGTAGATCTGATCGCCGGCGAAGTAGAGGAGGTCCGGCTCGTGGGCCGCCACGTGCCGGGCGACGTCGGCGTGCGGGAACCAGAGGCCGCTCTCGTTCCACCTGAGCCCGCCCGTGTAGCTCTTCTGGCAGGACAGCACCCCGATCGTCACCTCGTCCCCCTCCGGCGCGGCGGAGATGGTGCCCTCGTACAGCTCGGTCCTCCCCGGGGCGAGCTTTCCGTCCCGCCGCGTCGGGACGTATCGCACGCGGAACGGCACGTCCCTCGTGGTCTCCACGGCCTCGACCTCGAAGTGGAACGTGCAGCTCTCGGGCGTGAAACCCGCGGCGCAGACCTGGCGGAACTGGCCGCGGTCGTCGGCGAGCTCCAGCGTCGCGACCCGCGTGTCGCCGGCGCCGAGCGGGCCGGTCTGCGCCGTCATGCGGAGACGGCCCTCCCCCGGCCCCTCCTCCTCGTCGACGGTGTAGTGCACGAACATGATCGGGCCCAGCGCGAACTCGGGCGTGCCCACCACGAGATCGCCGACCAGCTGCCAGTCCTCGAACCGGTAGCCGCGCCCGTCGCCCTCCGGCCCCCGGTGACTCACGAGCGCCACGGCGCCGTCGAACGCGCTCGGCGGCGCGGACTGCAGGTGCGCCACCGAGAGCACCGCACCGGTGGCCGCGTCCCGCGCCGTGACGGTCAGCGTGCGACGGCCGTCGTAGCGCGCGCCGACGAGCTCGAGATCCACGGGGCGCGGGCCGCCCTCCCCGAAGCCGGCGCCGTCCTCGACGATGCCCTCCAGCCGCGCGAAGTCCTGCACCTCGCGCTCGGCCGTCATCGCCCACTGGTTGCGCCCGGCGCCGGGGACGGGCTCCTCGAAGGTCCGGAGCGTCACCCGCCCATCGGCGCCGAGGAGCGCGAGGAAGCCGCCGTCCTGCGCGGGCGCCCCGTGCACCTGACTCGTCAGCCTGGGGTCGACGTGTGCGCCTCCCGCTCCGACGAGGAATCCTGCGGCGCTCCCGGCTCGTTCGCCAGCGGCCGCGTCCACCGTCACTCGCGTCCGGAAGGACCCCTCCTCCCCACCGCCGAGGCGCTGGGTGAGCAGATGGAGCGTGCGCATCCCGAAGCGCGGCCGGGATTCGACGCACTGCAGCCCGCCGTCCTCGAGCCGCCAGTCCTGCAGACGGTTGGCCCAGGTGTTCTCGGAGATCCAGGTGCGGTCGACCGCCTCGTGCCAGCCGCTCCTGAACCAGGGCTCGGAGCTGACCGGTGACACGATCGCGAGGGGGCCGCAAGCAGCGACTGCGGAGACGGAGAGGAGCGCCGCTGCGCGGAGGGACGAGGCCATGGCCGCAGCCTACTGCCGCTCGCGCCGCCATCGGCCCTGGTTCCCCGCCCATTCGCGGGGACCGCGGACTCCGCAGGTCAGGACTTCGTGCGGACGGCGCGAACGGCGTCGACGGCGTGCGCCCTGCGGATCGGGTAGAGCGCCGCGAGGGCCGCGACGACGACCGTCCCCGCGAAGGTCGCCGGGATCCATAGCCCGGCGGAGCGAGGCTCCAGGGCCAGCCCGGCGATGCGCTCGAGCGCTGCGACGACCGGCGGAGTGGCGGCCGCGCCCAGCGACACGCCGAGCCCACCGCCCACGATCCCGACCACGAGGGCCTCCAGCAGCATCGCGCCGCCGACCTGACCCCGCGCGGCCCCGAGCGCGCGCAGGACGCCGAGCTCCCGCGCCCGCTCGAGCGTGCTGAGCAGCATCCCGTTGAGCACCCCGAGCCCTGCGAGCCCCGCCATGAGGACGAGGAGCAGATCGAAGACGACGAAGTCCCGACCGATGTCCGCGAGGGCGTAGTCCCGGACGTCGACGCCGCGCCGGAGCCGGATGGTCTCCGCCTCGGGGTGCAGATCACGGAGTGCGGCTCGCAGGACACCCACGTGACCGGAGTCGTCCATGGCGCCGGGGCCGAAGCGGACGCTGATCTCGGTGACCCGATCGCTCGCCTGGCAGAAGTCCTTCTCCATCCATCGGTCGGACACGACGCCGTAGATTCGCTCGTCGGGCCGCGACCAGTAACCGTAGGCATCGCTCACCGCCGCGACCTCGAAGGTCACGACGCCACCGCCCGTCGTCCGCATCTGGACCTCGTCGCCCACCGCGTAGCCGAGGTCCTGGGCGAGGCGGCGCGACACGACCATCACGCGCTCCGACTCGAAGCGCGCGAGCAGCGCGGGGTCGTCGGCGAAGGGTCCGTAGGCGCCCATGCTCGCGCCGGCGGAGCCGATGACGAGGAACGGCGCGTACTGGCGCGCTGCCCCTTTCTCGACCCCGAGGACGCCCGGGAAGCGGCCGAGGTGTTCGGCGACGGCATCGAACTGCGTGGCCGGCAGCCCGCGGACGTAGACCTTGTCGTCCACGGCCTCCGCGGCCCAGTGAGTGACCTCTCCCCTCAGGGTCGCGGTCATGCCGTGCAGTCCGACGAATCCCGCGGCGACGAGTCCGAGCGCGGACGCGGAGACTCCGATCCGCGCAGGGGCGTCCGCCATCGCGCGGGTCGCGATGGACCCCGCGAAGGGCGCGAACGAGGTGAGCGGACGAGCGATCGCCGCGCACAGCCCGCTCAGGACGAAGGGCATGAGCAGCGACAGCACCACGACGAAGGCGAGGGCGCCGAGCACGCCGAGGAGCGCGGTCACCAGCTCGCCCGTGGCCTCGCCCACGACCGGGACCAGCACCAGGTAGACCCCAGGAACCAGCAGGCCCAGGAGCGCCGCGTAGGCGAGGTGGAAGCGACGGGACCGGGCACGGCTGCGCTCGAGGGCCTCTTCTCCGCGCAGCGCCGCGACCGTGTCCGCTCCGCCGATGGCGACCAGGGGGTAGACCGATCCCACCAGCGCCACGAGGAACCCGACCGCCGTGAGCGCCCCGACGGTCCCCCACGGAACGTGGAAGCCCAGGACCGCCTTCCCCACGCCGAGCGTCGTGATGCCCGCCTTGGTTGCGACCCGCGCGAGCCCGACCCCGAGCAGCGCGCCGAGGAGCGCGCCGGCCCCGGAGAGCAGCGCCGCCTCGGCGAAGAAGACGCGTCCGATCTGCGCGCGGTTCGAGCCGAGGGCATGCAGCGTCCCCACCTCGAGCACGCGCTCCGTCAGGGACATCGAGAGCGTGTGGAAGATGACGTAGAGACCCAGCACCAGGGCGAGGAGGCCGAGCATCCGGACTCCGGTCCGGAACGCGCGCTCCTCCGCCGCCTGGCCCACCACCACGCCGCGGTTGAGGGCGTAGGAGTAGCTCGAGGCGAGGGTTTGCTGGAGGCGCTCCAGGTCGATCGACGGATCCTTCACCGCCCAGAAGCGCGTCTGGATCGGGACGCCGCTGTAGAGCGTCGCGGCGGCGTCGAAGTCCACGACGACCACGCTCCCCCGCGCGGAACGGCCCACGCCCTCACGGGTCAGCACGCCGACGACCTTGAACGCGCGAGCCACGGGCGCGTCGACGGCGCCGGTCTCCACGGGCACGAGCACACCGTCCTCGCAGCGTCTGTCCGCGCTCCGGGGTGGGCGGGACAGCATGAGCGTGTCGCCGACGCCGACGCCGTGCTCCTCGGCGAGCGCGGGGCCGACGAGGACCTCCGGCGCCGATGCTTCGGGGTCCAGGTCGCGCCCCTCGAGCACCCCGAAGAGTCCGAAGGAGGCCGCGCGAGCCGCCTCGATCGCGAGGAGCCTCGCGCGAACACGCGTGGGCTCGCTCCTCGCCGCCGTCTCGACGATCACCTCGTTCTGGAAGAAGCGTGAGGCAGCGCTGATCCCCTGGAGGCTCCGGAGCGCCTCGGCGCTCCCCTCGACGCCCCCCGCCGCGCTCAGCTCGATGTCCGGACGATCCGCCAGCGCCCGCGGCCGCGCGTAGCCCTCGATCGTCGCGTGATCCAGCGTCACGACGCCCACGACGGTGGCGACACCGAGCGCCACGCCCAGGATCGAGAAGAGCGAGCGGCCGGGGCGCCGCAGGATGCTGCGGCGAGCGATGAGCGAGGCGAGTCCCATGGGCGTGGCCGCAGTGTCTCCGATCGACTCACCCGATGCACGCTGTGGGACCAGGGGCCGCGCGCTGATCGAGGATTCGCGGGATGAATCGGCGGCTGATACGGTGGGAGCAGCGCGCGGCGGGTCCTGCTCCGGTCCCGGCGCCGACTTGCTTCCATCGATGTTCGCCTCACTGCTGCTCCTCGGCGCGGCGCAGGGCACTCCCGCGCCGCCGAACTTCGTCGTCGTCCTCCTGGACGACGTCGGTCGCGACAAGGTCGCGGCCTACGGCGACCATCCCCAGCCGGCAGCCACGCCCAACCTCGACAGGTTGGCGGAGAGAGGCACGCTGTTCCGCAACGCGTGGGCGTATTCGTCGTGCAGCCCCACGCGCGCGGCCCTCCTGACCGGCCGCCTCGCGGAGCGCACCGGGATCGGCTCCGCCATCCGCGCCGGGGACGGCGTCGAGACGCCGCTGGGGCGGGACGAGTTCACGATCGCCGCCGCCCTCCCCGATCATCGGGCCATCAGCCTCGGCAAGTGGCACCTGTCCGACTCGGCCGACGCCGCGCTCCACGCGAGCACCCTCGGGTTCGACGCGTTCGCGGGCTGGGACGGGTTCAACCAGTACTTCACCTGGACCGACAACGTGAACGGAGCGCTCCAGACGCGGACGGGGTACTTCCCCCTCGCGCTCGCGGAGCGAGCCATGCGGTTGGTCGCGAACCAGCGCGAGCCGTATTTCCTCTACTACTGCCCGTGGCTGGCGCACTCACCCTTCCACGAGCCTCCCGCGTACCTGCACCCGACCCTCCAGGGCCCCGGCAGCTCCCGCTTCCTCCACCTCCAGATGGTGGAGTCGATCGACACGCTCGTCGGCCGGCTGATCGACCAGATCGACCTCGACACCACCTACGTCATCGTGATGGGCGACAACGGCTCGCCGCTGAACACGACCACGCCTCCGTTCCTCCCCGAGCAGATCAAGGGCAGCTCCTACGAGGGTGGGCTCGCGGTGCCGCTGATCGTGGCGGGGCCAGGCGTCGCTGCGGGAGCCGAGTGCGATCGACTGGTCCACGTGACCGATCTGTTCGCGACCATCGTAGAGCTCGCGGCGGCACCGGCGCCGCCGCGCGGCGCCGAGGACTCGATCTCCTTCGCCCGCCTCCTCGCCGACCCGGGGGGCGCCCCGACGAGAGCGCACCTGACCACCTCGAGGTTCGGCTTCCCTGGCGCCTCGCAGACCGCCGGGACCTTCCGCGCAGTGCGGACCCTGCGCTGGAAGTACGCGGACAACGGGGCGGGGGGCGGCGAGCGCCTCCACGACCTCGAGCGGGACCCCTTCGAGACCGTCAACCTGCTCGGCGCGAGCCCGGCGCCTGCTGCGCGTGCCCTCGCCGATCGGCTCGCGGAGCTCCTGCCGGACCTGCCTTGACGGAGGTCCGGCCGCGGGAGCGGTCAGACGGCCGCGCGATCCAGCGCCGCGAGGACGGCGACCTCGGTGATTCCGGGACCCACGACGTCCCGATCGGGATCGAGCACGCCGTCCACGAGGATCGAGACGCGGTCCGCGAAGGTCGCGTCGCGGGGATTGTGGGTCACGAGGACGACCGTGCGGCCCTCCTCGTCCACCGCGCGCCGCAGCTCCTCCATGACCTCGCGCCCGGCGGACTGGCTCAGGTTGCCCGTGGGCTCGTCGCAGAGAAGCAGCGGCTGCTCCGCGATCAGCGCTCGCGCGATGGAAGCGCGCTGCATCTCGCCGCCGGAGAGCTCGTGGGGCAGCGCCCCGAGCCGCTCCTCGATCCCGAGGGTCCGGGCCAGCTCCCGGACCCGGGCGGCCGCCGAGCGCGGCTGGCGCCCCGCGATCGCGACGGGAAGCGCGATGTTCTCCTCCACCGTGAGGTTCGGCATCAGGTGGAAGAACTGGAAGACGTAACCGACCTGGTCGCGCCGCTGGCGCGTGCGGTCGGCCTCGCTCGCGCGCGCGAGGTCGACGCCGCCCAGGAGGATCTTCCCGGCCGATGGCTGGTCCAGTCCCGAGAGCAGGTGCAACAGCGTCGTCTTCCCCGACCCCGAAGGGCCCATGACGCAGCGGAACTCCCCCGCCTCGACGCGCAGGGTCACGCCCCGCAGGACAGTGTGTTCCTCGCTGCCGTCACGGCCGCCGCGGTGGATCTTGTAGACGTCCTGGACGTCGAGAACCGGCTCGCTCATCGAGTCTCCTCGGCCTCGGCCGCCTTCGCACCGCGCCACGCGGCCATCATCTCGTCGAGGGTGCGACCGGCGAGGCTCCCACCGAGGCTGCTCTCCATGTACCGGAACCGTTCGTCGAAGCGCGCGACCGCGCGGCGACACAGTCCCTCGGAATCGAGTCCCAGGTAGCCGCCGAGGAAGGCAGCCGCCATGAGCACGTCGCCGAGCTCGTGCTCGATCGCTGCGCGCACCGGCCCGTCCTCCGGCACGTCGGGGCGCGCCGCGCTCGCCAGCAGCTCCACCGGGAGGGCTTCGCGCAGCTCCTCGAGCTCTTCCTCGAGCTTCGCGAGGGCACCCCGCGCGTCCTTCCAGTGGAAGCCCGCCGCGACGGCCTTCTGGCAGGTGCGCGCGGCGCGCTGGAGGGCCGGCAGGCCGCGCGGAACGCCGGCGAGTGCGCTCGTGTCCGCCTCCCCCGCCTCCTCGCGCTCGGCCCGCTTGATCTCCTCCCAGGAGCGGACGACGCCTGCGGCCCCTTCCACCTCGGCGCTGGCGAAGACGTGCGGATGCCGCCTCACGAGCTTGTCCGCCGCGAGCCCGGCCGCGACGCCGATGTCGAAGGAGCCCTCGTCCTCCGCCACGCGGCAGAGGAGGGTCAGCGCCGTCAACACGTCTCCGGCCTCCGCCGCGCGCGCTGCGGGCGGAGCGTCGTCCACGGCCTCGGCCAGCTCGTGAGCTTCCTCGACGACGCAGGGCGCCACGCTGGCCTCCGTCTGCTCCGCGTCCCACGGGCAGCCCCCCGGACCACGCAGCGCGTCCATGAGCGACAGGAGCCTCCGGAACTCGAGGACGCGCGGGTCGTCGGCCGCTGCCGGCTCGGGTACGGGTAGCGTCCCGCGCTCACGCTCTTCCGCGTCGCTCAACGTTTTCCTCCATCGCTCGCGTAGGGGATCGGGTCCTCGACGCCGGCATCACGGAAACCAGCGAGGCGCAGGATGCAAGCGTCGCAGCGCCCGCAGGAGAGAACCTCTCCATCGCGCTCGACGGGGTCGTAGCAGGTGTGAGTGAGTCCGAGATCGACCTCGAGCTCCGCCGCGCGGCGCACGATGCCCGCCTTGGAGAGCTCCATCAGGGGCGCGTGCACGGTGAAGCTCGCGCCGCCCTCGGTGCCCGCGGCGGTGGCGAGTCCCGCCAGGCTCTCGAAGGCCCGCAGGAACTCGGGCCGGCAGTCCGGGTAGCCGGAGTAGTCCACCGCGTTCACGCCCACGAAGAGATCGGTGGCGCCGAGAACCTCGGCCCAGCCGAGAGCCACCGCGAGGAAGACCGTGTTGCGCGCCGGGACGTAGGTGACGGGCACGCCTTCGCCGATCTCCTCGTCCTCGCGGTCCTTCGGCACCTCGATGGCATCCGTGAGAGCCGAGCCGCCGAGCGTCGAGAGGTCGACGGTCACGACGCGGTGATCGGCCGCGCCGAGCGAGCTCGCGACGCGGGCCGCGGCCGCGAGCTCGACCTCGTGGCGCTGGCCGTAGCGGAAGGAGAGCGCGTGCGCGTCGAAGCCGCGGGCGACGGCCTCCGCGAGGACCACGGCGGAGTCCATTCCGCCGCTGACGAGACAGACTGCGGCCGGGCGATCGGAGGGAGTCATGGGTGCGTGGCGCCAGAGGGGCGAGCGCAGACGGTAACGAGTCGGCGCCGCCGAGGCTCGAAGCGCCCGGACCCCGCGATGCGCAGATCCCTTGCTCGCGTGACGCGGAAGCCGGTCTCCAGCTCGTAGTCGCCCGCGGCGAAGATCACTTCACCCCCACCAGCCTCGCTCAGCCGATCGAGCTGAGCCTGGACCCCCGCTTCACCCGTCCAGGGAACGAAGGTCGCCTCCGTCTCACCCGCGAGGCGGACGAAGACCCCGCGGGCGTCGGCCGCCGCCGATTCCTGCGGGCTCTTCAGAGCGACGAGCGCGAGGCTGGAGACGAGGGCGCGCTTGAGGAGCATCGGCACTGGAGAGAGGTCTGGGGGCCGGACAGGAGCGCGGCTGTGGCCTCGTGCGAGGCCAGGCGGCCAACGCACCGCCCTGCAACCGAAGGCGCGGCGCTCCGTCCCGGAGTCGGGACGGAGCGCCGCGCTCACCGAACCGATCCGGGATCGCGGCGGACCGGGCGGTCATGGGAACAGGTCACTTGCCCTCGGCGCTCTTCTTGTCGAGCTCCGCGACGAGGCGCATCACGCGCTCGAGCTCCTCGGCGGTCCCGCGCACGACGATGGAGTTCGTCCGGGCATCGGGGACGATCAGGAGGGACTTCGTCCGCGGCCCACCATGCTGCACGACCTCCTGCTCCCCGTCGGTCTGTGCCTCGAAGACGAGCGAGCAGATCCTGGCGAGGTCCGCCGCATTCGCGTGGGCGAGGGAGATGACCTGCGCGCGACGCTCGAGAGCGAGTCGCTCGCGGCCTGCGGCCTCGTCGATCTCCCTCAAGGCCTCCGCGAAACCGGCGATCTGCTCACCGAGGCCGACGAGCACCATCGAGGTCGAGATTCCGGCAGGGACCATCTGCTGCGTGTTCGAGTCCACGATGAGGGTCCGAAGCGTGTTCGACAGCTGTCGGGTGTCGGTGTTCGGCAGATCGATCGTGGCGGTGAAGAGGACCGCGGGATGCTTCGACGCGAGACCGACCTGGTCGGCGTCCAGGAAGGTCGTGTCTGCTCGCAGCGCGCTGCGCTCCGGCCCTTCCTTGCTCCAGATGCCGATGATGGGGACCTCGGGGACCTTGGGCGGAGACAGCACGAATCCTGCGCTGGCCAGCAGCGTCTCGAAGGTGTGCTGAACCTGCTCCACGGGCACGAAGGACCGCGAGAGACCGACCGAGCGCGACCGGAGAAGGCCCTCGGTGGCCTCCGTCATCGAGACCTCCTGGTCCGTCGCCTGTGCGTACTGCCGGACGAGGTCGTAGTAGGTGAACTTCTCGGAGTCCGGGCCGCTGGTCACGACCATCGCCTTCGTGGCCGGCGGGAACAGTGAGTCGATGTCTTTGGCGACGGGGGTCGTGGATCCCGGCAGAAGAGCCGAGGCGAGCAGTACGGCGGAAAGTGTGGCTTCGATCATGGGTCCTGGCAGTCCTGGAAACGGGTGCGAGCTGGATGGGATCCAAATGACGCAGCGGCGACCAGTTCCTTCCCGCCAGGTTCCGATCCATCGTGTGCAGCCACTGCGGAGGGAATTCGCGCTCTGCACGCGCATGCCAGCTCCCGCCGCTTGAGAACTCGGGCGCCAGGCCTACCCTGTTCCGCCCCGATCTCCCCCGATCCGGCCCTCCCGGGCCGTCCAGCACAGTGAGCGCCCCCACCACCGACGCCGTCCTCGAAGCCCTCAAGGGCGTCATCGATCCTGATCTCGGCCAGGACATCGTCTCCCTCGGCTTCATCACCCGCTGCAACGTCTCCGAGGACGGCGCGGCGGACGTCGTCATCAATCTCACGACGCCCGCCTGCCCGGTGAAGGACCAGCTGCGCGATCAGGCCCACGCCCTCGTCGCCGCCGTCCCCGGGGTCACCTCCGTCCAGATCGAGATGACCGCCGTGGTGAAGGGGCAGGACGGACCGGCGCGTGAGGCCGCGAAGGACGTCAAGCACATCGTGGCGATCAGCTCGGGCAAGGGCGGCGTCGGCAAGAGCACCATGACGGTGAACCTCGCCTGCGCGCTCGCGCAGACCGGGGCGAAGGTGGGCCTGCTCGACTGCGACGTCCACGGTCCGGACGTGCCGATCATGATGGGACTCTCCGGTGCGCCCGATCAGATCCAGGTGGACGGCAAGACCGTGCTCGTCCCCAAGGAACGGCGCGGCGTGAAGACCATGTCCATCGGCTATCTCGTCCCGGACGAGCAGCCCGTGATCTGGCGCGGCCCCATGGTCCACAGCTTCATCCGCCAGATGCTCACGGACGTCCAGTGGGGAGAGCTCGACTACCTGCTCGTCGACATGCCCCCGGGGACCGGCGACGCGCAGCTCTCCCTCGCCCAGGAGGTGCCCCTCTCCGGTGCCGTGCTCGTCACCACGCCCCAGGCCGTGTCGGCGTTCGACGTGACCAAGGCCATCTCGATGTTCCACCAGGTCGACGTCCCGATCCTCGGCATCGTCGAGAACATGTCGGGTCTCGCCCTCGAGGGGACGGTCGAGGGCGGCGAGGCCGGTTCGATGGTCTCCCTCAGCCTCGGCTCGGAGACGCACGAACTGCCGCTCCAGGCAGGCGGCCGCTTCAGCACCGTGTTCGACGTGTTCGGCTCCGGAGGAGCGGAGGCCCTCGCGCAGAAGCACGGGTTCCCGCTCATCGGCAAGGTCCCGATCGACCCCAGCGTCCGCGCGGGCGGCGACGACGGCGAGCCGATCGTCAGCGCGCAGGCAGGCGACTCCGCGTCCGCTGCTGCGATCCGTGAGACCGCGGGACGCCTCGCCCAGCGCCTCGCCGTGAAAGCGTTCTCGAGCCTGCCGATCCTCGACTGAGGAAGGCTCGGCGCCGGTTCAGCCGTCCGAGGGTCCGGCGCCGCCCTGCTGGAGCACCACGAGGTTGCCCGCGGGATCGGCGATCACGGCCTGGCGGGCGCCGCTCTCGAGCTCGCGCTCGGGGCCGACGAGTGTGACCCCCTCGCCGAGCGCCGCGAGCTCGGCCTCGAGCGATTCCACGCCGAGGAACAGCACACCTGTGCTGGGTGCCACCTCCGATCCCTCGAGCCCGTCTCGCAGGGACGCGAGGGACTGGACGACGACCCGCGCGCCGTCCCGTTCGAGCGCGATGAGCGCAGCCGGCTCGGCGAGATCCTGGGGAGACCTCTTCACGATGCGGAACGAGAGCCGCTCGGTGTAGAAGTCCGCGATGGTCGCCGGATCCTCGACGACGAGCACGGGGCTGAGGGACTGGAGCAGGCGAGGGGCCGCTGGCGCCGGCGCCACCTCGCGGAGAACGCTGCGAAGCGTCTCGGCGAAGCGATCGGGCGCTTCGAGGTGGATCCAATGCCCGATTCCATCCAGGACCTCCACGTCGAAGCTGGAGAGCAGAGCGCGGTTGCCCTGCACGTCGGTGGCGAGAGTCGCGGAGTTGATGCACACCACGCCGCACTCGATGCGCGGCGCGGCCCGGCGCGGATCGTGAACGCCGAAGTGCTCCATCAACGTGAGCGACATCTCGCGCGGCGCGGCGAGGGCCTCGCCGACGATGCGATCGGCGAGCTCGGGCGCGGCCCCGTCGCCTAGCGCCGCGGTCACGAACTGGCGCATCTGGCCCTCGTAGTCGCGACGGAAGCTCTCCACGTACTGCTGGAGCCTCCCGGGATTCGGATCGGCAGCCAGCTGCTGGAGGCAGTCGACCCCCACGATCGCCGCCACCCGCTCGGGCGCCCGAAGAGCAACCTCGAGACAGACCTGGCCACCCATCCCATGACCGACGAGCACGACACGGCCGAGACCCTCGGCCTCGAGCACGCGCGTGATGTCATCGCCGAATCGCGGCACGCTCCACTCCTTGCGCGCTTGATCGCGGCTCGCTCCGTGCCCGATGAGGTCCACGACGATGACCCGCGCGCCGGGGAGCGCCGCCGCTGCTCCGTCCCATTGCCCACCGTCGCCACACCAGCCATGGACGAAGACGACCGTCGACGGCTGGCTGCCGCCGCGCGTGAGCGGCGCGCGCACGGTGTAGCTCATCTCGAGGCCGTCACTGGTCTGGACGATCGCCGCCCCGGTGCCGCGCTGCGACGCCTTCGGCCCGTCGGCGTCCTCGATCGTCTCCTCGACGTCGGCCGCGGGCGCGCTCTCGTCGTCCGATGCGGTCTCTTCAGCGCTCGCCTCGGCCTCCATCGCTCGAACGTCGGCCATCCCGTCGGCGGCCGCCTCGCCGGCCGCGGCAGTTCCCTCGGCGGCGGTGACGGAGCCCGCCTCGGCGGCGGCTGTCCCGTCGGGGCCTGCGACCGGATCGGCGCTCACGACGGCGGGCTCCAGCGCCGGGACCTTCTCCTCCGCTTCGGCGGCGAGTCCCTCCGGATCGGATGAGACCGCAGCTTCCACTCCGAAGCCGTCTTCCAACCGCTGCTGCGCGGCAGCGAGATCCTCGTGCTCCGCGGTGGTGAACTCCGAACCCGGCGCGATCTTTGCCGCGTCGTCCATACCCACGCTGGAGTCAACCGCTCGAGCTTCCTCAGCCTTCGAGAGGACCTCCCCCTCGGCCGAGGACGAGGACACACAGCCGCCCGTGACGAGCGCGAGGCAGGCGGCCAGGGCCGCCGAGCGTTGAGGCATGGGTGCGCGTCGGAGCATCGGAGCGGGGCCCCCGATCGGGGCCGCAGAGGGTACGCGCCCGGACCGGATCCGTGGGCACGAACCCCGGGGCGGCGGAGGGCCGCACCAAAGGCCTGAGAACACCGCGGGGAATTCCGCATTGCTGTCCGGCCGACAGAACCCAAACCAGCCCTCCTGCTCCTGGCCGGTATCGTCGATGACGAACTCTCCGGTTGCACCCGACGCAAATATGAGGACACCCATCCGCCGGCGCTTCGCCGCCATCCCCGCGCTCTTCGCCCTTCCCCTCCTCCCCGGCACCGTCGCAGCGGCCCCGCAGGAGTCGAACGACCCGGCCCCCGCCGAAGCGGCCGACGAGGAGCCCGCGCCGGAACCCCTCCCCGCGCGACCGCCGGTCGACGTCGAGGGCACGCTCCCGGAGGAATGGGCGAACGCCCACACCTGGCGCTCGATCGGCCCCGCCAACATGGGCGGACGGTGCACCGACATCGCGGTCAATCCCCTCGACGCGAACGAGTACTGGATCGCCACTGCGACCGGCGGGATCGTGCACACGGTCAACGGCGGGATCACCTACGAGCACCAGTTCCAGAACCAGCGCGTGTCCTCCGTCGGAGCGATCGCCGTCGCGCCATCCGATCCCAGCGTGATCTGGGCGGGAACCGGCGAGGCCAATCCGCGCAACTCCTGCTCGTGGGGCGACGGCGTCTACGTCTCCCGCGACGGCGGCGCCACCTGGGGGCACGCTGGTCTCGAGCGGACCTTCCAGATCAGCACGATCGTGGTTCATCCCGAAGATCCCGACACCGCCTACGTCGGCGCGCTCGGTCGCCTCTGGGGCTCGAACGACGAGCGGGGTCTCTACAAGACGACAGACGGCGGCCGGTCCTGGGAGCACCTCCACTTCGTCGACGAGGACACCGGCGTGATCGAGGTCAAGATGCACCCGAGCGACCCGAACACGATCGTCTTCGCCACCTACGAGCGCCGCAGGGACATGTTCGACACGAACGACCCCGCCGTGAAGTGGGGCGATGGTTCGGCCCTGTGGCGCACGACCGACGGCGGCGCCACGATCGAGAGGGTCACCGAAGGGCTCCCGACGGTGACGCTGGGGCGCATCGGGGTCTCCTGGTCGGGCTCGAATCCCGACAACGTCTTCGCGGTGGTCGAGACCGAGTGGATCACCCAGGAGCCCGAGAACGCCGCCTGGTTCGGGATCTCCTTCGAGAGCTCCGAGGTCGGCGCGCGAGTCGGCTCGGTCACGGAGGACTCGCCGGGCGCGAAGGCCGGCCTGGAGGAGGGTGACCTCGTCCTGCGGATCGCCGACACCGCGATCATCGACCAGACCAAGCTCCGCCGCGTGCTCCGGGACTACTTCGCGGGTGACGTCGCCCCCCTCGAGGTCGTCCGGGACGGAGAGCTCGTGGTCCTCGAGATCACCTTCGACCGTCGCCCACAGGAAGAGGAAGAACGCCTGGACGTCCACGGACGGCGGCGCGACGGCCCCTTCGGCATCGGACTCGGCGGCCAGCGTTCCAACGCCCAGGAGGAGCAGGGGCCCGAGGGCTTCCAGTACGGCGGCATCTTCAAGTCGACCGACCGCGGCGCCACCTGGACGCGGATCAACTCGCTCAACCCGCGCCCGATGTACTACAGCGAGATCCGCGTGGACCCGAGCGACGAGAGCTACATCTACGTGCTCGGCACGCGGCTCCATCGCTCCAGCGACGGCGGTGCGACCTTCACGAACGACGGCCACGACGGCTCCGTCCACGTCGACCATCACGCCCTCTGGGTGGATCCGGCCGACGGACGCCACATCATCCTGGGCAACGACGGCGGCATCTACGTGACCCGCGATCGAATGTCCCACTGGGACCACCACAACAAGCTCGCCCTCGGCCAGTTCTACAACGTCACGGTGGGCCCGCGCGCGTTCTACAACGTGTACGGCGGCCTGCAGGACAACGGCTCCTGGGGCGGCCCCTCGCGCACCACCGGCGGCGGCGCGACCAACCAGGCGTGGTTCCGCGTGGGCGGTGGCGACGGCTTCCGCTGCATCGTCGATCCGACCAACCCCGAGCTCGTCTACTACGAGAGCCAGAACGGCGGCATGGGCCGGCGTGACTTCGGCACCGGCGAGGGCGGCTATCTGCGCCCGCGATCGGGCCGGGATGAGAAGTCCTACCGCTTCAACTGGAACACGCCCTTCATCCTCTCGGGGTTCAACTCCAGCATCTACTACAGCGCGGGCAACCACGTGTTCCGCTCCGTCGAGAAGGGGTCTCGTCAGCGCCCCATCTCGCCGGAGATCACGGCGACCGACCGCGGCGCCGCGGTGGCCCTCGTGGAATCCCCCCTCGACCAGGACGTGCTCTACGTCGGCACCGACGACGGCGCGCTCTGGATGACCGAGGACGGCGGTGACGAGTGGATCGACCTGATGGCGCTCAACGGAGCGCCCGCGTTCGAGGCCGGGGACGAGGACACCGGAGCCGGCGATGAGGCCGCGCCGGAGAGCGCGCAGCGGGTCGCGCTCATCGTGCCCTCCACGGACGTGACGCTCGCTGGCGAGTGGCGCTGCAAGGCCGAAGGCGAAGGGATCGAGAGCGACGACGACGGCGTCTTCACCATCACCATCGCGGTCGACGAGGCTGGGAAGGTGACCGGAAGCCTCGCCTCGGACATCGGTGACGGCCCCCTGAAGCGCGTTCGCTGGAAGGAGTCGACCGGGGACCTCAACTTCCGGTTCGAGGGCGAGTCGCTCACCCTCGACTTCACCTCCAAGGTCGTCCTCGCGGACGGAACCATCAGCGGCCGGATCGAGGCCGCCGGCGGCGCCTTCCGCTTCGACTGGGCCGGCGCCAAGACCGGTGCCGCAGCCGAGGTAGAGGAAGCCGCGGAGGAGGAAGCCGCGGACGAAGAGCCCGAGGCAGCGCCCGAGAAGCCCGCGGCGAAGAAGAAGAAACTCCTGAAGGACACGATCGACCAGTTCCTGCCTGGACGCCGGTACGTGAGCGATCTGAAGGCGTCTCGCTTCTCCAAGAAGCGCGTCTACGCGACCTTCGACGGGCACCGCAGCGACGACACGATGCCCCACGTCTTCGTCTCCGAGGACCTCGGCCAGACCTGGACGTCTCTGCGCAACAATCTCCCCGACGAGGCGGGGAGCGTCCGCGCGATCCTCGAGGACGCGCGGAACGAGGACGTCCTCTACCTCGGGACCGAGCACGGGATCTACGCCTCGATCGATCGCGGCGCCTCGTGGACCCGCTTCAACAGCAACCTCCCCACGGTGCCCGTCCACGACCTCGCCCAGCACGACCTCATGGGTGAGCTGGTCGCGGGCACCCATGGACGCAGCGTGTGGATCTGCGACATCTCCGCGATGTCGCAGATGTCCGGGGAAGCGATGGACGCCGACGCGACTCTCTTCCGTCCGACGGACGTGCATCTCCGCGCTCGCGGGAAGAGCCGCGGCCGCGCCGGCAACCACGGCTTCGCCGCGACGAATCCGTACGAGGGAGCCACGATCTCCTACGCGCTCACACGCCGCGCCCGCGAGATGTCCCTCGAGGTCCTGGACGGCACCGGAGCGGTCATCGCCACCCTGGACGGGCCCACCGAGAGGGGACTGCACAAGGTCCAATGGAGCCTGCGCGCGTCCGGGAACCGCGACGCGCAGGGCCGCCGCCGCCGCACGAGGCGCGTCGGCCCCGGCCTCTACACGGTCCGCATGACCGCCGGCAGCGAGGTCCAGACGCAGACCTTCCAGGTCCACAACGACCCGGAGCAGCAGACCACGGAGTGGATCGCCTTCGAGGACGCGGAGGAGGAGCTTCAGGCCATCTTCGACGCGCACGCCGAGGAGGCCGACGGGATGTGATCCCCGCCGGATTCCGGTCCGACTGCGGGGCCGTTGTCCGTCGTCGCCACGCTGGCGCCGACGGCCGAGGGCCTCTTCCACGGAGGCTCGGCCCTCGCGATGACGGGCGACCGTGGTCCGAGTCCGCTTCCTGGCTCGGTATGGACCTCGCCCTTCCATCCCGAGACAGCCCGCGCGCCCACGTCGGACCTCGAGCAGATCGCAAGCCATGAAGCGTCCACTCGGGATCCTCGCCCCCGCGGCCACGACCATCGCCGCTCGCCGGTGACCACCGCCCCTGCGCCATGCCCCACCACCCTCCCCCCGGCGCGACTCGCAGGGCTCTCGTGGAGGGCCTCCCGCGGTCAGCGGTCGCCGTCACGGCGTCCGGAGACAGCCCGGAGCTCCGAAGGACGCTGAGCATCCTCCGGGACCGGACCGATGAGATCGGCGCGGAGCTGCTCCTCGTGCTCGACCGGTGGCCGGACGACACGGACGCGTCCGGGCGCCGAGCGCTCGACGCCTTCGTGGACCTTCTCGTGTTCGAGCCTGGCGGCGACCGAGGCGCCATGGTCAACGCCGCAGCTCGCGCGACCGCAGCCGAGGTGCTCGTGTTGACGAGGATCGGCGTCGAGCCGTCCCTCGTATGGCTCCGCGAGCTGGTCGGCCCGTTCACGCGTTCACCCCGCCTCACCTGCGTCGGCGGACCCGTCGAGCCGATCTTCGAGGCCGGCGCCGTGCCCCGGTGGTACCGCCACCTTCGCGCGTCCCGATCCGAGCTCGACCCGAGCCCACTCCACCGCCTCCCCGATGGCGTCCGCGAGTACGTCGAAACCGCTGGCGCACTGCCGGGGCCCCTGCCATCACCCGCGAACGTGGCCTGGCGTCGGAGCTGGCTCCTCGACAACCCCTTCGTGACGGGCCTGGCTTCCATGGGCGATCCTGCCGCGGACCTGCACGCCGCGCTTCGACTGCTGGAGGTGGACGGCCGAATCGTCCATGCACCGGCCGCACTGGTGCACCTCGAGGTTCGCCCGTCCGAGACGACCGAACAGGCCGTGGAGCGCGAGCTCCGCGTCCGCGCGGCCGGATTGTCCGCCGCGCTCCGGGCCCTCGGCAAGGCAGTGCCGACGATCGGGTCGGATCCCTGGCCCGGCCCATGGCGACGGCTGGCGCCGCGCTCGGTGCGAATCGGTCGACGACTCGCCCGCGCTCACGCCGAGGCGCTTGAGGAGGCATCCAACGCCTGACTCCGCCCGGACCGCGAGCGAGCCGCTCTGCTAGTCTGTGCTCGTCATGCTCAACGCAGCCGACACGAGCGTCCTCATCAGCACCTACAACCAGCCGCGGGAGCTGGAGCTCGGGCTGGCATCGCTCTGCCGCCAGACCACGCCGCCTGGCGAGGTTTTCATCGGCGACGACGGCTCGGGCGATGAGACAGGCGCCGTGATCGACCGCTGGGCCGCGCGCGCTCCGTTCCCGATCCACCGGGTCTGGCAGTCCGACCGCGGCTATCGCAAGGCGCGGATCATGAACGAGGCCGCCCGCCGCGCGCGCGGCTCCCACTTCATCTTCCTGGACGGCGACACCTTCCCCCACCGCGCGTGGGTCGCGGATCACGTCGCGGCGGCCGACGGCCGCCGCGTGCTCTGCGGACGCCGCGTCAAGCTGGGCCCGGCCCTCTCCCCGGCGGTCACGGTCGAACAGATCGAGGCCGGCGACTTCGACAGCGCGTTCTCCACACGCCTGCTCCGGAGTCGGATCTCCGGCGACACGAAGCGCTGGAGCCTCGGCCTGCGCCTCCCGAGCCCCATCGCGAGCACGCTCCATCCCAGGCCGCGCAAGCTCATGGGCGTGAACTTCAGCCTCCCCCGAGATGCGTTCGTCTCCGTCAACGGATTCGACGAAGCCTGGACCGTCTACGGCCACGAAGATCGGGACCTGGAGCTGCGTCTCCTGCGAGCGGGGACGCCGCAGAAGGCGCTCCTGAATCGGGCCGTGGTGTTCCACCTCCACCACGAGGAGCGCGAACGAACCGACGAGACCCAGCGCCTCATCGCCGCAGCCGAGGAGAGCGACGCGGTCCGCTGCGAGGTCGGCTTCGACAGCGACGTGCCCTTCGACGCTGCCTCCTGACCCTCACGGCTGGACTGCCGCCGAAGCAGGTCTCAGCGAAGGGCCGCGAGGATCGAGCGCGTCGCGTGGCTCTTGTTCAGCGTATAGAAGTGGATCCCCGGTGCGCCGGCCTCGAGCAGGTCCCGGCACTGGGTGATGGCCCACTCGATTCCGGTGGCCATCACCGCACCGGCGTCCTCCTGGACCGGTCGGAGCCGGTCCAGCAGCTCATCGGGGATCGATGCGCCACACATCCGGGTGAAGCGCTCGACCTGGGAGACGTTCGTCACCGGCATGATCCCCGGCACGATCGGGATCGTGATCCCCGCCGCGCGCGCGCGCTCGACGAAGGCGTTGTAGAGGCTGACGTCGAAGAAGAGCTGGGTCGTCAGGAACGAGGCGCCGGCGTCCTGCTTGAGCTTCGCGAAGGCGAGGTCGGCCTCGGCCGAGGTCGCCTCGGGGTGCGCTTCCGGATAGCAGGCACCTCCGATGCAGACGTCGTGGCGCTCGGAGAGGAAGGCGATGAGGTTCGAGGCGTACGCGAAGCCGCCGTCCGTGGCTTCGAAGCCCTCCGTCCCCTCGGGCGCGTCGCCGCGCAGGGCGAGCACGTTGCGCACGCCCGCGGCCTCCAAGCGCCCGACGACGTCGCCGATCTCCTCGGCGGTCGCGCCCACGCACGTGAGGTGCGCCATCCCGGTCACCCCGAGCTCCGACTGGATCCGGGTGACGATCTGATGCGTGCGGTCCCGGGTGGACCCGCCAGCGCCGTAGGTCACCGAGATGAAGTCGGGCTCGACGCTCTCGGCGAGGTCCGCGGCCGTCTGCATCAGGTTCTCGGCGCCCTTGTCGGTCTTGGGCGGGAAGAACTCGAAGCTGAACACCGGCTCGCCGCGGAGGTAGATCTCCGAGATCCGGCTGGGGGCTGGGCTGGGCATCTCAGTCCTCTTCGAGGATCAGCTCGAAGCGCTTCCTGAAGTCGTCGGGGATGGCGAAGGGCTCCATCGTGTCAGTGTGGGTGCAGACGGTCACCATGCGGGCCTCGAGATGCACCTCCTCCCCCATCATGAACCGGTAGCGCAGCCCGATCGAGGTTCTTCCGAGCTTGAAGCAGGTGACGCTGACCACGGGCCGGTCACCGAACCGCAGGGGCTTCCTGAAGTCGACCTCGGAATGAACCAGGGGGAAGCCCACCCGCTCCTCGAGGAGCAGGTGGTAATAGCGAGTCCCCACGTGCATCTCCCAGACCTCCTCGAAGACGTCGTGGACGTAGTCGAAGATGCGTGGGAAGTACGCGATGCCGGCGGGGTCGACGTGTCCGAAGCGGACCTGGATGACGGTGCTGTAGGCGCTCATCGGAAGCGTTCCGGCCACTCCTCCACCACGGTGGTGGTGACGATCGTGGCCAGCTGTTCGATCAGGTCACGGCCCTCCTCGGCCGTGGCGGCGGCGGGATCGCCGCACCAGGCGGCGTCCGCGCCGATCTCCAGGAAGCTGGCGGCGCCGTCGAGCATCTTCTCGACGAGGCCGACGGCCTTCGGAGCGAGGGCCCTGCGCTCGTCCTCGCGGACGGAGTCCGGGTCCGCCGCCATGACGATGCTCGCCTCGTAGCGGCCCGCGTGACACTCCCCCGAGAGGAACTCCTCGCCGAGGGTGCTCGCCCAGCGCCGGCGGGTGATGTCGGGGAAGAGCAGCTGCGCGTGGCGGTCCGTCACCTCGGCGTGATCGGTGAGGAGACCGCGCAGGAGCTTGACGTGCTGGAGCTCGAGGTGGGCGTTGCAGAGCACGACGCGGCGGACGCCGTGCTGTTCGAGGCTCTCCACGACGTCCTCGATGAGGTTCCAGAGGGTCGTCGGGCGCACGGTGATCGTCCCGGCGAAGCCGAAGGCGAACTGCGCGAGGGTGTAGGAGACGGGCGGCAGCACGAAGGCAGAGACCCCGCGCTCCTCGATCATCTCGGCCGCGCGACGCGCCTGGGCGCGCGCGATGGTCACGTCCGTGTCCAGCGGAAGGTGCGGCCCGTGGGCCTCCGTCGCGCCCACGGGGAGCAGCGCCACCGGGTCCCTCCGGAAGAGCTCCCTGGCCTCGGGCCACGTGAGCTTCCCGAACTCTCTTCCTCCTGTGCCGTTCACGAGAGCAGCTTACGCGCGATCTTGCCGCGATCGTTCCGGGGGAGCGGCTCGGTCCGCCACTCGAAGGAGCGCGGGTACTTGTGGGGCGCGAGCCGGGCCTTGGCGTGGGCCTTGAGCTCTTCTGCGACGGCGCCGCACCCCACGACGCCCTCGGCGCACACCACGATCGCGTGGGCCTTGACGAGCCCGGCTGCGTCCTCGCGACCGAGGACGCAGCACTCGTGGACGGCGTCGTGGTCGAGGAGCACGTTCTCGATCTCGAGGGGGCTGACCCAGATGCCGCTCACCTTGAGCAGATCGTCGCCGCGGCCCACGTACCAGAAGAGTCCCGTCGCGTCCCGGCGGAAGACGTCCGCGGTCGAGCACCACGCGCCCTGGAACGTCTCGTTCGATCTGGCCTTGTCTCCCCAGTAGCAGAGCGCGGTCGAACCTCCCGCGATGCGCAGGCGGCCCGGCTCGTCGACGCCGACCGGCTGGCCGGAGGCATCGACGATCTCCGCTTCGTATCCGGGGACGAGCCTGCCGAGCGCGCCCGGCACGACATCGTCCGGACGGTTGGAGATGTAGATGTGGAACATCTCCGCCGAGCCGATGCCGTCGAGGATCTCCACGCCGGTGCGGCCCTTCCACTCCGCGTACAGCGCCGGAGGCAGCGCCTCACCCGCGGAGAGCGCGATCCGCAGGCACGAGAGGTCCGCGTCCTCGGAGCGCGTCGAGCGCAGGACGTTGTTGAAGAGAGTCGGCACGCCCGTCAGGAAGGACGGCCGATGCGCCTCGATCTGATCGAGGACCTCTTCCGCGGTGGCGCGCCCCTCGAACAGGACCACGGTCGCGCCCACGCGGAAGGGGAACATCAGGTTCGTCCCCGTGGCGTAGCCGAAGAAGAGCTTGGGGACCGAGAGGCAGACGTCGTCCTCGCGGTAGCCAGCGACCTGGAGCGCGTAGGTCTCGGTGGCGTAGGCGAAGTCGCGGTGGACGTGGACGCAGGCCTTGGGCTCGCCGGTCGAGCCGGAGGTGAAGAGCCAGCCAGCGAGGTCGTCGGGGCCGGTGGGCTCGACGTGCTGGAGCTCCTCGAGCGTCTCACCTGCGACCACGGCCTCCTCGAAGGGCACCGCTCCCTCGAGCTCTCCCCCCACCACGTAGACCGCGCGGCAGTGGCGCGAGCCCGCGAGGGCCGGCGCGAACTCCTGCGCGACGGAGGAGTGCACGAAGACCGCCGCGGCCTTCGTGTACTCGAGGTAGTAGCGGTAGTCCTTCTCCTTCAGGAGCGGATTGACCATCGCGAAGACGCCGCCGGCCCGCAGAGCAGCGAACCAGGCCTCGACGAACTCGAACCCGTCAGGGAGGACGAAGAGCACGCGCTCCTCGGGCTTCAGCCCGTCCCTGCGCAGGGTCGCGCAGAGAGCCCGTACGCGCGCGTCGATCTCGCCGTACGTCCGCGCGGTATCGCCCACGCGCACCGCGACCTTGTCCGCGCGCCCCTCGTCGAGGTTGCGATCCAGGTAGTACGAGCAGAGGTTGAAGCGCCCGGGCAGCTCGTGGAGGAAGGTCCGGTCGAAGCCGGCGCGCTCGGTCGCTCCCGTCACGCCAGGGACAGCTCCTCGAGGCTGGAGCGGAAGGCCGCGGCCGACTCGTGCCGCTCCATGCGCTTGCCGCGCAGCGCCGTTGCGATCGCCGCCTCGAGCCCCCGGTCGACCTCGATATCCGGGGCGATGCTCCGCATGGACGGCGCCTCGGGCTGCATCTTCGACTGGAAGACCTCGATGTAGGAGCGGCCGCGCCAGGGCATGGCGCCGGCCAGGAGCTCGTACATGACCGTGGCCAGGTTGTAGACGTCGGACCGCGCGTCCGGGCAGTCCCCGCCGAACTGCTCGATCGGCGCGTAGTAGGGCGTACCGATGAGCGCCGTCCGGGTGCCCAGGTGCTTCGCGGCCCACAGGCCCGGCGTGACGCCGCAGTCGACCAGACGCGGTCCCGAAGCGCCCATGAAGATCGTGGTCGGCTTGATGTCACCGTGCGCGACGCCCGCCGCATGGCAGATCTCGAGGCCCTCGAGGAGCGACGCGCCGAGCGCGAGCACCTCCTGCGCGCTGAACCGGCCCTTCTCCTCGAAGGCGTCCCGCAGCGCCGTGCCCTCGGGGAAGGGCGTGACGATCACGACGGCGCCGTCCTCGAACACCTCGACCTCCTCGGGCGACACGATCGCGTCCGATTGGATGTCCGCCCAGTCGCGCAGCGCTTCGCCGAAGGAGTCGGCCTGCTTCGAGTTCTCGAAGAGCGATGCCGGGAAGGCCTGGAGCTCACGCTCCTCCGACGTGCTCTCGTCCATCACGCGGAACGCCGCCGACATCCCGTTCTCACGGTGAGGGCTCAGGATCCGGTAGCGGTCGAGGAGGACCTTGTCGGGCGCGAGGTCGAAGAGGCTCAGTCGGCTGGGTCGGGTCATGGGGGTCTCCGGGCCCAGTATGTCACACAGCCCCGCGCGAAGGGTCCGTGAGCGAGGCGAGGAAGTGCGTGGCCCGGCGAGCCCTGCCGGATGCGATGGGGAGCCGCGGTGCTTCGCGATCGTTGGCGCGCCGTGAAGCGACCGCGCCATCCCCCTTCCCCGGTGGTCGCGTTCGCCCGCGACGGATCCGGTGCGGGCATCGAGCCCGGTGGAGGGTGCGCGTCGACCCGATCGAACTCCGAGCGCAGCTCTCTCCGCCCTCCGGCGTCCACCGCCGGGATCGACGCTCTCTCACTCGCCGCGCTCGAAGCGGGGGAGAGGATGATCCTCTTCGGAGATCCCCGTGAGCTCGTGCGGGCCAAGCTCGAGGCGCTCGACGGGCTGGCCGCCGAGGGCGTGGGTCTCGATCAGGTCCTCGACGTCGTCCGGCTGGATCCCGCCGTACCAGACGTCCTCTGGCTGGACGCACGCCACGGGCCCGCGGGAGCACTGACCGAGGCAGCGCGTTCCGACCGCGCGCACGACACGCTTGAGCCCGCGCTCGTGCAGTCCGGCGCGGAGGCGATCCAGGAGCTCCGCGCCGCCGCTGCGGCCGCACGAGCCCTTGGGGTTGTCCTCGCCTCGATCGTTGAGGCACACGAAGATCATTCGCTGGTAGCTCGCGGACATCTCAGCAGCCTATTCGTCCGTCGCCGGCGGGGCGAGGCGGCCGAGAACGCTCTTCGCGAGGACGAGCTTCTGGACCTCGCTCGTCCCCTCGTAGATCCGCAGGGCCCGGGTGTCCCGATAGAGCCTCTCGACGACCGTCCCGACGCGCACGCCCTCGCCGCCGTGGTGCTGGACGGCTCGATCGCAGATCCAGGACGCGCTCTCGGTGGCGTACAGCTTGGCCCGCGCGACCTCGGCGGTGGCCTCGCGGCCGGCGTCGACCGCCGCGGCGGCCTCCTCGGTCAACAGCTCCGCGGCGCGCAGGCGCACGTCCATCTCCGCGAGATCGAAGCGAAGCCCCTGGAAGCTCGAGAGGGGCCGGCCGAACTGCTCGCGCCGGGAGAGGTGAGCGACGGACTCGGAGAGAGCGCGCGAGGCGAAGCCGTTGGCCGCGGCGGCCACGGTGATCCGGAACCGCGCGAGGTTCGCGAGCGCGAGCCTCATCCCTTCCCCCGGACGCCCCAGCATGTGACGGCCAGGCACCCGTACGCCGTCGAAGAACACCTCTCCGATGGGGTGCGGCGCCATCACCTCGAAGGAGCGCGTGCCCAGCCCCTCGCTGGCGTGGGGCACGTAGAACATCGCGAGCCCGTCGCGGTCGCCGGGCGAGCCGTCCACCCGCGCCAGCACGGTGTAGAAATCGGCGACGCCGACGTTCGTGATGTAGGTCTTCGAGCCCGTCAGGAGGTAGTCGTCCCCGTCCTCGACGGCGCGGGTCGCGACCCCCGCGAGGTCGGAGCCGGCGCCCGGCTCGGTCAGACCGAGGGCCGGGATCACCTCGCCGACCGCGACCCGTCCGAGCACGTCGAGGAGCTCGGGGTCCTCGGACCCGAGGGCGATGGGAAAGGAGCCGAGCCCCTGCTCCACCAGGGCGAGGTCGAGCATCGCGTGGTGGAAGGCGAACTTCTGGCGGAGCGCCGCAAGGGCCCTGACCGAGACCGTGTCCGGTTCCGCGAGGCCGGCCACGTCCGCTCCACCATGTCGCGCGGGCACCGCGTACTTCAAGACGCCGCGCTCCGCGAGGATCGCGTGCGCCATCCGGAACGACTCGATCTCGCCGAGCCCGGGGTCCGAGAGACCCCCTTCGGCGGACTGCGCGATGTCCTCGGCGAGGGTCCCCAGCGCCGCCAGCTGCTCCGCCGCGTCGCGATCGTCACTTCCTGCTGCGTCCACCATGACACTCAGCGATTGCGGGCGAAGTCCTTGGGCCGCTTCTCGTTGAAGGCGTTGAAGGCCTCCTCGTAGTCGGGGTGCTTCATGCACTCGGCCTGGATCCACCCCTCGGCCTGCATGGCCTCGCCGAGGTCCATGCTGGCCTCGACGTTCAGCATGCGCTTGGTGATCGCGAGCCCCATCCCCGGCCCGGCCGCCAGCCGCGTCGCCATGTCGAGGGCCGCACCCTCGAGCGCGTCGTCGTCGACCACGTGGTTGTAGAGACCGATGGCCGCGGCGCGCTCGGCGTCGATGAAGTCACCGGTCATGAGCAGCTCGGAGGCGTGGCCGAGCCCGACGATGCGCGGGAGGAGCCAGGCCGCCCCCATGTCGGCGCCGCTCAGGCCGACCTGCGTGAAGAGGAAGGCGATCTTCGCCGAGCGGGCGGCGATCCGCACGTCGGCGGCAGCCGCCATCACCGCGCCCGCGCCGCAGGTGAGGCCGTTGAGGCCCGCGACGATCGGCTTCTCCAGGCGGCGCATGTTCTCGATCAGGTCGCAGGTCATGCGCGTGAACTCGTAGAGGCGCGCGTCGGGCACGTCGAAGAGTCGGCCGATGATGTCCCGCACGTCCCCGCCGGAGCAGAAGGCCCGGCCCGTGCCCGTGAGCAGCACCGCGTGGACCGAGGGGCACGCCTGAAGCGCCGCGAACGTGTCCCGCAGCTCTGCGTACGAGTCGAACGTGAGCGCGTTCAGCCGATCGGGGCGGGAGAGTCGAATGGTCGCGACGCCGCCGGCCTCGGAGTACTCGAAGTGCTCGGGCTCGATCGCGTCGGGGGAGATGCTCGCGGGAGACATGGCGCACAGGCTACCAGCGGCACCCGGGCCGCCGCCTCCCCGGGGTGGGCTCCCTGCTGGGCCCGCGGCACGGAGTACCATGCGCGGGCCATGGACGCTCCGAACGAAGCGCGCCTCTCGCACCTGCTCCCCCTCGCGCTGCTCCCGGCGTGTGGGACTCCTTCCGGAGAGACCGTCGCGACGCGGATCCAGGGGGACGTCCACTTCCTCGATGGCTATCCCGCCCGGGCGGCCGACGGCCGCCTCAACGTCGTGATCGAGGTCCCGGCGGGCACCCTGGCGAAGTGGGAGGTCGACGCCGAGAGCGGCGCCCTCGAGTGGGAGATGAAGAACGACGCTCGCCGCGTGGTCCAGTTCCTGGCCTACCCGGGAAACTACGGGATGGTGCCGAGCACGCGTCACTCGAAGGACGGCGGCGGCGACGGTGACCCCCTCGACGTGATCGTCCTGGGGGCCTCCGTGGCGCGCGGCGCCCTGGTCCCCGTGACCCCCACCGGCGTCCTCGGCATGCTCGACGGCGGCGAGCTCGACGAGAAGATCGTCGCGGTCGCCACCGGCACGCCCTTCGAGGCTGTCACCTCGATCGAGGAGCTCGACGAACGGTTCCCGGGCGCGTCGAGGATCCTCGGGACGTGGCCGCGGCGTGCGTCCTGACTCCATCTCCCGAACCGCGGCGCGATCTCGACCCGCGATCCGGCGAAATAGCCCGCTGCTGCGCCGTATCGAGCGAGCGTGAGCCTCCCCGAGCCGCTTCGTCGCGTCGCCGTCGCCTCCGATCTTCACCTGTTCGCGCGCAGGACAGAGGGCCGTGACCTGCTCCGCCCGCTGGCGGAAGCCGCTGCACGGACCGGGACGCTCGTGCTCGCCGGGGACATCGTCGACGTTCGCTGGAGCACCCTCGGCGGACCTCGTACCACGGCGCAGGCCACATCGGACTGGGTGCGCGCTGTCCTGGCGGGAGCCCCCTCCGCGAACGTGCACTACGTGCTCGGCAATCACGACGACGTGCCCGAGATCCGCGAGGCGCTCGGCGAGATCTCCGGGGCCGAGGAGCGATTCCACTGGCATCCACGCCATATCAGGCTCGGAAGCGCGCTCTTCGTCCACGGCGACGTCGACAGGCCGCGCAAGCCGGACCATGGACCGCGCCCGGGGCCGGCGCGCGAACGCGCCTACGCCGCGGCCATCGCCCTCCACCTGCACCGCGCGGCCGCGACCATCGCGTTCCCCCACCGCGCTGTCCTCCGCGAGCTCCACCGCTACGCCGATCGGCTCGAGGCGAGCGGCGGAGGGACGATCAGGGACGTGTTCTTCGGCCACACGCACCGCCCCATGGAGCGCACGCCCTACCAGGGCCGGCGCTACCACAACGGCGGCGCGCCCATCGACGGGGTGGACTTCCGGATCATCGAGGAGGACATCGCGTGACCGAAGTCGCCGACTGCTACTCCGGCGGCGAGCGCCGCTGGATGGAGAGGGGCCAGCGGCTCCGCGCGCGGGTCCTCGCTCCGCTGCTCTCCCTCGCCAGCCACGTGGGTCTCTGTCCCGACCACGTGACCCTCGCGTCCCTCGCGGCAGGACTCGCAGCGTGCGTCGCGCTCGGCGGCGCGCCGGGCCTCGCCGTGTGCCTGCTCGCAGCGCACGTGTTCCTCGACGGCCTCGACGGACCGCTCGCGCGGAGGCTCGGCACCGCTGGCCGCCGCGGGTCCCTGACGGACACGGCGGTGGATCAGGTCGTCGTCACGGCGACCACGCTGACCCTGGCCTCCGAGGGTCTCGTCAGCGCAGCAGCAGCCGGAGCCTATTCGACGGCCTACCTCGCAGTGGTCGCCCTCGCGATGGTCCGCAACGCGCTCGCGGTCCCCTACTCGTGGCTCGTGCGGCCCCGCTTCGTCGTCTACGCCTGGATCCCGATCGAGCTCTGGCTCTGGCCGGGGACCATCGAGCCCCTGATCGTCGCAGCGAGCGTGCTCTTGAGCTGGAAGGCGCTGACCGGCTTCCTCGCGGTCCGGCGCCGCCTCTGAGGCGGCGCGTGGCGCGGCCGGCTCACCCGATCACCGCGGTGGCCTCGATCTCGACCATCGCGCCGGGCTCGAGCAGATCGGCGACCTGGACGAGCGCCATCGCGGGATAGTGCCTCCCGATGCGTGACCGCCACGCCTCACCGATCGCCTTGGCCGCGTTCAGGTACGCCTTCTTGTCGGTGACGTAGATGGTCATGCGTACGATCTCCTCGGGATGCCCCCCCGCGTCCGCGACGACCACCAGGACGTTGTCGAGGGCCTGAACGAACTGCTTCGTCATGTTCCCCTCCCCCACGAGGTTCTGGTCCGCGTCCCAGGCGATCTGCCCCGCGACGAAGAGCATGCGGCCGCCGCCCTCGACGAGGATGCCGTTCTCGTAGCCCTGGGGCGCTCGCCAGCCGTCAGGGCGCACGGCCCACCGGCGCAGCCGCTGGCGCTCCTCTCCATCCTTCTCGCGCTCGCGATCCCGCAGGCCTCGCACGCGCCGGAAGATCCTCTCGAGCATCAGGACACCTCCGAGGGAGCGCAGGCGACGCCTTCGTCCAGGGTGATCGGCGCCGTCCCCGTCAGCTCGACGACGACGCCGCTGCGGGAAGAGCCGAGGAGTTCCGCGGTCACCTCGGCGACCTGCTCGGGGCGCACGATGACGCCGCTGGGATTCTGGGAAGCGACGAAGGCCCGCAGGTCCTCCTCGCTGCGTCCGGTCTTCGCGCGCATGGTCTCGATGCTGCGGTCGGTCAGAGGGGTGTCCACGTAGTGCGGACAGACTGTGGAGATGGCCACGCCCTTCGGCGCGCATTCGAGGGCCGCCGACCGTGACCAACCGAGCAGAGCGTGCTTGGTGGCGGCGTAGGCGGACACGTACGGATAGCCCTGCAGCGCCGCGGAGGAGGCGATCTGCACCACCCGTCCGTGGCCGCGCTCGAGCATCCCCGGGCCGAAGCGCTCGAAGAGCCGGATCGCGCCGTGGAAGTTCACCTCCATCAGCCGGCGCAGGAGCGCGGGGCCCTCCGCGGAGAGGAGCGGCGCCGTCTCCGCCACCCCCGCGTTGTTCACGAGCCAGTCGAGCCCCCCGAGGTCGTCGACGGTGCGGCCCAGGGTCTCGAGGCTCGAGCGATCGGTGACGTCGAGGGCGTGACCCAGGCAGTTCGTTCCCGATTCCTCCGAGAGCCGAGCGGCGACCGCCTCGGCACGGGCGGTGTCCCTGCCCGTGCAGATCACGCGCGCGCCGCGCGCCGCGAGGAGACGGGCGATGGCCCCTCCGATCCCGCCGGTGGCGCCCGTCACCAGCGCGAGCGGCCCGTCAGCGCGCTCGCGGCTCCCGGATCCAGTGCGTGAACTCATATCGAGAGAGAGCTTACCCCCCACCACGCCGAGGGCCTCACGGCACC
>CBFIJG010000032.1:0-34745 GCA_965662915.1 Planctomycetota bacterium | reverse complement strand
CGGGCACGCCCACCACCGCGAGCGCGACGTAGAGCGCGGCCGCCGCGGCCCCGAGGCCCGGCCCGAGCAGCGCCGCGCCCGTCATGAGCGCCAGCGTCTGAAGTGTCATGGGGACGGGCTCCATCCACACCTCGATCTGTGCTCCGATGGTGATCCCACCCGCCGCGGCGGCCACGCCGACCGCAGCGTTCAGCGGGCCGCCGCCCTCGATCGTTCCCTTGCCCTCGAGCTTCTCCATGCCGTCCGCGGCCATCCGCCGGGTCATCTTCGCCTCCTCCCTCCTCGCCGTCACGGGTGCGTGCGGATCAGATGAAGCGCGCACCGCGGAAGCGTCCGACGAGACCGCGGAGGTGACGCTGCCGCCCTTCCAGGCGCCTGCGGCGACCGCCGAGCTCGGTGTGCGCGTGGTGCGCACGGACGGCGCGGCCGCGGAGGGCGCACGGGTGCGCTACGTCGACACCGGAGCGGTGGACCCGGACGAGCTCATGCGCGTGACCGTGGGCGTTCCGGACGCCGAGCGCATGCTCGAGTCCCTCGCGATCGTCGCCGTGGCGGACGAGAGCGGGCGCGCGGCCTTCCCGTGGACGGGCGGACCCGTCCTCGTGGACGCGGCTTTGGAGGACACCTATCGGATGGCGGCCTTCGGGCAGCCCGAGGGCGGGCGGATGCTGCTCCAGCTCGCGCGGGACACCGGCCTCGTCGCGATCGTCCGGCACCCCGACGGCGCGCCGGCCACGGAGATTCCGGTCCGCATGACGATCCAGCGGGAGGGCGGGCCCGCGGTGACCCTGGCGCAGCGGATGCCCGACCCGGAAACGGGCGTGGTGCGCTTCCGGGACCGGTTCGGCGGCATCGACCCCGCGTCCGCGCGGGGCGCCACCTACTCGGTCTCGTGCGCGGTCGTCGGCGGCCATCCCTCGCCGGCGGTCTTCGATCCGGCCGCTCCGGCGAGCGATGCGCTGGTCCTCGCCGCTCCGGCGGCGAGTCGGGTTCTCGTCCAGTGCGTCGACGAGCGCGGCCGCCCGGTGCCGATGACGGGCTTCGCGACCGTCGAGTCGGTCTCGGGGAGCGGAGCGCGCCTCCGCGCGGTCCTCGAGCGGGGCCGCTGCGCGTTCACGGCCGTGGCTCCGGAGTCACTCGTCCGCGTCTCGATCGAGGGGCCAGGGGGCGAACGCGCCGGTGCGGTGGTGGAGCCGAGCGCGCTCGAGCGGGGCGGGGAGGTCGTCGTGCGCGTGCCGGCAGAGCCGCCTGCTCGCCGCGGCGGGCTCGAACGTGGCGGTTCTCCGGGAGCTCCGCGCTGAACCGATCCGCCCCGTGGGTTCGGGTGCACGCCTTCGCGCTCATCACAGCGTCCGGCGCGTCCGTCCGGGACCGGGTTCAGCGGAGCTGTCGAGCCGCCGGACGACGGAGCGCCGCCGGTGAGTCTCGGGGTGGATGGCCCCGGGCACACGCGGCCGGCTCTCGGTCCAGATCGCCGACGTCGGTGCCAGCCGCCTCATCCTCGACTCGTGGGAACGCGTGGGTCACCAGCTGCAGGGGAGAGGCTGGCGCAGGAGCGTTCACCTCTCAGATGAAGAGGACGCACGGCAGCGATTCGAGACAGATTGCGGAGATCTCCCTGTGCTCCCTTCACACATCCGGAAGCGACGTCGGGGGGAAGCGCCCATTGAGGGATCCAGGGTTCCTGTCGACTGTAAGCGGACGTCGCCGCGGGCCGTTGTCGTGACCGGCACCTGGCGTCTGGAGGGATCCGAAGTTCGACGAAGGGAGGAGGTTGTCCCGATGCTTGGAAAGTTCACCCGGTCTTTGATCGCATGCTGCGCCTGCGCGATGTCCGCCTCGGGGACGGTCTTCGCCCAGTCCTTCAACTACTCGGAGGCGCTGCAGCACTCGATGTTCTTCTACGAGGTCCAGCGCTCCGGACCGCAGGCCTCTCCCGGGCGCGTCAGCTGGCGCGGCCCTTCGGGCCTCGATGACGGCGCCGACGTCGGCCACGACCTGACCGGCGGCTGGTACGACGCCGGCGACCACGTCAAGTTCGGGTTCCCCATGGCGTACAGCGCGACGGCGCTCGCGTGGGGCGTGCTCGACTTCGAGGACGGCTACGTCGCTGCGGATCAACTCGACCTCGTCAAGGAACACCTGCGCCACGTCAACGACTACTTCCTGCGCTGCCACACCGGCCCCGAGGAGTTCTGGGGCCAGGTCGGGAACGGAGGGATCGATCACGCGTGGTGGGGCTCGGCCGAGGTCATGCAGATGCCCCGGCCGGCGTACAAGATCGACGCCGAGAACCCGGGGTCGGATCTCGCCGCGGAGACGGCGGCCGCGATGGCGGCGGCGAGCCTCGTCTTCCAGTCCGAGGACACCTCCTACAGCGCGGAGCTGCTGGTCCATGCGATCCAGCTCTACGAGTTCGCCGACGCCCATCGCGGCGTCTACTCCGATTCGATCACCGATGCAGCCAGCTTCTACAACTCCTTCAGCGGCTATCGGGACGAGCTGTGCTGGGGAGCGATCTGGCTGTACCGGGCGACCGGGGATCAGACGTGGATGGATCGGGCCCGCGCCGCCTACGACCAGCTCTCGACCGCTCCGGGGTCGGGGGACAAGTCGTACTCGTGGGGGCTCTCCTGGGACGACAAGTCCTACGGCTGCTATGCCCTGATGTCTCGACTGACCGGGGAGACGCGATTCGTCGAGGACATCGAGCGACACCTCGACTACTGGACCACGGGGTACGCCGGCTCGTCGGTCAGGTACACGCCGGGCGGACTGGCGTGGCTGGATCAGTGGGGGTCGCTGCGGTACGCGTCCAACACGGCGTTCCTCGCGCTCTATCACCACGACGTCGCGTCGACGCCGGAGCGACGCGATCGGTACTACGACTTCGCGAAGCGCCAGATCGACTACGCGCTCGGAGCGAACCCGCAGCGCCGCAGCTACGTCTGCGGGTTCGGCGTGAACCCGCCCGTCAACCCGCACCACCGCACCGCGCATGGCGCCTGGGGGAACAGCGTCCAGTCGTCACCGGTCGAGAGCCGGCACGTCCTCCACGGAGCGCTCGTGGGCGGGCCGGACAGCATGGACGGCTACACGGACGAGCGTGACAACTACATCAACAACGAGGTCGCGACCGACTACAACGCGCTGTTCTCGGGGTGCCTCGCCAAGCTCGCCCTCGACCAAGGCGGGAACGCGGACCCGGACTTCCCGCGGGCCGAGACGCCGCGCGACGAGTACGTCGTCGAGGCCCGCGTCAACATGAGCGGCGCGCGCTTCACCGAGGCCTCGGTGTGGGTCAACAACCACACGGCCTGGCCCGCACGGATCCCGGGGACGGTGTCGTTCAGGCTGTTCGTCGACCTCTCCGAGGGGTACGACCTCGGACTCACCGTCGACGACTACTTCGCCTCCACCAGCCAGCCCGGCCAGGTGACCGTGGGTCCCCTGGAGGTCTGGGACGTTCAGAGCCGCACGTTCTTCGTCGACGTGACGTTCAGGAGCGGGCTGCTGCTCTGGCCAGGGGGGCAAGCGGAGGCCAGGGAGGAAGCGCAGGTCCGGATCGGACTGGCCTCGGCCACTGCGCCGACCGCCGCCTGGGACAGTTCGAACGATCCGTCCTTCCAGGGGCTGACCGGGGCCCTGGCGAGGACCTCCCGGATCCCGATGTTCGCGGACGGCTTCCTGGTGGAGGGGAGTCAGCCGCCGCGAGCCGGGATCCGCCGTGCTTCGCCTGCTCTTCTGGGGGGCGTCGGCTCGAACCTCTCCCTGGACGTCGGGGAGCTCGTGTTCCCCTTCACCGGTGGAGCGGAGGACGTCGATGTCACCTCCAACGTCGTCTGGACCGTGACCGCGGATCAGCCCTGGATCTCGGTGAGCCCCCTGGCGGGAGCCGACAACGGGGTGATCGAGGTGACCGCAGCGCCCAACAGCGGAGCCTGGCGGAGCGGGACGGTGACCGTCAGCGGGGGAGGACTGATCCGCGAAGTGGCGGTCCACCAGGCGTCGGACGGAACGTGCGCCAACGGGATTCCCGTCACGATCCCCTTCTCCTTCACGGGCGTGGGCGACGAGTGCTGGGTGATGGCGGGTCAGATCGACTTCATCAACTCCTGGGGAATGGAGACGCTCGAGGTCAACGGCGTGGATCTGGCCAATCGATGGGTGAGCGGCAGCGACCTGCCAGCGCCGATCGGCGGCCAGTACCACGTGCGCTTCATCGGCAACGAGACCTGGTCCCACTTCGAGGTGACCGAGGTGCCCTGACCTTGGGAGGGGAGTTCGGTCGCCGTGATCAGCTCAGACCCTGATAGCTCACGTACATGCCATGCCCCCGCCACAGGGGAGTCGCACTCGCCGCCTCATCGAAGTCCTGATCCTTGCTCGCGATCGAGACGGAGGCGAAGTGGCCCGTACTCGAGATCGATCCGCAGGAGCGTGAGATGCTCTCCCAGGTCGCCGGGCGAGTGACCTTCGACGCGGGGTACCGGACGACGCGAACCACCACCCACTCCGGCCCGGAGTCTCCGACGAACCAGATCGAGGGGTCCACGGACGGATTCCCCTGGGACGACATGACTCGCCGGCCTTCCTCCTCGAGGACGTTCCGGACCGTCTGGACCGCGAAGTCGTGGACTTCCCAGTCGGTCATCTCGAGCTGCTGATCGGTCGCCATGGCGGGCGGGTCGATGGCGGCCCCCGAGTCGAGGGCCGTGAGCCCCCAGGCCGGCCGCGTGGGTCGCCATTCCCCGCCCGTGGCGCGCATGGTCAGGAGGCATGCGTGACCCTTGCAGCCTCGCGCGATCTGCTCGAGTCCCTCTCTCGAACCCGGCACCTCCAGGGATCCGTCCTCGGCCTCTAGACGTACGAAGAACAGCTGGTTGCCAATCCGGAACGAGAGGTGCTCCAGGAACGGAGGCTCGAGGCGGGCCTTGAGCCACACGAGGCTTCCATCCGGGATGCAGGACTGAAGGTGTGAGCCTGCCGCGCTCCACGCGGCGATGAAGTCATGGCTCGGGGTGTCGATGGGTACTCGATGCATGGTGGCAGGCTCGGCGGATGAGGGAGGGAGACCGTCTACTGGGTCTTGATCGCTCACCGGGTGACTCGGGTCGGACCGTGGCTCCAGAGCTGGCTGGTGAAGGGCCGGCCGAGGGCGGCGGCGCAGAGCACGATAACGATCCTCTCGAGAGGCCCGATGACGAGGCTCGTCCCGCACCGAGTCGAACTGTCCGGGCGGGTGAAGCGGTCCTGCGATGATGCTCGGCGCGAGGATGGCTCGTGAGGTCGCGCGGTTGATGCAGCGCCGCGCTGAAGTGGGTATCCCGAGAAGGGCTCGGAGGCCGGAGAGCGGTCGATCCCGTCGGTCACGCTGAGGCGTTGAAGGGGGAGCACGGAGACGGAAGGAAGGGTGCGGAACGCCGACCGGTATTCTCTTCCAGCCATGAACGCCCTCGAGGATTCCCCCGGCCGTCTTCCCGGTCTGCTGGCACCTGTCCTGGCCAGCCTTCTCGCCGCTTGCGCAGGCTCCGGCGCGGGGCTCTCATCGCCCGCGCCGCGGCCCACCGGGGCCGATCGCGGCGTCGAGCTCGAAGTGGTCGTGACCGAGGACGGCGCCGCGGTGTCCGGCGAGTGCGAGATCTGGGCGCTGGAGGAGGGAGCGTTCGATCCGCGCGCGCTGCTCATGGTGGGCCGCGCCACGGGGGATCGCGTCGAGACCTCCAGGCGCGTCGCGACCTGGTCGGGGAGCACCGTCGACGGGCGGGCCAGCGTGCCGCGCGCCGCCGGGGCCTCGGCTCTGGTGATGGCGCGGCGCGGGGCGAGCTACGGAGAGGTCGAGGTCCCCGCGGCGGCGCGCGGTCCGGTGCAGCTCGCGATCGATCCGCGGACTGTCCTGACTGTGCGGGTTCTGGACGGGGCGGGCGAGCCCGTGGTCGGGGTCCCGGTCGGCCTCGCCCTGCGGGAGCTGCGCGGCGCCCTGCGCGACCTTCCGATCGCCGCGCGCACGGACGCCGACGGCATCGCGGTCCTGTACGGCGGCTCCGAGGACACGTCGGAGGGGACGCCGCTCGTGGCCTGGGTGCGGACAGCGACTGCCGAGCGGCTCGTTCGCCCGATCACGCCGGACCTGGAGGCGTCCCTCGTCCTGCCGGACCCGGCGTCCGTCGAGGTCCGCTTCGATGGCGGAGCCGGCGCCGGGATCGAGGGGATCGTTCAGGTCTTCGCCGCGGCGGAGGGGAGTCGTTCCACGCGCGCGCTCGCCGCGCTCGTCGAAGGCGGGACCACGGAGAAGATCGTGGTCCAGGGCGGAGTGCCTCTGCGCGCGATCATCGCCGTGACCGACTCCGAGGACCCCGGCGTCATCGCCGGCCGCGTCAGCATCGATCTGGGCGTGGTGCAGCCCGGCGAGACGCGGCGCGAGACCATCGACCTCTCGACCTGGACGGAGATCACCGCGCGGCTCCGGGACGGGCGGGGGGCGCTCGCGACCGGGGCGGCGGTCGAGGTCGCGCTGGCGCCCTCCCTCCGCACGACCATGCGCATCGTCGTGGGCGACGAGGGGCGCATGCGATGGCTGGTGCCTCCCGGCGGGATCTCCCCCGGCGACGTGCTCCGCGTCCGCGCGGGCCGCGTGGGCGCCGGGGTGGCGATTCCGCCGGGGCTCGATTCGCGCGTCGACCTCGGCGAGCTGGAGCTCAGGTGATGCGGCCGGCCTCGTGCGCTGCGCGCACTCGCGGCCACGCCAGCTCGAACCAGGGGGTGGTCGCGCGGTCGCCCGCGATGAGCGCGTCCACCTCGTCCGCCGCGAGCCACTCGACCGCGTCCATCTCGCCGGGCTCCGGCTGGACGGCGCTGCGCTCGGTCCGGCCCGCGAAGACGTGGACCCACTCGTGTTCGACTCCGATGTCCTCGAACTCCGCGCGGTACCCGTAGGCGAACAGCTCGGTCAGCGCGACGTGCTCGAGGCCCAGCTCCTCCAGGGAGCGCCTCGCGGCGGCATGCTCGACCGCCTCGCCGTGATGGGGATGGCTGCAGCAGCTGTTCGTCCAGAAGCCACCCCAGAGCGCCTTGGTGCCGTGGCGTCTGTGGACGAGCAGGTGCCCCTCTCCGTCGAAGAGGTACACCGAGAAGGCCCGGTGCCGGCGCCCCGGAGGAAGGTGCGCGTCGGCGAGCGTGACGGTGCCGAGCTCGACGCCCGCGTCGTCCACGAGGACGAGGGGCTCCTCGGCGCGCGCTCCGAAGAGCGCCTTGGCGCTGATGCTCATGGGGCCTGGGGGATCACTCGCCTGGGGAGATGGTTCGCAGGAGACGGGGCTGTGCGGCGGAGTTACGGCGGAGGTCGCGCCACGCGCCTCCCAGGGTAGAGCCCGCGCGCGCTCCGCGGGAGTGCGCCAGCGACTTCGAGCGCGCAGCGGTCTCACCCGTGGAGCGCGGGTCCCGCGTCAGCTCCGGAGGCGTTGGATGGCGCGCTGCTGGCCGCGGTACCCTGGGCGACACCCCGCGCGCTCCTGCGCTCGAGCCGCCCCATGACCGACGACCACGAGGAACGAACCGCAGCCCAGGAGGGCGAACGACCCGCCCGCAGGCGGTCCGACGGAGACGAGCCGGCCGCGCGGACGGTCGACCACGGGCTCGACCTCGACGCCGAGCTGGAGGAGATCCGCGCGGCGGCCGTGCGCCTCGCGCCGTACGTCCGCGAGACGCCGATGGTCTACTCCTACACCTTCAGCGAGGCGACCGGCGCCGACGTCCACCTCAAGCTCGAGAACCTCCAGCGCACGGGCTCGTTCAAGGTGCGCGGCGCTCTCAACAAGATCCTCCTGCTCACGGAGGAGGCGCGGGCTCGGGGGCTCGTAGCGGCCTCGGCGGGGAACCACGCCCAGGGCGTCGCCCTCGCGGCCCAGCTCGCCGGCTGCTCGTCGACGATCGTGATGCCGACCTCGACGGCGATCACCAAGGTCGAGCGGACCGTGGGGTACGGGGCGCGGGTCGTCCTCCACGGGGAGACCTACGACGACGCGGCGCTCCACGCGAAGGAGCTGGCCGCGCGGGAGGGGCTGACGCCGATCCACCCCTTCGACGACTGGGACATCATCCGAGGCCAGGGAACAGTGGGCCTCGAGATCGCGGCCCAGATCCCGGACGTGGGCGCCGTCGTGCTCCCCATCGGCGGCGGCGGCCTGATCGCGGGCGTGGCCCTCGCGCTCAAGGCTCTTCGGCCCGAGGTGAGCGTCATCGGAGTCCAGGCCGAGGGCGCTTCGCCCATGGTCCAGTCGATCCGGGAGGGCGAGAAGCGCGTCGTCGAGAACCCGCGCACCCTCGCCGAGGGCATCCGCGTCGGCAAGGTGGGGGAGCGCACCTACGACGTGGTGAGGGCGCTCTGCGACCGGACGCTGACGGTCAGCGAGGCGGAGATCGCCTCGGCGGTGGTCGAACTGCTCGAGAAGAACAAGGTCGTCGCCGAGGCCGCGGCCGTCACCCCGATCGCCGCGCTCATGGCGCGCCGCGTGCGGCTCGACACGACCCTCTGCGCGGTGATCTCCGGGGGCAACATCGACCTCACCATGGTCGGACGGCTGATCGAGAGCGGCCTCAGCCAGCGGGGCACGCTCCAGCGCTTCGAGCTGGAGGTCGTGGACGAGCCAGGGACCCTGCGGCGGGTCCTGGAAGCCGTCGAGCAGGAGCGGGGGAACATCCTCGACGTGCGCCACGACCGGGCCGGCTGGAAAGTCCCGGTGGGCGCGGTCCACGTCGACGTGCTGGTGGAGCTCCGGAGCGCGACCGCGGCGGGCGCCATTCGCGCGCGCCTGGAGGCCGAGGGCTTCGAGGTCCGCTGACCCGCGGGCTTGGTTCCGCGGAATCCCGCTCCGCTGGCTGGAGGATGGGTGCAGGATCGAGGGATGACCTCGACACGCTCGGCGCCGCTGTTGCTCTGCATCTCGCTCGTCTCCCTTCCCTTCCTGGCCGGCTGCTCGGGGGAGGCGCTGGAGACTCCCGCGGAGGACGCGGGAGCAGACGTCGATGAGGGTGAAGCCCCCGATCCCGCGGAGGCGCTCGAGCGCCTCAGGGGCCTCGTGTCCCCCGCCGAGTTCGAGCGCTTCGAGAAGGACCGCGGGCTGGCGCTCGCCGGAAGCGGAGCGACCCCCGGGCTGACCCTCGTCATGCCCCTCAACTCGACGAACATCCACCTCGTCGACGAGGCCGGCGAGGTCCAGCACACCTGGGAGACGGACTTCGCGCCGGGCGGCTGGGCCTACCTCATGGAGGACGGGACCCTCTACCGCTCCGGTCGCGCGGACGACGACCAGTCCTTCCGCGGCGGCGGGATCGGCGGGATGATCGAGCGCATCGCGCCCGACGGCGAGGTGCTGTGGCGCTACCGCATGGCGGACGAGGACCGCTGCCAGCATCACGACATCGAGGTGCTGGAGAACGGCAACGTCCTCATGATCGCGTGGGAGCGGAAGAGCGCCGAGGAGGCCATCGCGAAGGGTCGCGATCCGCGCGGTGTCGGGAGCCAGGGGCTCTGGTCCGGCGCGATCTACGAGGTGAAGCCCGTGGGCAAGGACGGCGGCGAGATCGTCTGGTCCTGGCACGCCTGGGACCACCTCGTCCAGGACCTCGATCCCGACAAGCCGGACCACGCGGTTCTCGCCGATCGGCCGGGCCGCATCGACGTCAACGTCGCCTTCGTCCCGCCTTCCGAGATCTCCGACGAGGAGCGCGAGGCGCAGGAGCGCCGCAGGAAGCAGATGGCCGCGCTCGGGTACGGCGGCGGTGGCGCTGAGGACGACGACGACGAGGAAGAGAGGGACGATGACGAGCCGCGCGCGAAGGACTGGGACCGATCAGGCGACGGGATGCACACCAACGCCATCGACCACCATCCAGCGCTCGACCTGATCGTGCTCAGCTCACCCGAGCTGGGTGAGCTGCTCGTCATCGATCACTCGACCACCGCGGAGGAGTCGCGCGGGTCGACGGGCGGCCGCCGCGGCCGCGGCGGCGACATCCTCTGGCGCTGGGGCAACCCGGCGAACCACGGCGCGGGCACCGAGGCGGACAAGCGCCTCTTCTACCAGCACGACCCGCGCTGGATCGCGGTGGGCGTCGAGGGCGCGTCGCCGCGACTGACGGTGTTCAACAACGGCGGAGGCCGCCAGGACGGATCGAGCTTCTCGGAGGTCCTCGAGCTCGAGCTCGCCATGGACGGGGAGGCGGGCTTCGCCCGCGAGGAGAGCGGCGCCTTCGGGCCCGCGGAGCCGTCCTGGTCCTACTCCGACGGTGAGACCTTCTTCTCGGCCTTCATCTCGGGCGCCGCGCGCCTCGCGTCGGGCAACACGCTGGTGTGCTCCGGCGTCATCGGGCGCATCTTCGAGGTGACGTCGGACGGCGAGATCGTCTGGGACTACTACAGCCCCCTGGGCGGCGACGTGGAGCCGCCGGAGCACGCCGGCAAGGCGCCGCCCTTCTCGCTCTACCGCGCGGACCGCTACGACCGGGGCCACCCCGGAGTCGTCGCGCTCGGGCTGCGCTGAGCGAGGCTCACTCGCCCGCGGCGCCGAGGCCGCGGGTGAATGCGCTCGCCGCCTCCGCCGGGGGGAGCTCGCTCGCTGCGGGGTGAAGTCGCCAGCCCGGCGGCTTGTTCGTGGCGCGGTCCCTGTCAGCTGCCCCGAGCATGATCGCGGATCTCTCGGTCGTGCCCGGCGCCCGCCACTTGGCGGGGAGAAGCCCGATCGTCGCGGCGAGCGAGCCCGCGGCCTCCTCGAAGGCCGCCCCCGTGGCGTCGGGCGCCGCATGCCGCGCGAGGAGACGCGCGAGGAGGTAGCCCTTGGCGGGGCGGGCGTAGCGGTCGAGGATCGCGAGGTACGCGACGTCGACGAAGACCCGCGAGGAGCGCGGGTCGTGGAACGGGCCGGACTGGACTCTCCCGTCGTCGATGCTCTCGTCCGCGATCGACTCGTCGTAGATCACGACCTCCAGTCCCTCGAGCACGCCGCCGGGCTCCGTATGGGGCGACAGACGCTCCAGGACCTCTCGCATCCAGGCGGTGCTCTCGGGCTGCGAGGCAGCCGCGCGCTCCGCCGCGCCGCTGATCGTGCGGTCGACCGGGCGGATCGCGTCGACGATGCCGTTCACGACGACCGATGCGCCCCCGCGCATCATCCAGGTGAGCACGAAGATCCCGACGATGATGGCGGGAATCCGGACGCGCAGGGGCATGACGCGCCGGGGCTTCCTGGAGGCGCTCATGACGGGCCCGGATTCTCCTTGCTCACGGCGGCCGTCGCCGCCGTCATGGGGATCGTCTCACCCGCCTTGAGCGGTTTCTTGTGGCGGAACCGCTTGCCGAACTCGAGAAGCGGCCTCTCCAGGAGCGAGTACGACACCATGGCGAGCAGGATCGTCACCCCGATGGCCACCGCCACGTGCCACGGCGAGGGTTCGTAGCGATTGATCCCCAGGACTCCCGGCGTCTTGAAGATGCCGTTGTGGAAGATGTAGATGCCGTAGCTGATCTTGCCGATCCAGCGGAACGGGTGGAAGCGGAAGAGCACCACGTGGGGCCACCAGGTACCGGTCCAGGTGATCGCGCTGACGACGAAGGCGAGGCTGAAGCCAGGGAGCGAGATGACCTGGAGGCCGTTCGTCATCCGGTTGTAGTAGTCCGGAGCCACGGAGGGCATGGACTGCAGGTAGGGCGCGAGCCCGAGGGCCTTGACGCCGCCCAACGTGAAGGCCCAGCCCACGAAGAGCCCGGCGGCGATCAGCGTGAGCGAGAGCCTCTTCGAGGTTCGGATGCGCTTCTCGTGGAAGGCCAGGAGGGCTCCGAGCCCGAGGCTCAGGAAGCGGATCGTCGAGGAGCGGAAGACGAACTCCCGCATGGCCTGGGGGTTCGCGTCCCAACCGCCCCACAGGTAGCGGTCGAAGAACGTCGTGTTCGAATAGGCGAAGCAGAGCGTCAGCAAGGCCATCGGGAACACCCCGAAGATCAAGACGCGTCTCGCGGAGCGCAGCCCGAGGAACACGATGAGCGGCGGCCAGAGCAGGTAGAAGTGCTCCTCGATCGCGAGTGACCAGGTCTGCTCGAGCGGCCCCTGATTCTCGAGGGCCATGAACCCGTAGTTCGACGTGTAGGTCAAGCACGTCACGATCTCCTGGCTCGAGAGTCGGGGCCACAGGGCGAAGATCGTGATGAAGTAGACGGGGAAGATGCGGAGCATCCGCCGCAGCAGGAAGTACCGCAGGGGCACGCCCCGCTCGCGCTCAGAGATGAGGATGCGCGTGATGAGGAAGCCCGACATGACCAGGAAGAGGTCGAGAGCGAACTCACCCGGGATGTAGTCGTGGCGGAGCTTCGCCATCGTCTCCCCGAACGCCGCGTCGGGCAGGTGCGTCCAGAGCACCGCCAGCGCGCCCATCCCGCGGAAGCCGTCGAGCTCGGGGATGTGGTCGCGCCCCATGCCCGTGCGCGTGGGGTCGAGGGGCTGGGACTTGGACATGGCGGCGTGCGAGACCGCGGCGGGGAATCACGGCGCGGGCGTCGGAGGAGGATACCCCGGGCGCGAGCGATGCCCGCTCGCTCTCCGTGATGAGCCCGGCGCGCGGAGGGAGAGCCGGCCAAGCTGGCCGCCGACCGAGGGGGTGGAAGGGCGCCCGTGCGTCGGCCCGGTGGTCCGCTCTGCGCCGTCCGTGCCGCATTCGGAGACACGGCTCGGTCGCCACGACTCGCGTGACCATCCTTGCGTCCGAGGGGCTCCGCGCGACCCTCCTGCCCGTGGAACACGATCGGCTCTCGTCGTACCGTTCCGGAAGGTCCCGGGCCCATTTCGTCAGCGGGGCTGGAGACGACTGGATTCTCATCAGCCACCCCGTCGCGCCCGTCGTCCGCGATAGAATCCGCGCGCCCGCGCGGAGCGGGCGGATCCCGAATCGATGAAGCTCTCTTCCTTCCCCAGGGACGTCGCGCGCGCTGCGCGACCGGCGGCGCGGATCGTGGGCGCGGTCTGCGCCTGCGCGCTCCTCGGTGCTGCGGCGCCCGTCGTGCCGCTGGACGCTCCGTTCGCCTACATCGGCCCCGGCGCCGGGTTCGCGGCCGCGGGTTCGGTGATGGTGCTGCTGGGCACCTTCCTCCTCGCCTTCGGGATCATCCTGATCTGGCCGCTCAAGGCCGCCGTCAAGCTGGTGACGCGGCCGCGGCGCGGAGATGCGAAGGCGAAGCGCGTGGTCGTGATCGGGCTGGACGGCTTCGATCCGGAGATGGCCCGTCGCTACCGGGACCGCATGCCCAACTTCCGGGCGCTGGAGGAGGAGGGGTGTCACTCGGCCCTGGGCACGTCCATCCCGTCGATCTCGCCCGTGGCCTGGTCGACCTTCGCGACCGGCGTCGACGCCAGCCGGCACAACATCTACGACTTCCTCACGCGCGATCCATGCTCGTACATGCCGGTGCTCTCCAGCACTGACACGCGCACGGTCCCGCGGAACATCAACCTGGGCTTCGCGAAGGTCCCCTTCGGCCAGCGCGCGGTCTACAAGATCCTCCAGAAGAGCCAGCCCTTCTGGAAGCTGCTCGGCGCGAACCAGATCTGGTCCTCGATCGTCCGCGTGCCGATCACCTTCCCGCCGCAGAAGTTCAAGAACGGCACCCTGCTGAGCGGCATGTGTGTCCCGGACCTGCAGGGCACGCAGGGGAGCTTCAGCTTCTACACCAACGACGAGTCGAAGCTCGGCGCGGCGACGGGCGGTCAGCGTTTCCGCGTGGTGCGGCGCGGCCAAACGGTCGAGTCGAACCTCAAGGGCCCGCCGGGGCCCGACAAGCTGGCGATGAAGGCGCCCTTCTCGGTCGTGATGGACCCCGCCACCGGGAAGGCGGCGGTGACCGTCGGCAAGGAGACGGCGCACGTCGCGGTCGGCGAGTACACGCCGTGGATGGAGGTGCCCTTCGACGGCGTCCAGGGCATCGCGCGCCTGCGGATCCAGCGCTGGGACGACGAGGCGGTGAGCATCTACGTCACGCCGATCAACATCGACCCCGAGTCGCCGGCGATGCCGATCAGCCACCCCTTCGTGTACTCGATCTACCTGGCCAAGATGCTGGGCAAGTACGCGACCCTCGGGCTCGCGGAGGACACCTGGGCGCTCAACGAGCGGGTCATCGACGAGGAGGCGTTCCTCGACCAGTCCTACCTCATCTTCGAGGAGCGCAAGAAGCAGCTCTGGGACGTGCTCGACAAGACGAAGAAGGGCTTCGTCACCGTCGTGTTCGACACCACCGACCGGGTGAGCCACATGTTCTGGCGGACCCTCGAGCCCGAGCACCCCGCCAACGAGGGCAAGGAGGTCGAGCGGTACACCGGCGTGATACCCAAGCTCTACGAGGACGCGGACCGGCTCATCGGAGAGGTGCGCGAGCGCCTCAAGGACGACACCGACACCGTCCTGATGGTCATCAGCGACCACGGCTTCTGCTCCTTCCAGCGCGGCGTCAACCTGAACGCGTGGCTGCGCGACGAGGGCTACCTGGTCCTGAAGGACGGCGCCGAGGTCTCCGGCGACTGGTTCGAGAAGGTCGACTGGGAGAAGACGCGCGCCTTCACGCTCGGCCTGACCGGCATCTTCATCAACCGCAAGGGGCGCGAGCGCCTCGGGCAGGTCGAGAAGGGGGCCGAGATGGACGCGCTCTGCGCCGAGATCAAGGCGAAGCTCGAGGCCCTCGTCGATCCGAAGAGCGGTGAGCGCGCGATCAACGAGGTCTTCCTGACGTCCGAGGTCCACGACGGGCCCTACGCCGACATGGCGCCGGAGCTCCTCGTGGGCTATCACCGCGGCTTCCGCCACTCCTGGGACTGCGCGGTGGGGGCGGTCTCCCGGGAGGTCTTCACCGACAACACCAAGAGCTGGTCCGGCGATCACTGCATCGATCCGCGCCTCGTGCCGGGCGTCTTCTGGTGCAACCGCGAGATCTCCGTCGACGATCCGACGCTGGCGGACATCGCGCCGACCGTGCTCGATCTCTTCGGCGTCGAGGCGCCCGGCTACATGAAGGGGCGCAAGCTCTTCGAGGAGGGAGCCGTCTCGCGCGGCGCGGCGCTCGCAGCCGAGGAGGCCAGCAAATGAACCTGCCCCGCTGGACGGCTTATCTCGCCCTCGGACTGCTCGCGGTTCTGGCGGCCACGGCGGTGCCGAAGCGCTCGCGCTCGAACAGCGCGATCCGCCACATGGCGCCGGCCGCTGCGGTCCCCTCCGAGGCGCCCCGCGTGGTCGTGCTCGGGATCGACGGTATGGACCCCGACATCCTCCGGGACGTCATGGAGCGCCACCCCGAGGGCATGACGAACTTCCGTCGCCTCGCGGGGATGGCCGACGGCGTCCAGGAGCTCGGCACGTCGACGCCGCCCCAGAGTCCGGTGGCCTGGTCGAACTTCATCACGGGCCGTCGGGCCGGCGGGCACGGGGTCTTCGACTTCATCCATCGCGACCCGGCGACCGGCGGCATCCTCCCGTCGACCGTGAAGAGCGAGGCGGGCGGCTCCGTCTCCGTTCCCTTCACCGACTACGCGGTCCCCACGGGCGGCTCCTCCGCCTCGAACCGCAGCGGGCGGGCCTTCTGGTCGCTGCTGGAGGACGAGGGGATCGCGGCGGACCTCTACCGGGTCCCGATCAACTACCCCGTCGAGGGTTCCAAGGGTGTGAGCTTCCCCGGGATGCTGACCCCGGCGCTGGACTCGGCCTACGGGATGTACACCGTCTACACGACGGATCCGCCCAACCGGACGGAGACCTCCGGCGGCCGCTTCCGCGCGGTTCGCGTTCGCGGCGGTGTCGTGCGCGACCAGCTCCTCGGGCCGGTCAACTCCCTGCGCAAGGACGCAGCCGTGGCGACCACGCCCCTCACGGTCTACATCGACGAGGACACCGAGTCCTGCATCGTCGAGGTGGGCGACGAGCGGATCGTCATGACCGCCGGCCAGTGGTCGCGCTTCGTCCCTGTCACCTTCTCCATGCTGCCGATGGGCGCCATGGACGTCGGCGGGATGGTGCGCTTCAAGCTCAAGAGCCTGAGCCCCGAGTTCGAGCTCTACGCCTCGCCGGTCAACTTCGATCCCACCGCGCCCGCGGACGTCATCTCGGCCCCCGAGAGCGCCGCCACGGATCTCGCCGACTCCATCGGCCGCTACTTCACTCAAGGGATGGCGGAGGAGGTCTCCGCGCTCAAGGACCGCGCGTTCACCGACGCCGAGTTCATGGAGCAGGCGGACCTCGTCTATCGCGAGCGCGAGCGCATGCTCGACTTCGCCCTCGACCGCTACGTCGCGAGCGAGGAGGGGGGCCTGCTCTTCTTCTACGTGTCGAGCGTGGACCTCGCCATGCACATGATGTGGCGTCACTCCGACGTGGAGCACCCCTTCCATGACGCCGGCATCGCGGGCCAGGACTCGAGCTGGTGGTCCGGCCGCGCCGAGTCCACGTGGCGCGAGGTCATCGACGACCTCTACCTCAAGATGGACCCCTTCCTCGGGAAGGTCCTCGACCGTATTGGCGACGACGCGACCGTGATCGTGATGAGCGACCACGGCTTCGCCCCGTATCGCCGCAAGTTCAGCCTCAACACGTGGCTCCTGGAGAAGGGCTACCTCGTCCTGCAGGCGTCCCGCGAGCGCGAGAAGCCCGAGGACGATCCGAGCCTCGTGCCGGTCACAGTGGAGAGCGCCGTCGACTGGTCGAGGACGAAGGCGTACGGCATCGGCTTCAACGGTCTCTACCTCAACCTGAAGGGGCGGGAGGCCAACGGGATCGTCGAGCCCGGCGCCGAGGCCGATCTCCTGCTCCAGGAACTCAAGCGGGATCTGGAGCTCATCGACGACCGCGGCGCGCGCGTCGTGGTGGCGGCCGACATCGCCTCGGAGGTGTACGGCGGCGGCGAGCGCCTCGCCGAGGCCCCGGACATCATCGTGGGCTACGCGAGCGGCTACGGGAACTCGGACGAGGCCACCCAGGGCCGTGTCACCCACTCCGTCCTGACCGACAACCTCGGGGGCACCTTCAACGGCAGCCACCTGATGCACCCGAGCGAGGTCGGCGGCGTGCTGCTGACGAACCGGCCGCTGCTCCTCGAGGATCCTCGGCTCGAGGACCTCACGATGACCATCCTCCGCGCGTACGGCGTGGAGCCCGACCCCCAGATGGTCGGACGCAACCTGATCCAGGCGGACTGATCCGCCGCCATCCACCCCCTTTCCCTGGACAGACCCATGTTCGGCTCCGGCAACAAGGTCAAGATCGACCCCGAGCTCCTCGCCCGCATCAAGCAGATCGCCGAGACGGCGGGCTACGCCTCCCACGAGGAGTTCATCCACCACATCCTCGAGCGCGAGATCGCCCAGTTCGACGACGCGGGCTCCGACGCGGACATCACCGAGAAGCTCAAGGGCCTCGGCTACATCTCCTGACGCGCTCGTCGCCTCGACGACCTTCCGACGCACGAGACCCGCGAGGCCCCCGTGGACGCCATCAACCGCACCGTCACCGCTCTCTTCGACGTGATCCTGACTCCCCTCGAGGCGGTCAGCGAGGAGTTCGCGCTCCTCTTCGTGAGCGGGGTCTTCGGCGTGCTGGCCCTGTGGATCTTCAAGCACATCTCGTGGCAGAAGGGGATCAAGGCGGCCAAGGATCGGATCAAGGGTCACCTGATCGAGATCCGCCTCTACCAGGACGACCTCGGGATCGTCGCCAGGTCCATCGGCAAGGTCCTGCTGCGCAACCTCCAGTACCTCGGCCTCAACTTCGGGCCCTTCGTGCCGCTCGCCATCCCCTTCGCGCTCGTCGCGGCGCAGATGGTGGTGCGCTACGGCTTCGAGCCCGCGCCGGTCCAGAACCCGACCGAGCTGCGCCTCGCGGGCGAGGGCCAGACCCTCGTCGTCGAGGGTGACGAGGCGGCGATCGCCGGCCTCGAGATCGTGCTCCCCGACGGGCTCACCGCGGTCTCACCCCTCGCCCGGATCCCCGGCGCAGGCCACGCGGCCCTCGAGTTCGTCGCGGAGAAGTCGGGCGTGCACGAGCTCGTCGTGAAGACTCCCTCCGGCGAGGTCATCAAGACGATCGCGGTCGGAGCCGAGGCGGACGTGCGCGCCATGCAGGACCGGCGCGTGGCGAGCGCGTTCGAGGCGGTGCTCTGGCCCGCGGAGGACACGCTGGCGGGCACCGGGCTCACCGAGATCCGCTTCCGCTACCCGGAGAGCGACCTCGGCTGGCTCCCGCTCTCGGGGCCCTTCGGCGTGCTCGTGGTGTTCGTGCTCGCCTCGATGGTCGTCGGCTTCATTTTCTTGAAGCCCCTCGGCGTGCAGATCTGACCTTGGACTCGGCGCTCTTCCACCCCGCGATCGAGCGCGCCCTGCGCGTGGCCTTCGAGGCCCACGAGGGGCAGACGCGGAAGGGGGACCCGATCCCCTACGTCTCCCACCCCGTCCACGTCGCGCTGCTGCTCGCGCGCGCCGGGGCGGACGACGTCACCCTCCAGGCCGCGATCCTCCACGACGTGGTCGAGGACTGCGACGGCTGGGACGAGGAGCGCATCGGCGCGCTCTTCGGCGAGGAGGTCCGCGCCACGGTCGCACACGTGACCGAGGTGCAGGGGCTCCCCTGGGAGGAGCGGAAGGAGTCGGGCGTCGAGCATGTCTCCCGGATGGACCTGCGAGCGGTGATGGTCAAGGCCGCCGACAAGACGCACAACATGCGCTCGATGGCCGAGAAGCTGGACGTGGCGTCCAGCGCCGAGGACGCCTGGCGGCCCTTCTCGCGCGGGCCAGCAGCCACGATCGACATGGCGGAGCGCCTGGTGAACGCGCTCGTCGCACGGCTCGAGGAGCTCGACGGCCCCGCCGTCCTCGCGGAGGATCTGCGCGCCGCGTTCGCAGCGCTCGTGATCCACCATCCCTCGCGCGCGTAGGGCGCGCGATTCTCCGGCCCCAGGGCTCGCCGTGGGCAGCGCCGGATGCGGCCGGGCGACCGGAGGGCTGGTCCGGCTCGCCTGGCTCCTGCGCGCGTGAGATCTGGCCGCACAGCGGACCCGCGCCGCTCGGCGGGGCGTAGGGTCTGCGCGCGATGTCCGCGGCCCACCGATCGATCGCCTTCTTCGACCTGGATCACACCCTCGTCGACGGGGACAGCGACACGTCCTTCATCGAGTACCTCCACGGCCTGGGCGAGGTCGCGCGCGATGTCATCGACGCAAAGGAGCCGATCCACGCGGCGTACCTGGAGGGGCGCCCGTGGCAGGCCGAGTACGAGCGGCTGCTGGCGCGGATCTACCGCGGCCGGGACGTCTCCGCGACCACGCACCTCGCGGCCGCCCACGCGCAGGAGTGCGTTCTGCCGATGCTCTTCGCGGGGGCGCGCGACCTCGTGGCGCGGGAGCGCGCTCGACGAAACGCGCTGGTGCTGCTCACCACGACCAACCAGGCCGTCGCGGGACCCGTCGCGGCCGCGCTCGGATTCGATCAGCTGCTCTCGACGCGCCTGGAGGTTTTGGACGGCTGCTATACGGGAGCCCTGGTGGAGGGGTTCTGCACCGGGCCGGGCAAGGCGCGGGCGCTCCTCGCGTACTGCGAGGACGCGGGCGTCGACCCGCGACGATGCGCCATGTTCGGCGACGGACGCAGCGACATGGAGGCCCTCGACGCGGTGGGGGAGCCGGTGGCCGTCCACCCGACGGGGGCGCTGGCCGAGCGGGCAGCGGCGCGAGGATGGCCCGTGCTCGACCTGTCGCTCCCAGGCTGAGCGCGAGGCGTCATCCACGCCGGGCGGCCCGGCGAATCCCGCACGCACCGCGCGCGAGCCGGCGGCGCCAGGAACGATGCCCGAAGGACCCGAGATCCACCGCGCCGCTGATCAGATCGCGGCGGCCGTCGAGGGCGAGCGCGCGGAGCTCGTCGAGTTCGGCCTCGAGCGCCTCCGCCCCTGGGAGGCGGAGCTGACCGGCGCCCGCGTGACCGACGTCGAAGCTCACGGCAAGGCGATCCTCACGCGCTTCGACGTCGGGCTCGCCATCTACAGCCACAACCAGCTCTACGGGAAGTGGTACGTGCGAGCCGCGGGGAGCTATCCGAAGACCGGCCGCTCGCTGCGCCTCGAGGTGCGCGGGCCGGACCGATCGGCGCTGCTCTACAGCGCCTCGGAGATCGAGGTGCTGCGGCCGGAGGAGGAGCCCGACCACCCCTACCTCGGCAAGCTCGGGCCCGACGCCCTCGACCCGGACGTGGACGAGGCGCGCGTGATCGAGCAGCTCGAGGACCGCCGCTTCTCGGGCCGCGGGCTGGGCGCGCTCCTGCTCGACCAGGGCTTCGTTTCCGGTCTGGGCAACTACCTGCGCTCGGAGATTCTCTGGTGGGCGGGCCTGCATCCCTCGTGGCGGCCGCGCGATCTCGACGACGAGGACCGCGCCGACCTCGCCCGGTGGATCCTCGACGTCACGCGTCAGTCCTACCGGACCGGCGGGATCACGGACTGCCTCGTCCGCGTCGCCGAGGCGAAGGCGGCAGGCGTCCCGCGCCGGCTCCACCGCCACGCGGCCTTCGCACGCGCGGGCAGGCCCTGCCCCGAGTGCGGGCGCGCGATCGACAAGATCGAGGTCGGGAGCCGGCGGCTCTACCTCTGCGTCCGCTGCCAGCCGGCGCCTGCGCGCGCGGGTCGCTGACCGGGCCTCTCGCGCCGGAGCATGCCCCCGGGACCGCTCGCTCGAGCTGGGGCGTCACCCCGGACAGCGGCCTGCGTCTTCATCCCCCGGGGGGGGCCACCAACGGTCGAGGCTCGACGCGCCGACCGGGCCGCTCAGCGCGCCTGCGTCACCATCGAGCGGACGTGGGCGAGGGAGTGCCACGTGATGTCACCGCCCGGCGCACGCAGGCCGATGCCACGCGCGAGGTCGAGGGCCTCGAAGCGCCCGCGGTGCGTCTCGCGGCCGACCTCGACGGCCACCTCCTCGCCGGCCTGAAGGCACGCCGCGAAGAAGTCCTCATGGAGCCGGGCCGGCGCGGTGAGGGCCTGGTGGATGCGCGCGTGCAGTGCCTCCAGCGTCAGGTCGGCCGTCTCGTCGACCGGGAGGGCGCTGCCCTCCGCGGCGAGGCACGTGACCGGGCGCTCGCTCTTCAGCTCCGACGTGAGGGCGTCCGACGTCACGTTGAGCCCCATGCCCAGTACGAATCCGTGGGGTGGGTGGGCCGGGTCGATGTCCCGCGACTCCGCGAGGATCCCACCTAGCTTGCGCGGCCCTCCGTTGGAAGGCACCACCACGAGATCGTTGGGCCAGTCGAGCGCCGCGTCGACCTCGCAGGCGCGGGCCACGTCGAGGGCGGCGAGGCCGCCGGCGATGGTCCAGAGCCCGGGGCCGGGGAGCTCATCGGTGACGAGGACCATCGAGAGGTAGACGCCCCCTTCCGGGCTCGACCACGCGCGTCCGCGGGTCCCGCGTCCCGCGACCTGGCGGCGGGCGAGGAAGACGTCGCCGTGGATCGCGCGCCCCTCGGCGAGGGCGCGCAGGGCGTGCTCGTTGGTCGAGTCGACGGTGTCGAGGCGGTGGACGGCCACGGCCCGAACCCTACCCGAGCGGGCCGGTGAGCAGGGTGCTTTCGAACGCGAGCGGCCGGGACTTCACCGCGAGCGAGAGGCGCGGTGGGGAGGGACTCCGGGACCCCGGCGCCACCCCTTCGGTCTCAGTCCCCGTCGGTCTCGGGCGCGGCCATGGGCCACAGCTGCCGGGCCTCTGCGATCGGGATCCCGTACCCGATCGTGTAGACGGCGCTCCGGTCGGGCCCGGCTTGCACGCTCTCCACGACGCCGATGACGCGTCCGCTGGAATCGGTGATCGGCCCGCCGCTGTTGCCGGGGTGCACCCCCGCGTCCACCTGCATCTGGCCGCCGACGTTGCGGGACAGGATCCCGCGGAAGGTCGACGCGATGACCGTCTCGCCCTCCTGGACGGCGAGGTGGCCGAGCGGGAAGCCGAAGAGGAAGATGTCGCTGCCGGGCTCCGGCGGCGGGGCGTTCGCGTCGAAGCCCTCCAGCCAGGGCATCTCCGGGAAGGGCTCGATCTTGATGATCGCGAGGTCCACCCCGTCGGCCGCCAGGGCCTCGACGCGCGCCGGATAGCGCGCGGGGGTCCCGGAGAAGACCACGTGGAGCTCATGGACCGCCTCGAGGCCGGGCGTCGAGCTCAGGGTGAGGAGAGCAGGAGAGTCCGGCTCCTCGATCACGTGCGCGTTGGTGAGGATCCAGCCGCCGGCGTCGATGCAGAAGCCGGAGCCGGTGCTCTCCAGGGAGATCTCCTCCCCTCGATCGTCGAAGTTGGGCGCGGAAGCTGGACCGATCCCCTCGACGTGCATGAACGCACCGCTCTCCACCTCGCGGATCCGCGTGCGGTTCTCGATCAGGACGATCGAACGGCGAACCTGGCGCACGTCGCTGAGCCGCGCCTGGGCCAGGTTGACCGGGTCGAGCAGCTCGACGCGCCGCATGGCCGTGTCGAGCTCGCCGCGGGTGGCCTCGAGCACGGCCCTGGTCTGGCTCAGCTCCAGCCGGACGCTCTCCATCGCAGTGCGCGAGGCGCCGCTGGACTCGAGCTCCTCGATACGCGCGAGGAGCCTGGCCTCCTCGTCCCCGCGCTCGATGATCGAGTCACGGAGCAGGGACGTGCGGTCCTCGAGGCTCGCCTCCAGCGCGCGGATGCGCTCCTCTCGCGCGTCGCGCTCGGACGACGCGCGCTCCTCCCTCCGCAGGCTGCGCTCCTCAAGGGCGGCGATCTCGGTGGCCGCGAGCTCGAGCTGTCCCTCGAGGCTCCTCGCGCGCTCGTCGCGCTCCTCGTCGACCCACCTCAGCGCTGCGACCGAGACGGTGACGAGCAGGGTGAGCAGCGCCGCGACCCGCAGGACGGTGCGGCGAGAACCCCGCTCGACCATCGTCTCGACCCGCTCGCCCACGACGTCGGGCGCGCGCACGAAGACCGTGTCCGAGAGGCCGCGCCCCCCGATGACGAGGAAGCGCGGGCCGACGCTCCCGAGGCGCACCTGATCCCCGACGACGACGACAGCGCTCCCGTCGACGGGCTCGCCGTTCACGAGGACGCCGTTGCGCGAGCCGAGGTCCACGACCCTCAGCTCGGTGCCCGTGAACTCGAATCGTGCGTGCTCTCCGGAGACCGACGGGAAGCGGTCCGGGTCGAGCGCCACGTCGTTGCCCGCGCCGCGGCCGACCAGGAGGGTGATCGTCCCGTCGTCCCTCTCGATCAGGTCGAAGGGGCGTCCCAGTCCGGGCACCTCGATCGGTTTGATCCGAGGTCCCGGCGACTTCGCGAACGGGTCGATCATCGGCGGTGGGGCGTGGCAGGCGGGGATGCCCCGGCGAACCCGGCGGGGCGGCGCCGACGCGCTGGAGGCTTCGTATGCTCCGTCATCGACCTCTCCCCGACTCCCCCCATGCTAGCGACTCTCCTCCTCTCGGCGTGCGCCGCGGCGCCCCAGGATGCGCCCGTTCTCGGGCCCCACGAGCCCATCCGGTTCGGTGACGACGCCGCCCACTCCTGGGACGAGCCCTTCGTGCCCGGCGCCACCTACGACCCCTCGGTGGCGCGCCCCGAGGAGATCCTCGGCCAGGCCGTCGGCAGCCGGCTCGCGAGCCACGACGAGGTCCTCGCCTGTCTGCGCCGCCTCGAGGAGACCTCGCCGCGGGTCACGATGCGCCGCTACGGGAGCACCTACGAGGGGCGCGACCTGGTCGTGTGCCTCATCTCGTCGCCGGCGAACCTCGCGCGAATCGACGCGATCCAGCGCGGCGCCGCGCGCCTCTGGGACCCGCGCGGGGACGATGGGATCGACGCGCTGATCGAGGTCCAGCCCGGCATCGCGTGGATGGGCTACGGGATCCACGGCGATGAGACCTCGGCCACCGAGGCGGCGGTGCCGGTGGCGTACCACCTCGCGGCGAGCCTCGACGCCGACGTGCGTGCGCTGCTCGACCAGACCGTCGTCGTGCTCGATCCGTGCCTCAACCCCGACGGCCGCGAGCGCATCCGCTCGATGGTTGTCCAGTCGGCGGGCTTCCGTGCGAACCTCGACAGCGGCGCGATGCAGCGCGGCCGCTGGCCGGGCGGCCGCGGCAACCACTTCCTGTTCGACATGAACCGGGACTGGATGGCGGGTGAAGCGCCGGAGACCCGCGCGCGCTGGGCGGTGCTGCGCGAGTTCCCGCCGCAGCTCTTCGTGGACGCCCACGAGATGAGCGGCCTGGACACGTTCCTCTTCTACCCCCAGAACACTCCCCGCGGCGCGCACCTGCCGGAGCGTCTGGACCACTGGCAGAAGGTCCTCGCCGCGGGCTCCGCGGCGGCCTTCGATCGCTACGGGTGGGGCTACTACACGCGGGAATGGGCCGACGCCCTCGCGCCCTTCTACTCGGACGCCTGGGGCAGCCTCACGGGCGCCATCGGGATGCTCTACGAGCAGGGCCGCACGATCGGCGCGCCCCTCGAGCGCGAGTCCGGTGAGATCGTCTCCTACCGCGAGACGGTCCACGGCCAGGTCGCCGCGAGCCTCGCGAACCTGATGAGCTTCGCGGCGAACCGGAGCGAGATCCTGACCGACTACGTCGCGCACCGGCGGCGGGCAGCGGACCCGTCCGCCCTGGACGGCGGGCGCGCCTTCGCCTTCGCGCCCTCCGCCGATCCCGTACGGGACGCCCACTTCCTGCGGGCGCTGCTCGAGCAGGGGATCGAGATCCAGCGCGCCACCGAGGCCTTCGAGGGCGTCGCCTGCGTGGGGATCTTCGGCGCGGAGGAGGGCCCGCGCGCGTTCCCGGCGGGCACCTGGATCGTGCCGGCCGCGCAGCCCCAGGGGGCGATGGTCAGGACCTATCTCGAGGTCGATCCGCGCCTCGACGTGGACTTCCTGCGGGAGGAGCGCGCGGACCTCGAGCGCGGCAAGGGCTCGCGGATCTACGACGTGACGGCGTGGAACCTCGCCGCGCAGATGGGGATCGACGGCGCCTGGATCGACGCCCCGGGGGTTCCCTCCGAGGCGGCCACACCGATGACGGCCCCGGCTGGCGCGGTCACTGATCTGGCTGGCGGCTACGCTTGGATCGTCGAGGCGCGTGACCAGCGCTCGCTCAGGTTCTGCGCGCGCGCCATGGAGCGCGGACTCCAGGTGCACGTCGCCGACGAGGACTTCGAGGCCCGCGTCGCGCTTCCCGGGGGAGAGGGGATCGTCGAGTTCGGTCGCGGGTCGTTCCTCCTCCGGCGGCACGAGAACCCGGACGACGTCGACGCTCTCGTGGCGCAGGTCGCGACGGCCACGGGCGCCCGGGTGCATCGCGCGCTGTCCGGACGGGCCCCGGGGAACGGCGCGGACCTCGGAGGTGGGCACTTCGAACTCCTCGAGGCGCCGAAGGTGGCGATGCTCTCGAACACGCCCGTGTCCCCGAGCGACTTCGGGCACGTCTGGCGCTACGTCGACGAGGACCTCGGCCTGCCCGTCACCCTCGTGGACTGCCAGGGGCGCGGGGTCGATCTCTCGCGCTACAACGTGCTCATCGCGCCCCCCGGAGCGGGCTCCTATCTGGGTGAGCGGACCGGGGAGATGGCGGCCTGGGTCAGGGCGGGCGGGACCCTCGTCGCGCTGGACTCGTCCGCCTTCGCCATCGCCGACGGTGAGTCCGGGCTCGGGTCCAACCGGCTGCGGCGTGACGTGCTCGACGACCTCGACGGATACCTCTGGCGCGTCGAACGTGAGCGCGCCGCCCGGAGCGTCGATGTCGACCTCGACGCGCTCTACGGCGCGGGTTCGCGGTCCGCGGAGTCGAAGGAGCCAGGTGGGGGCGAAGACGCGGCCGAGAAGGCCGAACCCTCCGAGGACGAGGCGCCTGACCCCGAGACCCTCGACGGGTGGCGGCGGCGCTTCTCGCCCGCGGGGGTCATCCTGCGCGCGGAGGTGGATCCCGACAGCTGGCTGACCGGCGGCCTCCCGCCCGGTCCGCTCGCGGTTCCCTTCGGCGGGTCGCGCGTGCTCATGACGGGCGAGCGCCCGGCGGTCAGGCTCGCGCCTGCGGACGAGCTGCGCCTCGGGGGCTTGCTCTGGCCGGAGGCCCGCGTGCGGATCGCCGACAGCGCGTGGTTGACCGTTGAGCGCGTCGGACGCGGTCAGGTCATCAGCTTCGTGAGCTCGCCGGTCTTCCGTGGCTCATGGCGGGGAACGGCGCGCTTGCTCGGCAACGCGGTGGTCCTCGGGCCGGGCTTCACGCGCTGACGGCCTCGGACGCGCCGCAGCGTTCGATGAGCCGCGGTGCGTCCCGGTCCGCCAGGCCGCGCGCGTTCGGGCCGAAGCGACGTCGAACAACGGGGCGGAGGAAGGCCGTGTTGCTCCGGCTCCGCGCGGCGGTCCCGGCGCGCGGCCCGGCGTCCAGCGGCGGCACCTCGTCCACGCCCCGACCGCGAGGCCGTCCGCTCGCGCCGTGAAGAGGTCCTCGCGGACGTCGCCGTCGGCCTCCTCGCCAGGTCTGGATCCGCCGCACAGCGTGTGGATTCGCGGCGACGATCGCGGTGCCCCGCCGACCGCGTCTGCCCCGAGTCTCGCTCGCTGACAGATCATGCGGACCCTTGCCGTGGAGACCGAGTGCGCGGGCGCTCCAGGCGCCCGGGAGATCCCCCGCGGGCGCCAGGCCAGAGGCTGATCGGCGCCGAGGGCTGCGATACGAGCGATCCACCGCGTTTTCGAGGCCAGAAATCGGGGAGCACTGGAAACCACAGCGCATTGCACTAGAAAGGGCGACCGATCTCGGGGCGCTTTCCCGGCTCCCGGATCCAACCCCAGAAATCACGAACCCGAAGAACCCACGTGACCACATTCACCGAAGAACTCGTCATCGCCGCCCAGAAGGCCTGGGGCGATGGAATCGTCCGCATCGCCGCCGCGCACACGAACGGCGAGGACTTCGAGCAGGCCGCCAAGGACCACATCGACAACCTCTACAACTACGGCGCATCGAACGTGCTGTTCAAGCCGACGCTGGCCGCCGAGGTGCAGTTCCGCGGCACGTTCGACGAGGCCCTGTCCTACTTCGTCGCGAGCAACGGCGTCTGCGGCGAGGACGGCGGTTTCGCCATCAAGGGCTGGACCGCGGTCCGGTTCGAGAACACCGCACTGTTCCTCCATGGCAGCACCGCCATGGCGATGGGGAACTACTTCTTCACCGACCCCCAGGGTGATCTCGTCAAGGTCGAGTACTCGTTCGGTTACGTGCTGAACGACGCGGGCGAGGTCCGGATCGTGCTCCACCATTCGTCGATGCCCTACGCGGGCTGAGGGCAGGACGGTGCGAGGGCCGGGTTCGAGCCGCCTCAGGGCTGCTCGGACCGGCCGATCGCGCCCCGCCCCGACGCGGGTCACGGCGTCGGCTCGAAGTCCCCGGACGTCGATCGGCCTTCGATCACCCTGGCGCTGCCAGCACCTCTCGTGCCGCTGCATGCGTCTGGCTCATCTGCTTCTGCTGACGACCCTGGGCTGTTCCACCGGGGAGCCCATCCCGCTCCACCTGGGTGAGGACGGTTTGGCCAAGGTGCTGCGCGTCGCGCTCAGCAAGTCCTCCGACCGACTCGGCTTCGGGGTCGCGTGGGCCGTGACGCTCACGAAGGCGGGAGAGGCGGCCATCGACGATCTGGTCCTGGTCCTCGACGAGGAGTGGTCCGCACCGATCCGGAGGCTCCGCGTCGATCGGAGCCCGGGTGCCTCGGGGGCGGCGCTTCCTGCCGGACTCGCGGCCGGCGAGAGTCTCGTCGTGCGCGACAGCCACGACATCACCAACCACCACGTCCTCCGGGACCCGGCCAACACGCCCTATCCCTCGGATCAGGTTCCTCGGACCGTTGGCCCCGAGTCCGCGGGCTCCCGCGGCGTCTGGCGCGTGCGCTGATCGGGCCGTCGATATGGCAACAGGGAGGGATCCACGCGTCCGTCGCGACGACCGAACACGTCGCGGGAGTGAGCGCGGAGGAAGGGCAACGCCTCCACTGCAAGGGGGCTTGAGAGACCTCGGGCGGACGCTAAGGTCGCGGGCGCGATGATCATCACCAAGCGCTCGTGGTTCAGGTCCCTGATGACGGTCCAGGGCACCGCACTCGAACGGATCTGGCTCAGGCTCCTGCTCACGGTCGCGTGCGCCGTCGTGGTCACGGTGCTCTACGAGACCGGTCGCATCGGTGCCACGCTCTCGACACTGCCCTTCTCGCTGATCGGTCTCGCCCTCGGTATCTTCCTGGGCTTCCGCAACAACACCTCCTACGACCGCTTCTGGGAGGGGCGCAAGCTCTGGGGCCGCATGATCAACGTCTCGCGGAGCTTCACGAGGCAGGTCCAGACGATGGTCGGGCCCCTTCCGGGCGAACCGGCGCAGGACGAGGAGAGGAAGCGCGTGCACGCGGAGCTCGTGCATCGCACCGCGGGGTACGTCCACGTCTTCCGGCACCACCTGCGCGACGAGACGGATCTCTCGGACGTGGAGGGCCTCCTCCCTGCGTCGGAGATCGAAGCCCTCTGCGCCGAGAGCAACAGGCCCACAGCGGTGTCCGCGCGCACCGGAGAGCGACTGCGTGAGCTCTGGCACGGGGGGTGGATCCACCCGATGCACCTGCCCGTTCTCGAGGCGAGCCTGACGGAGATGACGGGCATCCAGGGGGGCTGCGAGCGCATCAAGGCCACTCCGATCCCGACGTCGTACACGATCCTCATCCACCGCATCGTCGCGACCTACGCCTTCGCGCTGCCCTTCGGCATCGTCGACACCGTGCACGGATGGACCCCGGTCGTGGTCCTCCTGATCGCATACGCCTTCTACGGACTCGACGCGATCGGTGACGAGATCGAGGACCCGTTCGGGAAGGACGACAACGACCTCCCGCTCTCGACGCTCAGCCGCATGATCGAGGTCAACGTGCGTCAGAGGTTGGGCGAGACGGATCTCCCGGATCTGCTGAAGCCCCGGGGCGGTCTGCTCCGGTAGTCGAAGGAGAGCGCTCGAGGCACGCGGACCCCTCGTCGTGATCGCGTCGCACCGCGCTGCCGGAAGGGGGCTCGAGCCGTTGCGCGAGGATCGCCGCGCCTCGGTTCGAGGTGACGAGCCGCGGCGCGACGGCCCCGAGTGGCTGCATCGCCGGTGCTCCTGATAGGGTCCGCCCAGGAGTCGGTCGAACATCGGGAAGTCAAAACGCATCCGCCAGAAGCCCTGCGACCGCTGCAAGGCACAGAGCACGGCGCTCTTTCGCGTCCGAGTGGAGGCCGACGGTCCGTGGATCTTCGTCTGCGAAGCCTGCCTGAACCTCCTCAAGCCCGGCAACGCGCAATACCAGTACGGCGGGACCTGGAAGAGTCGCAAGCGTCACTGAGGCGCCCGGGTGGAGTCGGTGTCCATGCGCCCTGCGTCGTACGGAATCGCAGCGATGAGCGTGCGCAGGGTGGTTGAGGCTCGCTGTCCCTGGCGGCGGCCGCTCGAGACCCCTCTGCGTCGAAGGACGTGACCCGGGCCTGCTCCGCCGGGAATCGTGCGCGATCGTCGCTGTGACTGCGTACGACCCGCAGATCGGCCCCAGGAATGAAGTTCCGACGCAACGCGCCCTTGCGGGTGGGCCTCGGCGGACGATGGGGCTGGCGCGTGCCCCCGGTCGGTTTGCTTCTTCGCGGCGGGCTCACCTACCATCCCTGCCCCCTTCCGCCGTCCCTCACTCTCCCATCCCAGCACCCATGCGGACCGTCTTGCTGGCGCTCTTCGCCGCACCGATCGCGTTCTCCTCCTCCCCCTCCGCGCTCGCGGCCGGCCCCCAGGACGGGACCGAGACTTCGAGCGTGACGCCCGAGGAAGCCGCGAAGGCGGCCGAGGAGGCAGCAGCCAAGGCCTACGAGGAGAGCTTCTCCGTCCCGCTCGCAGGGCTGCTCGAGGGCAAGGTCGACTCGTTCTCGACCAGCGTCAAGACGCCCACCGAGCCCGCGAAGGGTTTCGAGGAGAGGATCGACCGCGCCATGGGGGCGGTCAACGGCGTCATCGCCGGCGTCTTCTTCTACGACGTCATGGGCAAGTCCGCCGAGGTCGATGCGACCAGCGTGCTGGACGACCCGAGCGCGCTCGAGGGGGTCATCGCCGAGCTCGAGGCCAAGGCGGGCGAGGCCGGCTTCGACTTCGCCGCGTCCGCTGTGTCCCTCGAGGTCCCGATGGCTACGGCGAGCGGCGGCGAGCGCAAGGCGACCCTGAGCGCGAAGCGCTCCGGCATCCCGCTGGCGGTGCTCTGGCTCGTCGCCGGCGCGCTGTTCTTCACCGTACGCATGGGGCTGATCCAGCTGCGCGCGCTCGGGCACGCTGTCCAGGTCACCCGGGGCAAGTACGACAACCCCGACGATCAGGGTGATGTCACGAGCTTCCAGGCCCTGTCCGCGGCGCTCTCCGCGACCGTGGGCCTCGGCAACATCGCGGGTGTCGCGATCGCGATCAGCATCGGCGGCCCGGGCGCGACCTTCTGGATGATCATGGCCGGCTTCCTCGGGATGGCCTCCAAGTTCACGGAGTGCTCGCTCGGCCAGATGTACCGCCAGGAGCGCCCGGACGGATCGATCATGGGCGGCGCGATGTACTACCTGTCGCGCGGACTCGCGGACATGGGGCTCGGGTTCCTGGGCAAGATCCTCGCCGTCTTCTTCGTGATCCTGTGCATCGGCGGATCGTTCGGCGGCGGCAACACGTTCCAGGTGAACCAGTCCCTCAACGCTCTCGCGGAGACCATCCCTTGGCTCGGTGAGCACCGCTGGGTCTACGGCGTCGTGATGACGGTGCTGGTCGGCGCGGTCATCCTCGGCGGGATCAAGAGCATCGCGAAGGTGGCCGAGAAGATCGTGCCCACGATGTGCGGCGTGTACGTCATCGCGTGCCTGATCGTGATCCTCGGCAACGTGTCGGCGGTGCCGGGCGCTTTCGGGACGATCATCGATGGCGCCTTCACGCCCCTGGCTGGATTTGGCGGGATGATCGGTGTGCTCGTCCAGGGCTTCAAGCGCGCGGCCTTCTCGAACGAGGCCGGCGTCGGCTCGGCGGCCATCGCCCACTCGGCGGCGAAGACGCCCTACCCGGTTCGCGAGGGCATCGTCGCGCTGCTCGAGCCGCTGATCGACACGATCATCGTGTGCACCATGACCGCGCTCGTGATCGTCATCACCGGCGCGTACCAGAAGGTCGACGCGAGCGGCGGCGTGACGGAGTTCGCCAGCTACCTCGAGAACGCCAACGGCGCTGGCCTCACCAGCCAGGCCTTCGCGACGACCATCCCCTGGTTCCCCTACGTGCTCTCGGTGGCGGTCGTGCTGTTCGCGTTCTCGACGATGATCAGCTGGTCCTACTACGGCGAGCGTTGCTGGGTGTGGCTCTTCAACGAGTCGAGCTCGATCTTCTACAAGATCATCTTCCTCGCCTTCGTCTTCATGGGGTCGATCATCACGGCGCAGAACGTGCTCGACTTCGGCGACCTGATGATCCTCGGCATGGCGATCCCGAACGTGCTCGGCGTGGTGCTCCTGAGCGGCAAGGTGAAGAAGGCGCTCGACGAGTACATGGCGAAGCTGAAGGCGGGCGAGATGCAGACCTACGACTGACCCGCGCGCCCGCCGGCCTCGCCGGCGGCCGAGCCGCGACCGCGCTCGCGTCCCTCGGGACGCGGGCGCGGTTCGCGTTCAGCCGACTCTTCGGACGCCGGTCACGAATCGAGCGTGCGTCCCTTCGCATGCCGGCTCGATCCACGGCGGGCTCATCGACGCGCATCCCGCGTCCTCCAGCCTCGCCTCGGTGATTCCCGGGGAGATCTGGAGCGACCAGCTCTGTCGCCGAGACGCGGTGGGGGGCAGGTCATCGTCGGCCTCACGCACGCGGCGGCGGTGACTTCCCGGTCGTCGAGAGGGCGGTGAGCGGGTGAGGGAACGCTCGCCCATGACGCCGGTGCTCTTCGCCGCCGCCGGGGGTGGGTTTCGCCGGGTATGGCTCAGCGGCCGCGAGACGGCGGCCGGTACTCACCATCCGGCAGCACCCTGGGCAGCGGCAGCGCCGGGTCGGTGAGCAGCTCGACCACCGCGGGGTCGCGGGCCGCGAGGAGTTCGGGGGTCGGGCACTCCCATTCGACGGCGATCTCCGCGGCGCGGCCGGGGAAGGCCTGGCCGCCGAGGTGCGAGGTGAGGGCCCAGTAGAGGTACTCCGCGGCCATGCACTCGTAGTCGCAAGAGCGGTCGTCGTAGTGGTACCAGGCGGCCTCGGGGTAGCGCCGGGGAACGCGGCGGAAGCGGCCGCCGCGGGCGCGGTCCATGGCGTCGGTGAGGCGAGAGCCGGGGCGGTAGCCGAGGGCCTCGGGGTGCGCTTCGACCCAGCCGTTGGAGACCACGTGCAGGACCTCCTCCAGGGCGGCGTCGAAGCGGCCGCGGACCATCACGTGGGGCGGGCCGGCGGGGAAGGTCTCCTCGCCGTAGAGGTCCTGGCCGATGTGGAAGCCGGCCTCCTCGAGGGCATCGAAGTCGATCCTGCGGTGGAGCCGCTCCATCTCGCGCTCCGTGGCGGGCATGACGAGGAACGCGCCGCCCGCCACCAGCGCCGCGTGAGCGGCGGGATCGTCGGGCGCGCCGTCCTCGTCGTTGTCGATCCACTCCGCGAGGATCGTCGCGGCGTGCCTGACCTTGTCCGCGTCGGTCGACGGGGTCGCCACGACGTGCACGCCGAAGACCTCGACGTACCGATCGAAGTGGGGCCGGAACACGGCGAGCCGGCCCGACTCGGGGAGTGGATGCGGATCGAACTCGATGGGCTCGAAGGAGTGCGACGGCGTGACGGGCTCCGTCACCGAGAGAGTCTCTCCCCCGCATCCCGCCAGCGCGAGAGCGAGCACGCAGCCTGTCCGTCGCGGTGTCATGAGCAGATTCTCCATGGCCACCGTTCGAGTTCGCCCGCCGCTGGCTGCTCTGATCGTACTTCTTGAACCGCCCTCCAATTCACAGCAACGATCGCGCACGAGCCCGTCGAGGCTCTTCGTCCAACCGGGTGGCGGCCCAGGACCGCCCTCGCCGACCGCCACAGCTCGGTACCCGCCCGGGATCGGGTGAGGCCGCAGATGGTGACCTGGACGCCGACACGCAGGCTGGCGATGTCGAGGCCACTTGCGGCCTTGGTGGTGGTCACGGGCGTGATGCAGCCCGCCTCCCGCTGATCCAGGGAAGAAGTGGGGCTCGCATCCGGCGCGTCCACGACGAACGATTCCTTTGCTGGCGGAGGGGGCGTCGATGTGCCGGGAATGCGCGGCGCGACCCGCGGATCGGTGGCCGCCGCGAGGGGAGCGCGCGATCCTGGCCGCCCCCAAATGCAGCGCGCCCGCGCCGCTCGAGGCGGCGCGGGCGCGCGTTGTGGCGGGGGACGCCTCGTCGAGGCGTACCCGCCCGCAGGTCACTGACCCTGGTAGGGGTGGGCACCCATGTCGGGATCGCTGCCGTCCGGATCCGGACCAAGCGCGGGGTCACCGCTGTCGATGCCCGGCGAGCCGAGCACGAGGCGGTGGTCGCCCGTGGCCGCATCCTTGAACATCGGGTTCGAGGAGAGCACGGTCCCCTCGATCTCGAAGGCGTCGCTGTCGACGATGCTGTAGTCAGCCTCGGCGACGAACGGGTTGCCAGTGCTCGTACCGATCGAGGTTCCCGTGCCGCCGTCCCAGAGGATGGAGCTGTTGAGGAACACCGAGCCGGTGTTGATGATGAAGACCGAGTCACCGTTGGTGGCCAACGTGGAGCGAACCGCGTCCAGCACGCCGTTGTCCAGGGTGATGCCGCCGCCCGTGAGGGCGGTGTTGTTGGTCACCTTGGTACCGTCGAGCGAGAGGGTGCAGTTGTTCCGGGTGTAGACGCCGCCGCCAGTGACGGAGGCATCGTTGTTGGAAACCATGCAGCGCGTCAGGGCAACGCTGGAGCCGTCCAGGAAGACCGCTCCGCCCTGATTGGCACTGTTGAAGACGAAGACCGAGTCCTCGATCGTCGGGGTGGCCTGGTTACGAACCATCATGGCGCCGCCTTCGCGTCCGGAGTTGTTCCGGAACTCGCAGCCAGACACCAGGGCTTCACTGTGCTCGACCAGCAGACCGCCAGGTCCGTTGTTCGAGGTGTTGCCGTCGAAGAGGCAGCCGATGAGGCTGGCCGTCGACTGGTTTCGCACGATCATGGCACCAGCAGTACCGCCGCTGCAGCCCGTGAGGGTGCAGTTCTCGAGGGACAGGTCGCCAGCGTTGGTGACCATCACGCCACCCGTCTCAGCAGCCGAACCGGTGATGGTCAGACCGCTGATGGTGCTACCCAGGCTGCCCTGTCGGGCCTCGATGACGGGACGCTGCCCGCTGCCGTGGAGGACCGCGCCGTCAGCCGCAACGATGTGCACCGGACGGTTCTCGATGACGAGGTCCTCGTAGTAATCACCAGCAGCCACGTAGAGACGATCCACGGTGATCCCGCAGCTGAGCGCCTCGCCGATCGTGGCGTAGGGGTGGTCCTCGGTACCGTTCCCGAAGCTAGGGTCGGCATCGTCGTCGACGTACATCTCACTCGTGGAACCAGTGGTGTCCTCGACAGTGAAGAACATCGGATCCAGAGCCCAGTCGGCGTAGTCGGGATCGTTGCTGATGAACGGCAGGAAGCTCAGGGTCGCGG
>CBFIJG010000031.1:0-35665 GCA_965662915.1 Planctomycetota bacterium | reverse complement strand
CCGCTCGTGCTCGGCGCGAACCTCGTGCCCTCGACGGCGCCGATGACCCCGGAGGCCGCCCGCCTCGCGGCAGCGCTCCCGGCGGTCGAGGACGACAGCATCGGCAAGATCTTCCAGCCCGCCGAATTCGAGCAGGCCTTCTGGGAGCTGATGGGTCGCGCGCAGTTCCTGGGCGAGGAGGTCGACTGGGAAGCCGCGCCCGAGCTCGACACCGAGACGCTCGCCGCGATCTACGAGGACGGAGCGAGCCACCGCGGCCGTCCCTTCCGCGTGCCCGTGTCCATCAACATGGACACCTACTCGAGGCGCATCGACGACAACCCGCTGCGTATCGATCGCCAGACCGAGGGGTGGATCGGCAACAGCACCTGGAAGGGCTCGGTGAAGACCATCAAGTGGTTCGCGCCCTTCACCCGCCAGGACATGCTCCGCGAAGGCCTCGACGACGATCACCGCTACGTCGTCGGCAAGGGCTACTTCTTCCGCAACCACGTCTTCATGAACAAGGACGGCCAGCCCATCCGGGCGCCGATCTTCGTGATGGACGCGGTCGACGTCTTCGTCCCCGAGGAGGACCCCACCATCGCCTGGTTCAAGTGGGGCGTGCTCGGCGGCACGATCCTCCTCACCCTCGTGATCCTCGCGCTCATGCGCGCCGACCGGCGCAAGTCACAGGCGCTCTACGAGGACATGATCCGCCGTAAGCGGGCGCGCCGCGAGCGCGCCGCCGCTGGCGAGGCCTCCACGGCCGGGCCGGCGTGAGCGCGGGGAACGCAGCGCGCCGCGTCAGGGTCGAGCTCGGCGCGGACGGCTACGACGTGCTCGTGGGCCCGGGGTTGCGCGCCCGCGCCGGCGAGGTCGCCGCGCGCGTCTCGCGCGACGGACGCGTCGCGACCATCGCTGACGCCCGCGTGCTCTCCGCCCACGGTGGGCTCTTCGCAGGAGGACCGACGCTGGAACTCGACGGCGGAGAGGAGATCAAGACGCTCCCCGTCCTCGGGCGGGCGCTCGAGTTCTGCGCGGAGGCCTCGCTCTCCCGCGGCTCCGCCCTCGTCGCCTACGGCGGAGGCACGGTGGGCGACCTCGCGGGACTCTGCGCTGCGCTCTTCAAGCGCGGCCTTCCCGTGATCCAGGTCCCGACCACGCTCCTCGCACAGGTCGACGCGTCGGTCGGCGGCAAGACCGCCATCAACCTCGACGCGGGCAAGAACCTCGCAGGCGCCTTCCATCAGCCCTCCGAGGTGCTCTGCGACACCGAGGTCCTCACGACCCTCGACGACGCCGAGTTCGCGAGCGGACTCGGCGAGGTCATCAAGACCGCGGTGCTCGCCGGCGAGGAGGCGCTCGCGCGGATCGAGGCCAGCGCGGACTCCGTGGCAAGGCGTGATCCGGGCGCCCTCGTCGAGGCGGTCGAGCTGTGCGTCCGCACCAAGGCCGCCGTCGTCGCCGAGGATCCGCTCGAGCGCGGGCCGCGGCGCGCCCTGAACCTGGGGCACACCTTCGGCCACGCCATAGAGCACGTCGCCGGCTACGGCGCGATCCCCCACGGCGTCGCGGTCGCCGTCGGCATCGACCTCGCGGCGCGCGCGGCTCGCTCGACCTTCGGGGCCGACGGCGGCGTCGGCGAACGCGCGCGCGCCCTGTGCCGGACCTTCGGCCTGCCCGGTTCCCTCACGGAGCTGCGCGGAGCAGGGCACGCCCTCCCCACCGATCAGCTCATCGCCGGTCTCGCCCACGACAAGAAGGCCGCGGTCGGCGCGCCCGAGTTCGTGCTCCCGCGCAGCGCGGGCGACATCGCCCTGGGCGTGCCGCTCGAGCGCGAGCTCCTCGAGACCCTCTTCGCCTGAGCGGCCCACGTGGAGCGCCCCCTCGACATCGCTCAGGACGGCGAACTCTTCCCCCGGGAGGAGCTGCTCGACGCTGTCGCCGGAGCGGACTGGCGCGACCTCCCCGTGCGCCTGGTCGCGTGGCTCGCCGTGGCGGCGGGCGCCACCCTGGCCCTCGCCGGATTCCCCGAGCAGTTCGATCTGCTGAAGGGGCCGACCTCCTTCGCCGCGAGCGGTGACGGTGTCACCGCGCACCCCCTCCACCTCCTGGCCCGCGCGATCGGGCGCGCGGGCGTCGGTATCGAGGCCGCCTTCTTCGGTCTTTCGGCGCTCGGCGTCGGCGCTGCGTTCCTCGCGATCGGCGCGTCGCTCAGGGCCTTCGGCATCGGTGGCCGGACGGCCTTCGTGACGGCACTCCTCGCCTGCGGCTCGCTGGCCCTGATCGTTCACGGGCGCCTCCCCGTCACCTATTCGTGGGGCGTCGCCGCGTCAGCGCTCCTGCTCGCCGCGGTCGCCGCTCCCTCCGACGGCGCGGCCCGGGGCTACGGCACGCGGGTCGCGCTCGCCTGGGTAGCGGCGACCTCGGTCTCTCCCGCCGCGGCGCTGCTGCTCCCCGCGTGCGCGCTCGCGATCGTGGACCGCGCCGCCGCAGAGCGCACGGCCGGGCTGGCTCCGCTGTGGATCGCAGCCGTGTTCGCGCTGCCGCTGGCGGTACTCGCAAGCCGCGCTCCCGACGCTCACGAGCTCCGGCTCGCCGGGATCGGCCACCTCGGTGGCGTGCTCGGGCTGGCGGCGGTCGCCCTGTCCTCCTCCGGCCGGGACCCCGAGGAGAGCGGCGCGCCGCGCTGGCTGCATCTGTGGCTCCGCACCGGGATCGTCCTCGAGATCGCGGTCAGCGTCCTGCGCGACGGGTCCGTGATGCTCGGCGGCGAGCCCGCAGCGATCGCGGCTCATGTCCCGCCCGCGACCTTCCTTGTCCCGGCCCTGGCGGCCTTCGCCGCCGACGCGCTGGTGCGCCGGCGACGCGCCTCGGACGCCGTGGTGCTCCTGGCCGCGGGCGCGATCGGACAGGCCCTGCCATTCGGGTACTGGTACGCCCTGGACGCCGACGAGGGCACCGCGCTCCACGACGGCCGGGGCGAGCTCGCTCGCGGCGACGTCGCGCTCCTCGCGCCGGACGCGTACGTCGACGTCGCCTACCTCCTCGCGCGCCGCCACGGCGTCCCGGTGCTCGACCCGGGCTCGGAGGAAGACGCCCGGACCGCCGCCGCTGCGAGTCGCGTGCTCTCCGTCGGCGAGGACCACCCGCTCGCGACGCACCGACTCTACCCCTCGACGGGGAGCGTGAGGCCGATCCAGCGATGAGCGTCGACGGCGGAGGGCCCCTTGCGCCGCGCTCCGTGGCGACGAGCGCCGAAGCGATCGATGGAGACGCGGTGCGCGGCCGCCGCCGGCGCCTGCTCTTCCGTTTGCGCCGCTCGCTCCGCCTGGTCGAGCAACGCGAGCGCATCCAGGACACGGGATACGGCATGCTCGCTGCCGCCCTCGCTCTCTCGCTGCCGGCCGCCCCGCCCTTCCAGGCAGGCGGCGAGGTGGCGCGGCGTATGGGCGGCGCCGAGGAGGTCACCCAGGGGCTGCTGCTCCCCGTCGCCCGCGGCCTGGCGGAGTTCGTGGACGGCGCCACTCCCGAGACGATCGTGCGGCTCGTGGCGGCCCTCGCCTTCGGCGCCGCGCTGACCTTGACCCTCGCCTTCCTGCGGCGCCTCGGCTTCCGCAGGACGAGCGCGGTCCCCGCCACCTTCGCCGCCTTCGCGGCGCCGTACGCGTTCATCGGAGCAACGTCGCCCATCGACCACGCCCCCGGGATGCTCGGAGCGGCGCTCGTTCTCTGGTCTCTCTTCAACCAGGAACAGACGACGCGGCGGGGGTACCACTGGCGCGCCATCCTCTCGGCCGGCCTCGCCTACATGCTCCACCCGGCGCTGTGCCTCGTCGTCCCCGCCGTGGCCCTCGCCGTCGCACGCCACCTCGACTACCGCGCTCAGGGTCCGACCAACTTCTTCGCGGTGCTCGCGGTGCTCTCGATGTCCATCGCGATCGGGCTCGGGGGCCAGGGGGAAGCCGCGCGCGTCGCCCACCTGGCAGAGCGCGCCCTCGCGGGAGCGGACGATTTCGGGCCCGGAGCGCTCCTCGCCTGGGCCGTCCAGCTCCCCCTCGGGCTCGGCGTCATCCTCTTCGGGCTGTACCAGATGCTCTTCGCCGCCAGGAGCGTGGAGGCGAAGCGGGCTCCCACGTGGATCGTGCCCTGGTGCCTCGCAGCTCTCGCGCCGGTGCTCGCCGGCAGCCCCGACCACGCGCCGATCGCACCCTTCCTCGTGCCGGCGGGCGCACTCGGGATCGCCGACTGGCTCAACCGACGGGGCGAGGCGACGCTCGAGGCTCGCTGGGGCGCGATCCTCCTGATCCTCCAGGTCGCCGCCACTGCCACGATCGCGGCGGCGCCGCACCTGCTCGACGGGCGCTGATCAGCCGAGCCGGCGCTCGAGCGTCCGCGTCACCGCGCGCCCGACGCGCGCCATCATCGACGCGTCGAACTGATCGGTGGCGTGATCGAGGAGGAAGGTCGCGCGGTACTCCTCCTGAGCAGCGTCGTGGGCGACGATCTCCTCCATGACCCGCGCGACCTCGCCGCCGCGGCCGCGATGCCCCAGAGCGAGCAACTCCACCGCGTTCTTGTAGTGGGTGGCCTCGTCGTTCTTCAGCTCGCGAAGCACCTGCGCGAAGGCGCAGGACTGGGCGCTGCTCCGCCCCAGCGACTCGTAGAAGGGGATGTCGGCGCCGTACCCATGCGTGCTCATCGCCTCGTCGTAGGCGAGCATCACGCCGAGCTTGAACTCGTCGTCGAGGAACGAGGCGAGGGGCGCGAAGTCGCCGCGGCGCGCTCGAAGGCGGCTGGTGAGCGATTCACGGTCTGCGCCGAAGGCCCCTCGATAGAGTCGATCGAGCGCGTCCGTGTGCTTCTCCTCGTCCGCGGCCCACGCCGACAGGAACTCCTGGAAGGGCGCCGAGAGATCGCTTCCACGGCTCAGGAGCTCCGCCTCGAGGAGACGCGCGTCGTACTCAGCGACGAGGTCCTGGAACACGCGCGGCTCGTGCTCGGGGCTCGCGACCGGTCCCCCACCGACGAGCGTCACGAGGGACTCGGGGAGGACCTCGTCGAGGTCCCAGTCACGGCGAGTGGCCCACGCCCCCACGCTCGCAGACCGCAGCGGCGCGCTCATCCGTCGGCTTCCATGGAGAAAGTCAGGGGGTAGCATGCGGCGCGCGCCATCAGGTGAGCGCGATCGACCTTGCGCCGCGCGGCGTCCTCGGGCCACAGCCCCACGAGGGCAGCGCCGGTGAAGTGGACGCGGTACATCACCTCGACGGCGCGCGGCACAGGCTGGCGGAACACGCGCGTCAGGACCGTCACCACGAAGTCCATGGTCGTCACCGGATCGTCGTGGCAGACCACGCGCCACAGAGGCGCGAGGCTTTCCTCGGCCTCGACGTCCGTCTCCTCGACTTGGATGGGGATGGTCTCCGCCACAGCGAGCGCCATACCCCCAAGGATGCCCGATCGGAGCGGCGTCCGCGACTCCGAAGGCGGGGTGCACGCCCCGCCACAGGGCACGGTTTCGTAGTCTGGAGCGCCGGGCGCGTGCCGCCCTGGCCGAAGCAGCACCTTGGTGGACACGACAGCCCTCAGCGAACGGATCAGGTCCCTGGTCGCGAAGGTGGACGAGCTGCAGACGCAGCTTCAGGACCGCTTCCACGGCCAGAACGAGACGATCGAGCGCCTCCTCCTTGCGGTGCTCGCCGGCGGGCACATCCTGCTCGAGGGCGCCCCCGGCCTGGGCAAGACCACGCTCGTTCACGCCCTCGCCGACGGCGTGCGCCTCGACTTCCAGCGGCTGCAGTGCACGCCCGACCTGATGCCCTCGGACATCGTCGGCGGCCGCATCCTGGGCAACCTCGACGGAGAGGGTTCGGACGACGGCCCTTTCAAGCTGGTCAAGGGACCGGTCTTCACCAACGTGCTGCTCGCCGACGAGATCAACCGTGCCACGCCGCGGGCCCAGAGCGCGCTGCTCGAGGCGATGCAGGAGCGCCAGGTCACGCTCTACGACCGCACTCATCCGCTGAGCGCGCCGTTCTTCGTCGTGGCGACCCAGAACCCCATCGAGATGGAAGGGACCTACCCGCTGCCCGAGGCTCAGCTCGACCGGTTCCTCTTCAAGCTCGAGCTCGAGCTGCCGCCGCTCTCCGACGTCTGCGAGATCCTCGGCATGACGACCGGCGCGGCGCCGGAGGACGCCGGCCCGCGCCTCGGACGCGACGAGCTAGTGGAGCTGCAGGCCCTCGTCCGCGAGGTCACCGCGCCCTCGGACGTGATCGAGCGAGTGGGTCGGCTCGTCCTCGCCACCCATCCCGGGAACGAGACCGCGCCGGCCGCCGTGCGTGACGCCGTGCGGTACGGCTCGAGCATCCGAGGCGGTCAGGCGATCCTGCTGGCCGGCAAGGCTCGAGCGCTCCTGCGCGGCGCGACCAACGTGTCGATGGAGGACGTCGAGTCGGTCGCCGTCCCGGCGCTTCGCCACCGACTCGTGCCGAGCTTCGAGGGCGAAGCCGCCGGCTTCGACGCCGACGCCGTCGCCCGCGCGGTCCTCGAGGCCACCGCCTGATCGAGGCCGGCCGGATCAGCGCTCCGCGAGCTGATCCGCGAGTCGCGCGGTGAAGCGGCGCGCCGCGTCCGGAACGACGTGGAAGGGATTCTCGAGCTCCGCCGCGGGGAACGTCTGGAGCGGCACGTCCAGCCGCCGCGCCCGCTCCGATCCAGCGCAGGCCTCGTCGAGGAAGCCGTGGACGCGCTTCAGGAACGCCGCGTGGTCGGGCTCCGTGGCAAGCCCCTCCCAGATCGGGCCGTCGACGAAGACGAGGTCGTACCCGCGCTCCTCCGCATCCGCGACGAGCCCGCGCACCGCACGGCGCTCGCGTTCGGAGGGAACCGGCCCCTCCACGGCGGCCAGCTCCTCGAGGAGGCGCTCGGCGAAGGGCGCGACACCGTCGGGATAGGCGCGCGGAAGGCGCGTCGTCCCGTCCGGCTCCACGCGCAGCACGGCCGGATCCACGCGCCAGCGTCCGCCCAGCGCCGAGGCCTCGAAGCTGGGCGCCTGATCGAGGAGCGGCAGCGCGCGAGCGCGCAGGAAAGCGGCGGCCCGGCCGGCGTCGAGGCCCGCGTGGGGCAGTCGACGCGACCACTCGAAGGGCGCGATGGGCACCTGGGCCAGCTCGGCCCCGCCCGGATCAAGAGCGAACGTGCGGCTGCCGAGCACCACGATCACGGTGGAGGGCTGGCCTCCGGCGCGGAGGGCCTCGTCGAGGAACCAGGCGGCTCCGCTGACCTGGAAGCGGCCGTAGGCGCAGAGATTGACCGCGGAGACGCCCAGAGCCTCCGAGAGCACGGCGGCGTCCACGGCGAAGTTCCCGCTCGAGTCGCCGATGATGACCACGCCCCCATCGGGCGCGCCCGCTCCCGCGAGCTTCCACTTCCTGTCGACGATCATCCCGTCGTAGGTCCGCTCCGACGCCGGGCTCAGTCGCACGGCGAGGGCGTTGATGCCGAGCACGACCAGCACGGCTCCCACCAGCAGCAGCGCCAGCGCGCGCGGCGTGGTCCCGTGCTCCTCTTCGCGGGCGAGTCGATCGACGCGGTCGGCCATCAGAACTGGAAGTAGAAGAACTCCACGGGACTGCGCACGCCGAACACCATCATCCCCAGCACGAGAGCGGACAGGAGAGCGATCCGGCCCGGGAGAGGGAGACGCAAGGGGACCATCAGGTCGCGGGTCGCGTGCTGGAAGAGCTGCACGATGACCAGAGGCCAGGTGAACAGGGCCAGATGGCGAAGACCGTCGACGGCCCGAGGCGTGAGCTCGAGGGACTGGTGGGTCATCAGATGCCAGAACTGCTCGAGGGAGGAGCAGCGAACGATCGCCATCCCGATCAGCATGGGGATCCAGAAAAGGACGATCCGCCCCCACTCACCGGGGATCGAGAAGGCCCTCCGCGTGGGGAGGCCCCGCGCGTCGAGCCACAGGCGCTCGAGCACGAGCAGCACGCCGTGGTAGCTGCCCCAGAGCACGTAGGGCCAGGCCGCTCCGTGCCACAGGCCGCCCAGCGCCATGACGAGGAACATGTTCCGGTAGGTCAGCAGCGTCCCGCCGCGGTTGCCGCCGAGCGGGATGTAGAGGTAGTCACGCAGCCACGTCGAGAGGCTGACGTGCCACCGCAGCCAGAAGTCGCTGGGGCCCGTCGCCAGGTAGGGCAGGCGGAAGTTCAGGAGGAAGTCGAAGCCCATCAGCTTCGCCAGACCACGAGCGATGTCCGAGTAGCCGGAGAAGTCGCAGTAGATGTGGATGGTGAAGGCGAGCACCGCAGTGAAGGGCTCCAGCCCGGTCAGAGTGCTCCAGTCCCCCCCGAACATGGGGTTGGCGATCGTGGCCGCCTGGTCCGCGATCACAGTCTTCTTGAAGTAGCCCCAGACGAGGAGCCACAGCCCGGCCTGCACCTTGGTCGCCGTGACGGAGCGGGGCGCCTCGATCTGCGGCAGCAGCCTCGATGCGCGCTCGATCGGACCCGCGACGAGCTGGGGGAAGAAGCTCACGAAGAGCGCGAAGCCGAGCAGGTCTCGAGTCGCCGGCATCGCGCGCCGGTAGACGTCGATCGTGTAGCTGAGCGTCTGGAACGTGTAGAAGCTGATCCCGACCGGCAGCAGGATCTCCAGCGTCTTCACGTTCGCTGGTAGCCCCATCGTGTCGAGGAGCGCGGCGGTGCTCTCGACGAAGAACCCGAAGTACTTGAAGAACCCGAGGACGCCCAGGTTGAGCAGCACCGACAGGGTCACGAGACGCTTGCGCACGCGCTCGTCCTCGCTCGCCTCCAGTCGCCGACCGATGACGAAGTCGACCGCCGTCGAGAGGGCGAGGAGCGCGAGGAAGCGCGGGTCCCAGAAGCCGTAGAAGACGTAGCTCGCCGCGAGCAACCAGGCGTTCTGCGCACGGAAACGACGCGGCCCCAGGAGGAGGTAGACCGCGTAGACCGCTGCGAAGAAGAGCGGGAAGATCGTCGAGTTGAACTGCACGGGAAGGGGCGCCGGCGGGGCTCCAGAAAATACGAACCGGAGGCGCGCCGTGGGGGCGCGCCTCCGGTCCCTGTTTCAGGTCGGACCTCTCCGCGGGGCCCGCGCGATCAGGCCTGGAGCCTGTTCGCCAGCTCGTCGAGGTCGACGGAGTCGCGCTCCGCGTCGGTGATCGCACCCATGCGCTCGAAGCGTCGCTGCTCCTCGGGAGAGCTCATCTCCGCGCCGGCACCCACCGGCAGGCGCTTCGGATTCATGTGGCGCTCACCCGCGGTACGGACAACCTCGGCGAGGTTCTCGGGCAGACCCTCAGGCAGCGCCTCGCGGCGCTGCAGTGCGCGGCGCGCGCGGCGGCACACCTCGAGCGTGCTGGTGAGGTTGGTCCTGATCTTCGCGAGCCGATCGATGTCGGCCGCAGGAGCGTTGATGGAGCGGTCGACCTTCGCGCTCGCCACTTCGAGCACGGCGATGAGCGTGTTGAGCTTGCGCATCAGACGCTCCCGGTACTCGGGCGACTCGAGGTTGGACTCCTTGAAGGGCTCGTGCGGCTGCTCTGACATGGTGAGGGCTCCTTAGGGCGGTGGAGGAGGTGGAGACACGGGCTGCGCCCGCGCTCACTTGAAACCTACCCCGCTCCTCGGCGTCGGGCGGTCCCCGGTACACGTCCGACAGAATCCAATCCCACGGGGCCGATCAGGTCGATTTCCGCAGCCCCTTGTCCCGGTGTGGGACACGACACGTCCACGGGCCCGCCGGCCCGCTCCGGATCAGAACGCCGACTCGACGAGGCGGCGCAGGTCCTGGGCGTCGACGCGGCCCGCGACGACGAAGGACACGCCCGCCACCCGTCCGAAGCCGTATTCCCAGGCCCCCTCGCTCACGATCCGGATGCTCGATTCCAGGACGCCGGAGGACACCGACATCGTGTTGCCGTGCGCGAAGGTGATCGACTCGATCCCATCGGCCCCCGTGAAGCGCACCCAGTCCCCACCGCTCAGGAAGGACTCCGCGTTGGCCGTGAAGCTGGACGGAACCGAGAAGAGACGGGCCTCGGTGAGTTCGAAGCCCTGGGGAAGCACGTCCGGCACCAGCACGTCGAAGCCCACGGTCCCTTCGAGCGATCCGTAGAGGTCCAGGGACGAGCCGGCGAAGGTGCCGTCGCGCAGGTCGAGCCCGGCGAGGTCCGGGCTGAAGGAGATCGAGTCGTAGGACATCGACTGGACCTCCTGGCCCTGTGCGTCGAGCTCCCGGGATGCCAGGACGAAGCCCGTGGAGGGCTCGATGTCCACGACGTAGCGGCCGGGGCGCCCTCCGATCGGGGTGATTCGCTGGATCTCGACGCGGCGGCAAGCATGGCCGGCCACGGAGAAAGAGCCGGCGTGCTCGATGAAGGCGTAGTTCAGCTCCGCCCGCGAGATCCCTCGGATCCTGAAGTCGCGATTGCGCCAATAGACGTCCACCGAGCGCTCATGGGTCAGCGGGAAGAGCGAGCTCTCCATCGTCGACGGCAGCTCGAGGACATCGATCAGCTCGATCGAGAAGCTGCCAGCTCCGTCACCCGCGACCTCCTCGACGACCGAGAGGGGCTCGGGGGTCACCCCGCTCGCAGCCCCGTGAAGCTGCCAGACGCGGCGGATGCCTCGGAACGGAACCGCTTCGAGGACGCCGTCGGCGCGGACGACGTAGTCGGGGAGGTTCGACCCGCTCGACGCGGAGGATACGCCGCTGTCCGTGGACAGATCGGAGTAGGTCTCCGCGTTCCCGCAGCCGGGGAGGGACACCAGCGCGGCCGCGAGCGCAACCGACACGAGAGAGCGCGCGCGCATCAGAAGGCCCCCCCCAGCATCCCGAGGAAGGCCCGATCGGACGGCGTGAGGTCACCGGCGGTGACGCGCTCCACCGTGAGCGAGACCACCCGCTCCTCGGCAGCGGGCACCGCCTGCGTGGGGCTCGCGGGGAGCATCCGCTGCGCGGCGACGACCAGAACGACCGCGAGCAGCGAGGCCCCCACCGCCGAGGCGAGTCGGCGCCGGCCGCCACGGGTCGCGTCCCGGCCCGGTAGAAGCTCGTGCCTGACACGCCGCTCCAGTTCACTCGGAGCCTTGTGTCGCTCGAGCCTGTCCGTCATGGAGCGCGCCATCGCCTGCGCGGGCGCGCCCACCCGCTCCTCGACGAGACGATCGAGCACGGCCGGCGCGCTCGCCGCGTCGGCGTCGATCCGAGCCGCCACGGCCTCGTCGAGGATGGCCGGCGCCTCGAGGCGGGGGAGGGATCGGGCGAACTCCAGCGCTCGCTCCTCGCGCGCCCCGGCGTTGAGGCTGGCCACCACGAGACCATCCAGTTCGTCCGGGGCTTCGGGAGCCATCAGCGACGACAGCGCCCGGCAGTGGCCGCGCGCCCGTGCGAGGGCCTCGAGCACTTCGCCCTCGCCGTCCGCAGGGATCCGACCCTCGACCACGAGGTCGAGCCACTCCACCGGGAGCGGGGACTGCTCCGGTGTGGGTTCGGGGCTCGAGGAGGAGAACATGGCAGGCGGGCGGCGGCGTGGCGGTCAGAGCGCGGGGTTGCGCTCGATGAAGTGGCGGTCGACGACCGGAGTCAGCTCTCGATCGAGCGCGGCGTGCGCCCGCGATAGGCGCGATTTCACGGTGCCAAGGGAGATCTGCAGGGTCTCCGCGATCTCCTCGTAGCTGAGGCTCTGTAGGTAGCGCAGGACCACGATCGTTCTCAACTTCGGCGAGAGGCGGTCGATCGCGGACTGGATATCGGTTTCCAGTTCGTGCCGGGAGGCGGCGGCCGTCGGCGCCTCCGTCGCCTCGTCACGGATCTGGAGCGGGCCGGAGGGGGAATCGGAGTCGCCGCCGCGGAGCGCGTCGAGGGAGGTCAACCGGCGGCTTCCAGCGCGGCGCTTGATGTCGATGGCCGCGTTGACCGCCACGCGGTAGACCCAGCTGGAGAACTTCGACTCGAAGCGGAAGCTCTGGAGCTTGCGGTGCACGATCCCGAACGTCTCCTGGGACGCATCAAGTGCGTCCGTCGCGTTCCCAGTGATCCGGAAACACGCGCTGTAGACGCGATCCTTGTACAGCTCGTAGAGCTGCCGGAATGCGCCGTTGAATCCGGCCTCGGGCTCCGCCTGACAGGCGAGGATGAGGTCTCGGTCGGGATCTGTCCTGACGGGTCCGCTCATGGATCTGAAATAAGATGCGCGGCGCGGGATCCAGGTTCCGCGTCGCAGGGCCTCCTTGGGGGCAAAAAAAAGACGCTGTGCGCCCGGGTAAGTGTCGCCCGCTGCGGGCTGCTCACCAAGTCCCGATTTGAGGCCCGGGAAGGGTCCCTGGCACGGCTTCGGGGCCGTGTCCGGCGCCCTCGGAGCCTCAGCCCCCGATCAGCGCGAGCGGGTCGACCGTCTCGTAGGTCGTCCCCACCGAAGCAGCGCACTCGCCGGAGCAGTAGCTGTCCCAGCCCTCGAGGCAGTCCGCCTCGACGATCTGATGAAGGATGCGCGGACCGTTGATGCCGACGACCTCCGAGCGCTGGTAGCAGATGGCACCCGAGACCCAACCGCTGGAGGGCGGCGGCGGCGTCGAGACGGGGATCGGCTCGCGGAGCCCCGCGCCGTTCCCTCCGGAGAGCCTCCGATCCAGGGTCGACTGGATGGGGCGCAGCATCACCAGTTCGCCCGCCTCGGAGCGGAAGTCGATCTTCGCCGCGGTGTTGAAGGTCATGGTGTCCGCCTGGCCCGCGGCCAGGAAGAACGTGACCGCGCCACCGGACGCGTGGACGAAGTTCGGGTCGATGGGGATGTCGATCGTGGTGAGGCTCGAGTTGGCCGAGCCGCTCACTCCGAGAACGTCCGAGACGCCGAGGAAGCGGTCGAGCGGGACGGAGACGACCTGGCCTTGGGCCAGCGCGCCGATCCGCAACATCGACACGTCCGAGAGTCCCTGGGGCTCGTGGAGCGCAACGACGAGGCGCAGCTTGCCCTCCTCACCGCGCGCGAGCAGGGTCGCGGAGACCTCGTCCGCCTGGGGCACCGAGAGCGGGTCCCGGGGGTCGGAGTGGCGCGCGAACTCCTCACCGTCGCCGAAGCCGTCCGCGTCGGTGTCGAAGTCCAGGGGCGAGGTTCCGACGAGCAACTCCTGCGAGTCCACGAGGCCATCCCCGTCAGCGTCGAGCGGCAGGGTGTTCCCGGAGAGCGAAACGATGGAACTGCCCTCCGCGTCGTCGGCCCAGCCCCCACCGACCTCGAACGCTGCCACCGCTGCGAGGCCCGCCAGGGCGGCGCAGAGGGTCGTTGCGCCCACGCTCAGCGCGAGCGGGGAGCCAGGAGCGGTGGAGGACGGCGGCATGGTTGGCGAATCTTCTCTAGCCGAGAAGACTCCATGAAGTTACCCGAAGTGTCGGATTTGAGACCTAGGCAGATCTACCTAGGAACGTCCCGACCCACGGTGCTCCCCGGCCGCCCCTATCTGCAGGGCCCGCGTATGGCCCGGGGAGGCTGGCGCCTCACACGATCTCACCCTAGGATCCCGCCCCCGAAAGCGCCCGTAGCTCAGCTGGATAGAGCGTTCGCCTCCGGAGCGAAAGGTCACAGGTTCGAATCCTGTCGGGCGTACCACCCCCCCTCGGGTGGGAGCCTCGGGCCCCCTCAGCGGCCCGAGGGCGGATCGGACCGGAGACTGGCCACCGTCTCTGGATCTGCGGCCATGTGCCGCGCAACGAGGCGCGCCGCCCAGCGCTGGCCACGGGCGTTCCAGTGGATGTCGGTCCCGCCGACGAACAGCTCCTCGGGCGCCTCGAGAGCGCGCAGCGGCGGATCGAGGTCGTGGATGCGCTCCGCCCCTGCGGAGCGGAGAGCTCCCACATGAGTCGCGGCGAGCGCCTCGGGGTCGTATCCGGCGTGGATCGCCGGGTCGACCGTGATCCCGAAGGGCCGGCAGACGTCGACCGCCGAGGGGACGACGACGAAGTGCACGGGCGCGGCTCGCTCGAGGCCGAAGCTCGCGGGTGATCGCTCGGCGATGCCGAGCACGCCCCGCGCGATCCCCGCCAGGAGCGCGACCTTCGCGCCCCCGCTGACGTCCATCCCGAGCGCCACGTCGACGTCGTGGATGTCCTCGAAGAGCGAATCGACGGGCCGCCCCGCGAGGGCGTCGTCCCACTGCTGGCGCAGCGCGGCGAGATAGAGCGGTACGGGGTCACCGCGGAACTCGTCCTCGACGGGACCGCCCGCGCGGAGCGCGTCGAGGAGGCGAAGGAGCGCGGGCCGGTTCGCCGCGCGCTCGCCTTCCCGGAACCACTCCTCGATGCGCGGCGCGACCCCCGGCGAACGTCGCACGATCATCCCCCCATCGAGCGCGAACAGCCTGTTGCGAGCCAGGTCGCCGAGGTCGTTGTGGGCGCAGAGCACGAAGACCACGAGCGACGGCTGGATCTCACGGGCGCGGCGCTCGAGGAGCAGGAGCGATTGATCGGGTCCGTAGCCCGAACGCCCGGCGTTGACGCCCTCGAGCGATCGGGCCGGGAGGTCGAGCTCCTCCTCGAGCGCTCTCGTGAGCTGGCTCACGAAGGTGCTGCCCGCCGGCACGTTCTCCGCCATGACGAGCGAGTCCCCCATGACCAGCACGCGCGGGCGCTCGCCGGAGCGATCGAGTCCCCGGCCGCGCATCCCCTCGGGACCGGTCGTCACGAGCACGCGCGCTGCGTCGCCGGGGCCCACGCGCGCGCGCGGCATCGGCTGGATCCGGGCGGCGTCCGGCCGCGCGTCGTGGAGCAGCTCCGCGTCGAGGCGGTACACGACTCCGCCGACCGGGAACCAGCGCTCCAACGCGAGCTCCGCCGCGACGAGCGCCGCCCCGAGCGCCGCCAGGGAGAGCCCCAGGCGCTTGATGAGGGGCGCGGCCCTCACGCCGGGAAGAGCTCCTGGAGGCGCTGCAGCGCGGTGGGATCGAGCTCGACCTCGGCAGCGCGGACGTTCTCGCGCACCTGTTCGGGACGCGTGGCGCCGGTGATCACGCTCGAGATGCCCTCCTGATGCAGGACCCACGCCAGCGCGAGCTGCGCGGGGGCGAGGGAGAGCTCCCGCGCCATGGCGCTGAACGCCCGCAGCTTCACGCGCATGTCGTCGGTCAGGACGTCATCGAGCCAGCTCGTCTCGGCACCGCGTGATCCCTCGGGAACGCCCTCGTCGTACTTGCCGGTCAAGAGCCCGCCCGCGAGCGGGCTCCACGTCACGACGCCCATCCCGAGCCTCCGCGCCACCGGCAGCGACCCCGCCTCGATCCCGCGGAAGGCGAGGCTGTACTGAGGCTGCTCGACCGTGGGTGCGTACAGGCCGCGGCGATCGCAGAGATCGTGGGCGTCCTGGAGCTGCTCGCCCGGCCAGACGCTCGTCCCCCAGTAGTGCACCTTGCCCTGCCGGACGAGGTCGTCCATCGCCCGCGCCGTCTCGTCCAGGGGCGTCTCCGGGTCGGGCCGGTGGCAGAAGTAGATGTCGAGGTAGTCGGTGCCGAGCCTGCGGAGCGACGCGTCGACGCTCTCCATGACGTGCTTGCGAGACAGCCCGCGGTCGTTCGGCCCGTCGCCCATGCGCCCGAAGACCTTGCTCGAAACCACGAGGTCCTCGCGCCGGAACTCACCGAGGCACGCCCCCACAGCGGCCTCGCAGGCGCCCCTGGAGTAGACGTCGGCGAGGTCGATGAAGTTGACGCCCTCGTCCACGGCCGCGCACAGGATGTCGCGGGTCCCGCGCTCGTCCACGGTGCCGCCGAAGGTCAACCAGCCCCCGATGGAGACGCTGCTCAGCCGGAGGCCCGTCCGGCCCATCTGTCGGTAGTTCATCTGCTCTTGCTCGATCGAGTGGCGCGGGGCGTGCCCGGGTGTGCACCATAGCTGGCGAGATCGGAGCCCGCCCCTCCGCCGCCTTCTCGATGACGCCCACACCCGCCGACGGCCAGGACGCCCGCCGCTTCGAAGCCGTCCGCAGCGCGAACCGGAACGAGACGGCGGAGGACTACGTGGAAGCGATCGACGACCTCGTGAAGCAGAACGGCGAGGCGCGCGTCCGGGATCTCGCGGCCCTCTTCGGGGTGAGCCACGTCACGGTCAGCAGGACGGTGGAGCGGCTGCAGCGAGACGGCCTCGTCGAGACCGAGCCGTACCGCTCGATCGAGCTGACGCGCGCGGGCCGCAGGATGGCCGCCGCGTCGCGCGAACGCCACGCCCAGGTGCTGGCGCTGCTCCTGAGCCTCGGGATCGAACCGGAGGTCGCGGAGCAGGACGCCGAGGGCATCGAGCACCACGTGGGGCCCGAGACGCTGGCGGCGTTCGAGCGCTTCGTGGCCGCGCGGGGAGAGGCGCCGGAGGGCGCGCCGCCGGCCACCTCGGCCGCGGACCCCGAGCGCTTCGCGCGGGTCCGCCAGGCCCACGCGTCGGAGATCACGGAGGACTACCTCGAGGCGATCAGCGACCTCATCGCGGAGTCGGGTTCGGCCCGCGTGGGCGATCTCGCCCGCCGCTTCGGCGTCAGCCACGCCACGGTCAGCCGGACCGTGGGCCGGCTCCAGCGTGACGGCTACGTGGAGACCGAGCCCTACCGGCCCGTGACCCTCACCCCGCTCGGCGAGGAGCTCGCCGCGCACTCCCGGGAGCGGCACGAGAGCGTGCTGCGGTTCCTGCTCGCGATCGGGGTTCCCCAGGAGGCGGCGGAGATCGACGCGGAAGGCATCGAGCACCACGTGTCCGAGCGGACTCTCGAGGCCTTCGACGCCGTCTCGGATCGAGGCACGACCGCCTGAGAAGCGTCCTGGCGGCATCGAGAATCACCTCGCGTGGCCATAAATGTAGCCGCGGCTACGGCGTAGCCCGTGTCACGGACTAACCTCTGCGTACCCGCACGCCGGGAGAAGCTCCGATGCCTCGCCTCATTTCGTTCCGCCGCACCCTCGCCTGGGCCCTCGCCCTCCCGCTGAGCCTCCTGCTCTGGAGCTGCGGAGCCGGAGAGGTCGAGGCCAGCGGGGACGCCCGACCGCGCGTCGTCTGCACGACCGCGATGGTCGGCGATCTCGTGCGCGAGATCGCCGGCGAGGAGGCCGAGGTGACCGTGCTCTTCGGGCCCGACGTCGACCCGCACCTCTTCCGCCCGACGCGCGACGACGTGGCCGCGCTCACGGCCGCCTCGGTCGTCTTCCACAGCGGATACGGGCTCGAGGCCAATCTCGAGACGACCCTGGAGAAGATCGCCGAAGGAGGCACTCCGGTCGTCGCTCTCGCCCTGAGCATCGCGGACCACACCCAGCTCCTCACCGAGACGGAGGGCGTCGTCGACCCGCACCTCTGGATGGACGTGAAGCTCTGGGCGCGATGCTGCGACGTGATCGCGTCGGCGCTCCCGGTGAGCGGCGCTCGCGAGCGCGCGAACGCACTCCGCGACGAACTGCTCGCCCTCGACGCCGAGGTCGAGGCCGTCGTCGCCACCATCCCGCAGCGCTCGCGCGTCCTGATCAGCGCCCACGACGCGTTCGCCTACTTCGGCCGCCGCTACGGCGTCGAGGTTCACGCGGTCCAGGGAGTGTCGACGGCCAGCGAGGCGGGGCTCCGGGCCATCGAGGAGCTCGTGGACCTGATCGTCGAGCGCGAGGCGCCGGCGGTCTTCTTCGAGTCGACGGTGTCCGAACGCAACGTGCGGGCCCTCATCGAGGGCGCCGGCTCGCGCGGGCACACCGTCGCCATCGGCGGCGTGCTCCATTCGGACGCGCCGGGCGAGACGCGCACCTATGCCGCGATGATCCGGCACAACGCCCGCACGATCGCGACCGCCCTCAGCGACGGCGTCGCCGCCGCCCCTGCGCCGAAGGGGTCCGCGCAATGATCGTCCGCGCCGAATCCGTCATCCCCCTCGCGGTGACGGGTCTCTCGGTCGCCTATCGGGACGAGCCCGTGCTCTGGGACGTGAGCTGGTCGGTGCGCGCAGGCACCATGACCGCGGTCGTCGGCCCCAACGGCGCCGGCAAGTCGACGCTGCTGAGCGCTGCACTCGGCCTCGTGCCCCGCCTCGCGGGTGACGTTCGCTTCTGGGGCCAGCCCTTCTCCGCCGTGCGCGACCGCGTCGCGCACGTCCCCCAGCGCGAGAGCGTCGACTGGGACTTCCCGGTGACCGCCCGCGACGTGGTCCGCATGGGAGCGACGCGCGGCCCCGCGTGGTGGCTGCCGGACTGGCTCGTCCCGTCGCGCGCCGGCCGCCGCGAGGCGGAGCAGCGCGTGGAGGACGCGCTCGCACGCGTGGACATGACCGAGCTGGGGACGCGGCCCATCGGCGAGCTCTCCGGCGGTCAGCAGCAGCGGGTGTTCCTCGCGCGCGCCCTCGCCCAGGACGCCGACCTGGTGATCCTCGACGAGCCGTTCGCGGGCGTGGACGAGGGGACCGAGGCCGTGCTCACCGCCGAGCTCCGTCGCCTCGCGGAGGCGGGCCGCACGGTGATCGCGGTGCACCACGACCTCGGGTCCGTCGCGCGGCACTTCGACGACGCCCTCGCGCTCGACCGGACCGTCAGAGCCCAGGGTCCGGCCGCCGAGGCCCTCGCCACCTTGCGCAGCGGCGCCGGCGCGGCCACGGCCGGAGTCTGACAGGCCTCACGGACATGGGCGAGTTCGTCGCGGAGTGGCTGCGCGCCCTTTCCTTCGGCGGCGGCTTCAACACGAACGTCGTGCTCTGCGCGGCGATCCTGCTCGGCGTCGCAGCGGGGACCGTCGGCGTGTTCAGCATGCTCCGCAAGGAGTCCCTCGTGGCCGACGCCTTCGCCCACGCGTCCCTCGCCGGCGTCGCGGCCGCGTTCCTCGTCCGCGGCGCGCTCGGCGCCGAGGGCAGCGCGCCCCGATCCATGGCGGTGCTCATCCTCGGCGCCGGCGTCAGCGGATCCCTCGCGGTCGGAGCGATCGGCTGGCTCACGCGCAGCACGCGGCTCACCGCGGACACGGCGACCGCCGCGGTGTCGAGCGCCTCCTTCGGCCTGGGCATCTGCCTGCTCTCCATCGCCCGCCGGGCCGGCGGCGCGGGGCAGGCGGGGCTCGACCAGCTGATCTTCGGCTCGGCGGCGTCCATGACGCGCGCCGACGCGTGGACCATGGGCGTCCTGGCAGCCCTGACCCTGACCACCACGCTGGTCGCTTCCAAGCCGCTGACCGCCATCGCCTTCTCGGACCGCTACGCCCGGACGACGGGCCTGCGCGTCCCCGCCATGGAGGCGCTCCTCGCGGCCCTCGTCGCGGCGGTCACCCTGGCCGGGATGCAGGCGGTCGGGATGCTGCTCATCGTGGCGCTGCTCGTGATCCCACCCGCGACAGCGCGCCTGTGGGCCCGCCGCGTACCGCCGCTCCTGGCGCTCTCCGCGAGCCTCGGAGGAGCGAGCGCGTGGGCCGGCACCTCGCTCTCGGCCGCGGCTCCGAACGCGCCGACGGGTGCCTTGATCGTCCTGACCGCGTCGGCGCTCTTCGCGGTCAGCCTGGCAGCCGCGCCGGAGCGCGGAGTCATCGCCGGGCTCTTCAGAGGCGCGCGACTGCGGCGCGACGCGAACGCCGCTGCGATCCGCGCCCGCGAGGCACGAGGGGCCTGAAGCGTCCATGTCCGAGGCTCTCCGCTCCTTCCTCACCCTCGACCTCGCGCCGCTGCTCGCGGTGACCTTCGCGGCGGGGACCCTCGGCCTCCTGGGCTCGTTCCTCGTCCTCGAGCGGCGCGCGATGATCGGCGACGCGGTCGCCCACTCGGTCCTGCCCGGCCTCGTCGTCGCGTTCCTCGTCACCGGGACCCGCGCCCCCTCCGCCATGTTCCTGGGCGCCCTCGGCGCGGCGGCCGTCGCCGGCGGGGCGATCGGGACCATCGGACGCTTCGGCCGCCTCGACCCCACGGTCGCCATCGGCATCGTCTTCACGACGCTCTTCGCCCTCGGGGTCCTGCTCGTCGAGACGAGCGGCGCGCGCAACGTCGATCTCGACCTCGACTGCGTGCTGAGCGGCCAGCTCGAGCTCCTGTTCTGGACCCCGCCGGCCACGGCGGCGGAGCTCTTGCGACCGGCCGTCCTCGCGACCCTGCCGCGCGAGACCCTCCTCCTGGGCGCTCTCTTCGCGGCGGTCCCCCCTCTGCTCGCCCTCGTCTGGCGTCCGCTGAAGACGGCCGTCTTCGACCCGACCTACGCGCGCACGCGGGGGACCGCTCCGCGGCTCCTGCGCGCGGGACTCTTCACCCTCCAGGCCGCCGCGATCGTCGCCTCCTTCGAGGCGCTCGGATCCATCCTCGTCATCGCCCTCCTGACCTGCCCGGCGGCCGCGGCGCGCCTGGACGCGCGAACCCTCGTCGGATACGTGACGCGTTCCTGCGCCTACGGCCTCTTCGCGGGCGTCACCGGGTACCTCCTGGCCACGCGCGCCGCGCCTGCCGTCCTCGGTGCGAGCATCGACGCCAGCGGGACGGTCGCGGTCTGCGCAGGCGCTCTCCTCGCGGTGAGAGCACTCGTGTCCCGGCGCCCCTGAGCAGCGGCGCGTACCGACGGGTGTACGCTCTCCTCACCCATGTGCGGACGCTACGCCCTCACCGTCGAGCCCGCGGTCCTCTCCGCCCTTCTCGCCCTGCGCGACCTCGCGGAGTTCGATCCGCGCTGGAACCTCGCGCCCTCCCAGTCTGCGCCGGTCGTGACCCGGGACGACGCGCGCGAGGGCCGAGCGCTGCGATCGATGCGCTGGGGTCTCGTCCCCTCCTGGTCGAAGGACTCGAAGATCGGCTACCGCACGATCAACGCCCGGTCGGAGACCGCCGCGACGAAGCCGGCGTTCCGCTCCGCGTACCGCAAGCGGCGCTGCCTCGTGCCGGCGAGCTGGTTCTACGAGTGGCGCAAGGAGGGCAAGGAGAAGACGCCCTTCAGGATCCAGCGGACCGACGGCGCGCCGCTGGTGATGGCGGGGCTCTTCGAGAGCTGGCGCGGCAGCGCGACCGAGGCGCCGCGCACGACCTTCACGATCCTCACCACCGCCGCGAACGAGGACATGGAGGGGCTGCACGACCGCATGCCCTGCCTGCTCAACCGCGAGGATCACGGCCGCTGGCTCGACGTCGAGCACGACGACATGGGCGCCGTCGCGGCGCTCCTGCGACCCGCTCCGGCGGGCACCCTCGAACACCACCGGGTCAGCCAGCGCGTGGGCAACGTGCGCAACGAGGGGCCCGAGCTCCTGACCCCGGACACGCTCTTCTGACCCTGGCGCCATGATCCAGACCGCACTTCTGCTCTCCCTCTCGATGATCGCGCCCGCCCCGGCGGCCGATCCGATCCCGGTCTACGTGCTCGCGGGACAGTCCAACATGGAAGGCAAGGCGCGGATCGAGGTCATGGAGCGCCAGCTCCTCCAGAAAGCGACCGCCGCGCGCTACGCGCACCTGCGCGACGGCGACGAGTGGCTCGTGCGCGACGACGTGCTCATCGACTTCCTGAACCGCCGCGGCCCGCTGACCGTGGGCTACGGCAGCCGTGACCGCATCGGCCCCGAGCTCGGGTTCGGCCAGGTCGTGGGCGATCACCACGACGAGCCCGTCCTGATCATCAAGACGGCCTGGGGCGGGCGCAGCCTGTGGCGCGACTTCCGCAGTCCGGGCGCGGGCCTCCCGGCGGACGAGGTCATCGACGAGCTGCTGGAGCGCCAGCGCAGTCGCCGGCCCGAGGCCACGCGCGAGGAGGTGGTCGCCTCCTTCGGCGCGACCTACCGATCGATGCTCGAGGAGATCCGCGCGACCCTCGGCGACTCCAAGGCGCTGTTCCCGGGCAGGACGCGGGAGCTCGAGCTGCGCGGCTTCGTCTGGTTCCAGGGCTGGAACGACATGATCGACGCCCGGGCGACGGCCGAGTACGCGGAGAACATGGCGCACTTCATTCGCGACGTGCGCGAGGACCTGGAAGCGCCCGAGCTCCCCTTCGTGATCGGCCAGTTCGGCGTCGGCGGCGAGACGGCGAGCCATCCCAAGCACCTGCGCTTCAAGGAGGCCCAGATCGCGCCCGCGTCGCTGCCCGAGTTCGAGGGGAACGTCGCCGTCGTACGCACCGACGCCCACTGGGACACGGAAGCCCAGGAGGTCTTCGATCGCGGCTGGAAGGAGAACCTCGAGGAGTGGAACCGGGTGGGATCCGACCGCCCCTACCACTATCTGGGGAGCCCGCGGACGATGCTCGGCATCGGCGAGGCGTTCGGCGAGGCCGTCCTCGAGCTGAACCGCGCCGCACCGAAGAAGAAGCGCCGCCGCTGAGGGCGGCCGGCTCCTCGCTGTCGGGCGCTCAGTCCGCCGATGCCGGCAGGCCCCCGGGGACGCGGGGAGAGACGCGCTCCTTCGGGCCCTGGAGCATGCGCTGGGCCTCGGCCAGATCCGCCGGCGCGACGTCGGCCACCTTGCGGAGCTCCACATAGTGGATGCGCCGGCCCTCCTTGATCCAGCGCTCCTCGAAGGCGGTGATGAACGCGAGGGAGCGCGCCAGTTCGGGGTCGAAGCGCCCCTCGGGCTCGCCGTGCACGTTGCCCGATTGATCGACGACCTCCATGCCCGCCACCGCCGCGGCTTCGAGCGCGTGCTCGGCGAACTCGGGGCTGTCGGTCTTCACGCGCACGACGCCACCGATCGCGAGGACGTGCTGGTAGAGGCGCAGGTAGAACGGCGACACGAGGCGCTTGGTTCCGCGCTTGTCGGCGAGCTGGGGGTCCGAGAAGGTGACCCAGATCTCCGAGACCTCGCCGGGTCCGAAGAAACGATCGAGCCACTGGATGCGCGCGCGCAGGAAGGCGGCGTTGCGCACGCTCTCGTCGGTCGCGAGCCGCGCTCCGCGCCAGAAGCGATGGCCCTTCACGTCGACTCCGACGTGGCTGCGACCGGGGAAGCGCCGGGCGAGGTCGACGGCGAACAGCCCCTGACCGCAGCCGAGCTCGAGCGTCAGGGGCGCCTCGTCGCCGAAGTGATCTGCCGCCCAGCGCCCGCGCAGGTAGGCGCGCCCGGCCGCGACCTCGGAGAGGTCGGGCTCGTGCACGCACTCCAGCTCGGCGTTCTCCGCCCAGCGCTCTCGTTTGCTCCGGCTCCGCATCGGGGGCACAAGGATCCCGATGGAGCGCGAGGGCGCAAGCACCAGCCCGGCGCGGGCCTGGATTCCAGGCAGGATCCGTGCATTCGGGGTCCTCGGGCGGCGACGAGTCCGAGCGTCCGACTGCACCTCTCCCGGGCGCGGTGGCAACGGCGCGCCCACGCGCCGAAGAGCACGTTCTCCCGGAGCCATCGCCGGGCGGGCACCAATGAACCGAGGCCTGTTCGCTGCGCGAACAGGCCTCGAAGAGTCACGAGGACTGGGGGGTAACGGATCCCGTGCAGCGCACGGCACCCGATGCCGATCCCGGATCAGAAGATCGCCGGGATCGTGAAGAGGCGGGTCTCGCCGCTGTTGTCGTCGACGCCGTCGTTGTCGTTGACGAGGACCACGTCACCGTTCGACAGGACGGCCATGCCCTCGAGCTTCTCGAAGGCGAAGCCGTTGAAGCGATCGAACGCGCCCGCGGCGATCAGGTCGACGGCGAGAGTCTTGGCGAGATCCGGGATCGGACCCGAGCCGTCCTTGACGAAGGTCACCGAGCTCGGGTCGACGGTGTAGATGCGCTTGATCGAGGCGTCGGGGCCTCCCTGGTTGTCACGCTCGAGGATCGCGAGGCGCCCGTCGTCGAGGCGGGTGATCTCGGAGAGGCCGACCCAGCCGCCGTTCGGGGAGGTGGGCGTGTCGAGCGTGTAGTAGGCGAAGGTCCATTCACGCGTCGAGGCGCTGAACTTGCCGATGCGCGCGCGGTCAGCCGCGTCGCCGCTGGCCTGCCAGGAGCGCTGGAAGCAGACGTAGATGTCGCCGGTGACCGGGTCGACCGTGACGCCTTCGAAGCCGAAGCGGAGCTGGTTCCGGGTGACCGACGGCGGGAGGCCGACGACCGAGGTGATCGCGAGGTTCGATGTGGCGTTGTTCGGGGTCAGACGGATCAGGAAGTTCGGGCTCTCGAACGGACGGTCGGTGGGGTCGCTCACGCCGCCCACGAGGTTGCCGCGACCCTCGGTCGCCGCCCAGAGCGAGACGCCGTCCTCGGCGATCGCCAGCCCCTCGATGTCGACGTTGACGGTGCCGTCGGCGTTGACGAGCGCGTCGATGTCGAAGTCGTCGGTGCCCGGCAGGACCGCCGCCTGGCGCTCCAGACCGAAGCGGAGGAGGCCCGAGGTGTCCTCGATGGTCATCTCACGAACGATCGTCGCGTCGACCCCGGGACCGGCGGCGTCGGTGTCCAGCTCGAGGATGCGGTTCTGACCGTAGAAGCTGTCGTGTGCCGTGTAGATCTTGGTGTCGTCCGCAGGGTCGACGGCGAGAGCGCTCAGGGCGCCCCACGGGATCGGGATCCCGGAGGTCCCGTCACGATCGACCGAGGCGATCGACGGGTAGTCTCCCTGTCCGTTGCGGCTGTAGATCATGATCGACGAGCGGAACTTGTCACCGCGATCGTCCTTCTCGCAGGCGACGACGAAGAGGTCGCGGTCGGGGATCGCGAGGAGCCCCTCCGGGCCCACGCCGGTCGGCAGCACCTGCTCGAGAACCGGCTCGGAGGCGCCGAGGAGGCCTCCGCCGAGGAGGCGGTAGACGAAGACGAGGTTCGAGCGCTCGGAGCCGACGAAGAGGAAGCGCTCGCCGGCCCCGTAGACGCCGTACTCGACGCCTTCGGGCTCGTTGCCCTTGTTCGCGCTGCGCTCCTCGGGGTAGTGCCCGGTACGCGCCGTGCCGTGCTCGAGGGAGTTCCCGGCCTCGTGGACCGTCGCGCCGAAGACGGTCCAGTTCGTGAAGCCGCGGCTGCCGCCGAAGAGGTCACCCTCGTCAGCGGTCGCGAGGGCGAAGTTGCCCACCCAGGCGATGGCGTCCGGCTCGCGCGGGACCGCGTCGAGGCTCGCGGTCTGGTTGATCACGCCCTCCTCCACCACGTCGATGTCGGTGAGGTCGACCGTGCCGGCCGAGAAGGAGGTCAGCACCTGGCCGAGGGCGAGGCTGACGATGACGATGTGGTTGTTCTCCTGCATCGTGACCGCGCACAGGTTGAAGCGGTTGATGTCGACGAACTCGGGCTCGGGGTCGTCGGGGAAGAGCGGCGCGATGCCGGTCAGGTCGACGTTCCGGGTGCCCCAGTTGGCGGGGTCGTCGCCGATGAGGTCGACGATGACCAGGAAGCCGGCCGGGAGCTGCGGCGGCTCGCCGTTGCCGAGATCCTCGTCACGCTCGTTCTCGATCGCGACGGCGGCGTACTGGCCGTCCGGGCTGACGGCCACGGAGTCCGGCTGACCGCCGAGGTCCAGCGAGCGAACGATCGTGCGGGCCTGGATGTCGATGACGATCAGCTCGCCGGAGGTGTTGACGAAGTCCGCGCTGGTGTTGACGCCCACGAGGGCGAAGTTCCCACGGACGGAGACGGCGGTGGGCTCACCGGGCAGGTCGATGGCTCCGGCCGGCTGAGGATTCGCCGGGTCGGTGATGTCGACGAAGCCGAGCTTCTCGGTCTCGCTGTCCGTGTAGACCAGCGTGTTACCGTCCGGCGTCGCGGCGACGATCTCGGCGACCGTCTCGTCGTCGACGCTGGTGTTCAGGTAGACGGGGAAAGAGGCGATGCGCTGGAAGTGCTGAGCCGACTGGCCCTGCAGTGCCAGGGACGGAGAAGCGAGCGCGCCAGCAAGCGCGGCGAAGCGAAGAATGCGGTGTCGAATCATGGAATTGTGCGGGGTCAGCGGCCCGGGGGCCGCTGAGCGGGCCCGGGTGATGGTTTCGATCGCATCCTCCCCGCGCTGCTTGTCCCGTCATGAGGCTCTCCTCAAGCCGACGTCAATCAGCTGATTCGTCTGATTTCCTCACATGGTCCACATGCCCTCTTATCGATCGGAGCGCCTCGCGGCCGCGCGCCGCATCGAGCTGACTCCGCTCGCGAAGGTCGGCGCCGGGCTCGCCGCGGTGACCGCGCTCGTCTCCCACGTCGCGATCCGCGCCAGCGTCCAGAACGTCTTCGAGACCTTCGGCGCCTTCGTGATCGGGACCTCGGAGACGAGGTTCTTCCTGCTCAACTACACCGCTGGAGGCTTCCTCGTGCTCGGCGCCGCGGGGCTCCTCGCGCGCCGGACGTGGGGCTGGTGGGCCGCCTTCGCCGGCGCCGTCTCGGGGCTCGGAGACATGCTCCGCATCTACAGCGGACTCTTCGCCATCATCGATCCCGACCACCCGCGAGCGGCCGAGACGGCGGCGACGATCCTGCAGATGGTGATCGGACCCGCGCTCCTGTTCGCCGGGCTCGGAGGGCTCCTGCTGCTGCGCCCGATGCGAGAGACCTACCGCATCTCGAGCCGGCCGCGGAGCTGAGGGCCGCGGCGCAGGGCGCGGTCGCCTCGCCGAGCGAGGCGGGGGCGCGCCGCGGAGAGAGTCCGGAAGAGGCCCCCCCGAAAACCTAACAAATGCCTACAATAGCGCCATGCTCCCCGCGCTGGCATCCCCACGCTCCGACTCGTCCGGCACCTTCAGGCGGGTCGGGCGCGCCGTGGAGACCGGCTGGCCCGGACTCGACGGAGCCCTGAGGGCCGACGCGGAGGGCTGCGGGCTCGTGCGAGGGGGCGTCCACGAGTGGATCGGGACGGCAGAGGCCCGCGGCGACGCCGGACCGCCGAAGGGCGCTCCCTGGTCGCCGCCGGTGCTCCTCCTCACCCACCTCGCGGGCTGCGCCGTCGCGGACGCGGCGGCTCGCGGGGTCGGGCGCTCGGTGGTCTGGGTGGGGCGCGCGGTCTGGCCCTACCCGCGCGTGCTGGCGGGCGGGTGCGGCGTGCTCGAGGTCCTGCGCCCGGCGGATCGGCGCGGGCCCGACGGTGGGCACGGCCTCGAGCTCGAGCTGACCCTGCACGAGCGCGCCGAGCGATTCAGCGCGGGGGACGGCGAGCTCTTCGCCGGCTCGCTCTTCGTCGACGTCGAGGGACGCGACGAGGCCCGGCCGGCCCGGCGAAAGCACCGCGGTCGCGCGAAGGGCCGCGGCGCAGCCGACCTCGGCCGCAAGCTGTGGGCGATCGACACGGCTCTGCGCTGTCCGAGCGTCACCGCCGTGGTCGCGGACGGGAGCGGCCTCGACATGGCGGCCAGCCGCAGGCTCCAGCTCGTGGCCGCGCGCTCGAACGCGCTCGTCCTGCTGATGCGTCCCCCGGCGGAGCGCGGCGAGATCTCGGCCGCGACCACGCGCTGGTGGGTCGAGAGGACGGGCGCTGCGTGCGGCGAGGACGGCGCAGAGCCGGCCCGCGGCGTGCGCTGGCGCCTCGAACTCCTGCGCGCCAAGGGCGCCCAGACCCTGACCGGCGCAGAACCGGCGGACGCGGACGCACACCCGCGCCACCGCTCACGCCCCGCGCTCGAGGAGGTGCACCGCCTCGTGCAGGCCACCGCCCGCGGAGCCGATCTAGCGAGCCAACCCCCGGGGACCGAGAGGGAAGACGAGGTCCAGCGAGGAGGGAACGAACCGGCGCGAGCCATCACCGACGAGCGGAGCCCATGCGGCGCGTCCTCTCCCTCCACGTTCCCCACTTCTCCATCGACCTCGCCCAGCGGCGGCGCGCCCGCGCCGGCCGACGCCCCGGCGCGCTCCCGACCTCCTGCCTCCTGCTGACCCGCGAGGACCGCGGACGGACCCTCGTCGCCCAGCGTTGCAACGAGGCGGCCCGACGCGGCATCCGGGTCGGCCTGACCCTCGGCGAGGCCCAGGCCCTGATCGACCCGCGGGTGCGCGGGCGCCACGGAGACCCGTGGGTCGAGGAGCTCCAGCCGGCTCGTGACGGCCGCGCCCTGCACGCCCTCGGCGCGTGGTGCATGGCGAAGGTCTCGCCGGTGGTCGCGCTCGACCCGCCCGACGGCCTGTTCATGGACGTGGCCGGCACCGGCCGCCTCCTGGGCGACGAGGAGGACGTGTGCCGCGCGCTGCTGCGCGCCATGCACCGCTTCGGCCTGGGCGCGCGCCTCGCCGTGGCCGACACCGTCGGCGCGGCCTGGGCCCTCTCCCACTTCGGGCGGACGCCCCGCCAGCTCGTCGAGACCGGCGACGAGGAGGCCGTCCTCGCGCCGCTCCCGGTCGAGTCCCTGCGCCTCGAACCGGCCACGGCCGAGGGCCTCGCGGAGCTCGGCGTGCGCTCCGTCGGGGAGCTCGTACGCCTCGATCGCGCGCGGGTCGCGGCGCGCTTCGGCGCCGACGTGGCCCTCCGCCTGGACCAGGCCCTGGGGCGCGCCTTCGAGGCCGTCACTCCCCTCGTCCACGAGACGCCACCCCAGCGGGAGCGCACCTTCGAGGGGCCGGTGAAGGCCCTCGAAGGCATCCTCGAGACGGCGGAGTCCCTCGTGGGCGAGCTCGCCGCCGAGCTCCTGCGCGCCCGGCGCGGCGCCCTCGAGCTGGTGCTCGTGCTCGAGCCCTCGGACCTCCCCCCGCGCTCGATCCCCCTGACCCTCGCGCGGCCCAGCGCGAGCGGCCGGCACCTGTGGACCATGCTCGAGCCGAAGGTCGCCGGCGCACACCTGGGCTTCGGCATCGAGCGGGTGCGCGTGTCCGCGGTGCGCACCGGGCGTCTGCCCTCGCGCCAGATCGGCGCGTGGGGCGCAGAGGACGGGGACGGCGCGGGGCTCGACCGGGCCATGGGAGAGCTCGTGGACGTCCTGCGCGCGCGGCTCGGCGAGGAGCGCGTGCTGACGCCCGCTCCGCGCCAGAGCCACCTCCCCGAGCGCGCCTACGGCTGGGAACGTCCGGGCCAGGGCTCGGCGCGACGCGCCCCCGAGGCCTCGCCCGCCGCGCCCCTCCCTCCCCGCCCCTCGCGCCTGTTCGATCCGCCCGAACCCGCGGTGCTCGACGCCCTGGACGAGCGCGGCGCGCCTCGCAGGCTGCGCTGGCGCGGCATCGCCTACCGCGTCCGCCACGCCCGCGGCCCAGAGCGCATCGCCCGCCCCTGGTGGGAGGACGGCGAGCACACCCTGCGCGACTACTTCCGCCTCGAGACCGCCTGCGGCCGGACCCTCTGGGCCTACCGCGAACCCCGCGACGGCCGCGGCTTCGTCCAGGGCGAGTGGACCTGATCCTCCCGGCGGGGCGTCGCGCGGGCTCGGTCGAACGGGCACCGCCTGCGCGCTCGCTCCGCCAGGGAAGATCCACCGGTCCCCACGGGTCTGGATCGGTTCCTCCCGGACCATCCGCCTGACACCATGTGCGCCCGATGGACGACCCCGACTTCATCCGCTGCTGCGAACCCACGCCGGTGACCGCGCGCATCCTCGAGCTCCTCGAGGCGCGCTCGATCCCCCACCGCTTCGTCGAGCACGGCCCCACGCGCACCAGCGAGGAGTCGGCCGCTGCCCGCGGCGAGAGCATCGACATCGGCGGCAAGTCGATCGTCCTCAAGGTCGGCGACACCTTCCGGGTGTGCGTCCTGAGCGCGGGCCTCCAGCTCGGCTCCAACGCCGTGCGCCGTCACTTCGGCGAGAAGCGCGCGCGCTTCGCCACGCGAGATGAGCTCATGAACCTCACCGGGCTCGTCCCCGGATGCGTGCCCCCCTTCGGCCCGCCGATCATCGACCTGCCCAACTGCCTGGACGAGGGCTTCCTCCGACACGACAGGATCGCCTTCAACGCGGGCTCCCTCACGCGCTCCGTCGTCATGTCCCTCGACGACTACCTCGAGGTGGCGCGTCCGGAGATCTTCCCCTTCGCGAAGGCGAGCGAAGGGAGCTGAACGTCGCCTGGCCGGGCGGGGTCCCCTCGCCGCGGCTACGGCTGCAGCGCGTCCTGGAGGCGCGCGAAGAGCGCGGCGTGCGGCCCGGCGGCGTCCGCCACGGGCGCGCCCGAGAAGTCGTAGGCCTCGAAGGGATCCTCGAGCCGCCTCGAGGGATCCTCGCTCGCGAAGCGCGGGATCACGTGGGCGTGGAGCTCGGGGACCTGGTTGCAGAGGATGAGATGGTTCACGTGCTCCGCGCCCGTGGCCGTCAGCACCGCGTCGGCCAGGCGCGCCATGTCCCCGAGGAACGACGCGCGCTCCTCCGGATCGAGGTCCTGCAGCGACGGGACCACGGGATCGGGGAGGAGCATGCAGCCCCCCGCGATGGGCTCGGGCTGGAACTTGGCCAGGATGGCCCAGCCGGAGGCCATCCGTCCGAGGCACTGGGGGTCTTCGCCGCGGCGGATGCGGGCGACGCGGTTCGAGATCGCGCCGGCGAGGGCGGGCGAGACGCGGTCGAAGCGCCCCATCACTCCGCGGCCTCCTCTGCGGCGCGGATCGCGCCCTCCAGCCGATCGAGCTCGGCCTCCGCGTCGCGCCACCAGTCGACGCCCCAGAGTCGCTCGATGCGCCAGCCCAGCCCGCCGAGGACGAGCTCGCGGAGGCGGTCCCGGTCGCGCGCCGTGGAGGCGCTGCGGTAGGACTCGCCGTCGGTCTCGACGCCGATGAGGTAGCGCCCCTCGACGCGCGGATCGCGAACGGCGAGGTCGAGCCGGACGCCGCCGCGGCCCACCTCGACGTCGACCGAATGGCCACGCGCCTCCAGGGCGGCGGCCACCGAGGCGACGAGCCGATCCCCCGCAGGCGCGGCCGCCGGCCGCGCCGCGCGCGCGGCGGCGACCCCTTCGCCGAAGCGCAGGAAACCGCGCAGATCACGGACGCCGCGGGCGCTCGTCCGAGCCAGGTCGATCTGGTCGGACCGGAGCGAGGAGAAGACCATCACCTCCTGGCGCGCGCGCGTGATCGCAACGTTGAGCCGGCGCTCGCCGCCGTCCTTGTTGAGCGGGCCGAAGTTCATGCTGACGCGCCCGCGCTCGTCGGGCCCGTAGCCGATCGAGAAGACGATGACGTCACGCTCGTCCCCCTGGACGTTCTCCAGGTTCTTGACGAACACCCCTTCGTCGTTCGACTCGGCGAAGTGCGGCTCCAGCTCTGGCTGGCCCGCGAGCGCCCGCTCGAAGAGGTCGAGGACGAGCTGCTGCTGGGCCTGGTTGAAGGTCACCACGCCGATGGAGGGTGACTCCTTCCCGCCGGACACCAGCCGCGCCACGACCTCGTCGACCACGGCCTGGGCCTCGATCGGGTTCGTGCGCGACGCGCCCTTCTCGTAGACCCCCTCGACGTGCCTGACCGAGACGCCGCCGGCGCCGTTCGCTCCCGCGCTCGGGAACGTGATCAACTCCCCGCCGTAGTAGCGCTCGTTGCTGAAGGCGATCAGCGACTCGTCGCGGCTCCGGTAGTGCCAGTTCAAGCGGTGCGTCGGGACCTGCGCTCCGATGCACTCCTCGAGGATGCTCTCGAGGTCCTGGATGTCGTCCTCCGCGATCGCCTCGTCCTCGCCGCGGGCGAAGAAGCTGGTGGGCGGCAGCTGCTTGGGGTCGCCCACGACCACCGCCTGCCGGCCGCGCGCGAGCGCTCCCACCGCGTCCCACACGGGGATCTGCGAGGCCTCGTCGAAGACCACGAGGTCGAAAGGAGGATGGTCGGTCTCGAGGTACTGGGCCACCGACATCGGGCTCATCAGGAAGCACGGCTTCAGCTCCATCGCGACCTCGCCGAGCTCCTGGATGAGCCGGCGGATCGCGACGTGCCGGGTCTTCTTCGCGAGCTCCCGCTGGAGCAGCGAGAGCCCCGTCAGCCCGCCGCCGCTGCGGCCCGAGGTGGCCTCCAGCTGACGCGAGGTCGGCCGCTTCGAGCCGAGCCGCGCGCGGACCTCCTCGGTGGCCGCGGAGAGACGCTCCTCGTCGAGCTCGCGATAGCGCTCGATGGCCCGGCCGTGGTCCACGCCGTCGAAGGCCCTCAAGCGGTCGTCGGCGGAGATCTCGTGGAGCAGGAGGCGCGACTCGAAGGAGCGATCGAAGGCGCGGCGCGCGCCGCCCGCGGGGAGCGCGCCGGTCTCGACGGCCGTGACCACGGGCTGGAGCCCGACGTCCACGGCGGCGCGGCGCGCTGACTGGTAGCGCGTCCAGACCCGCAGATCGCGCCACGCCGACGCCCAGCGGCGTGAGAGCGCGCGCCACTCCGTGACGTCGGCGATGGACTGCGCGCCCGGCGCGCCCGCGAGCGGGCGCGTGGCATCACGGATCCCTTCGAGCGCCGTGGCGAGCGCGGCGCCGCCATCCGCCAGATCGCTCGCGCGCTCCGCGAGGGTCGCGGGAGCCGCGGAGATCAACGCAGCCTCGAGCGCGCCCGCGTGCTCGGCGACCCGGACGCCTTCGGCCTCGCAGAGCGCTCCGAAGGCTCCGGAGACCTCGCCGGCCAGATCGAGGAAGCTGCGAGCGTCCGCCGGATCGGCGTCAGCGCCGGCCCAGCCGGACCCGAAGGTGCGGCGACCGACGTCCGCGGCGGCGGCGACCGACTGCTCCAGGGAGCGCGCGCGCAGGCCATCCACGACGACGCGGGCGGCATCCACCGAGCGCGGATCCCTGGCGATGGCCGCGACCGCCTTTCGGAGCGCGCGTCCGCGCAACCAGCGCTTGAACCATCCGCCGGCCTCCATCTCACGTCGCTTGACCTCGAGACCGTCGAGGTCGAGGTCCGACGCGGGCGCGGTGAGGGCCGCGTCCAGGCCCGCGCGTCGCTCGGCGAGCTCGCGCACCTCGTCGACGAGGCGCCCGGCTGCCTCCAGGAGACCGAGGTCGGCGAGCCAGGGGAGCGCGCCACCGGGCGCATCCGGGAGCGCCGACGCCGCGCGGAGGAGCTCCGCCACCGCGGACCACCCCTCCGGAGATGCGACCTCGAGTTCGACGAGACCGGCCGCGTCGCGCGCTGACGGTGCGACCTCGAGCCATCGAGCCGCAGGCGCGTCGAAGGCGAGGAGTGCGCGCCGGGACTCCGCGTCGAACAGCGGCGAGGTCTCCGTCTGACCGACGAGGAGCAGCGGGTGGTCTGGATCGACGCCGGCCGCGCCCGCGTGCACGTCGAGCTCGTCGAGCGCGGCTCGCCAGCCCGTGAGCGTGGCCGCTTCCACCGCGCGGGGGTCGTCGAGGCCAAGGTCGAGGGCGCCCGCCGGCTCCTCGGCCGAAGCGCCGTCCGCGATCATCCCGTGGACCGTCTCGCCCGAGGCACGCTCCTCGTGCATCGCCGCCACGTGATCGTTGAGTCGCGCGCGCGCGGCGTCCACGTCCGCGGCGATCTCGTCCCACGGTCGCCGCCGTGCGCCGCGGACGCGGCCAGCGTCGAGGGCCTCCTTGAACTGCGCCAGGACCGCCTTCTTGTTGGCCTTGTTCGAGTGCAGCTCGAGGCAGGCGGGCCCGAGTCCGAGGCGGTCGAGGCGCCGCTGGACGACGTCGAGCGCCGCCATCTTCTCCGACACGAACAGCACCGACTTGCCCGCGCCGATCGAGTGGGCGATGAGGTTCGTGATCGTCTGGGACTTGCCTGTGCCGGGCGGGCCCTCGAGCACCATGGTCGCCCCGGCCGCGGCGCCGAGGATCGCGCTCAGCTGGCTCGAGTCGTAGGACATCGGAGCGAAGACCTCGGCCGCGCCGACGGCGCCGTCGAGCTCTCCGGGCGCCGTCAAACCGGCGTCGTGCGGATAGGGCTCGGCGGGCCTGTCGATCAGGTGCTCGACGAGCGGGCTCCGGCGCAGGTCCGCCTCGCGGTCCCGGAGGTCACGCCAGAGCAGGTACTTCGCGAAGGAGTAGAGACCCACCTGCAGCGCCTCGTCGACGCGCCAGCCGTCCATGTCCTTGACCGCGCCCTTGATGATGCGCAGCACGAGGGGCACGTCGATGCCTCGATCGTCCGTGGGCAGCGGATCGAGGCCGGCGATCTCGATCTCGTGGTCGCGCCGCAGGTACTCGAGCAGGGTCACGTTGACCCGCGGCTCGTCGGCGCCGATCGAGAGGCTGTAGCCCTTGCCCCCGCCGCTCTTGCGCTTGAGCTCGAGGGGCACGAGGAGCAGCGGCGCGCGGCGCGGCCGCGTGGCCTGGCGCGTCTCGAGGTACTCGAGGAAGCCGATGGCCAGGTAGAGGCTGCTCGAACCGCCCTCCTCCCTGGCGGTGCGCGCCTCGCGGTAGAGATGCGTGAGCCGCTCGGCGAGCTTCGCCTCACCCAGGGACGAGTAGAGCTGGCCGCGCTCGACGCCGTCCTCGAAGAGCCCCTTCAGCGGCTCGAGATCGGCGGGCGTCGGGTCCGCGACCCCGGCAAGTTCCGTGGGGCGCGCGACGACGCGGAAGGCCTTGCCCTCGGCCAGCCGGTCCTCGATCGCGCCGAGATCGGCGCCCGCGAGGAGGGGCAGGACGCGCTTCGAGGTGCTCGACGAGTTGAGCAGCCGGTTGCGCATGGTCAGATCGAGGAGTTGACGCAGCCAGCGGTCCAGGCGCGTCGCGGGCGTCTCCTCGAGCTGCCGGCGCCGCTTCTCCGCGGCGAGGTACGCCTCGACCTCGGCGTCCAGGTCGCGGCTGCTCTCGATCCCCGCGTCATGGCTCCCGCCGCGGTGATCGAACTGCGGCGGCTCCTCGCCAGCGAGGGTCCAGATCGGCCGGACGCCTCCGAGTCGAGCGCGCGCCACGTCGACGGCGCAGAGGAACTCGGCGGGGTTCTCGAGCCGCGCGCCCGCCTGCGCGCGCGCGCCGTCGAAGCCCGGAGAGGGCTCGGCGGTGACGGTGACCGAGTCCATGACGACGATCTCCGTCAGCTCGACCCGCTTCCCGAAGCGCGCGAACTCGTCGACCACGGGCGTGTTGAAGTTGCGCTCGACGAGCCACGCCGCGGCCATGGCGTGACCCTCGGTCACGACCACGATCGGGTGCAGGCCCGCCTGCTCCAGGCACGCGCACTCCAGGAGCGCGAGATCGAGGCAGGTCGCGAGGCGGGTGCCGAGGATGCGCGAGGGGAAGCGCACGCGCTGGCCCGCGGACTCGAAGCTCGCCGGAGGGTTCGCGTACGTGATGCCCTCGGCGGCGATCGCGCGGTGGATCGCCTCGGCGATGCGGAGGACCCGCTTGGGATCCTTGGACTGGTAGCCGTCGAGGGCCGACTGACCCGTGCTCTCCTCCAGGAGCGCCCCCGCCCGGGCCAGGATCGTCTGGACGGCGTCGTCGTTCGGCAGGACGAACGCGGCCAGGATCTCCGGCAGGGTCCCGAGGCCCGACCAGGAGTCCGATGGGTGCACCCGCCAGGTCTCGACCGCGGTGGCGAGCTCCGCGCCGGAGGCGTCGACGAGGCGCGCGCGCAGGGTGCCCTCGGCGACCTCGCTGATCGAGCGGAGCACGGCGTGGTCGTAGCGCAGGAACGACGCGACGCGGCGCGGTCCCAGCTCGAGCGACTCCCCCGGAGTGAGGGATCGGATGCTCAGCGACGAGGGCAGGACAAGGGGCGGCTCCGAGGTCACCTCGAGGGTCAGATCACGGAGGTCCTCCGCGGCCTCCGAGCGGATCTCCAGCGCCTGGACCGGCGCGACGCGCGAGTGGAGCATCGCGCCGTGGACCTCCGGCTGCGCCCTGAGGAGCAGGGCCGCGACGGGCGCCGCGGGCGCAGGCTCCTCGACCTCGACCCGGAAGGTGTCGGCGTGCTCCTCCGGCGACCCACTCGAGGCTGGCACGATCGCCGCCGCGGCCTCGGCGTCGAGGG
>CBFIJG010000030.1:31177-35709 GCA_965662915.1 Planctomycetota bacterium | reverse complement strand
CCGACGACCGCGCCAGGCAGACGCTCCGAGCGGGTCGTGGATGCAGCCGGGAGCGGCGCGTCGGGCGCAGCCTCGAGGCTCTCGGCGACCGGCGCCTCGGCGCGATCGTCGGCGTCCGAGGCGATCTCGGCCAGCTCGTCCGGACGGGCAGCCGGCGCGTCGCCCGACTCGGCAGGACCGCCATCGGAGTCCGCCGCCGTGGCCTCGGTGGGTGCCGGAGCGTCCGAGGGGATGAGCAGGAGCGCGCCGCCGGCGACGAGCACGGCGATGGCGACGAAGAGGAGAGAGCGCATGGATCCGGACGGGGTACGGGGGGCAGAGCGATCTCAGGCGTGATACGTGGCCCGCATCGACCCGGGAGCCCGAATCCCGGTATTCGGCCGCGCCGGAGGCGCGAGAGCTCTGCAAGGCGCGCTGCGCACGAGGCTCGCCTCCAGGGGAGCCGCTGCCGGCCCGTGCAAAGCGTCTACGCCGCTCGGAGGTCAGCGCGTCGCCGCGGCGTCGCGCCTCGACGCCCGCGGCGAGCTCGGGCAGGCGCGGCGATGGACGAGCGCTCGTCGACCGGGCCGATTTCCGGAGCGGGGCCCGATCGACGACCGGGATCCCGCGTCACACGGCTCCGGCCGGTGAGTTGCGCGCGCCGCGACCTCGAGGCCAGATCGTCGCGGCGGTCCAGGCGGTCGCTGGGATCAGCGTGCGTTCGCGTGAGCGCAGGTGAAGCACTTGTGGTAGAGGCCCCGCTGCTTGGACTGGCACTGCGACACCGTCAGCGTGTGCTGGAAGAGCGGCGTCGGTCCCTCGGCGCGCGTGGGGCACGCTCGCGTCTCGACGGCGGGCGCCGCTTCGATGGCGGTCCCTTGCTGGGGTGCTGCGGTCTTGGTGGCGCTCCGCGCCTCGGTGCTGGTGATCGTGCGTGCCATGGCGTCCTCCTCCCGACGTGGTTCCCTGGCGGCTTGGTGTGGTGGACATCGGCAGCGTTCCAATTGCCCGGACTGCATAGTGAAGAAAACGTCTCGATTTGGGTCAAGAAGATCAAGGTGCGCAGGCGCGTGGATGGGCGGTCAGCCCGCTGAGCGGCTCTGCGCGAGCTCCTTAGGATCTCGCAATTATGGGGGTAACGACTCTCCCGTCCGGGTCAGCGATGAAGCCGATCCGCCGGATGAATCAGCGCGCGCTCGTCAGCGCGCGCGTCAACGCCTCGAAGGAAGCGGCGAGCGCGTCCGGCGCGCGATGGCCGTCCCGCGAGAGTTCCACCGCGGCCACGCCGTCGAACCCCGTGTCGACCAGGGCCCCCATCGCTTCGACGAGGTCGAGATCGCCCTCCCCGAGGGGAAGATGCCGGTGCACGCCGGCCGGGCAGTCGGCCACGTGCACGTGGATCAGACGATCGGCGAAGCGCTCGACGACGGACCGCACGGGCAGGTCCGAGGTGACCGCGCAGTGGCCGAGATCGAGGGTCATGCCGAGGTCGCGCCCCGCGTGACCCATGCGCTCGACCAGGGCCGCGAACCCCGCGGGGCGCTCCACGAACATCCCCGGCTCGGGCTCGAAGGCGATGCGTACCCCGGCCCCGCGCGCGTGGCGCAGGACGGCAGCCAGCCCCTCCGCGAGGCGATCGACGAGGGGATGTTCGGGCCGCTCGTCGAGGGTCCCCTCGGTCCCCTCGGGCGCGGCGCCGGCCCAGAGCGAAACGACGCGCGCGTCCAGGTCCGCCGCCAGGTCGATGCAGCGCCGGTAGAAGTCGACGCGCCGCTCCCGGGCCACGGCCGCTTCGTCCATCAGGTTCGGCCGGTGCTTCGCGCGCGGGTCCAGCACGAAGCGCGCACCGGTCTCGATCGTCGCCTCGAGGCCGAGGTCGTCCAGGAGCGCCCGCGTGCCGTCGATCTCGCCGACGTTCGGGCGCATGGGGTCGAGGGCCCCGACGTCGGGCGTGATCGCGACCGCCTCGAAGCCTGCCTCCTCCACCAGCACGAGGGCCTCCTCCAGCCGATGGAAGGGGAGGCCGTTCGTGTTGTAGCCGAGGCGGAACGGCGCGCTCACGACGCGCGGAACCCGTCCCCATCGGGAGCATCCGCCTCGGGGGCCGCCTCCTGCGAGGAAGCGTGACCGGGGTCCTCGGCGAACTCCAGGGGCTCCTCCGGCGCGGCGTACTCGTCACCAAGGGCGATCGCCTCGTCCACGGGTTCGAACGAATAGGCCTCGCGCCGATCTGCATCCGGGTCGATCCCGAACTCGTCCTCGTCGGGAGCGCCCGGGGACTCGACGGACGCGTCACGCGCCTTCGCCGCCGCCGCCCGCGCCGGATCCTGGACCGCCGCGTTCAGCTGGGGCTGCAGGTCGAACTCGGCCTGCCGCGGGACCTTCGTCTCGATCTCACGGCGGACCCGGCGCAGCTCCTCCTCGAGCCCCGTGTCGCGCCACATCTGCGAGAGCGCCCGGCGCGCCCGCATCACGTGGGCGATCGCACGCATCGCCACCTCGGGCAGTCGCCCGCCGAAGATCAGCACGCTCGCGACCCCGACGACCAGGAACTCGAGGCCGCTGATCGGACCGAGGCTGAATGCGTAGACGGGGCTCATCTCGACGGGGATTGTAGCCCCAGGGGGGCAGGTCCGGACGAGCCGGCCGGGACTCAGCGCGCGGACGCTCGGCCGTCCAAGGAGGACAGCTCGAGGCGCCGGATCTCGACCTCGGCGCCCTCCGCCTGGATGGCGATCGACCCCGAGTCCGCGGTGCATTCGCGGCCCTCGTTGACCTTGTCCCCGTTGACCCAGACGCGGATCACGCGGCCCTCGCACTCGATGACCATGGTGTTCCACTCCCCGGGCTCGTTCTCGGATCCATCCGTGAGGTTCTTGATCCGGCGGCGCTTGCCCTCGACCACGCCCCACTCCTCCTCGGGGCCCCGTCGCTCGACCATGTCGTCCACCACGATGTCCTCTCCGATGCACCAGAAGTCCCCGGCGTTGCCGTGGTGCATCTGCACCTCGATGGACTTGGGGAACATGCCGTAGAGGTGCCGGGGGGTCGAGGCGTGGACGAGGACGCCGCAGTTCCCGGTGTCGCCGGGCCAGCGGTACTCGACCTCCAGGCGGTAGTCGGCGTGGCCGGCGTCCGTGATGAGGTGGCCGCCGGGTGAGCCGAGGCTCACGAGCATCCCGTCCCGCACCACGAAGGACGCGGGGACTCCTCGATCGTCGTCAGCCGCGGGGACGTCGGCGTGCCAGCCCTCGAGGGTCTCGCCGTCGAAGATCGGGGGCGTGCCCCCGGCGCAGGCGACGAGCGGGAGGAGCGTGAGCCCCACGAGAGGCAGGGAAGCAGCGGAGAGGAGACGCATCGAAGATCCTGGGGTCGAGGGGCGGTGCATGCCGTGCGCGCGACGAGCCCCGAGGCTACCTTGCGCTGATGCTTGCCGTGCTTGCCATGCTCGAAGTGGAGGACCTGACCATCGCCATCGGGTTCTACGTGGTGTTCCTGCTATCCGTCACGGCGCACGAGGCGGCCCACGCTCTCGTCGCGCTGAAGCTCGGGGACCGCACCGCGTACCTGGGCGGGCAGGTGACGCTCGATCCGATGCCCCACATCCGGCGCGAGCCCCTCGGGATGGTGGGTCTACCGATCGTCACCCTCATCCTGGTGCAGTGGCCCCTCGGCTTCGCACACGCGCCCTACGACCCCACCTGGGCCGCGTGGTATCCGAAGCGCGCCGCCTGGATGGCCCTCGCTGGCCCGGCGGCGAACCTCGTCCTCGGCGCCATCGCGTTCGCGATCATGAAGACCGGACTCTCTTTGGGCGCCTTCGAGATCGTGCTGGACTCGAGCGGGACCTTCCCCTGGGCCGAGATCGTCCGCGGGACGGGAAGCCCCGTCGCCCACTCGCTGGCGATCTTCTCGAGCCTGCTCCTCGTCCAGAACCTGCTGCTGTTCATCTTCAACCTGTTCCCCGTCCCGCCGATGGACGGGAGCGCTGCGCTGCCCCTGATCGTCCCCGAGGGACCCATGCGAAAGGTGCGAGCGTTGTTCGCCGAGCCCTGGGCGCCGCTCCTCGGCTTGATCGTCGCGTGGAACCTCTTCCCGAAGGTCTTCTACCCGGCGTTCCTGTCCGTCATCAGGCTGCTCCATTCGTGATGGCCGCGTCGCGCGACGCCGACTCCGGCGGATCCCCTCTGTGGGCCGCTCGAAGTGCGCCCCTGGGGCTCCCGGTCCTCGCGGGCGAGACGCGCGTCGACGTCTGCGTGATCGGTCTCGGCGGGTCGGGGCTGACCGCGATCCACGCGCTGCTCGACAGCGGTCTCGACGTCGTGGGCCTGGACGCCGGCCCGGTCGCCGGGGGTGCTGCTGGACGCAACGGTGGCCTGCTCCTCGCGGGGCTCGCGCCCTTCTTCCACGACGCGGCCGGGGCGCTGGGCGCGCCGCGTGCCACGGCGCTCCATCGCGCGACGATGGACGAACAGGAGAGGGTGGCCACGGCGAGCGCGCCGCACGTGCGCAGGACCGGTTCTCTGAGGATCGCGGCGGACGAAGCGGAGGCC
>CBFIJG010000030.1:10428-31078 GCA_965662915.1 Planctomycetota bacterium | reverse complement strand
GAGAGGGTGGCCACGGCGAGCGCGCCGCACGTGCGCAGGACCGGTTCTCTGAGGATCGCGGCGGACGAAGCGGAGGCCGCGGACTGCGACGCGCAGCTCGACGCCATGCGCGCGGCGAACCTCCCTGTCGAGCGCTACGAGGGCCCGTGGGGACGAGGTCTTCTGTTCCCGACCGATCTCGCCTTCGACCCCCTCGGCCGCGCGCAGGGGCTCGCGACGGACGCGTGCGCTCGCGGCGCGCGGCTGTTCGAACGGAGCCCGGCCGTCGAGGTCGGCGCGGACGCCGTACGAACGGAGCGGGGCACGGTGCGCGCGGATCGCGTGATCGTCGCCATCGACGGCGGCCTGGCGCGTCTCCTGCCCGAGCTCGCACCGCGCGTCCGGACGGCCCGACTCCAGATGCTCGGGACCGCCCCGGCGCGCGACGTGGAGCTCGCCGTTCCGATGTACTTGCGCCACGGCTACGAGTACGCCCAGCAGCTCCCCGGCGGCGAGATCGCCCTCGGGGGCTTCCGCGATCACCGCGAGGACGAGGAGTGGACGGACGCCACCGAACCGACGGGCGCGATCCAGGAGCTCCTCGACGACTTCCTGCGGGAGCGCATCGGCACGGCGGCCGCCGTCACGCACCGCTGGGCCGCCTCCGTCGGCTACGTGGACGGCCCGCTGCCCGTGGTCGAGGAGCTCGAGCGCGGTGTGTTCGCCCTCGGGGGGTACAGCGGCACGGGTAACCTCGTGGGCGCGCTCGCGGGACGCGCGGCGGCGGAGTGGGCGGCGGGCGCGCCAGGTCCTTTCACGGAACTCTTCAGCGCCTGATCACGCGCTACGACATGGCTGATTTCCAGACGACCACGATCGAGCTCTCGCGGACCTTCACGAAGTCGCGTGAGACCGTGTGGGAGGCGCTCACCGACGGGATCGTCGAGTGGTGGCCGAATGACTTCTACATCGGCACCTACGACGGGATCGAACCCGTCGGAATGGAGATGGAGGCCCGCCCCGGCGGGCGCTTCGTCGAGCACTGGCCGGGCGACGAAGGACTCCTGTGGGCGACCGTGGTCACTGTCCACTCCCCGCGGCTCCTGACCCTGACAGGAGACTGCGCGCCCGCGTTCGGCGGGCCGAACCGCGCGTTCACCGAGTACCGCCTGGAGGAGCGGGACGGAGGAGCCGAGCTGCGCTTCAGCCACACCCCCTTCGGCGTCGTGAGCGAGGAGACCGCGGGGACGCTCGCGGCCGGTTGGACCACGCTGCTCGATCACCTGGTGAAATGGGTCGAGGACGGCGTCCGCCCCGAGCGTCCGCCGAGCGTCGCCGGCGCGTCCTGACCGAGGATCAGCTCCCCCCCGAGGGGCGAGCCCCCATGGATGGACCCAGGAGGGTCCACACTGCACCACCCCGTACGATGCTCGATCCCCTTCCCGCCGATCAGCTCCGCTGGACCTGCCCGCCCGACGCGCTGGCCTTCGAGACCACCGAGGACATGGCCCCGCTGGAGGGCTTCGTGGGCCAGGACGCGGCGATCGAGGCACTGCGCTTCGGCATCGAGTGCGCGGCGCCGGAGCAGAACGTCTTCGTCCGCGGCCTGACCGGCACCGGTCGGATGAGCACCGTGCGGAAGGTCCTCGAGGAAATGGCCCCCGCCTGCTCGATCGGCCGCGACCACGCGTACGTCCACGATTTCAAAGCGATCGACCGGCCACGGCTCGTCGTCCTCCCCGCAGGCGGAGGACGCGCCTTCAAGCGCCACGTCCGTGAGCTCGCGCGCTTCGTCCGCGAGGATCTCCCGAAGCTGCTCACCGGCGAGGCCATCCAGACCGAGCGCCACCGCATCGAGGACGAGACCGAGGCCGAGATCCAGGCGATCACGCGCCCCTTCGAGGAGGACCTGCGAGCGGCGGGCCTCACGATGGTGCAGCAGACTCAGGGTCAAGCCGTCCAAACGGCGATCGTCCCGCTCCGCGAGGGCCAGCCGCTGAACGCGGAGACCCTGGCGGCGCTGCGTGGAGCGGGCGAAGTGGCGGACGAGGAGATCGAGGCCTGGACCGCTGCCCGCAAGGTCTTCGCCCAGCGCCTCGGCGAGGTCTCGCGGGCGGTCCAGGAGAAGCGCGTGGAGTCCGGCAAGCGGATGCTCGTCGTCATCGAGGAGACGGCCCGCGACCTGCTCACGGAGCAGACCGCTCCGATCCGCCGCGTTCACGACACCGCGGCGGTGGAGAGCTTCCTCGACGATCTCGTCGACGATGTCCTCGAGAACCTGGGCGTGGAGCAACCCGCCGGCTTCGACCCCACCTCCATGTACGACGTCAACATCGTGCACGAAGCCGAGCGTACGGATCGATCGCCGGTCGTGGTCGAGACCTCGCCATCGCTCGTGAAGCTGCTCGGGTCGGTCGAGACCGGGTGGACACCGCAGGGGCCCGTGCGCGGGGACTTCCGCAACATCAGCGCGGGGTCGCTCCTGCGCGCGAACGGGGGCTATCTCGTGATGGAGGCGCGGGATCTCCTGACGGAGCCCGGCGCGTGGCGCGCGGTGGTGCGTACCCTTCGGACGCGGCAGCTGGAGATCGTGCCCCAGGATCTCGCGGCTCCCTACGTGCGCGCGACGATCAAGCCCGAGCCGATCCCGGTCTCCTTCCGCGTGATCCTCATCGGCGACGCCACCGCTTTCCATCTCCTGGACCGGGCGGACCCCGACTTCGGGGACCTGTTCAAGATCCTCGCGGACTTCGACCACGAGATCTCCCGGAGCGAGGGAGGCGTCGCCATGTACGGCGCGGTGGTGGCGCGGATCGCCGCCGAGGAGAACCTGCCCGCCTTCGACCGCACGGCGGTGGCGGCCCTCGCCGAGCACGGCGCGCGCATCGCTGCGCGGCGCGACAAGCTCACCGCGCGCTTCTCTCGCATCGCCGACATCGCCCGCGAGGCGGCGTTCCTCGCCGGCCGCCGGGATCCCGGCGGCCTGGTCCTCGCCGAGGACGTGACGGAGACCGTGCGGCGCACGAAGGCGAGGGCGAACCTCGCGTCGCGCCGCTTCCACTCGATGATCGCGAGCGGGACGATCGTCATCGAGACGGAGGGGCGCACCGCCGGCCAGGTGAACGGCCTCGCCGTCATCAAGGCGGGGATGCTCACCTACGGATTCCCCGCGCGCATCACGGCGACCATCGCTCCAGGCCACGCCGGCATCATCGACATCGAGAGCAGCAGCGCGCTCTCCGGCCAGATCCACACCAAGGGTTTCCACATCCTCGGCGGGCTGCTGCGCCACCTCCTCCACGCCGACCACGCCCTCGCCTTCAGCGCCAGCCTCGCCTTCGAGCAGAGCTACGGGGGCATCGACGGGGACTCGGCCAGCGGGGCGGAGATGTGCTGCCTGCTCTCGGCGCTCACCGAGGTCCCGCTGCGACAGGACGTGGCGATCACGGGCGCGATCGACCAGCACGGACGCATCCAGGCCATCGGGGGCGTGAACGAGAAGATCGAGGGCTTCCACGACGCGGCTGTCGCGCTCGGCATGAGCGGCGCCGGCGGAGTGATCATCCCCAAGGCGAACGCTGGAGATCTGATGCTGCGTCCCGACGTCGTCGAGGCCTGCGCCGCCGGTCGCTTCCACGTGTGGGCCGTGTCGACGGTGCAGGAGGCGCTCGAGATCTTCACGGGTGTGCCGGCCGGAGAGCTCGGCGAGGACGGCGTCTACCCGGAGGGATCTCTGCTGGGGATCGCACAGGCCAGGGCCCGCACGTTCTGGGAACGGTCGCTCACCTCGCCTCAGGCCCACGCACGGGCGCTCCGCGTCGAAGCGGAGTCGAACTGAGCGAGGGACGACATCGAGGCATGAACGCGCCCCCGGGAGCCAGAGCTCCCGGGGGCGCGTTCATGCGAGATCCGCGCTACCTCAGCGCGCACGGTTGCGGTAGTCGACGTGGCAGTCGAGGCAGCTCTCGCTGACGACGTCGAACGCGGCCTCGAGGCGCTCGAGACGGTCGTCCGGGGCGACGTCCTCGACGCGGCAATCGGTGAGCAGCTCGACCAGCCGATCGGCGCCGTCGAGACCGGCGGCCATCATCTCCTCGAAGTCCTCGCCGGCGCCTCGGGGCCGCTCGGCCTCGTCGCAGGCCCGGAGCAGCTGGGCGAAGATCGTCGCGGAGCGGAGCGGGTCGATGTCCGGGTGCTCCTCGTCCGGCTGCCAGCCGTTCGCCTCGACGAGCTTCACCTCGTCCCAGACGCGGGTCATGACGATCATGCCCTCGCGCATCCCGGCGGCGTGGCGCGCCGGAGCGAAGTCGAAGTCGTAGGCGGCGGTCTGCTCGGCGCTCGGGATCGTCGCCGTCGCGACGGTCGAGTAGAGACCCTCGTACTTGGCCGCCGTGCTGCACCACTGGCGCATCTCGGCGATGGCGACGTCCCGCTCGAGGCCGTCGAGGGCCACGCGGCCGATGGCCGCCGCGGCGGGGCCGCGGTGGCGGCCGTGGAAACAGTGGACGTAGAACGGCGCCTCGAGCTCACGGAAGGACTTGGCGATCTGCATCACCTCGTCCTCGGTGATCCCGCCGTAGCGAACCGGGATGTGCACGTACTCGAGGCCCGCGGCCGCGGCGCCCTCGAGGTCGGGGGCCTTGCCGTCCACGGAGATCACCGTGCGCACGCCCCAGGCGGCGAGCTGGGCGAGGGCCTCCCCGTCGTGCGGCTCGCTCCCCGAGATGATCCGGTCGGAGAGGCGGAAGACGTTGTGGATCCCCGGGTAGTTGCCGGGGGGCACGTCGGGCAGGGGCACGGAGCCCGCGACCTCGTAGGCGGTGCTCTCGAGGACGAGCGGGGGCGGCACCTGACCGGTCACCTGGGCGCTGCGCGGGCCGTCGGGAGCCTGCTGGACCAGGCCCGATGAGGCGTTGCACGCCGCTGCCACCAGCGCGGCGCTGGTGAGCAGCATCGCTTGCGCGGCGGAGGGGATTCGGCGGGCGATCGTCATGGAGGAGGCGGAGGCAACGAACGTGCCATCACGCCGTGGCGGGACCCCGGGCGGGCGCTCGGGGGGGCCGTGTCACGGGCGCGGAACGCAGGTGGACGTGGGGCCCGGGGGTCGCCCGAGGCAGCCAAACAGCCTATCCGCCAGGACCGTCCTCGGATACGGCCAGGGGGGTCGCAGCCCGCCCCAGCGCTGGCCAGACGACGCAGGGCGCGGCGCCCGGAGTTCGAGCGCCGCGCCCTGTCCGGAGCCCCGGCGGGCCCCGGTCTTCCGGGCCTGGCCGGCTCATGGGGTGAAGACGAGCTTGAGGGCGTTCGACAGGCCGAAGCCGGGCCCCACGGTGTCCCGGTGCCAGGCCTGGAAGCGCCAGGTCGTCCCCGCCGTGATGGGCGCGATGCCCGGCACGGTGTTCTGCAGCTGGAGCTGGTAGCTCATGAGCCCCCCCTGGGACTGGACGATCGGGAGGCGATACACCGGGAAGGAGATGCAGACGTCTCCACCGCCGCCGGGGATCGGGACGTTGCCAGAGAGCTCGCCCTGGATGAAGAGGCCGAACTGCCCCGAGGGCACGGGGCCTGCGGTGATGGTCAGGTCGTCGCGGCCCACGCTCGTGGTGCCGACGAAGCCCATCGATGAGGAGTCCCCGGTGGAGTTCACGGGGTTCGAGCACTCCGACGCGAAGTGATCGGGCCCGAGGCGCTCGATCTCGAGGGCGGCCACCATGGCCCGCTGGCCGGGGAGCGACGCCACCTCGATGTCGAGGGCCCCGTCGGTCACCTCGACGTCGAAGCCCTCGACGAGGGCCACCTCGAAGCCAGGGTCGAGGGCGAGGTCGAGACCGTCCGCGAGGGTCACGTCCTCGATGAGCAGGGACAGCACCCGGACGCCGGGCGTCTGTGTCCCTCGCTCGGCGAGGTGGAAGCTGACCCGGTAGAAGCCGTCCCCCATCGGGAGCCGATAGCGGATGGGAGCGGACTGGCCCGGGATCTGCTGGCGCTGCTTGTCGAAGACCGCGTCGTCGTCCGTGTTCTGGACATCGGCGTTCGGGTTGAAGCTCGCGACGCTGCCGCTCTGGAAGCCGATGTCGCCGCACCAGCAGCAGCTCCCGCTGGCCGCGACGACCTCGGGTCCGCCGCAGTTGATCAGCAGCGGGTTCGGGAAGGTCGCGTTCCAGTCGCGGCTGTAGAGGTCGGGCTGCGGGGCGTTGAAGCGCGCGGCGCCGTTCGCTGCGTAGACGCGCCCGTTCAGGAGCTGGACGCCGGCGCCGTACCGCGGGTTCGGGAGCGGCGGCAGGTACGACCAGACCCCGAGCACGGGGTCGAGCTCGAGCATGTCCGCGAGGATGTCGCGGCCGGTGGTCAGGTCCTTGCCCGCTGCGATGTAGAGGTTCCCGTTCTCCACGAACGTGCCGGGCTCGAAGTGCGAACGGGCCTCGGGGAGCAGAGGGCCCTGGCGCCAGGAGTCAGTGCCGGGGTCGTAGGCGTGGACCCAGCGTGTGTCCTGGGGGTTGCTGTCATGACGCAGCTGACCGCCCACCGCCCAGGCCTCACCGCCGAGCACGGCGCCGGAGTGGTGACAGCGAGGCTCCGGCATCGAGGCCAGCGGCTGCCAGCCGAGCCCGGGCGCGTCGAGGTCGAGGACCCAGTGGTCACCCGTCATCGTGTTGCGGTCCGCCTCGCACCCACCGTAGTAGTGCAGGTCGCGCCCGATGACGGCGGCAGCGCCCGCCGCGATCGGACGCGGCATGGAGGGGCCAGCGGTGAAGCTGTCGAGGTCCACGTCGTAGACCCAGACCTCGTCCGTCGCGACGCCCGGGTTATCACCGATGAAGCCGCCGAGCAACCAGACGGTGCGTCCCTCGCGCGCGAAGGCCACGTGGGTCGTGGGCGAGGGCATGTCAGCCTTGCGGCTCCAGGTATCGGTCAGCGGGTCGTAGGCGTCGACGCGAACCGTGGCCTGGATCGCCTGATTGAAGAACCCGCCGAAGCAATAGAGCTCGCCGTCGATGGGAAGGGTCCCCGCCTCGAAGCGCTCGATGGGCGAGTCGGCGTGGCGGTCCCAGAGGCAGCCGACACGCTGGGCCGTCGCGTCGACCGGCGCAGCGAGGGCGACCATCGTCGCGGCCGCGGCGAGGAGCAGAGGGCGGTGGGCAGGTACGGACATCGAAGGATGGCGATCCGGATTGATGGCGCGGTCGAGTGAGCGGCTGGCGTTGGCCGCGAATCGAGCAGGGAGGTTGAACGAGTTCTCGTCGAGCCCAACGTGAGCCACGATCGTCTCAAGTTGAATGTCCCTGAACGACGCATGTCGCGCAATAGGTCTTCAAACGGGACGGCGTGGTCCGCTCAAAGCGAGACCGCGAATCAACGGTCCTGTACTCACTCCGCGGCGAACGTGGCTCGAAACGAGCCTTTCACGGTCAGCGACTCGTGCAGCGCCCGCTCGAGTTCCCGTTGACGGAACGGCTTGCCGAGGTGGCCATGGATACCGATCGCGTCGCAGCGTCCCCGGGCCTCGTCCGTCAGGTCGGCCGTGAGCGCCACGAGGCGCGGCGCGTCGACGCCCTGTTCGCGCAGGATCTCCTGCGCAGCGTCGAAGCCGTCGAGCCGTGGCATGTGCAGGTCCATGAAGACGACGTCGAATCGCTTCTCACGGCACATCTCCACCGCCTGCTGTCCGTCCTCCGCGAAGTCGATCTCCAGCCCCAGACGCTTGAAGATCCCCTGCGCCACGCGGCGGTTGATCGGGTTGTCCTCGGCCACGAGGACCTCGAGTTCGGAGATGGAATCGATCGGGTCCGCCGTCTTCGGACCCACGGCGTCCTCTGGTGCATCGATGCGCTCCACCGGGATCCAGAACTCGAAGACGGATCCCTCGCCGACGGTGCTCTCCACCCGGATCTCGCCGCCCATCGCAGTGATGATCTGGCGGCAGAGCGAGAGGCCCAGCCCTGTTCCCCCGTGATCCCGCGAGACCGTGGCGTCCTCCTGGCTGAAGATGTTCCAGATCCTGCTCGTGTCGGCGATGCCCTTGCCCGAATCGATGACACGCACGACGAGGCGCCCTTCGCCCGGCTCCGCCTCGACCCGCACGCCCCCGGCCTCGGTGAACTTGATCGCGTTCGAGATGAGGTTCCCGAGGACCTGACGCAAGCGGTGATCGTCGGCGCGAAGCCAGGTGTCTTCCCGAGGCGCCAGCGCGATCTTCAGCTCGAGCCGCTTCTCCTCCGCCCCGCCGCGGAAGAGGTCGGCGATGGTGCCGAGCCATCCAGCGAGCTCGAACGGCCGTGGATCCAGGTGGAACTCACCCGATTCGATCCGCGAGATCTCGAGGCTGTCGTTGATGAGGACGAGGAGGTGCTCACCACTCATCGACGCGAGGTTGAGCGCCTCGAGCTGCTCTCGATCGAGCTGCGTCCCTCCCAGGACCTGGAGCATCCCCAGGATCCCGTGCAGCGGCGTACGGATCTCGTGGGACATCGTCGCGAGGAAGACGTTCTTCGACCTCGCCGCGTCCTGGGCCGCGATCTCCGCCTCCTTCTGCGCGGTGATGTCCGTGTGCGTGCCGGAGAAGCGGATCACGTTCCCCTCTTCGTCCCGCTCGACGACCATTCCGCGGTCGAGCACGTGGACCCACGACCCGTTCGCGTGCCGCAGGCGGTGAACGTTCTCGTAGAAGGGGGTCTTGCCCTCGATCGCGGCCTGGACGTCGGCGATGGTCCTCTCGAGATCGTCCGGGTGGACACGTGACGACCACTCCTCCACGGCGATGTCGGGCGTGGTGAAGGGTTCGCCCAGCATCTCCATCCAGTAGCGGTTGATCGTCACGGCCCCGCTCGAGAGATCCCAGTCCCAGATACCGAGCCGCGTGCCCTCGATCACGAACTCGAGTCGCTTGGCCTGGCGCGTTCGCACCTGCTCGACAGCGATCGCGTGGCTGACGTCGATCGCAGCCGCAGCGCACTCGATCGCGCCCGCGCCGACGACGCGCCACTCGATGGTCAGGTCGAGCCAGACCTGCGGAGGAACCTGGCTGCCCTCGGCGCCCGATCCAACCTCGATACAGGGGACCCGGCCCGCGCGGACGATGCCCTCCTGCGTCCCGGCCGTGACCGCGCCGCCGAGAAGATCGTCGAGCTTCGCGCGACCCTCGGCCGAGAGCAGTGCATCGAGGCTGTGCTCGGTGGAGGGACCGGGAGTGCCCTGGACACGCGCAAGGAGGTCGTCGCCGCCTGCGATCAGCGGACGACCGGGCTCCTCCCTCCACTCCAGCAGGATCAGCGAGCTGGCGCGGAGGAGCTTGGCCGAGATGCGGGTCTGCTGTCCCATGGGCTCCATGCGTGGGAGCGTAGTACGGGTGTCCAGCATTGATAGATACACTTAATGTAAAAAGGGATCATACCTAACTGTCAGCCATGGCGGACCACGGTTTCCCGGACCGCGTCTGGGATCGGTCGCCCCAGCTCGTCCCCGAGGGCTTCGAGCACTGCTCCGCGACCGTTGGAAGCCGCGGCCAGGACGCAGCGCGCCCCCGGTATCCGGCGCTCGAGGGCGCGGTGGCACGCGGTGAGGTATCCGTGCGCTCCTGCGGCGAGGCCTCCGGTCACGACGACCGAGGGCCCGCGAATCCCGAAGTCGAGCTCACGCTCGACGACCGCCGCGCACTCGGCCAGCCCCTCGGCCCCGTCGACCATGATCGCGAGCGAAGTCTCGTCGCCGCGCTCCGCCTCCTCGGTCACGAGTCGCGCCAGCTCCGCGCGACGCGCCCTGGTCGCCCCGTCAGCGTCGATCCTGGGCAGGAGCTCCCGCATCTCGGAGAGTCCGAAGTGCTCCATGACCCGCGCCTCGAGCGAGGTCGCGATTCCACGGCCGTCGTGAGCGCGCACCGCGGCGACCATCGCCTGGGTCCCGATCCAGGTGGCCCCGCCGACGTCGTCGAGAAGGCTCCCCCATCCGCCGACCTGGAGGGTCCGGCCGGTGGCGTCGCGGCCGAAGCAAGACGAGCCCGTGCCCGCGATCAGCGCGATCCCCGGCTCCCCCCCGAGGCCCCCCGCCAGCGCCGCCACGAGATCGATGTCCACGCGGACCCGATCCAGGGGCGCCAGGCCGATCCGGGCGACGAGGCGCTCGACCGTCTCGCGATTCGAGGGAGTCCCGACGCTCGCCATCGAGCAGAAGGCCCGCGCCGCGCTCCGCGGCGCAGCTCCCGCCTCCTTCCAGGCGGCGCGCCACGCCTCCTCCACGTGGTGCGCGAGGACCGCCTCGCCGACGTCGTGGAGGTTGCCCGACCCGCTCCTCCCCTCGCCGAGCACCTCGCCGTCGAGCGTCGCCACCAGGACCCGGGTCGAGGTCCCGCCACCATCGACACCGCAGACCACCGACGGGTGCGCGCTCATCCCTCTCCTTCGGCGCCGGCGCTCCGAGCCGCGAGGGCGGCGTCGACCCGCGCGAGGCCGTCCGCGACGCGCTTCTCACCTGGCTTGATCCCCTCGGCCACGAGGTAGGACGCGCGGGCCTCCTGGAGGCGACCCAGCTTCTCGAGGACGCGGCCCTTGTGATAGTGGACGCGATCCATGGAGGGCATGAGCTCTCCGACCGGGTCGTCCCGCTCGAATCGCTCGAGGAGCGCGAGCGCCTCGTCGAGCTCGAGGTCGATCCTCTCGCGCGCCTTGGCCGCCTGGTAGAGGGCGTTGTACCCCTGGCGCGTCAGGGGCTCGGCGAGGAGGGAGTCGAACACCTCGACGGCCTCCGACCAGCGGTCGAGCTTGCCGAGCAGATCACCGATGGTGAACAGCACGTCGGGGTCGCCGGGTTTCTCCGCCTCGAGGGCGCGGAAGGCCTCGAGGGCCTCCTCGCCGCGCTTCTCGTCGACGCTCACGAGCATGGCTCGCCAGAAGTCTCGCCGGAACTCGTCGTGGGGGCCGAGCTCCTCGATCAGACCCTGTGCCTTCTTCTTGCTGCCGACGGGGAAGGGCGCGAAGGCGAGCACGATGATCTCGGCGACGCGCGCGTCCGCGTTGGCGGGATCGAGCTCGACCGCCGCGCGCAGCTCTGCCTTGTAGGTCTTCACCTTCGGCAGGTTCTTGAGCACCGCGCCCATGCCTCCGTCCCCGGCCTCGGTGACGATCTCGGTCATGATCGTCGCGGCGTTCACCTGTCGCGCGCGGCTGTTCGAGGGCAGCCCCTTCGCCCCCTCGGTCGCCAGGGCGCGCGCCTCGGCGACGTTCCCGCGCAGGCGCTCGATCTCGGCGAGGAGCACGGTCAGGAGCAGCCGCTCGTCGCCGGCGCTCGCCTCGCGGGCCGCGCGGGTCCGCACCGCCCAGCGCTCGAGCCGCGCGCGGTCGGTGACCGTCTTCAGATCCTCGAGACGGGGGATCAGTGGCTCCGCTGCAGCGCTCGCCTCTTCCGGGCCCGTGGCGCCCTCAACCGTCGCCGCGGCCTGCGACTCGGACAGCTCGATCACGATCGCCTGAGCCCCCGCCCCGCTCTCGCGTGCTGCGGCCATCTCGTCGTCGCTGAGCTCCACGGCGGCGCCGCCGCCGGTGTTCATCCAGGCGATGAAGATCCCGACGCCCACGATCAGGGCGAAGGCTGCGAGGGTCAGGAAGCGTTTCATCGTGAGCCGGCGGCTGGTGCGTCAGGTTGTTCGCCTGGGAGACGACATCGGATGGTCCACCGAATCTGGACGGTGAGATTAGCGTGGGGGAGTGGCTTCCCGGGGGCGCGGCTGGTTCGGCCGACGCGGGGCCCTGGAATGCAGGTTAAGCTTCGCTCTATGCGCTGCTTCTCTCGCAACTTGCTCGGCATCCTCGCTTCCGCGGCTCTGGCCGCGACCGCCTCGGCACAGTACCAGGTGGTCTGGGAGGACAACTTCGACGGCAACACCCTCGATCTCACGAAGTGGACTCCGATGATCGGGACCGGCTGTCCGAACGTCTGCGGCTGGGGCAACAACGAGCTCCAGTACTACCGCGCCGAGAACGCGACCGTCGCGAACGGGATGCTCACCATCACCGCCCGACGTGAGAACTTCGGCGGCCAGCAGTACACCTCGGCGCGACTTCGAACGCTCAACAAGGGCGACTGGAAGTACGGACGCTTCGAGATGCGCGCGAAGCTCCCCGCGGGCCAGGGAATGTGGCCGGCCTTCTGGCTCCTGCCCTCCGACTTCGCCTACGGCGGCTGGGCGGCCAGCGGCGAGATCGACGTGATGGAGAACGTCGGCTTCGAACCGAACCGTGTGCACGGCACGATCCACTACGGCGCGCCCTGGCCGGGAAACACCTACTCCGGCGGCTCCCGCACGCTCCCCTCCGGGACCTTCTACGACTCGTTCCACGACTTCGCCGTCGAATGGGACGAGCTCGAGTTCCGCTGGTATCTCGACGGCCAGCTCTACCACGTGGAGTCTTCCTGGTGGTCGAGCGGCGGAACCTACCCCGCCCCCTTCGACCAGCGCTTCCACATCCTCGTCAACCTCGCGGTCGGCGGTGACTGGCCCGGCTCGCCGAACGACTCGACGCCCTTCCCGGCGCGCTACGAGATCGACTACGTCCGTGTCCTCCAGGAGGTCGAGAACGGGCTCGAGGACTGCCGGTTCGTGTTCGACGACCTCGAGCACGGCAACCCGCTCGCGAACGGCTGGTTCACCTTCGACGGACCGAACTCCGGCGGCGCGATCGGGCCGAACCCCTTCGACCTGCCGCCGGTCCCCGGGAACGGTGTGTCCATGGAGGCTGGCTGGTCGGGCAACGGGTCGCCGGGCTACCTCGGCGGCTTCGGACGCGATCTGATCGTCGACGCGAGCAACGCGACGCACTTCGAGATGTGGATCAAACCCGGCGCCGGGACGATCGGAAGCCTCGAGGTCAACCTCCAGGACGACGACGACGGAGACGGGCAGATCCCCGGGAACCCCGACGGCGCGGACGACGAGTTCCAGTACGTCCTCGAGGTCGGTCCTGCGGGCTCGGGCGCGGACCTCGTCTCGGGCGGCGGCTGGCAGCACGTCTCCATCCCGATCTCGAGCTTCGTCGACGACAACTCGTACCACTTCGGCGGCAACGGGGTGTTCGATCCGGTCTCCACCGGGATCGGCGGCAACGGCCCCCTGGTCACCGTGGTCATCGCGCTGGTCACCGACACGGGCCAGCCCATGAGCATCCTGACCGATCACTGGCGGTTCACCGATCGCGCTGGATCCGTCTCGGGCCGCGTCTGGGACGACCTGGGCGGCGACGGGCTCGACCTCTTCGGAGAGCCCGGCCTCGAGGGCGTTGCCGTCGACCTCGTCGACCTCTCGATCAACGCGGTCGTCGACACGGCCATCACCGGGCCGGACGGGGACTTCTCGTTCGCAGCTGGCGCCAGCTCTTTCCAGCTGCGAGTGCGCACCGAGACGCTGCCGTACGCAGCGACGCCTACCTTCGACCCGGATGGCACGACCAGCACGCCGAACCAGGCGAACTTCGGGCTCGGCTGCGGTGAGACCAGCGCGACGAACTCCTTCGGCTACGACCTGCGCCGCGTCGGCGCGCGCTTCTGCTCTCCCGCGCAGCCCAACTCGAGCGGCGCGGGCGCGACGATCTCGGCCGTGGGCTCGCGGACAGTGAGCGCGGACGACCTGACGCTGCTCGCCGAGTCGCTCCCCTCGAACGCCTTCGGATTCTTCATCGCCAGCGGCGGCCAGACGAACATCCCCGCGGTGGGCGGCAGCCAGGGCACCCTGTGCGTCGGCCCCGGCGTCGGGCGCGCCGTCGGCGATGAGATCTTCAACAGCGGCTCGTCCGGACAGGCGACCGTCGCAGTGGACCTGAGCTCGCTCCCCACCCCCACGAGCACGGTGCAGGTCCTGCCCGGCGACACCTGGTACTTCCAGGGCTGGTTCCGCGACGTGAACCCCCAGGTGACCTCCAACATGACCGACGGCGTCGGCGTGACCTTCCAGTAGGTCCTCACGTCCTCGCTGACGCGAACGGGCCCCCTCCCGCCGGCTGGCAGGAGGGGGCCCGTTCGCGTCGGGCGAATCCGCGGCACCCCGGTCGGTTCCCGACAGCCCGTCCCCTCAGTCGCCCTCGCAGCCGGCGCAGCGCATCGCCGTGACGTGCGCCGTGACGAGGAGCATCCCCCCGAGCATCGTGACGAGGCTCGCGATCGGCACGAACAGGCTGCGGCCGCCGCCGTCGCCGCCGTGGACCGAGGCGCAGCACTCGTCGGTGCAGCCACTGGCGGCGGCCTCCTCGCCGCCCGGCATCCAGCTCGGGCAGGGAAGCTCGACGCCGAGCCCCTGGGACCAGGACGCGCCCGGCGCGGCCAGCCCGAGGACGATGAACGCCGAGCCGACGCAGGCCAGACCGATGAGCCCACGCCGGAGCCGCACCGAACGCCCGCGAAGGTTGCGGTAGAGCAGCGAGAGCGCCGCGGGGATGGAGATCGCAGCGAACACCCAGTGCGTCTTCGGCGAGGTCCAGATCCCCCCCGCCAGCGGCGCGAAGGCCAGGATCACGGGCGCTGCCATGCAGTGGACGGCGCAGGCCGCCGCGGCGAACACGCCGAGCTTGTCGGCGACGCCGTGGCTGTGTGACCTGGCGGCGGGGCGAGCGGTGTCCATGGCTCGAAAGGGGGCTTGAGCGCTCGAAGGCGTACGCGGAACGGGGACGGGCGGTGGAGTCAGCGCTCCTCGCCTGCCCGCTCGGCGGCGATCCAGCGGAGCCGGCGAGCGGCAGGCTCGAAGGAGGGATCGAGCTCCACGCAAAGGGAGTAATGCCGCTCGGCCGCCTCCAGTTCCCCGCGGGCCTCATCGATGAGTCCGCGATGGTACGCACTGCGCCAGGATTCCTGCCCGCGCAGGAGGTCCGCACGATCGAGGGCCTGGAGGGCCTCGCCGAAGCGATCCTCCAGGTACATCAGCGACGCGTCCGCCTCGTGGAGCTCGGGGGAGTCGGGGCGCGTCCGAAGCGCGGCCTCGACGCGACGCCGCGCGCCGGCCAGATCGCCGCTGCGCGCGGCCACGCGCGTCCAGAGCAGAACCGCGTCCACGTGGTCGGGTTCGACGCTCAGGACGGTGTCCAGGAGGGCGATCGCCCGGTCGGTCCGCCCGGTCTCGATGGAGACCGCGGCGTCCGCGACGAGGCTCGGCACGTGCCGCGGGTGGTCGAGCGTCAGGACCCGCAGGTCGCGGGCGAGCTCCTCCTGGGTGGACCCGTCCTGGTTCGAGAGGATCCACTCGAGCCGCTCGTCGGCGGGGGGGCCGCCGCCCACCGGCGGGGACACGCAGGCCGCGAGCTGGAGGCCGAGCAGGAGCGCCAGGGCGCGTCCGGCGAGGGCGCTGGGATTCGATCGGATCATCTTGGGAAGGACGAGGTCAGGGCCGCTCGGCCAGGACGGAGCTCGCGAGGTCGACGAACTCGGCCACGGCGGGGCCGAAGGTCCAGACGAACACGCCGGGGAGGAAACAAATGACGAGGGGGAAGGCGAGCTTGGTCGGGAGGGTCTGTGCCTTCTGGATCGCCTCCTCGCGGCGACGACTCCACAGGTCCGTCGCCTGGCGCCGCAGCGTGTCACCGATGCTGGCGCCCTGGTTCTCCGCGTGAACGAGCGCGGAACTGAAAGTGGAGAGCGACGGCACGTCCAGGCGCTGGGCCATGGAGCGGATCGCCGTGGCCCGCGGCACGCCCGCGAGGGTCGCGGCGCGCACGCGAGAGAGCTCGGCGGCGAGCACCCGTTCGGCGCCGAGCGAGCGCTCGACGCGCTGGGCCGCGGCATCGAACCCGAGCCCCGACTCCACGAGGGTCGCGAGCAGGCTGAGCACCGTCGGCAGGTCGCGCTCCACCTCGTCCGCACGGCGCTGGCGTTCGCGGCGCACCCAGAGAACGGGCACCATCGCGATGAGGAGCGCGATCAGCCACGTCGCGGCGCGCATGACCGGCACGAGGATCTCCGCCACGCCGCCGGGGATCTCTTCGAGCCAGACGATGGCCCGCTCGCTGACGCCCGAGGAGTCCACGAGGAGGGCGGTGAACCCCCCGAGCAGGACGGCCGCAGCGCACCAGAGGATGAACTGTAGGCGGACGGCCGAGCCCTCGTAGCCAGCCGTGGAGAGCCAATCCCCGAGGGCGCGAACGTCCTCCTCGGACTCCGGCGCTGCGAGCACAGCGGCGCTCGTCTCGACGCCGCTCGGCACGTCGCGGAAGAGCAGCTCACGCACGCGGCGGCGACGGCGCGCGCGCATCGCCATCACGACGACACCGATCGCGAGCCCGAGCGCGATCAGCGCCGGCCCCGTGCTGCCGGGGCCGGCCTGGAGGAGGGAGAAGATCGACACACTCATCGATCAGACCTCCACCCTGGTCATACGCGAGATCCACAGGAGCCCGACGGCCTGGAGGCTGATGGAGAAGCCGATGAAGAACCGGCCGATCTCGCTCACGGCGAACGTCTCGACGCGCTCGGGGTACTGGTTCCACATCAGGAGCGCGAGCCCGTAGGTGATCGCGAGGATCCCGACGACCGATGCCTGGGTCTCCACCGACTGCGAACTCGCGCGGCGCAAGACGTCGATCCGGTCGCGGATCGCGCGGGCGACCTCACCCAGGGATGTGGCCGCGCTGCCGCCGCTCTCGAAGTGCGACGCGAGGGTGAAGGTGAGGAGGCGCGCGCCCTCCTGGGGGAAGCGCTCGGACAGCTCATCGAGGATCGCGGCGGCCGGCTCGCCCAGGCGAAGTCGGTCGCAGAGCTCGCCCAGCATGTCTCCCACCGCGCCCCGCGACTCGGCCGCCGCGGTGCCGAGGCTCTCGACGAGGGCCGCGCCGGATCGGAGCGAGGCGACCACGAGGTCGAGCGACGCCGCGAGGGCGAGCTCGAAGGCCATCTCACGGCGCGCCGCGAGGGCGCGCAGCGCCACGTGGCAGACCATGCCCACCAGGAACGCCACCGCCAGCACGATGCTCAGGGGCAGATCGATCACGAGCAGCGCCATGGCGGTGATCGAGCCCACGGCGATCGCTGCCCAGGGGACCTCGATCGCGACGCCCCGCTCCTCCGTCGCGCGTCCACCCTCGTCATCAGCGTCCTCGTCGAAGCCCGGAAGGACTGCGTTGATGAGAGCCGCCACGAGGGCGATGAGCGCGAGCGCCAGGAGCAGGTCAAGCATCGGCGGACCTCAGGCGTTCGCCCCGGTGGAGCCGGGCGCGGCGAAGAGCTCGAGGGGGATCTCACGGCCGGCCTCACGCTCGCCGTGCACGAAGCGCGGCACGATCCCGGTGGCCTCGAACTGCCCCTGCACCCGGCCGCGGGTCTGGCCCGTGACGCGGAAGACAAAGATGTCCTGGAGCAGCGGCGTGCCGGACTCGATGCCGGTCACCTCGGAGATCGATGCGATGCGGCGGACACCGTCCTCGAAGCGTCGCACGTGAACGACGAGGTCCAGCGCCGAGGTGATCTGCTCGCGGATGGCGCGCGAAGGCAGGTCCGCCCCCGCCATCAGCACCATCGTCTCCAGACGCGAGAGGGCGTCTCGCGTCGAGTTCGCGTGGACCGTGCAGAGGCCGCCCTCGTGACCGGTGTTCATGGCCTGGAGCATGTCAAGCGCCTCACCCGACCGCACCTCGCCCACGATGATGCGCGACGGGCGCATCCGCAGGCTGTTGATGAGCAGATCGCGCGCGCTGATCCGGCCGGAGCCCTCGACGTTCGGCGGCCGCGTCTCGAGGCGCACGACGTGCTCCTGGTCGAGCACGAGCTCCGCCGTGTCCTCGATGGTCACGATGCGCTCGTCGCTCGGGATGGCCTCGGCCATGATCCCGAGCAGCGTCGACTTGCCGGCGCCGGTGCCGCCCGAGAGAAGGATGTTCTTCCGGCCGCGCACGGCGGCCGACAGGACCGTCCACATGGCCTCGCTGAACATGCGCAGCTTGATCACGTCCGTGGACCGCAGGCGGTTCCGCCCGAACCGGCGGATGGACAGGGTCGGTCCGTCGATGCTCACCGGCGGGATCGTCGCGTTGACGCGGCTCCCGTCGGCCAGGCGCATGTCGACCATGGGCGAGGACTGGTCGATGCGCCGCCCGACGGTCAGGGCCAGGCGCTCGATCATGCGCCGCAGGTGGTCGTCGTCCGCGAAGCGCACGTCGGCCTCCTCGAGGCGCCCGAAGCGCTCCACGAAGACCTGGTCGTGGCCGTTGACGAGGATGTCCGTGATGGCCGGATCCGCCAGCAGCGGGCCGAGCGGCCCGAGACCCGTGGCCTCCTCCGTCAGCTCGCGCGCGAGGCGCTGCCGCTCGTCCTCGTTGAGTGGAAGGGCCTCCGTGGCGAGCACGTCCGCGACCCACTCCCCGACCACGCCCTCGAGCTGGCTCGGGTCCGCGCCGAGCAGGCCGTCCTCCTGGAGGTCGGCGATCATCCGCCCGTGCAGCCGCGCCTTCAGCTCGACGTAGTCGTCGGCTCGCTTCTCCACGCGGGGAGCGGCGCCCTGTGCCTCGGCCGCGCTCTTCTGCACCGACTGCGGCGCGGAGGCCGGGCGCCGGGAGAACAGCGACCGGACGGCTCTGACGTCCTCCTCCCTCACGCCTCGTCCTCCGTCTCGGCGAGGATCGCCGGCTCGAGGAGGCCCTCGGACTCGTTCTGTTCGGTGGCCGCGGCGCGGCTCACGACGGCTCCCGAGGCGGCGTCACGGGCCACACCCGCCAGGGCCCGGCCCCAGCGGCCTAAACGTCCCATCCCGGCCGTGGGCGGCTTGCCCGTGTTGGCGGCGGAGAGCACGGCGCTGGAATAGGGCACGACGTGATCGAGGGTCCGGTCGAGGCGGATGGCCACGTCCGTCGGGGAGACGCCGGCGCCGCGGCCGGGGTGGGTCTTGTTCAAGATCACGCGGCAGCGCGTGCGATCGAGTCCGACGCGATCCAGCACGGTGAGCAGCTCGGCCGTCCCGTTGACCGTCGGCGCCGAGTCGTTGAGCACGACGAAGGCGAGGTCCGACATGTCGAGGATCGCCAGGGTCACGCTGTCGAGCAGCGGGAAGGTGTCGACCACGACGAAGTCGTAGGCCCGCCGGGCCACGGAGATCACGCGCGACATGATCCCCTCGTCCACCGCGGCCGCGTCGATGGCGTTCGCAGGCGCGGCGAGGACGCTCACGCCGCTGGAGTGCTCGGCCGCGAGGTTCGCGATCAGCCGCGCGTCCAGACGATCGACCTCGCGCGCGGCATCCGCGATCGAGGACGATGCGGAGAGCCCGAACAGATCCGCTGCAACACCGTGCTGGAGCGACGCATCGATGATGAGCACCGACCCCTCACGCGCGAGCCCCACCGCCGTGTTGATCGCCAGCGTGGACTTCCCGACACCGCCCTTGCTCCCCACGAAGGACACGACGCGCCCCACCGCCTGGCGCGACGGCGCGTGCTCGGGGAGCTCACGCTCCACCAGCGAGCGCAGGTCCGTGATCGACAGCGGCCGGCTGAGGAAGTCCTTCACGCCCGAGCGCAACAGCTCGACGAAGCACGTGGACATGGCCTCGTCGCCGTCCAGGCTCTGGGGCCGGTACGCGGCGACGATGACCGGCGGATGGTCCGCCTGCTGCAGCTCCCTGGCCATGCGCGCCAGGGGCGCGACCTCCTGGTCGAGCTCGACGATCAGCAGGTCGACGCGGCGCTCCATCGCGCGGCTCACCGCCCGTCGGTCGTCCTCCTCCACGTGAACGACGAGCCGTGCCTCGTCCGACATCTCGGCTGCGAAGGCGGCGAGCTCGGCCTCGAGGCCGGGGTCGCTCGTCAGAAGCAGGATCTGGATGGTGCGTTGCACGGGTCGTCTGGGTGGGGAACTACGAAGTGGAGGAAAGCCCGGTGGCGTCAGCGCGCCAGCACCGGAGCTCGCAGGACCGGGAACAGACGCGGTCGGTCCACGAGCGCCTGGGCGACGTAGGCGAGGTCGTCCGCGGCGGAGGGCTGCGCGGTCGCGTTGCTCGACCTCGCGCCGTTCGACGACGCGATCAGCGCGTCGAGCTTGGTGCAGGTGACCTGGAGGGTCGCGCCCGCGGCGACCCCGTCGATCCGCACCGGCACCATGCCGAGGACACGGAAGCGTCCAGTGCTCGGATCGGTCTCGTGCACCGTCGCATAGACCTGGCCCGTGAGCCCGGCGGGCGGCGACGCGGGGAGCACGATGTTCGCCTGGGGGAGCAGGAAGGAGCCGAGCCGCCCGATGGGCGCCGACCCGTTGGTCGTGTTCGCCGCGGGATCACGCTGAGCCGCGAAGCCGACGGGAAGTCCGCTGGTCACGTCGACCACGCTCCCGGCGCCGTCGACCGCGAGCGTCAGCGTCGAGCCGACAGGAACCAGGTCCCAGTCACTCGCGTTGAAAGAGAGCCAGCGCGACGCACCGGGCGCCGCGTCGTCCTCCAGGGGCGCGAGGCCGCGCGTCGTCGCCGTGGCGATGCCGGTGGCGGTCACACGGCGTGAATCCGCGATCGCGGTCGCGCGGACCGTGAAGCCGTCCCGGCGGATGTCGTAGACGCCGTCCTCGTTCGGGCGCGTGGCGGACGCGTACCCGAAGAGCAACGGCAGCGTCGGACCGGCCGAGCTCACACCGGGAACGTTGTCGAGTGCCTGCCCGTCCCGGGTCCGGCGGAGCCGCGCTAGAAAGGCGCCGCCGGCCGCGTCCGGCGCGAAGTCGAGGCGCGTGTAGT
>CBFIJG010000030.1:0-10328 GCA_965662915.1 Planctomycetota bacterium | reverse complement strand
GTTCGCCTCCTGATGCCAGTCGGGCCGACCCGGATTCCCCGGATCGAGCTGAAGGAACGAGCCCGCGACCAGATCACCGGACACCAGGTTGTCGTCGAAGTTGGTCTGAAGCGCCGGGATCCACTGCCCCTCCTCCACGATCAAGCCGCCGGCGAAATCCGTCGGCGCGTCGACGCGGGTGCGCAGGAGCGGCCCTGCGCCGAGTCGGAACCGGCTGGGCCCCGTCGTCGGATCACCGTCCTCGTCGAACACGAGCGCAGCGGAGAGAGCTGCGAGCTGGCGCCGCGCGAGATCCGCGGCCGCCGGGTCCGAGAGGTCGGCATCGCGCCCCCCGAGCCCTTCGAGCGCCGCGACGTCCGCGCTGGTCTGCATCTGGATCTGTGTCAACCGCACGATCCCGAAGTCGAGGACCACCGCGAAGAGCCCGAAGACGCCGAAGAGCAGGACCGCGAAGAGAACGAGAACGGTCCCCCGGCGCCCCGCCGCGCCAGGGCGCAGCGGGCGTCGGCCGCCCAGGGGGGTCCTCCGATCTCCGACGCGGCGAGCCATCGATCTACCGGTCGCCTCCACCGTCGCCGTCCGCCGCGTCCGAACTGGCTCTCGGAACCGCGGTCAGCGCGCGCTCGCCACCCATGATGGTCTCGATGATCGTGAACTCGCCGCCCTCGTAGCCCGCGGGCATCGAGCCCATACCGGACCGCTTTGCCGAACGCCCTTCGCCCGAGTCACCCTCGTCCTCGTCGTCCACGAGATTGAATCCCGGCATCACGTTGTCGGGATCCTCCTCCGGCCTGCCGGAACGAGCGACGCAGGTCAGCTGCGACTCGAGCTGGATCGCCGCCATCAGGGGCGCCACCGACTCCGTCGGGATCGCGATCACCATCTCCTGGACCGGGCGTGTCCCCGTGACCTGGCCAGTCATGAGGCCAGCACTGGCGGTGGGAATCAGGCGAGTGTCGAGCGGGTAGATGATGACGCCGTTGCTCACGAGAACCTCGACGCGGGGCTGCCTCGAGGAACCCTCGAGGTCACGAGCCGCGTTGGGTGAGGACTGCCGCGCCTGCTGTGAGTACAGGCCGGTGAGCTCGAGCCCAGCAGGAGCGACATCCGCCCTCGCCTTCTCCGGCTGGACAGCTGATGCAGCGACGATGTCGAAGCGATCGCCGGCGTTGAGACCGATGATCCCCTCGACGACCCCCACCTCGATCCGGAAGGCGCGCATCCCGGGGGGAATGCCCCCGGCGAGTCCAGGACGCGTTCCCTCGGGCAGGAAATCACTCTCGGTGAAGGCGAAGCCGGGGCGCTTGGTCCGCTTCAGAACCCTGCCGAGGATCGGTCCCGTCCCGAGCAGGATGCCGTTCTCCTCGACGAAGTCCTCGTCGAGGTCGATGAACGCGAAGAGGCCACGAGTCGGATCGAAGAGGTCGTCGCGGGTCACGGCCGAGAAGGCCGGGATCGCACGCGCCGACATCAGGACGCGCACCTTGCCTTCCGCCGGAGGCATCACCGGCGGGCGCTTCACGGTGCCGTCGGACGCCGGGAGCTCCGCGGCCGGCTGATAGAAGCCGAACGGATCGCGGAGTGGCTGGTCCGTGAGTCGCAGGTAGAGGACCCACCCGAGACTCAGGATCAGGAAACCGAGGAAGACGAGCGCCCCCACAGGGCGACGCCGATTGCGTCTGGGACCGACAGCCATGAACTTCGTGCGCGGGCAGGACGACTAGAGGACGACTTCGCGCCGGAAGAGGGCCTGCGCGGCGATGAGACGACGAAACGGGCGGACCTGCTTGCCGACGGCTTCGAGCCGTCCGAGTCCCTCCGTACCGGAATACGGCCCGGCACCGTCAGGTCCGGGGCCGAGGATGTTGCGGCCGAAGCCCTGGTCGACGGCCTCGATGGGCTCGACGACGGTGGCTCCGGAGAGATACCCGACGAGCGCGGCCGACTGGAACGGGATGTTGAGCCGGAGATTGGCGACTCCACCCTGGGATACGGGGAACGTCGAACCGGCCGAGGCAGGCCGCTGGATCTCCTCGAGAACGTCCACGTACTCGAGCGTCTCTTCTCCCGTGACCGGATCGCGTTCGAGGACACGGGGGATCACGACGGTGAGCCCGGAGGGGAGCCGCGGGTCAGTCGGATCCGGAACCCGGGTGGAGTCCGTGATCGCGCCGGGAACATGGAGCAGTCGTGCCGTGACGCCCCCGCCGATCTCGACCGTCGAGAAGATCATCAGCGGCCTCAGGGCCTGGTTGACCACGGGCCAGCGAGAGACCACCTGGTCCAGCGTCTGCCCGGATGCGGCGACCTGATCCAGGTCGACGACGAGGAAGTCGGGGTCGTAGATCGCAGAACGGAACTCCGCATACGCGTCGAGTCCCACCAGATCGCCGAAGGTGACCTCGGCCGGGACCGGGTAGAGCGCGACCTCGCGGGCGGCGAACCGCGCCGCGTCCTGTGCAATCTGCTGAACCGCCATCCAGCGCCCGAAGGAGAGCATGCCGGCGAGGATGAGGTAGAGCGCGAAGGCGATCAGCGCGAACTCGACGGCGACTCCACCGCGCCGGGGCGCGCCCTGATCCGCGCTCCGCCCGAGCGCAACGACCGATCGCTTGCACGTCTCGATCATCGAGCGATCCACCCGAGAGGAATCAGGAGAAGGAGCCCGACGAGCATCGCCGGAGCGTACGCCATCTCCACGTCGCCCTTCCGACGCGCACGGAGCGCGAAGAATCCACCGGCGATGCAGGTCATGGCGAAGAACACGAGGAATGGCTGAAGGCCGAGAGTCGCTCCGAGGGCGATGCAGAGCTTCGAGTCGCCCGCGCCGAACCACTCTTTGACGAAGAGAGGCGCGGTGAGCCCGGCGGCGAGAAGCAAGCCAAGGGCCGCCTGCCTCCATCCAAGGGGATGGAGACCGGCGGCCGATAGAACGACAGCGCAGACGAGGAGCAGAAGTGGAATCGCGTTCGGGATTCGCCTCGACCTCAGATCGAAGGCGGTCGCGATCGCGGTTGCACCTAGCGCGAGGAGGTACATGGGAGATCAAGCCGCGGCTTGGACTCGCCCGCGCGGACCCAGAAGGGTCTCAAGCTCACTCAGCCTCGAGGACGAGGCCACCGAAGCCGTTGTTGCCATCAACTCCAAGGCCAAGACCGAAGTTGTTGCCGAGGCGCGGACTGTCGGTGTTGAGGACGATCCCAGCCGCGTCGACCTGGATCGGGCCGGTATCAGCGCCCGTGGTCTCGATGATCTTGGCGCTCACGATCGGGCCATTGTCGTCGGCGTGGGCGCCGGGCATGACCGTGGCGACCGCGCCGAGCAAGTCGGAGGTCTTGTGGCCGAAGACGGAGACGGCGGCGGCGGAGACGAGGGCGACGCCGGCGGCGAGGAGGGAGTACTCGAGGAGGGCGGCACCCTTCTCGTCACGGATGAACTTCTTGAACATGATGGTGAGAGATGATGAGTTCTCGGTGGTTGCAACCAGCGGCACCGCGTAGCCCACCCTGGGCTGGCTGCGCGCCGGCGTTCGTCTAATGCCCGGGCTCGACGGGCGGTTCCGGGTCCGCGTCAGGATCGTCGTGGATGTCTTGAGGAGAGACTGCGGTGAGGCAGCGGGCGAGGATTTCGTCGGTGGTCGGGAAGGCCCAGAGGTTCGCCTCGGGCCGCGGATCACGGACGACGCGAGGCGTGACGACGATCACGAGCTCCGTCTCCTCGTCGTCCGTGGCCTCGTTGCGGAAGAGCCAGCCGAGGACCGGAACGGAGCCGACGACCGGGACCCGGCTCTGCCCGTTCGTGTTCCGCTGGGTCGTGAGCCCGCCGATCACGAGCGCGTCGCCGTCGAAGACCCGCGCCGAGGTGCGCGTGGCGCGCGACTCGAAGGCGGTGGCGGCAGTCGACTGCCCCGTCGCGCTTCCGATGGCTGCGGTCAGCGCGAGGTCGGGCAGGGTGATCTGAGGGATGACGTCGAGCGTGATGCGACTCGAGCGCCGCTCCTCGACGAGCGGCCTGACCGACAGGTTGATCCCGAAGTCACGGAACTCGACGCTGTTCAGGATCTGATCCGTGCCGCCGCCGACCGTCACGGCGAGAGGCACGGGGATCTGGCCGCCGACCTGGAACTGGGCGATCTCGCCGGAGAGCACGGTGAGGCTCGGGTTGGAGAGGCTCCTGGCGAGCTCCTCCTCGACGAGGATCTGGAAGACGTTGTCGATGGCGAAGCCACCGGAGACCGCCTGACCGCGGCCCGAGAGCGTTCCGTTCAGGAAGCCGAGGAGGCCCTGGACGTTGCCGTCCCCCACGCCCTGGGCGCCGGCGCCCTGAAGAGCGGTCGACTCCGGCGCGGGGAGGAGCTGCGGCTGGTCGAAGTCCGAGACCGCGACGTCGAGCTGATTGCGCCAGGTGCGGATCTTGCTCCGGTTGATCTCGTAGAGGCGGACGTCGACCTGGACCAACGGCAGGTGCGAGACCTGGATCGTCGAAAGAACGCGCCCCTGAGCAGCCTCGACGATCTTGGCTCGTCCGACCTGGGTGTTGATCCGGTTGAAGAGCTGCTGGGCGCCGCCTCGACCGCCGCCCTGACCACCGAGCGCGCCTCCGCCACCGCCTTGTCCTCCCTGCTGGCCCCCCTGGCCGCCGCCGATGCCGAAGGCGAGCGCACCGGCCTCGTCCGCGAGCACGCGCACGTCGCCCTGCCGGCCCGCGCCGCCGTTCCTGGTCCCGCCGCCTACCGTGCGGGAGGCCACGAACAGCAGCCGCGTCAGCGTGACCTGATCGGGCACCGAGCCCTCGAGCAGGAACACGTCCTTCTCGTCGTCGGGGAAGTTGCCGACCTGGATCCGCCGCACCGTGACCGATCCGTCGGTCATCGGAGCGATGGCCTCGCTGATGCGCTCCTCGAGGATCGCGGGGAGGTCGGAGACGCGCAGGAGATTGAGGACACCACCGCGCCGGCCGCGGCGGGTCTCCACCTCGCCCTGGGGCGCGGTCACCTCGCCCTCCTCGTTCTCGGCGAGGACCGGGGCTCCCCCGCCGGCGCCCAGGTACGCCGACGCCGCGGCCTCCGCCGCGTCGCGGATCGCCACGCTCGGCACCACCCCCCGCAGGATCACGAAGTCGCGGTCCGGCGCGAGCTCGACGTCGATGGCCGGGTCGATCTGCTGGACGAGCTGGGTGAGGAGGGAGAGGTCCCGCCGCACCGTCAGCTGGGTCTCCAGGGGCTCGCCCTCGGCGAACCAGACCAGGAGGGAGGTCGATCCCGGCTGGAGGGCCGAGATCAGGATCTCGCGACTGTCGAGGACCTCGCTGTAGAGGACGTCGGGATTGGCGACGAAGACGCGTCGGACGTCGCGCTCGAAGAGCAGTCGCTCGTGGCGGCCGACGATGAGGCTCGTGGGAAGCTCGGTGGTTCGCGAGCTGGAAGGCGCGGTGGCCTGAGCCGCGCCCCCTGACTGAAGGACGAGGCCGAGCAGCAGGGCTTGGATCAGCATCGGGAGGCCTCCGGCGTCTCGCCGGCGAGGATGCGCTGGAGGGCGGCGCGGGCGCGCGAGGTGCGCGAGCGGACCGTCCCGATGGGGAGACGGAGGGTGTCGGCGGCCTCGCGGTAGGAGAGGCCGCGCCACGCGACGAGCTCGAGGACCTCACGGTGCTCGCGCGTCAGGCGCACGGCGGCGCGCCGGGCTTCCCGGACCTCGTCACGATGGCCGGCAGCCTGCGCGGGATCGTGGGCCGGACCGGCGGGGTCCATGGAGCAGCAGGCGCCGTGGGAGTCCTCGGAGGCCAGATACTCGTGGTCCGAGCGGCGCCGGGCGCACCTGAGGATGTGCAGGCAGGACCGACGGACGAGGGAGAGGAGAACGCTGCGCGGGTTCTCCGGGAGCTCGGGGTAGCGCCAGGCCCGGAGGAGGGTCTCCTGGACGGCGTCCCAGGCGAGATCGTCGGAGCGCAGGATGCGCAGGGCAGCGGCGTGGAGAGCCTCCACGTGCGGTGCCACGGAGGCCTCGAAAGCGCGTCCGCGTGCGCCGTCGTTCCAGTCGTCGATTCGCTTCATGACCCTGAGCGCGAGAGCCCCGGGGGGATCGCAACGGACAAAAGCTAGGCGCGACCGGCACTTCGACGGATGTGCAACGGTGGGATCAGGGCAGAACGTCGCACCCGGGAGACTCGCGGCCGCAGACGCACCCGAGAGGGACCCTGGGTTGCCTGGCCCCGGGAAAACTTGCATACTTCGAGAACCATTCAACTGTCGGGCTCGCCCGGCCGAACATCTGATCGACATGGACTGCAACAAGCACCAAGACCACGACCACGTCCACGGCCCCGAGTGTGGCCACGTCGCCGTCAAGCACGGCGACCACGTGGACTACCTCCACGACGGCCACCTCCACCACCCCCACGGCGACCACGTGGACGAGCACGTGATCGAGGTGAGCGAGGGCAACCCGGCCTCCTGCACCCCCGCACACAGCTGCGCCGGGCACGAGGACGGTCACGTCCACGGCCCCGGCTGCGGACACGAGGCCGTGCCCCACGGCGACCACGTCGACTACCTCGTCGACGGGCACCTCCATCACCCCCACGGGGACCACTGCGACGACCACGGGCCGCTCCAGCTGGCCTGACACGAGCGACGGAAGAGCGCTCGCAGCGCTCGACGGGAGGGGCCGCCAGATCCGCTGGCGGTCCCTCCCTTGTTACAGATGGTCCACCGCGACCGATTCCTGGTCGCATCCGGGCGGATGGCCCGCACACTGGAGCGCCGCGTCTCCCTCGTTCCATGGCCGAAGAACCCCACGACCCCGACTGCTCTCCCGAGGAGCACTCCGTCCGCACCCGGAGCGAGCTGCCCGACCGCGCCTTCCAGGGAGCCGTCGCGCTCTTCAAGGCCCTCTCGGACGAGCGTCGCCTCCGGACGCTGGAGCTCCTCAGCAAGGGAGAGGCCTGCGGGAGCGAGATCGCGGCGACCTTCGACGAGCCGCTCTCGACGGTGTCCCACCGTATGAAGCTCCTCGAGCAAGCGGGCCTCGTCGCGCGCCGCAAGGAAGGGCGTCACGTGCACTTCAGCCTCCTCGACGAGCACGTGCTGCACCTGGTGCGCGACGCGCTCGACCACGCCATGGAGTGACGCGGCGCTGACCCGATCAGAAGAGAGGCCCCCGGTCGGCGACGACCGGGGGCCTCTCTTCCAATCGGCGGACGGGGCGGGCTCAGTCCATGTGCGCGATGACGCGCTCGTCGCCCATCTGGAGCTTGAGCGCCGCGCGCTGGGCGGCCTTGTTGAAGAGGGTCTGCCAGGCGCGGAGCGCGCCCTTGACCGAGACGCGGCGCACGAAGTCGACGCTCGTCCAGTACTTCGGGCCACGCAGGCCCTGGGCGTAGGCGTAGAGCTTTGCCTGCTCGGAGACCATCCAGTCGCTGTAGAGCATGTACATCACGAGGTACACCTTGCTCAGCCAGAACTGACGGATCATGGGCTTCACGAAGCGCATCATCCACGGGTTGCGGATGATGAACGGGAACAGCTTGTGGAGGTTCTCGATCTCGCGCTTGTGCTCGAACTCGATCGTCGCCGTGCGCTTGAAGTTGACGGGGAAGTCGTCGTAGGCGGCGACGGCGTAGCCCATGTCCTTCGTCATGTCCTCGATGTCGAACATCGGGTACGGCTGCATGATCGAGACCAGGGGCTGGTCGACCTTGCACCGGATGTTCAGCTTCACCGTCTCGAGGTCGTCCTCGAGGCTCGCGCCGGGGCCGCCGAGCATGTTCAGCGAGCCGAGGCGGATGCCGTGCTTCTTGATCCAGAAGGCGGCGTCCTCGAGCTGCTGGATGGTCGTGTTCTTGCGGAAGATCGCGTTGCGGATGTAGTCGTTCGCGGCCTCGAAGGCGATCCGCGCGTACACACAGCCGGCCTCGGCGAGCTTCTCGATGTGGTGCTCGCGCGTCATGTTCGCCATCAGGATGACGTCGAACGGGATGCCGATCTCCTTCTTGTAGCGATCGCAGAACTCGTCGAGCCACTTGCCCGACAGGTTGAAGATGTCGTCCACGAAGTGGATGAACTTCAGGTTGTAGCGCTCCTTGACCTCCTTCAGCTCGGCGATGATGTGGTCGACCGAGCGCTTGCGCACGTACTTGGCGTTCGTCGTCCCGACGATCTTCTTCTTGAGCGCGTGGTGGAAGCAGAACGAGCAGTTCATCGGGCAGCCGCGCTGCGAGACGAACACCTTCCGGTCGCTCTCCTTGTAGATGGACCCCGCGTCGTAGACGACCTCACGGTCGGGGAACCCGAGGCTGTCGAGGTCCGCGATGGGCGGCCGCTGCGGGTTCTTGTGGATCTCGCCGGACTCAGGATCGCGCACCCACAGGTTCTGCACGAACTGGTAGTCCGTCCCGTTCGCGATGTGGTTCAGGAGCTCGGTGATCGCGATCTCCCCCTCGCCGCGGCAGATCGCGTCGACGTGGGGGTTCTTCTCGATCATCTCGGGCGAGAAGGTCGGGTGCGGGCCGCCGAAGACGACGAACACGTCCGGCAGCTCCTTCTTGATCCGCTTCGCGACGTCGAAGCTGTACAGGTGCATCCCGGTGGTCACCGAGAAGCAGACGACGTCGGGTGCGTGCTCGTGGAGCTTTTCGATCCAGTCCTTGTCGGGGAGGAACAGGGCCGCGGTCTGGTGGCCAGCGTCCTTGATGGAGCGGCTGAGCCACATGATCCCGAGCATCTCCTGGGGGAGATAGTCGTTGACGAAGAGCACCTTGAGGGAGCGCTGGGGGCGCGGTCCCTCCGCGGTCACGGAGACGCCGAGCGGGCGCGCGGCGGGAGCGGTGTCTGCGACGGTCATGGAAAGGGACGGTCCTGGGCGGGACGCGATGGCCGCGCAGCGCGCGACCGAATTCGCCGGGACGCGGCGGCGCGCTGCGCGCTCCGCATCCCGGGCAAGGCTGATATGAAGCTTATCGGCTCCCGCAGAGGGGGGGCGTCAAGGCGTCATTTAGCTTCCCCGCCGGAAGCTCCACTTCGGGCAGGCGTTCTCTGATCGAGACCGGCGAGACCCGCCAGGAGCTGCTCGACGGTCCCGAAGGTCGCAGCTCGATCGAAGCGGTCCACCCGCCCCAGCCCGGCCTCCGCGAAGCGGCGGGCCTTCGCGGGGTCGTCCAGTACTTGGGACATCGCCTGAGCCAGATCATGGTGATCCCGAGGGTCCACCAGGAGCCCGTTGACCCCGTCCTCGACGACCTCCGGGTTCCCGCAGACCCCGCTCGCGATCATCGGCGTGCCCAGGGCCTGCACCTCGAGCAGGGTGTGGGAGAGCCCCTCGTACTCGCTGTTGAGCACGAACACGTCCGCGGCGCGGATGAGCAGCGGAACCCGCTCGTGCGGAACGTTGCCGAGGAAGGTCACCCGGTCCCCGGCGCCGAGATCGGCGGCGAGGCGCTGCCACTCCTCGAGCATGTCACCGTCGCCCGCCACCAGGAGGCGCACGTCCCCCGGCAGCTCCGCCACGGCCCGCACGATCTGATCCACGCGCTTCCAGACCATGAGGCGGCACACCGTGAGGGCGTAGCGCGCGTCCTGGTCCAGCCCGAGGGCCTCGCGGGCCTCTTCGCGGGTCTCCTCCACGTCGGCCGCTCGCGGGCCGTGATAGGCGTTGAGGATCGTGACCGTCTTGTCCTCCGGGACCCCGTAGCTCTCGGTGAGGATCCCTCGGAGGAAGTCGGAGCAGCAGACGATCCGGCGCGTCATCCCCCACCAGCGGCGCTGCAGCGCGCGGGCGAGCGCGGGCCGCCAGCCGTACCGCTTGCCCTGGAACTCCGTGATCGAGTCGCCGCCGCACCAGCCCTTGCGGTGGGAGATCTCCCACGCGCCGTCGACCATGATCCGGATCGCGACCGGCTTGCGCCGGAGCCGCGCCGCGAGCACGTGGAGCAGCGCCAGGTGCTCCTGGACGTAGACCACGTCGGCCCAGCCCGCCGTCCGGAGCACGCGCCAGAAGGCCTTGACGTACCGCACGGGGAGGGAACCGCGCGAGATCGTCTCGACCTCGAAGGGATGGCCAGTGGGCGCTGGATCGGAGCAGAACGCGAGCACCCGCACCTCGTGGCCGCGCTCCACGAGGAAGCGGCCGAGGCTCGGAACGTACGTGGCGGGCCCGCCGAGATCGGGCGGGAACACCGGGGATGTGATGAGGACCTTGATGGGAACGCCTCCGCCTCAGCGGACGCTCGTGGGAGGGCGGACCGGGGCGCGGGGCCCGATCGCGCGCGCGGGAACCCTACAACACCTCTCGCGGAGCGCGCGCACGCGCGGGGTCAGGCCTCGAGCAGCCAGC
>CBFIJG010000029.1:0-36320 GCA_965662915.1 Planctomycetota bacterium | reverse complement strand
CGGGCGGGCATGCCGCGGCGCTCGAGCGGCTCGCCGACGACGGGGATCTCGGCCTCGAGGATGGCGCCGGTCTCCTCGCAGGTGAGGGTCGCGCGGTGGCGGCCCGGCTCACGTGGGGAGAACGTGGCGCTGTAGAGACCCCAGGCACCCTGATCGAGCTCTCCCCCGTCGCCCGCCGCCGCCGCGGGCTCGAAGGCGATGCGCTCGACACGCCCCGACGGGGATTCGATTCGCGCGCGGACCGTGGCGCTGCCGAGGGGGGCGCCGCTGGAGTCCATCACGTTCGCGTTGAGGGCGATCGCACTGCGAGCGCGCGGCCGGTCGGGCGCGAAGAACAGGCGCATGGACTCGCCGACGTTCATCGAGCGCTGGTAGGCCATCCAGCGAATGACCTGGCCCCAGAAGCGGTAGTGGTAGCGATCCTCGAAGCCCTCGCGCCAGCGCCAGGCGCCGTCCGTGCCCATGAAGAGCACCTTGCCCGTTCGCGCGGTCCGCGTGACGAGCAGCGGGATCCGGCCGTACTCGTTCTCGCGGGCTCCGTGCACGGCGAGGACCTGGCTGCCGGCTCGCGCGCGACGCACGGGCGCGTGCCACTGGAAGCCCGGTAGTTCGGTCCAGAGCGCGCTGTTCTCGTCAGATCCGGGGACGAGGCGCGTGAGGGAGCTGGCGCGGCCCGCCTCGGTGAGCGCCAGGGGCGCTGCCACCGGATCGCCCAGCCCGTGGAGCTCCGCCGGGTCGAGGTCGACGGGGAAGAGTCCCCCGAGCTCCGTCTGCATGAGCTCGTGGTGGCCGCCGCCGAGCCCGGGCATCAGGATCAGGCCGCTCGCCTGGTCGCGCACCAGACCGGCGATCATCTCGCACTGCGGCGCGGTGAGTCCCTCGTCCCCGAGGCCCACGTCGCCCACGAAGATGACGTCGTAGTCCGGCAGCGCCTCCTTCGGGGGGAAGGCCTCGAGGTAAGTCGGGCCGCCGCCGACGCCGTCCACGTCGGGGTGGGTCAGGTAACAGTCGACCTCGACGCCGGGGTCGCGCACCAGCGCGTTCCGGAGGTAGCGGTACTCCCAGCGCGGCACCCCCTCGACGAGGAGCACGCGCAGGCGCTCCTCACGCACGTCGATCTCGAACGTGCGCGCGTTGTTCGCCGCGTCGAGCTCTCCGGGCTGGGGCTCGACGGTCACCGTCAGCTGCGTCCGGCCCGCGGCGCGCGGGCGGTAGACGAACTTGTCCGTGGTGGTGCGCTGCGCGCCGACGAGCAGCGGATGGGACTCGATCACCCCCGTCTCGTCGCTCAGGGTCACGGTCGCGGACACGTTCCGGGGCATCGCGCTGTCGATGCTGATCGGCAGGTCGACGGGGCGGTCGACGATGGCGAAGGCCGGTGGGTCCACGGGAGCGAGCGCGATGTCAGGCAATCGCGTCGGGCTGCCGACCGTCGCCGTGAAGATCGGGATCCCCGCGAGGCGATAGCGCGTGGCCACGTCGAAGGGGCTCCCGCCCTCGTTCCAGTCCCCGTCGGAGAGCAGCACGACGGCTCGCAGCGTGCGCTGGTCCAGCAGCGCCTCGAGGGGAGCGCGCAGGTCGGTCCCGAAGCGCGCGCCGTCCGAGGCCAGCTCCTCGGCCCCGTCCCCGCGCGCAGCCGCCGTGAGCGGCGAGGCCACGAGCTCGAAGCTGTCGAGGGAGGAGGGGCCAGCGCCTTCCCCCCGCCGGAGCCCCTCGAGCTCGGCGATGCGCGCTTCGACCGCCTCTGCGCGCGTGACGAGCCCGTCCGGCCCCTCGATGTCCCGCGTCTCCATGCTGCCCGAGTCGTCCCAGAGCACGGTGACGAGAGGCGCCTCGTCCGGCGTCTCGGTGACGACCCACTCCGGCTGGGCCAGGACGAAGAGCATGGCCGCGACGAGCAGGAGACGCAGCACCTCCAGCGCGAGGATCGAGGCGCGCCGGTAGCTGCGCAGCCACGCGCGGGCCGAGAGCGCGGCGGCGGCGATCAGCACGAGGGCCGCGATCCAGGCGAACCCCGCGCCCACGTGGAGCTGCAGGCGCGCGCCGTCGGCGGCGTTCTGGAGGAGCGTGAGAAAGCCCATCACGCGGCGGCCTCCTCGGCGTCGTCGGTGACCGGCGGCGCGTCTCCCTCGGTCACGCAGAGCAGCGCCTCGGCGAGCAGTCCGATCAGCGCCAGCGCCATGAACACGCGCCAGATCTCCTCGAGCAGCCCCCCGTCGTCCTTCGCGGCGGCCCCCGTCACCTCCGCGGTGACGACGTCCACGTCCCCGAAGAGCTCGGTGAGGGAGGCGATCGGACGGAACGCGGCGTCGTCCTCCGAGGCCGGGCGATTGAGCGCGAGCAGCTGGTCGCCGTTCGAGGCGACGCCGCCGGAGACGTCGAGCGTCGACAGCGACACGCGCTCCGCCCCCCCCGCCGGCCGCCAGCCAGGACCCAGCTCGACCGCGCCGGCGTCGCGCCAGGAGGCGGAGCGCTGGGAGAGCGAAGCGAGGTCCACGGCGCGCTGGGTCATGGCGACCAGGACGATGCCCTGGGCGGCGAGGTTGCCCGCGTCAGGGGTCGGCCAGGTGCCGAGGAAGTACGCGCCCCCCGAGGGCGTGCTCGCGCGGACGAGGAGGCGCTCCGCGCCGGGGAGTGACGCGAGGGTCTGGTGTGTGTGCGAAGAGCCGTCGACGTCGATCCCGCACCAGCGGTAGAGCTCGACCTCGCCCACCGGGATCGGAGTGCCGTCGGCGCCCGTCGCGAGCAGGTCGTCGTCCGCGCGCCAGGTCTCCGGAGACGCGGCCTCGTCGCCCACGGCGACCTCGCTCCAGGCGCCCCAGCGCACGCCGCGATAGCGAGGCCCGGCGCCGTCCGCTGCCCGGGGCGGGAGGAAGAGGATCACGCCGCCCGTCTCGACGAACCCGTCGAGGAGCGCGGCGATCTCCCCGCCCTCCTCGGGGAGAGCGGCCTGCCAGATCACGAGCGAGGTCCCGCTGAGGCTCATCGCTCCGTCGAACGCGGCCGGCACGACCCCACGCGAGGTCAGGGTGAGGCCCGGGTCGAGGGGCAGCTCCGACGCGATACGCGCGATGCGCTCGACGTCTTCGTCCTCGGAGACGACGAGGGTCTCGAGGGTGGGGTCGTCGCCGAAGACGAACCAGAAGCGATCGTCGCTCGGCCGGCCGTCGGCGACGAGCTCGACCACGCCGAAGCCGTCCTCGCCGGCGCCGTCCACGGGGATGCGGTGACCCTGGAGGCGCGCCTCGGTGCCGACCATCTCGAGCTCGGCCACGGAGCGCGCGCCGCCGACCTGGATCGCGAGGTCGACGCGCATCGCGTTGTCCCCGGCGCCCTCCGCCGCGGTCGCGCGGGTCACGACCGCGTCGAGGACGAGCTCCGCCGCGCCGCCCTCGACGACGCGACGGACGCGCGTGACCCGCACCCCGAGGTTCTCGCTGCGCTCCGTCTGGTCGAGGGTCAAGCGCACGCGCACGCCCGCGGGCCGCTCGTTCATGGCAGCGGCGAGGCTCTGCCAGCGGCCGTCCTCCGGCGCCCAGTCCGAGCCCTGGCCATCGCTCAGCGCCCAGATCTCGGCCCTGCCCGCGGCGCTCTCCTCGAGATAGGTCACCGCCGTCTCGAAGGCGGCGAGCATGTCGCTCGCGGCGGCGGTCACCTCGTTCATGCCGAGGGCGACGAGGTCGTCGGCGCCGTCCACGCGCTGCGCCTCCCCGGGCCGCACCGCGTCGATCACGACGAGCTCCGACGCGCCGGTGACCTCGAGGGCGCCCTTCAGAGCCCGGATCCCCGCCGCCAGCTTCGACTCCGGCGCGCCCTCGACGTGCTCCGCCATGCTCGCCGAGCGGTCGACGACGACGACGATGGTGTCCACGGCCTCGCCGCCCACGCGGCCGACCCAGCCGCCGGCGATGGGCCGCCCCACGCCGAGCAGCAACCCGAGCACCGCGAGGGTGCGCATGACCAGCAGGAGGATCTCGCGCAGCCGCTGGCGCCCGCGGGACAGCTTCGCTCCGTCCAGCAGGAACATCATCGCGCCCCACTCGACGACCTTGTGCCGCCGCTTGTGCATGAGGTGGATGACGAGGGGGATCGCGATGAGCGGGAGTCCCCAGAGGATCCACGGCTGAAGGAAGTTCAAGACCGCGCCCCCGAGCCCGCCCGGCCCACGAGGAAGTCGGCGATCACCTGGCCGAGGTCCGCGTCGAGCAGGACCTCGCGGTGGTCGAGGTCGGCGGTGCGCACGACCTCGTCGAGGGCCTCGCGGTAGCGCTTCAGCGCCGCCATGTACTTGCGCGCGACGGTCGAGGGGTCCGCCACGATGGTCGCGCCGCCCTCGGGGTCGACGAAGCGCGTGGGCCGATCGAATCGGAACTCGAGCTCGTCGCGGTCGAGGAGGTGGAAGACCGCGACGTCGTGGTTCCTGTAGGCGAGGTGCTGGAAGGCCCCCTTGAGCTCCTCGGGCGGCGCGAAGAGATCGCTGACCACGACGAACAGCGCGCGGCGCTGTTCTCGCTCCGCTGCGAGGTGCAGGGTCTCCACGAGACTCGTGGCTCCCGCGGGCTCCAGGGCCGCCAGTTCGGCCAGGATCGCGCGCAGGTGCGAGGGCTTGCGCCGCGGCGGGATCTTGGTCCGTCGCTCGGCGTCGTCCGCGACCCAGAGGCCCGCGGCGTCGCCCTGGCGCAGTGCGATCTGCGCCAGGGTCGCGCTCAAGGACCTCGCCACGTCGAGCTTGGTGCGGCGTCCGCGGCCCTGGTCGCCGGCGTACTTCATCGAACCGCTGGCGTCGACGACGAGCACGAGCCGCAGGTTCGTGTCCGCCTCGAACTCCTTCACGTAGAAGCGGTCCGAGCGGCCGTAGGCGCGCCAGTCGAGACGCCGCAGGTCGTCTCCAGGCACGTAGCTGCGGTACTCCGCGAACTCGACGCTCGAGCCCCGATGGGGGCTGCGGTGGCGCCCGGAGACCGAACCGATCATCGCGCGCCGGGCGGCCAGCGGCAGGTGGCCGACGCGCGCGAGCACGGCTCGGTCGAGCAGCTCCGCGCCCTTCGAAGTGGTTTCGCTCAATGCGCCGAGGGGAGGTCGATGTCGCGGCCGGTCGCCGTCACTGGACGGGACCGAACTCCGAGACGAGTCGCTCGACGATGCGCGCGGGTGTCTGGCCTTCGGCCTCCGCGCTGAAGGTGGTGACGATACGGTGGCCCAGCACGGGGGCCGCGACCGCCTGCATGTCCTCCACGCGCACCATGTAGCTGCCCTGCATGGCCGCGCGCGCCTTCGCTCCGAGCACGAGGGCTTGAACGGCCCGCGGCCCGGCCCCCCACGCCACCAGCGGCTTGATCCACGCCGGCGCGGCCTCGTCCGCGGGGCGCGTCCGGCGGACGAGCTGGACCGCGTAGGCGTAGACGTGGTCGGGCACCGGGATGCGCCGGACGAGGCGCTGCATCTCGAGGATGCGGTCGGCATCGAGCACCTCGGTCAGCGGCGGCGGCTCCTCGCCCGTGGTCAGGCGCGCGATCCGGACCTCCTCGTCCTCGGTCGGGTAGTCGACCTCGATGAGGAACATGAAGCGATCGAGCTGTGCCTCGGGCAGGGGATAGGTGCCCTCCTGCTCCACCGGGTTCTGGGTCGCGAGGACGAAGAAGGGCTCGGGGAGCTCGAAGGACTTGCCGAGCACCGTGATCCGGCGCTCCTGCATGGCCTCGAGCATGGCTGCCTGGGTCTTCGCGGGGGCGCGGTTGATCTCGTCCGCGAGGACGATCCCGGCGAAGACCGGGCCCTTCACGAACTCGAAGGAGCGGCCGCCGGACTCGTTCTCCTGGAGGATGTCCGTGCCCGTGATGTCCATCGGCATCAGGTCCGGCGTGAACTGGATGCGACTGAAGTCGAGCCGGAGCGTCTCGGCGAGCTTGCGGACGAGCAGCGTCTTCGCGAGGCCGGGGACCCCCATCAAGAGGGCGTGGCCGCGGGCGAGCAGGCACGTGAGCAGCCGGTCCACGACCTCGGTCTGGCCGATGACCGCCTTGCCGAGCTCGGCGCGGACGGCCGCGAGGGACTCGGCGAGCTCCGCGACGGCGCGGACATCGTTCGAGTCGAGCTCGGGGTCGGCGTTCGTGGCGGCGTCGGGGGTAGGCGTCATCTTGATCGTTGCGGGGCCGGTGGATCTGGCGGAGGAGGCGCTCCGGCGAGAATCGGATTCCGAACGCGATGGCTCGGCGGACTTCGGGCGGCGAGCCGTGGGCCGGATGTTCCCAACTCCTGCGCGATCCGTCCGCCCCCGACGGCGCGTCTTTCGACCGGGCGCTTCGATTTCACACCCTGCCGAAACACGGGCGCGCCTCACTCCCTCGCGCTGGTCCGGTCCAGGGGGAGGGAGGTCGACCGGGCGCCGGCCCGAGAGAGCTATCCATGGCTTGCCTCGTGACGGGACCGTGGCGCACCGGGCGCGAGCGCCTCCGCCGCTGCTGCCCCGCCGCCCGCGCGTGAACCCGTCGTTCCGTTCCAGGTCGCGGGCCCCCGCGGCCGATCGCCCACCTGTCGGCCAGGCCTCACCTGCCGCTCGCAGCCGCCTCGCCGAAGCGCTCTTCCCTCGAACGACGACCCTCGTCTCCTATCGGCCCAGCCCGAACCGCCGCGCCTTCTCCTTGGTCGAGTTCTTCCTCACGACGACGGTCATGCTCCTGCTCGTGGGAGTCGTGTCGACGCGCTCCGGGGACGTGACCGACGAGGCGCGCTCTTCGGAGATCGTGGAGCTCACGGAGGTGCTCGAGCAGGCGGTCCAGACGTATCACCTGGACACGGGCGAGCTCCCGCGGGAGTACAGCGGCGACCAGGGCTCCACCTTCCATCGCCTGTTCGACAACCCGGGCGTGACCGGTTGGGCCGGCCCCTACGTCGAGGCGCCCATCGATCGGAGCTGGAACCCCGCTGGCGGGCAGGTGCACGTCTATCCGACCGCGCGACACGCCGTGAACGAGGACTACGACCTCGACGGCGACGGCGCCGCGGACGTGCTCCGCGAAGACGCCTGCTCCATCAGCTTCTGGGGGATCGGTGATGGTCTGGCGCGCAGGATCGACGCCGCCCTCGACGAGGGCGTGTCAGGCGTGGACTGGATGAACACCGGCCGCGTGGAGTTCCGCCCCACCGAGCACCTCCTCTCGGTGATGGTCCACCGCCGCTGAGACCGAGCCGACATCGGATCAACGGGTCGCCTCTCGTCGCTGACGGGGGCGGCCCGGTTTCGTTCCGGGGCAGCGCTCCGTCGCCGGGAGCTTCGCCCCGTATCATCTCGCTCTCGATGCCGCGCCACGCCGCCTTCCTCGCCCTCCGACACCCGTCGGGCAAGCCCCTCGCCGCCGTGGACGAGGTCTGCGCGCGACGCGGTCTGGACGAGCGCGACACGGCGCTGACGCGCGCCCTCGTGGGCATCGAGGTCCGTCGCCGCGCGACGCTTCGAGCCGTCGTCGCCGGCTTCGCGCACCACAAGCCCAAGGCGGAGCTCGCGCTCCTGCTCCGGCTCGGTGTCGCCCAGCTGCTGTACATGGACCGCGTCCCGCCCCACGCCGCCGTGTCGGAGACCGTCCGCGCGACGGCGGACTTCCTGGGCCTCTCCAAGGGGAAGGTGGTCAACGGCACCCTCCGCAGCGTTCAGCGCGCGCTCCGCGAGGGCCGCTCGGGCGACCCGATCTGCGACCTCGTGGACCGCGACCTGCACTTCGACGGGCCGGTCTTTCGAGACCCCTCCCAGCACCCCCACCTCTGGGCAGAGGACGCGCTGTCGATCCCTTCGGCCCTGCACAAGCGCTGGACGAATCGATACGGCGCGGACGGCGCGAACGCGCTCGCGCGGCTCGCTCTGGAGGAGGCGCCGCTGTCCCTGCGCGTACGCCCGCCCGGCGCGCGGGACGCCGTGCGCGAGGAGCTCGCCGGGCTCGAGGTCGTCACACGTGAAGGCGGCGCCGCCGACATCCTCGTCGCTCAAGCGGACAGCGCGGGGGCGGTTCTGCGGAGCGCGGCCTTCCTCGAAGGGCGCTTGACCGTGCAGGGTGAGCACGCCGCGAGGGCCGCTGCCCTGGCAGGCGATCTCACCGGACTCGACGTGCTCGATCTGTGCGCGGCGCCGGGCGGGAAGGCCGCCGCGCTGGCCGATCGCGGACCCCGCTCGCTCGTCAGCGCGGACGTCGGCGCGCGCCGCCTCGGGCGCATCTTCGGAGCCTTCGAGCGGCTCGGCCACGGAGCGGCGCAGGCCGTCGCCATGGACAGCGTCGGAGCCCTGCGCGACGACGCTCGCTTCGACGTCGTCTTCATCGACGCCCCCTGCAGCAACACCGGGGTCCTCGCCCAGCGGCCCGCGGCCCGCTGGCGCCACGGCCCCGGGGCCATCGCCGAGCTGACGGCGCTCCAGGGCCGCCTCCTGCGGGAGGCCGCCGCCCACGTCCGTCCCGGGGGCGCGCTCATCCACTCGACCTGCAGCCTCGAGCCCGAGGAGAACCACCAGCTCGTGCGGGGCTTCCTCGCGGAGCAGGCTGGCTGGCGCCTCGAGGAAGAGGTGCACTCGATTCCCCGCTCCCTCGAGGAGGGCGGTCCCGTGGACGGCGGATACGCTGCCCGCCTCGTTCACAGTTGACCCCCATGGCACGCACTCGACCCCAACCTCGATCGTCCGGCATCAGCCTCGCGCCGGTCTTCGCGATCCTCGGCCTCGTCGTCCTCGTCGGAGGGGTGATGATGCTGGCGAACATGAAGGGGACGAAGAGCGCAGCGTCGGCGAGCCCGGCGCAGCCCGCGGACGCCGGGGAGAAGGAGTGGGTCAACCCCTTCGCCGACCTCGACGACTCCCGGGTCCAGGTCCCCTCGGCCGGCCGGAAGATGAAGGACATCTCGCCGCCCGGACTCATGGAGACCGAACTGTTCGTCAGGGCGAGGCAGCTCGCAGAGGACGGGCAGGAGCTCGCGAAGGAGGCCTTCGCCGCGCGCGACAGCGGCGACAAGGAGCGCTTCCGTGAGATCGGGCTCCAGGCGCGCGACAAGCTCTTCGAGGCGACCGCGCTCACCGCGGACTGGTGGATCGAGCTCAACGAGAGGTACCCGAACGATCGGCAGATCGAGAAGATCAGCCGGGTCCGGTCGAGGTGGGACCGCTCCTTCAACCAGCTGCGCGTGATCAAGTGACGCGGCGGGCCCTCGTCACCGGAGCGTCCTCGGGCATCGGCGAGGCGGTCGCGCGCGTTCTCGCGTCGGAGGGCTACCGGGTCGCGCTCCTCGCGCGCAGGCGCGATCGCCTCGACCGGCTGGCGGCGGAGCTCTCGTCCGTGGAGACCGGTCCACACGTGGTCCTGCCCTGCGATCTCACCGACTTCAGCGCCATCGAGAGCGCGGCAGCGCGCCTGGAGGACGAGTTCGGCGGCCTGGACCTGCTCGTGAACAACGCGGGCATCGGCTACCGAGCGAAGGTCGAGGAGCTCGACCCCGAGGAGCTGCGGCGCGTGTTCGACACGAACGTGTTCGCCCTGCTGTTGACCTGCAAGGCCGCGCTGCCGCTGCTGCGCCGGGGTGATCGGCCGGTCGTCGTCAACGTCTCGAGCGTCGTCGGCCGCCGCGGGATCCCCGGACAGGCCGGCTACAGCGCGAGCAAGGCGGCCGTCTGTTCGATCGGCGAGGCGCTGCGCGTGGAGTGGGCGGAGGAGGACATCGCCGTGGTCACCCTCAACCCAGCGCTCACGGCGACGGGCTTCTTCCAGGCGCAGGCCAACCCCGAACAGCTGCCCGACCCCGACATGGGGACGGCGGCGCCCGCGGAGGACGTGGCTCGCGAGGTCCTCTCCCTCGACCGCGAGCCGCGGCCCGAACGCTCCCTCCGCTGGAAATGGAGGCTCCTCGGGATCCTCTCGATCCTGGCCCCCCGGAGCGCCGACCGGATGCTCGTGAAACGGCTCGGCGGCGGCTGGACGCGCCCGAGGCGCTGAGCTCTCTCCCCGTCGACCGCGCCGGCCGGCCAACCAGGAAATCTCTTCAAGGTCGACCCCGGTCGGGGTCGATAACGCTCCGGTCCGCCCCCCCAGCGGCCGACCCCGCCTTGAAGTACACCCAGAGACTCGACCACGGCCGCCTCGCCGAGGTCCTGCACGAGCGCGGCCTCGCCGAGCCGGACGCCATCCGCGAGCTCCTCCAGAGTAGCCAGGATGGCGGTACGCCCTTCTGCGAGGCGCTGGTCTCCTCGAACACCGTCAGCGACTGGGACCTGTCGAAGATCGTCTGCGAGACGTTCCAGCTCCCGTTCCTCCCGGTCAACCTGGTGACACCCAATCCGGCAGCGATCGAGGAGATCGACGCTGACCTGTTCCGCGAGCACCAGCTCGTGCCCATCGATCTGTTCGGCCAGATCCTCACGGTCGCGATGCCCGGGCTCGTGCCAGCGGAGGTCCTCGCGCGGGTCTCGGCGATGACCGACTTCACCGTCCTTCCAGTGGTCGGGACGGTGGAGTCCAATCGCCGCTGGATCGCGGAGTTCATGACGCCCGCCGTGAGCCCGGACGTCGAAGGTGACTGGGAGTCCATTTTCGACGCAGCGGACGCAGAGGTCGCGGCCGCTCACGTCGACGACGGCGCGAACGCGGCAGACGCCAGGTCCTTCGCTCCCGCAGGAAGTGAAACGACCGAGCCGGAGCTCGTCACCGACGAGAACAGCTTCGATCTCGGTGACCTCGACCTCGGCCCGATCGAGGCACTCCCCTCGGACGACGTCGAGACCGATCCGATCCGGTCGACCGACGATGGCGAGGAGGCGGAGCCGCTGGAGCTCCCGCCGATGCCGGAGTTCGGCCACGACCGCCGCGAAGCGAGCTGATCCAGGCCGACGACGCTCTCAGACGTCCAGGTTGGTGACCTCGAGGGCGTGCTGCTCGATGTACTCGCGGCGCGCCTCGACGCCCTCGCTCATCAGGATGGTGAAGATCTCGTCCGCGCTCAGCGCGTCGTCGAGGGTCACCCTGAGGAGCTGACGCGTGGTGGGGTCCATCGTCGACTCCCACAGCTGGTCGTCGTTCATCTCGCCGAGACCCTTGTAGCGCTGGATGTCGACGTCGGACTGAGCACCGCGCTGAACCTCCTCGGCCAGCTCCATCAGCGCCGAGCAGTCGGTCTCGCTGCCCTTGGCCGTCCGCACCACGAACTGACCGCCGCCCTGGAACTTCAGGCCGCTCTCGGCGATCGATCCGAGGAGCGACTCGAGCTCGTCACGCTGACGAAGGACCGTGGCGATGCCGTCGGCGTTCTGCCGGAGCACATCGCTCTCGGGGCCCCGGTAGATCCGGAAGTCCTCACGGCCGGCGGCCTGCAACTCGAACCAGTTGTCCAGCTCCTCCTTGGTGACGAAGGACTCCTCGACCGCACCGACCTGGCCGTGATAGGCGCGCAGGCGCTCGCCGTCCCAACGCTCCAGGTAGTCCGCGAAGGTCATCTCGCTCCAGGCCGGGACCGCGCCCGACGCGGCGTTCTGCAGCTCCTGCAGCTGGTCCAGGAGGATCTTCAGCTCCGGGCCGGTCCACTCCTTCCCGGCGCCCTTGTCCTCGACGGTGATCTGCTCGACGCCGCGCTCGAGGAGCGTCCTGCGCAGGGTCGGATCGTCGAGGATGTACGAGCTCTTCTTGTTGATGGTGAGCTTGTAGAGCGGCGGCTGCGCGATGTAGAGGTGGCCGCGCTCGATGATCTCGGGCATCTGCCTGAAGAAGAACGTCAGGAGCAGCGTGCGGATGTGGGAGCCGTCCACGTCCGCGTCCGTCATGATGATGATCTTCCCGTAGCGCAGCTTCTCGACGTCGAACTCCGGCCCGATGCCGGTCCCGAGGGCCGAGATGATGAGCTGGATCTCCTGGTGCCCGAGCATCTTGTCCAGGCGCGCCTTCTCGACGTTCAGGATCTTGCCCTTGATCGGCAGGATGGCCTGGATGCTCCGGTCGCGGCCCATCTTCGCCGGGCCGCCCGCGGAATCACCCTCGACGATGAACAGCTCGGTCTCGTCGCGGTTCTTGCTCTGGCAGTCAGCGAGCTTGCCCGGGAGGCTGCCGCTCGCGAGCGCCGACTTGCGTCGCACGAGATCGCGGGCCTTGCGAGCCGCGTCGCGGGCCTGCTTCGCGCTCACCGCCTTGTTGACGATGGCCTTGGCGGGCGCGGGGTTCTCCTCCAGGTAGGTGCTGAAGAGATCGTTGACGGCGGACTCGACGATGCCCTGGGCCTCGCGGTTGCCGAGCTTGTCCTTGGTCTGACCCTCGAACTGGGGATCGGGGACCTTGAGGGAGAGAACCGCGGTGAGGCCTTCACGGAAGTCGTCGCCGCTGGGCAGCTCCTGGTTCTCCTTCACCAGCTTGCCGTTGCGCGCGTACGCGCTCAGCGTCCGGGTCAGGGCCGCGCGCATCCCGGAGAGGTGCGTGCCACCCCCATGGGTGTTGATGTTGTTGACGAAGGTGAACACCGACTCCTGGTAGGCGTCGGTGTACTGGAGAGCGAGCTCCACCTCGTACTCGGCGCCGGGGTCGTCCACGGAGGGCACGGCCTTCGTGAAGTGGATGACGTCCTGATGCAGCGTGGTCTTGTTCTTGTTGATGTGGTTCACGAAGGTCTTCAGACCCTCGGGGTACTCGAAGACCTCGGATGCGCCGTTGCGCTCGTCCTCTAGCTCGATCCGCAGACCGCGCGTGCCCATGAGGTAGGCCGTCTCACGCAGCCGCTTCTCGACGATCTCGTACTCGACCTCGACGGTGGAGAAGATCTCGGGGTCCGCGGTCCACGTGACGACCGTGCCGTCGCGATCGGTGTCGCCTGTCACCTCGAGGTCCTTCGTCTTCACCCCGCGGCTGAACTCCATCTCGTGGATCTGGCCGTCCTTGTGGACCGCCACGTGCAGGCGCGTCGCGAGAGCGTTGACGCAGGACACGCCGACCCCGTGGAGCCCGCCGGACACCTTGTAGGCCTGGTCGTCGAACTTGCCGCCCGCGTGGAGCTTGGTGAGGACGACCTCCACGGCGGGCATGTTCTCCGTCGGGTGCATGCTCACGGGGATGCCCCGACCGTCGTCCGCGACCTGTACGGATCCGTCGGCCTTCAGAATCACGACGACCTTCGTGGCGTGTCCAGCGAGGGCCTCGTCGACGGCGTTGTCGACGACCTCCCAGATCAGGTGGTGCATCCCGCGGGAGTCCGTGTCGCCGATGTACATCGCGGGCCGGACCCGGACCGCCTCGAGTCCTTCGAGGACGGTGATGGAGTCGGCGCCGTAGGTCACCGGCTTGGTCTCTTCGTCGTTGCTCATGTTGGGGGCCCTAGCGGCGTCGCTTGAGCTTGAAGGTCAGCTTGCGGATGCGAGAGGTGGCGGAGGGGTCTTCCGCGAGGAGGGCGTCGGCCCGGGTTCGGAGATCCTCGGCGGCGAAGCCGCGCAGCTCGGAGAGGAGGGAGGTGCTGTCGACCTCGACGATCAGCTCGCCGCGGCGGAAAGAGACCGCCCGAGCCTGACGGGCCAGCTCCGGGCCGACGGCCTCGTCCCAGGCGTCGTACGCCGGCTGCTGCTTCTTGCGCTGGAGGAGTTTGGAGTCGCGAAGGAATTCAGCGAGCGCGTCCCCGAGGGGCATCAGCTCGCCGCGCTTGGGCTCCTCGCCCTCTGCGCGCGCGGGGCGTCGTCGGCCGCCGCGCCGAGGGGTGGGAGCGGACATGGCGGGGAGATCAGGTCTCGAGGGTGATGGGCATCACGATGTAGACGTGTTCTTCACCCAGGTGGAACTTGCCGGGGCTCGTGCGCTGGCCGAACTCGAGCACCACCGTCTCGGGAGCTCCGTTCTTGATGCCGTCGAGCACGTAGTCCGGGTTGAAGGCGATGTCGCCGTCCTCTCCCTTGAACACCACGTCCATGTGGGCGGTGGCCTCGCCGCGGCCGGCGGAGTGTCCGTAGAGCTCGAGCTGCTCCCCCTTCACACGCAGGCGAACGGCGCGGGTCTCCTCGCCGGATACGTTGGACACCAGGCGAAGCTTGCGAGCGAAGGTGTCGGCGTCCGCTTCGATGCGATTGCCGCACTCGGCGGGGATGACGGCCTCGTACTGAGGGAAGTCGCCGTCGATCAGGCGGGCGAAGATCTCGGCGTTCTTGGAGGCGAGGCCGACCTGGTCCTCACGGACGGCGAACCGGATCTGGTCGAGGGGGTCGCCGATCACCCGGCAGAACAGCTGCATGCCCTTGGTCGGGACGATGGCGCGGGCGGGATCGACCCCGGACATCTCGACGGGGATCGAGGCCATCGAGAGGCGGCGTCCGTCGGTGGCGACCAGCCGCAGTTTGTCGTCCTTGAGCTCGGTGAGGACACCGTGCATGGCGTAGCGGCCCGGCTCCTTGGCGGCCGCGAAGGCGGTGCGTCCGACCAGGCGAGTGAAGTTGCCTCCCTGGATGGTCGTGGCGCCGGTGTCGTCGAAGCGGGGGACGACGGGGTACTCGGTGGCGTCCGCGATGACGAGGTCGCAGCTGTCGGCGCCGCTCGTGATGGTGCACTGACTGTCACCGGTCGCGATGGTCACGGTCTCGCCGGAGAGATCCCTGACGAAGTCGAAGGCGGTGCGGGCGGGCACGACGACCGGGCCGGGCTCGACCACCTGGCAGCGATCGATCTTGAAGCGGACGAAGACCTCCTGGTCCGTGCCCACGAGTTCGAGATGGTCGTCGGTCGCGACCATGCAGACGTTCTCGAGGATCGGCTTCGTGCTCTTCGTCGGAATGACGCTGTTGATCACGGCGAGGCCCTCGCGCAGGGCTTCGCGGTCGCAGGTGGCCTTCATGGTCGTCGTTCCCCTCTGGATGCTGTGGAGTGGCGGTGAACTTGGAGAGTCCAGGGAAGCGCTTGACACCTCGAAAAACGCTGCGCGTTTCTCGTCAAGTCGAAGAGCCTGTTCGCCGAAGGAGGATGGCCGCCGCCAGGCCGGGTCGGAGCGCTCGTCACGCTCCCCGGCCATCGGTTCTCCAGGGCGTCCCTATCTAAGAGATTATCGTAGTCGTAGAGGAGCCCGTCCACCGTGGAAACCGGCGCGAGGGCGGTCGTTTCCGCTGTTTTCCCCGGTGTTTACGGCGACCGCTCCCTCTCCGGTGCGTGTGCGTGATCGGGGGATGAGCGGTGGACAACCGGGAGGTCTTCCACGGCCCTCCACCGGGCCTCGTCCGCCACGCCGCCAGGGCCCGGTCTTCCCCAAGTACTCCACGATGGGACGCACCGTCCTTGCACCGATCGATGCACCGGAACCCACGGCTCCGCGTCAAAGCTCCACCGGTCTCCATCCGGTTCTCCACCGTCGCTCCATGGATCTCTGCACAACGTTCTCCGGCGCGCCTCGGGCCCTGGCCGGAGACCGCGCGTGCGCCGGGGCTCGCCGCAACGAACAGGGGCCGCGTCGGCCTGATTCCCGACGCGGCCCCTGCCACGGTTGAGCGGCTCTCGTCGCTCAACCGCGCCCCATCAGCTGCTCCATGAAGCGCTGTACGTCCGCGCCGAACTCGCCGTCCTCTTCGATGCGCGTGCGGATCTTGTCGACCGCGTACATGACGGTGGTGTGGTCCCGGCCGCCGAAGAAGCCGCCGATCTCCTCGAGGGAGTGACGCGTCAGCTTGCGGGCGAGGAACATCGCCACCTGGCGGGGGAAGGCGATCGTCTTGGTGCGCCGCTTGGACTGCAGGTCCGAGAGCTTCACCTGATAGTGCTCTGTGACCAGCCGGATGATGTCGTCCACGGTGGGGGCGCCGCGGCGCACCTCGATGAGCCCGGCCAGGCACTGCTGGGCCATCTCCAGTGTGATGGGCTCGGGCGAGAGGGCCGTGTAGCCGGAGAGCCGCGTCACGGCGCCTTCCAGCTCGCGGACGTTCTCCTCGATGTTCTCTGCGATGAACCGCACGACCTCGTCCGGCAGGAGCGCGCCGCGCTCGGAGGCCTTGCGCTTCACGATCGCCATCCGCGTCTCGTAGCAGGGCGCCTCGATCTCCGACACCATGCCCCACTTGAAGCGCGACACGAGGCGGTCCTGGAGGGTGGGAATGTCCTTCGGCGGCGAGTCCGACGACAGGACGATCTGCTTGCCCGCGTTGAAGAGCGAGTTGAACGTGTGGAAGAACTCCTCCTGGGTCCGCTCCTTGTTCGCGAGGAGCTGGACGTCGTCCACCACCAGCACGTCGACGTTCCGGTACTTCTCCCGGAAGGCCATCATGTCTCCCTCGCTGAGCGCGGTGACGAAGTGGTTCACGAACGTCTCGCAGGACAGGTACAGGATCCGCGTCCCGGGATTCCGCTCGAGCACCGTGTGGCAGAACGCCTGCAGGAGGTGGGTCTTGCCCACGCCGACGCGGCCGTGCAGGAACAGCGGGTTGTAGGCCTTCCCGGGCTGCTCGCTGGCGCCGATGGTCGCCGCATGGCCGAAGCGGTTGCAGGGGCCGACGACGAAGTTGGAGAAGGTGCAGCGGGGATTCAGGACGAAGTCGCTGCCCTCGTCGAGGAGGCTCCAGGTCGCCACGTTCGGAGGCGCGCTGGCGGGAGCCGGTCGACGCGCGCCGACACCGCCCGCGCGCGCCTCCTGATCGGAGAGCGGCCCGAGCTCGGAGGTCAGGTCCACGCGCGGCGCACGACCCGCACGTGCGGTGGGCGCCTCGGCGCGCCCCTGCTCCGGCGCGGCGACGCGCTCGGGCTCCTCGCGGAGCACGGCGACGCGGCCTTGCCCGAGCACCGCCTCCACGCAGCGCTGCAGGCTCTCCATGTAGTACTTCTCGATCCAGTTGCGCGCGAAGCCGTTGGGCACGGCGACGATGGCCTCACGGCCCGCGTGCGCGATCAGGCGCGAGCGCTGGAACCAGGTGAGGAACTGCTCCGACTCGAGGCAGGCCTCGAGGGCGCCTCGGAGGTTCTCCGCCTCCTCCTCGGTGGCCGGGGCCTCATCCACGGCAGGCGGGGGCGCCACGGCGGCGTCAGGACGATCGAAGGCCCCCGGGAACAGCTCGGGCGTGCCGTCGCCGCGGCGACGGCGACCGCCCGTCGCGCGGAGCGAAGCGTCCCTCGGAGACGAGGGGCGAGTCCGCGCCGGGTGCAGGCGCTCCTCCGGCTCGCCGGTGGAGTTGCTGAAAGACTCTTCCATGCGTGTGCGTCGCAGCGAAGTCAATGAGGCGACGAAGACGTGAAACACGCCGAGGTCGTGGTGTCTGGGGGGGGCGGGGGATGGACGGACCTCGGCCGGCGGATGCGGTGCCGCGCGAGCCGAGGAGGGTGTGCCGTCCAGGTGGGACGATCCGGCGTGGCCGGTGCGATGGCCACGCCTTCGGGCTCCTCCTTCGTCAGCGAGCCGGTGAAGGCGCCTCTGACGGGCCCCCATGAGCGCCATGGGGTGCTCGAGGGGCTGAGGAACCGTTGTGGAAAAGACCCGTGTCGAGCTGCGGCAGGATCGCGGCAAGTGGGGGGGTGCGGTCGCCCTCCAGAGCTTGTGCAGTGCTCGCTCCGGGGGCGTCGGCGACGGTGGATTGCGGTGAGTGCGCTCCGCTGACTCGACCCCGGCGATTGGATCCGAGATCAAAGATTCCGTCAACGGGTCCACCCGGACATCCTATGGGCAATCGCGAGTCTCCAAGCGAACGCGTGGACTTACGTCGCTTCCCCCAGAGTTATGCGCAGCGTATCCACAGCCGTGGAGAGTTCGCGGGCGTCGGTGGTGCGCCCTGTTGAGATTCGCAAGGCGCTCACGGCGCGCGCGCGCTCGTGGCCGAGAGCTTCGAGAACGTGGGAGGGTTCGAGTGAACCGCTGGCGCAGGCCGAGCCCGCGGAGACCTCGAGGCCGGCGAGGTCGAGCCTCGCGACGAGCATCCGCGCGTCGCCCGCGGAGGGCAACGACACGTTGATCGTGTTCGGCAAGCGGTCGGGCGAGGAGAGAGGCGGTCCGTTCAGGTGCACATCGGGCAGCGCGGCCTGGAGCTCGGCCCAGAACCCCTCGAGGAGCGCCTTCGATCGCGTGAAGAAGGCCTCCGTTTCCCGGACAGCCAGTTCGATGGCCAGGGCTGCGGCCCCGATCGCCGCGGGATTCTCGGTCCCGGGCCTCAGCTCCGCCTCCTGGGAGCCGCCGAAGGCTCGCGGGACGAGGCGCGCGCCCTCCTTGCGCAGGAGCAGCCCCACCCCCACGGGTCCGCCGACCTTGTGGGCCGAGAGGCTCGCGAGGTCCACGCAGGAGAGCAGGTCCGTCGAGGGCCGCTTGCCGAGCAGCTGCACGGCGTCCGTGTGCAGGAGGAGTCCCGTCCGTCGGCCGAGGGCGTTCCGCAGCGCCTGGAGGTCGGTCACCGAACCAACTTCGTTGTTCGCCGCCATCAGGCTCACGATCGCCGGCCATTCCGGCCCCGCGGCCGCCGCCACCTCCTCCGGATCGATGCGGCCTTGCGCGTCGTTGACCACGAGGGTCGTTGGCGCGCCTGCGCTCTCCAGCTGACGGACGGGCTCGAGGACGGCGGCGTGCTCGATCCGGCTCGAGATCACCCGGGCGGATGCACCGGCCGCCGCGGAGAGCGCAGCGTGACCACCGAAGAGCGCGAGGTTGTTGGACTCGGTCCCGCCGCTGGTGAAGACGACCTCGTCCTCGTGCACCTCGAGGGCGCCCGCGACGCGCTCCCGCGCCTCGTCGATGACGGCACGGCTGCGGCGTCCGGTTGCATGGACGCTGGAGGCGTTGCCGAGACCCTCGTCCAGGAGGTCGAGCATGAGCTCGCGCACCTCCGGCCTGAGCGGCGTCGTCGCGTTGTGGTCGAGGTGGATGGCCATGGATCGACTCGATGGTGGATCGCGCGCGGTTCCGGGCGCCGCCGGGGCCTGCCCGCTCCGAACGATCAGGGGCAGGGCCCCGCTCCGCCGACCAGCTCGCGGTAGAGCGACTCGTACTCCTCGACCACGCTCCGGCGGTCGAAGCGGGCGACGGCGCGGTCGCGCGCCGCGGCGCCCAACTGCGCTGCTGCCGGGCGGTCTCCGAGCAGCCGGGCCATCTCGTCGGCGTAGGCCGCGCGGTCCTCCGGATCCACGAGGACGCCGGTCGTACCGTCCACGACGACCTCGGCGACGCCCCCGACCCGCGTGCCGAGCACCGCTGTTCCAGCTGACATCGCCTCGAGGGCCGAGAGGCCGAAGGACTCCTCGGTGCTCGCCAGGCAGAAGAGGTCCGCGGGGGCGAGGAGCTCGGCGAGGTCGCTGCGCAGGCCGAGGAAGCGGACCCGGTCACTGACGTCGCGCTCGCGGGCGACACGCCTCGCCTCTCCGAGCTGAGGCCCGTCGCCGACGAGGACGAGCTCGGCGTCCTTCCCCTGCGTACGGAGCGTCCTCAGCGCGTCGGCGAAGGCGTCCACCAGCCAGGGCACTCGCTTGACCCTGCGGAAGTTGCTGATGTGGACGGCGGAGGCGAGCTCTGACCCCTTCTCCGAAGGCCGGAACTCCTCCAGATCCACGAAGTTGGGGATCACGTGGATGCCGCAGGGGGGCTTGTCCTCGAAGTTCGCCCGCGTCCGCGCCGCGAGGTCCTCGGAGACCGCGGTCACCGCGTCCGAGGCGCTGATCGCGTACTGGGTGAGGGGCGCGTAGCTCGGGTCGTTCCCCACGAGCGTGATGTCCGTCCCGTGCAGCGTGGTCACGACCTTGAGCGGAGCCAGCCCCGCGCTGCGGGCGGCCTCGCGGACGAGGAGCGCGCCGATCGCGTGGGGCAGCGCGTAGTGGGCGTGGAGCACGTCGAGGCCCCTGCTGCGATGCAGGTCGAGGACCCGCGACATGATCGCGAGGTCATGGGGCGTGGAGTGGAACAGGGGATAGGGGCTGCCCTGCGCCACGTGCAGCTCGACTCCACCCGAACCCCTCGCGAGTCGCGGGGGCACGTCGTGGCTGAAGAGGTGAACCGCGTGCCCGTTCTCCGCCAGGGACAGAGCCAGCTCGCTGGCGACCACGCCCGAGCCACCGTAGGTGGGATGACAGAGGATTCCGATGCGCATCGCGGACGGGCGGCTCGCTCCCGGGATCAGCCGAGGGGGTCGGAGGTGAACCCGCGGCGGCCGGGCAGCAGCGCGTGCTCCTCGCCTCGATGCGCGTGGGCCATGGCCACCGGCGTGCGCCGCCGCGTCGGCTCCGCGGCGGGCTCCGGCGCGGCCTCTTCCGTCGCTCCTGCCTCTTGGGTGGCCTCGGCGGCGGCTTCCGGCTCGGGCTCGAGCACCTCACTCGGGGCCTCTTCGGCCTCGACCAGCACCGCGACCCCCGGCGAATCCGGAGCGAGCTCGGCGCCGCCCGGGTTCGCAGCGGGAGCGACCGCCCTCGAGCCGGCGCTCTTCTCCCGGCCCAAAGCGCCCCCCGACCCGTCCTCCTCGGGGGCCTCAGCGGGCGCCTCTTGCGCCACCGAGGGGATCAGCTCGACGGTCTCGAGCTCCTCCTCGTCGGCCCGATCCGCGTCCTCGATCGCCGCGCCATCGGGCTCCACGAGCTGCGCGGACTCCTCCGGGACCTCCTCTTCGCCGGCAGCGGTCTCCTCCGTGGCGGCGGTCGAAGAGGCGGCCTCCCCGGGGCACGTCTCCGGATCGCCGGCGGCCGTGACCAGGGCATCGGCCTCGGAGGGACCTGTCGACGCCAGGGCGGGCCCCTTCCGCGGGCTCGCCAGGACCTTCGCGATGTCGAGCATCAGCGCGGCCGTCCCGCCGTGCGCTCTGGAGGGACTCGCGGCGCGCTCGATCGCCGCGGGGTCCTCGGTCCCCGCCTCGGCGTCGACCGCTCGCGGACCCTCCTCGGGCGTCTCGGAGGTCGGCGGTTCGGGTTGGGCGACCGGTGCGGGCTCCGCCGTAGCGCGCACCGGCGGCTCGATGGATCTCCCGCTGGCGTGTTCCTCGACCCCCTCTCGTTCGAGGAACTCCCTGGCCACCGCCATGTAGTCCTCGGCGCCCTTGGACTCGGGCGCGTACTCGAAGATCGTGCGGGCGAAGCTCGGCGTCTCGGCAAGCTTGACGTTCTGTGCGATGGGCCGCTTGTAGAGCACGCCCGGGAAGTGCGCGCGGAGCTCGGCGAGGACCTCTCGCCCGAGGCGCAGGCGGCTGTCGTAGAGGCACGCCAGCACGCCAGTGATCTCGAGGTCGGGGTTCAGGCGCCGGCGCAGGAGCTGGACGATCTCCACCAGCCGGCTGAGGCCCTGAAGCGCGAAGAACTCGGTCTGGACGGCGATCAGCACCTCCTGCGAGGCGGCCAGCCCGTTGACCGAGAGGAGCCCGAGGCTCGGCGGGTTGTCGATGAGGATGACGTCCGCTGGTTCGCGGCCCGTGCGCGCGACCTCCTCCTGGATCCACTCGTCGAGCGCGTCCTTGAGGATCGTCTCGCGGCCGATGGCGCTCGCGAGCTCGAGCTCCGCGCCCGAGAGGTCCAGGTGCGAGGGGAGGATCGACAGGCCCGGCGTGGAGGTGCCCCGCAGGGTGTCGGCCACGCGCCCGCCCTGGGTGAGGAGCGAGTAGGTCGAGGGCTCCTCGGGGGCCAGCTCGGCCCCGAGGTTCATCGACGCGTTGGCCTGCGGATCCATGTCGATCACCACCACGCGCTGCCCGAGCCGCGCGAGCGCGGCGCCGAGGTTGACTGCGGTGGTCGTCTTCCCGACGCCACCTTTCTGGTTGATGATCGCGATCCGTCGCATGGAGATCCCCCTCGCCCGGGGGAGCCGCCCAGCTTATCCGGCGAGCTGAGGCCGTGGTGGAGCGGCGGGGACGAAGTGGCGAACCGTTGACCCCGACCCCCGGGCCCCCGCTCCGCCCCCCTTCCCGGGCCACGAGGTCCAACCCGTGCGTCGATCGGAGTCGGGCTCCAGGCGATCCACGTCCGCTTTAGGGCGAGGCGACCGTGGCGCTCCGTTGGACGCCCGAGGCCGCCCGGCCCTCAGTGGAACGGCACCGCGATCGCGTTCGACGTGTTCGCCGTCGGCCCGGCGACGACGTCGCGGTGCCACCACTGGAAGTACCAGGTCTCGCCCGGCATGACGGCCGCCGTGAACGGCGGCCAGGCGACCGGCATGGCCGCCAGGTCGACGGCGAGCTCCACCCCGCCCGCCGCGCCCGAGCTCGTCACGCTCTCGAGGTGGCGCCCGAGGGGAGATCCCAGGCAGAGGACGCCCTCCAGCAGCGGCGCGCTGCCACCCACGCGGCCGCTGATCAGCAGGCCGAAGGCGTGCGCAGGGAGGTCCACGGCCCTCAGGCGCAGGTCGTTCGCCGCCGCGTCGGTCGACCCGTAGGCCGCGAGGGTCGCCGCTCTGCCCGTCGAGTTCGGGAGGCTGGTGCAGCTCACCTCACCGATCGGCGTCCACGTCACCGCGAGCTCGAGGTGATCGATCGCGAACATGCGGCTCAGGGTGTTGCCTGCGGCCATCTGGAACCCGATGCCGTCGACGGACGTGAGGTCGGGCGTCCCCGCGCCCAGCACGACCAGCGCGCCGGTCTCGCCGCCGTCGTCCATCTGGTCGAGGTCGGCGCCCGCGCCGTTCGAGGTGTTCACCTCGGTCCAGGAGAGCGGCGCGAACTCGACCGTCATGGCGCTGGCGCTGGTCGCGCCCGGAACGATCGGCGCTGTGATGGCGCTCGAGAGCCACCACGTCGTCCCGTCTCGCAGGAGCACGCGGAAGCGCGTTCCCCCGGGGGCGTCGGCCTTGCCGATCCGCAGGCGCAGGTGCCCTCCCGAGGCGAGGTCCACAGGCGCGTCGAGCCGCGCGGCCGCCCTCGATCCGGCCGTGAGCGCGCCGGCGTTGAAGAACAGGCTCCCGCCGTCGGTCGAGACCGCGGGGTGCGGGTCGAGCAGCACCGCGTGAGGCAGAGCGCCGACCGTGGTCGAGAGGTTGCAGCCGCCCCACGTCAGGCTCGCCGTGCGGATCGTCTCGTTGTCATGGTCGACGGGGACGCCCTGGGCGTCGATCGGAGTGAGCGAGGGGACGTCGAAGGACTCGACCGTCCGCACGATTCGCTCCGTGCCGGCGAGCTCACGGACGAAGAAGTCGTGGAAGTCGCCGACGAATGGCGCTGGGAGCGTGTGCCCACCGGGATGCGTCACGAGGGTGACGTCGACGCCGGCGGCTCCGCAGGCGTCCACGAGGCGTCGGCTCTGCCCGACGCTGATGGTGCAGTCGGCCTCGCCGTGGACGACGAGGAACGGGGGGTCGGCCGGGTCGAGGAAGGTGATGGGGTTCGCGTCGAGCACGAGCTGGTGCTCGGGGCGTCCCGGGAGCCCGGCCAGCACCCCGATCCCCTCCCCCGGCCCGTCGAAGCCGACGAGCCTCGACTCCGGAGAGGACGGGTCGTCGTGCACCAGGTACTGGCTGCACCCGAAGTTCACCGCGTCGGCGTCGAGCTCGAAGAAGTCGGTCGGCCCGAAGCCGTCGCCGACGGCCTGGACGCTGGTGTCCCCGCGCGGGTCGTTCGGGTCCCCCATGGCCCCCGCGAGTGCGGCGAGGTGCCCGCCGGCGGACGTCCCCCACGTTCCGATGCGCGCCGGGTCGAGACCGAACACGGCCGCGTTCGCTCGCAGCCACAGGATCGCGTCCTGCACGTCGTCGATCTGGGCCGGGAATGTGACGTCGCCGAACGTCGCCGCCTGGGTCGTGAGTCGGTACTGGATGCTCGCCACCGCCACGTCCGCGTCGAGCAGCCCCTGGATCCGACCAGGCGCGAGCGCCTTGGTCCCGCTCATCCAGGCTCCTCCGTGGATCCAGATCACCAGGGGGTGGGGTCCTGTCGCGTCGGGCTCGTAGACGTCGAGGCGCAGCGGCGCGCCGTTGACCGTCTTGTACGTCAGGTCGGCGTGCAGCGTGTGCTGCGCGATCGCCTGGCCGGCGAGCAGGAGTCCGAGGAGGAGGATGCGCACGGCTTCATCCTAGGCGCCGGAGCGCAGGGCGTACGGCCGAGGGTCACGGCCGCGTATCGGATCGCGACGGCGACGCGCGGCACCAGGGATGCAACGTGGCCGCCACGAAGACCGGCCCGAGCGCGCGTCGAAGGGGCCCGCGTCGCTCGAGGCGCTCCTGGAAAGGACGCGCCCCCCGCGCTCGTCCCTGGGGGCGAGCGCGGGGGGCGCCTGGGGCCGGCGGCCGGAAGGGCCGCCCCGTCAGACTCTCACTGGAAGAGGATCTCGATGCCGTCCGTGAGGTTCGAGCCGGCGCCGACTCCATCGCGATACCAGGCCTGGAAGTTCCAGGTCTGCCCCGCGGTGGTCGGAACCGTGCCCGCGCCCTGGGGGATCGCCGAGAGGTCGATCGGGAGCTCGAAGGAACCGGTGGCTCCGGTGGAGAGGATCTCGCCCGGGCCGCGATAGCGGCCGATGGAGCCGCTCAGGCAGAGGTTGCCGTTGCTCGCGCCGCCGAGGCCGGGGTTGAAGCCCTGCGTGGCGGACACGACGAAGATGCCGAACTGGTTGCTGGGCATGCCCTCCGCGCCGAGCGTCAGGTTGTTGGCCGCGGCGGAGTCGCTGCCGCTCGCCGAGATGGACGCCGAACCGCCGGTGGAGTTGGCCGCCGCCGTGCAGTAGTTCGTGCCGAAGGACGACTCGCCGAAGACGAGGTTGTCGTAGAAGCGGCCGGAGTCGTCGTAGTTGGTGACGACGTTCGAGAAGCCGAACTGGAGGAGTTCACCTGCCCACGCCGGGTCGATCGTGAGATCGACGAAGCCCTGTCCCCAGGTGGTGGTCGACGCGTTCGTCGTGTCGAAGGTGCTGATCCCGAGCTCGGCGAAAGAGCCGTCCGAGCGACGGAGGACCTTGACGAACGCCTCGGTGGTGGTCCCGCCGTCACCGTTGTTCGTCACCGGGTCCTTCAGCACGTCGAAGGCGAGGCGATAGGTCTTGCCCACGTTCGCCTGCGCGATCTCCTGCTCCTTGAACACGAGCCCGTTGATCAGGTTGCCGATGCCGTGGTCACCGTTGCCATAGTCGCTGTAGACGTTCATGTAGACAGACCCTTGGCTGGGCCCGCCCGCGCCGGTCGCGAGCGCGGAGCAGGTCGCTCCGCCGTTCGGTGCCCCGAAAGGCCCGTACCCGTAGAGGTACCCGCCGCCGGGGTCGAAGACGTTGACGAAGACGAGCCAGCCATCGTTGCTGAGGGAGTCCGAGGCGGTCAGGTCGAGGGCCTCGAAGTCCTGCGCGTAGGGCGCGAGGCCCGGCGGACGGCTGTTGGGCGAGGAGAGGCTCAGGTTGTCGTAGAGACGGCTCGAGTCGTCGTAGTTCGTCGCGGTGCTGTAGAAGCCGAACTGGAACACCTCGCCCACCCAGGCGGGGTCGATCGTGAGCTGGAGGCTGCCAGTGGCCCACGCCGTGGTCGACGCCGCTGTGGTGTCGAAGGTGATCGTCGCAAGAGGAGCGAAGGAGCCGTTCGAGGACTGGAGCACCTTGAGGAAGGCGTAGGTCTCGGTCGGCCCGTCACCGTTGATCACCTGCGGGTTCTTCAGATAGTCGAAATCGAAGGTGAAGAGCTCGCCCGCGTTGGACGAGTCGATGCCACGCTCGCGGTACACGTTCGACTCGATGGTGAAGCCGTTGGCGTGATCGCCGTTGCCGTAGTCACTGTAGATGTTGACGTACTGCGAGCCCTGGGCCGCGCCGCCGAGGCCGGTGCCGATGACCGAGTAGCCCGAGCCGCCGTTGGGTGCGCCACCCGAGGGGTAGCCGTAGGCGAAGTTGCCGCCGGCGTCGAACACGTTGGTGTACGTCAGCCAGCCGTCACCGGAGAGCGCGCCGCCGTCGTTGATGTCGAAGGACTCGAAGTCCTGTTCGTAGGTGAAGATCTGCGCGGAGGCCAGGGGGCAGAGCGCGATGGCCGCGACGGCGGCGAGGTAGTTCTTGGCGAACTTCATGGATGGAAGCGAACGCGGGGGAAGGAACGTGGAGAGGGCGATGAGCCTCCCAAGGCTAGAGCGCCCTTCTCATCGCGCCTGAAGGTCTCACTTCTTTCTCACCTCCGGCGCTGGAGAGACCTGCGTCGGCGAGACGCGGGTTGAAACGATGCCGTTTCAGGGGATGGGGTTAATCACCCCGTGGATATCCCGAGCTTTCACCCATGCGCAGGCCCGAAGCGCCGCTGTTAGCGTGGCGTCTCGCGCGCGCTCGGCGCGCCCACGCCCCGTCGGATCCACCCAGTCATTCTCACGATGATCCACCGCTCCACGCTCATGGCCCTCGCTGCTGCCCTGGCTCCCCTCGCTCGGGGGGCACAGGAGGGAACGGTCGAGGGGGTCCGCGTGTACACGACGGCCAAGGACACCGGCCTGCGCATGGGACTGAGCGACCGGCTCCAGCTGCTTCCCGCGCGGCAATCCCCGGAGACCGACGTCGCCGTCTTCGTCAACCCCGAGAAGACCTTCCAGACGGTGCTCGGGTTCGGCGGCGCGATCACCGACGCGAGCGCCGAGGTCTACGCCGGTCTCGGCGACGACGCGAAGCGCGAGCTCATGCGGGCGTACTTCGACGCGGACGAGGGGCTCGGCTACAGCCTGCTCCGCACGCCGATCCACAGCTGCGACTTCGCCAGCGAGAGCCACACCTACATCGAGGAGGGTGATGCGGACCTGAGCACCTTCGACGTGGCGCCGGACCGCGAGTTCCGGATCCCCATGATCCTCGAAGCCCTGCGCACGGCGGGCGGCAGCATCACGACGATCGCCAGTCCCTGGAGCGCCCCGGCCTTCATGAAGGGACGGGAGGACATGCTCCGCGGCGGCAAGCTCCTGCCCCGCTACCGATCCGCCTGGGCGAGCTACTACGCGAGGTTCATCCGCGCCTACGAGGCCGAGGGCATCCCCATCTGGGGGATCACGGTGCAGAACGAGCCCATGGCGGTGCAGACCTGGGAGTCGATGATCTACACCGCCGAGGAGGAGCGGGACTTCGTTCGCGACCACCTCGGCCCGACCCTCGCCGCCGACGGGCTGGGCGACGTGAAGGTGATCGTGTGGGACCACAACCGCGACCTCATCGGGCATCGCGCCAACACGATCCTGGGTGACCCGGAGGCGGCGAGGTACGTCTGGGGCGTCGGATTCCACTGGTACGAGACCTGGGCCGGCGGGGAGGAGATGCACCAGAACGTCGCGGCGGTGAAGCAGGCGTACCCCGAGTTCGAGGTGCTCCTCACCGAGGCGTGCGTCGAGGGCTTCGACCCGGCTCGGTACCAGCACTGGCCCAACGCGGAGCGCTACGGGAAGAACGTGATCCGCGACCTCAACGCGGGCGCGGCGGGCTGGCTGGACTGGAACATCCTGCTCGACGACCGGGGAGGTCCGAACCACGTCGGCAACCACTGCTTCGCGCCGATCCACGCGGACTCGAAGTCGGGCGAGCTCATCTACACGCCGAGCTACCACTACCTCGGCCACTTCGCGAAGTTCATCCGGCCGGGCGCGCAGCGCGTGAGCGCGATCAGCAGCCGCAGCAGCCTCGACGTCACGTCGTTCGTCCACGCCGACGGCCGGCTCGCGACCGTCGTGCTGAACCTCGAGGACGCGCCGATCACCTATCGCTTCTGCGTCGGCGACGAGGAGGCCGTCACGACCATCCCGGCGCGCGCGATCCAGACGCTCCTGCACGACCTGGACGCCCCCACCGGCTGGGTGGTCGACTTCTTCGACGACTTCGAGGTCTTCGACCCGGAGAACTGGCAGGACCAGAGGATCTGGGTCAACAACGAGGCGCAGTGCTACCTCCCCGACGGCGCCGCGGGGACCCGCGAGGTCTCCAACGGCACGCTCAAGGTCAAGGTCGTCAACGTCGGCGAGATGGTCGAGTGCGACAACCTCTCGAAGACCGGCGTCCGCCACCCGGACACGCAGTACGTCGCCGGCCGCGTCTGCTCGAAGAACCGCAAGGAGTTCGTCAAGGGCCGGTGGACCGCGCGCCTGCGCACGTGGGGCAACGGCGAGCCCGGGATGTTCCCGGCGTGGTGGATCCTCGGCGCGCGGAACAACGAGCCGCCCGTCCAGGAAGACGACGAGGACATCGCCTGGCCCCTGACCGGCTCGGGGGAGATCGACATCTTCGAGCACCACGGCGAGAGCGGCGCGAACAAGTTCACGACCGGCGCGATCAAGAGCCTCGGCCCCGACGGCGGCGACTGGTGGACCCTCCGGAAGGGCGTGCCGGCGACCCTCGACGAGTGGCACGAGTACTCCGTCGAGTGGGCCGGGAGCGACCTCGTCTACCGCGTGGACGGCGTGGAGGTCCATCGCAACCCCGGCGAGGGGGACAGCTACCCCGAGCCCATGTTCGCGATCCTCAACTACGCGAAGATCTCGGACCATCCGATGACCGGCGAGTGGGTCATGGATGTCGACTGGGTCAAGCACGAGCGCTGGGACGAGCGCTTCGCCTTCCCCGACCCCACCCGGCCGGCGGGTCTCGCCATCGAGGAGAACGAGGACAGCACCGTTCTCACCTGGTCGAGCGACGCCGGTGCGGGCGTGCGCTTCAGCGTCTTCCGCGCCACGCGCCCGGGCGACCAGGGGGAGCTCATCGCGTTCGAGCTGGACGAGGCGCGCTTCGTCGACGCCGCTCCGGCGCCGGGGACAGCGCACTTCTACTCGGTCGTGGCGTCGGCCGGCGCCGCCAAGAGCGCGCGTAGCGAGGTCGTCCACACCGAACTCCCGTCGATCGAGATCCCCGCCCGGATCGAGGCGGAGCACTACTTCGCGATGTCCGGCGTCGAGGCCGAGACCTGCGGCGACGAGGGCGGCGGCTTCAACCTCGGCTTCTTCGACCCGGGCGACACGCTCGAGTACAAGCTCGACGCGCGTTCGGCCGGCCGGTTCACGTTCGTCTACCGCCTCGCGTCCCTCAACGGCAGCGGCGGCTTCGAGGTCCTCCTCGACGGCGAGGTCGTCGATCGCCAGGAGGTCGCCGTGACCGGTGGCTGGCAGACCTACGAGACCAAGCGCGGCGTGTCCCTGGAGGTCGAGCGCGGCGAGCACACCCTCACGATCCGCTCGGTCGGCGACCAGTGGAACATCAACTGGTTCGCCCTCGAGCGCTGACCATCGCCGCCCTGGTCCGGGGCCGAACGCCGTGATCGGCGGACGTGGGCGGGCCATGGCGGAGGCGCCGGCCGGGCCGATCGAGGTCGCCTGGTGTCGGTGCTCCTCCTGGCAGTCTCCGAGCGCGGGGTGAGCCGCCTCTCGGGGCCTCCAGGGCGCTTCGAGGGGAGCCCGATGGGCCGGGGGACAGGAAATCGAAGAGTCGTGTCCGCTCGGCCACGGGGGCGCCATCTCGAGGGGAACGGGCCGCTTGGCCCGGCACACGAACCCCGCGGTCGACCACCGCGAAAGCACCCCGACCAGACCCCGGTCCCATGCAACTCCACACCATCTCCGCCCTCCTCGTCACCGGACGCGGCGACTGGGTCTACGAGACGGCCCAGCGCCTCCTCGCCTTCGAGGAGCAGGCCAAGATCGAGCGGGCTCTCTCCGAGAAGAAGCAGGCCGCCGAGCAGAAGGCCGCCAAGTGATTCTCACTCGACTCCCCGGGCTCCGGCCCGCGCCACCAGGCGCATCGCCCACCCGGACGGTGCGCCTGGAGCGCTTCGGAGCCGTGCTGTACGCCTGAAGGTCATGGGTGACGTCGGGCACGGGCCACGGCCGGTCGTGGCCCAGCCCTGCCTCCTCGTCGGATGGCAGGGTCAAAAGAGGCGAGCGCTGTTTCTCGCCGCCCCTCGGACCCGGGCCCGCTCAGCGCTTCAACCGGAGGCGCGCCAGGTGGACGGCGGTCTTCTCCCCGTGGCTCGCGTCGTAGGAGACGAGGAGCTCGGAGCCGCGCAGCGCCATACCGAGGTCACTGGTGTCGCCGCCGGAGGGGAGGGCGGCCAGCTCGGTCCAGTTGCCGGCGAGATCCACCTCGCCGATGACGGTCTTCCTGGTGGAGCCGTCGGCGCCCACGACGCGGCAGCCCGAGGCGAGCATGCGGCCGTCGTCGAGCACGAGCAGCTCGGGCGCCTCGAGGGACAGCGGAAGCTCGGCCCAGGTCCAGTCCGCGAAGGGGGGCGGCGCGGAGCCGATCAGGGCGTCGCCCTCGCGCCGGACGAGGGCGACGAGGGAGCCGTCGGGGCGGGTGCGGAGGGCCGTCCCGCTCGGCCGGCCGTCCTCGTCCCAGGCCGCCACCTCGCGGAAGTCGACGCCGTCCTTCGTCGCGACCAGGTGCTGGCGCCAGCGCTCGCCTTCGGGCTGGTCGACGACGCCGAAGCCGGTGGAGCCGCGCCAGGCGAGCGGCCACAGCCGGCCGACGGGGCCCTCGACGGCGGGGTCGATGCGCGCGTCCACCAGCTCGAGCTCGCCGTCCGTTCCCGGTGCCCAGCGCGCGACCTTCGACGTCCGCCCCAGGAGCTTCTTGCCCTCGTACCGCGAGGCCCCCACGAGGAGGAGCAGGTCCCCCTCCGGGGTCGCGCTCAGCTCGGGGTCGCGCAGGTCGATCCCCTCGAGCGCCACGCGTGCGCGGCTCGTCCAGCTCTTCCCGTCCGTCGAGGTCAGGATCCGGACGACGCCGTCCGCGCCGCCGACGTGGCCGTCGCCCTCGCGGAAGGCGAGGACGAGCTCGCTCCCGTGGAGGACGAGGTCGGTGGAGGCCTGGTGGGGCGCCGCGTCCCAGACGCGCTGGACGTCCTCGAGCTCGAGCTTCAGGGGAGCGGGCCCGTCCTTCGGCTCGTCACTCTTGCGTGGATGGCCCTTGAAGAACCGCACCGCGAGGCCCGCGTGGGCCCTGTTGTGCCGGTGGCCGCCACCGTGCTCGAAGAGCAGGACGTCGGCGCCCTTCTCCGCGGGGAAGCGGGTCACGCGCGGATCCAGCTCCCAGGGCTCGCCTTCGCCGCAGTCCCGCGCTCGCCGCAGACCGCGGATCGCCGCCTCCTGCCAGGTCCACCTGACGAGGCGATCGCGTGGGGATCCTGCGTGGAGCACGGCGACCTCGCGGGACGCCTTCCCGCCCGATCCGCGGCCCTTGCCGCTCGCCGAGGGCGAGACGGAGGCGAGGACGGCGGCGCGCTCCTCCAGCAGGAGATAGGTGAAGCCCCCGCCGTTGGAGTGGCCCGTCACGTGGATCCGATCGGCGTCCACCGCCGCCTCGGACTCGACGCGCTCCAGCAGCGCGTCGAAGAGTGCGAGGTCCCGGTCCCCCTGGTCTCCGGCGCGGTTCTGCCACCCGGAGCGTTTGCCCTGGGGGTCGACGAGGCGGCTGGGCGTCGGGAGCCCCTGGGGGTAGGCGACGATGGCCTCGGGCCACTCGCGGTGGAGGCCGAACTGGCGAGCGAAGCCGGTCGCCCGTCCGCCGTGGCCGTGGAAGGCGAGGACGAGCGGGGCGGGCTCACCCGGCTCGGGCCCCCCGGACCGCGCGGCTTCGGGGAGATGGACGAGCGCGGTGCGTTCGACACCGTCGACGGAGAGCGTCCAGGTCTCGAGCTCTTGGGAGCTGGCCGTGGAGCCGAGGGCGGCGGCGAGGAGCGCGAGGAGGGGGAGGCGTGCCATGCCTCCATCCAACCACGTCCCGGCCCCCTGGTTCCGGCGTTCTCAGTCAGCGACGAGGAAGAGCGCCCACTGGGGGTCCTGGCTCTCCGCGAACGTCCGGCGCACGCCGTCGACCTTGAAGGACGCCTCGAAGACGTTGTCCTTCACGGGGCCCGCGGCCCGGCTGACCTCGGGGGGAGTGCGGGCTCCGGTCGCGCTGCCCCAGTGCTCCGCGGCAAGGACCTCCGGCTCGCCGAGCTCGCCCACGGTGCTCCCGATCGCGGTGCGTAGGCTCCCCGACCAGACCTCACCGTCACGCGTCGCGCCCGGCAGGATCCCCCTGTAGATCGAGGTCCCCGAGCCGGAGGTGATGCTGACCGTGTACCTCACGGCGTCGGTCGCGGTGAGGCCCTCTTCGAGGGCTGCAGCGTCCTCCTCCTTCGCACCCATGATCTCGAGCTCCTCCAGGAGCTCCGCGGCGTTCAGCTCCACCAGGTCGATCGAGAGCTCGAACTCGGTCCTGCCGAGCAGTTCCTGCGTCATCGTGATGTGTTTCCCGCCGCTTCCGATGAAACCGCAGGTGATGGACTCGGCCGCTTCGCCGAGCTTCACCTTCCAGGTTCCCACGCGCTCTCCGTTCGCCGTCGTGACGGTCTCGAGCTTGTCGTCTCCTTCGTCGAAGACCTGTTCGACCGTCCACTTGCGGGCGCCGATGGAAGCCTGCGCAGGCGCAGGCGCAGGTTCGGTCGCGGTCGCGCTGGCGGTGGGCGTCTCGCCCGCCTCGGTCACGGGGCCGCAAGCTGTGAGGAGGGAGAGGGAGGCCGCGAGTCGGATGGAGTTCTTCATGCGTTGTGGGTACGACGTCGGATGGAGAATTCGTTACGCCTGGTCTGGAGCGCCACTCCATCATCATCGAAGCTCGTCCGTGGAACGATCGCGGTAGCAAAGCCTTCAGGTCACGGCTCTCTCCAGGTCCCTTGGGGCCCAGGCCACGCCCCCTGGCCAGACGATCCCCAGGCAACGCGGTGAGGATGGGTCGAGCCCGAGCGCCGATACCCTCCCCGCAACTCGCTCCATGAAGTCCCTCTGGTTGCTCTTCGTCGTCGTTGCGGGAATCGGGTCGCTGTACCCGTTCGACTTCGACGCGGCGAGGCCACTCTCCCTCGAGTCCCTCCTGACCCTCGACGGCCGCGTGAGCAGCCGTGGCGACATCCTGGGGAACCTGGTTCTCTTCCTGCCGATCGGCTGGACGGGCGCGCTGGCGTTCGGGGCGAGTCACCACCGTATCGGGCGTCTCGCGGCCGTCTGCGCGGGCTGCGCCGTGCTGGCCGCCGCGCTGCAGCTGGCTCAGCAGCTCCTGCCCTCCCGGGATCCGAGCGCATGGGACGTGATCTGGAACAGCGTGGGAGGGGTGTCCGGTGCCGTGGTCGCCGGAGCGCTGCCGTCGGGACGGGACCTCGAGGGCGCAGCGATTCGCTGGCGGGTCGACGGGCCCACGGCGCTTCTCGCGCTGTGGGTCGCCTACCGGCTGTTCCCGTTCGTCCCATCGGTCGACCTCCAGCTCGTCAAGGACAGCCTGAAGCCTCTCCTTCACTCCCCGCTCGACCCGGTGGACTGCGTTCGGGATGCGGTCGGGTGGGTCGTGGCGGCGTACCTGATGCAGAGCGCGCTCGAGCTGCAGCGGGTCGGCCGGGTGCTGACCTTCGCCGTCGTCGGCGTCATGGGGCTGGAGGTCCTCATCATCGACAACGCCGTGGATCGGTCCGACGTGATCGGCGCCCTCGCCGCCGTCGTGATCTGGCGTCTCGTCCCGGCCGCGCGCTGGCGTTCCGGGTTCGTGGTGTCCGGATTGCTCGCCCTCTCGATCGTCGCGGGGGGGCTCGCTCCGTTCGCAGCGCGACCTCATCCGGTCCCGTTCCAGTGGGTTCCGTTCCAGGGTTTCCTCGATGGGTCCATGTACGTGAACGTGCAGTCCGCGCTCGAGAAGTCCTTCCTCTACGGGGCGCTGGTCCTCGCCGTCTGGAGGACGCCCCTCCGCCGCGGCCTCGGCACGCTCGCGGCCTGCGCTCTCGTCGGAGGGGTGGAGCTCGCGCAGATCCACTTCAGCGGACACTCCCCGGAGATCACCGATCCCGTGCTCGTGGTGCTCGCAGCCACGGCTCTCCGCGCGCTCGAACGAGACGCGGGAGGCGGCGGTCCCGAGGACGCCGCGCGAGCCCGATGACCGGGCGGAGAGGCTGAAGGGCGAGCCTGGCTGGCCGTCGATCGGGTCGCCGACCGGCGGTGGGGCTCAGCCGAGCATCCCCTTCACCACCCGGGCTTCCTCGACACCGGTGAGCCTCTGGTCGAGGCCCTGGAAGGGGAAGGTCAGACGTTCGTGATCGATGCCCAGCAGGTGCAGGAGCGTCGCGTGGAGATCGCGCACCTCGACGGGGTCCTCGGCGACGTTGTAGCTGAAGTCGTCGGTGCGCCCGTAGGAGATGCCGCCCTTGATCCCGCCCCCTGCGAGCCACGCGGAGAAGCACCGCGGGTGGTGGTCGCGGCCGTAGTCGTCCCGCGCGAGGCGGCCCTGGCCGTAGATCGTGCGTCCGAACTCGCCGGCGAAGACGACGATCGTGTCGTCGAGGAGGCCGCGGCTCTCGAGGTCGAGGAGCAGCGCGGCCGCGGGCTGGTCGACGTCGTAGCACTGGCCGGGCAGCTGCTTGGGCAGGATCGAGTGGTGGTCCCAGCCGCGGTGGAAGAGCTGGACGAATCGCACGTCGCGCTCGACCATCCGGCGGGCGAGCAGGCAGTTGCGCGCGAACGAGCCCGGCTTGTTCACCTCGGGCCCGTAGAGGTCGAGGACGCTCTTCGGCTCCTTGGAGAGGTCGGTCAGCTCCGGCACCGAGGCCTGCATGCGGAAGGCCATCTCGCCCTGGGCGATGCTGGTGGCGATCTCGGGGTCGCCGGCGCCCTCCTGGTGCGCGCGGTTCACCTCCCCCATGGCGTCGAGCATCCGACGGCGGATCGCGCGGTCGACGCCGCCGGGGTTCGAGAGGAACAGCACCGGGTCGCCCGCGGTCTGGAACGCGACGCCCTGGTGCTTCGACGGCAGGTAGCCGCTGCCCCACAGCCGGCTGTAGAGGCCCTGGACGTTCCGTGTGCCGCCGGTCCAGAAGGCCGACGTGAGCACCACGAAGTCCGGCAGGTCACGATTCATCGAGCCGAGGCCGTAGCTCAGCCACGATCCCATGCTCGCCTTGCCCGGGATCTCCGAGCCGGTGCACATGAAGGTCTTGCCCGGGTCGTGATTGATCGCGTTCGTGCGCAGGGAGCGCAGCACGCAGATGCGGTCGGAGACGCGCGAGAGATGCGGGAGGAGCGTGCTCCACTCCACGCCGCACTTCGCGCGCTCGAAGCCGAACATGGAGGGCACCACCTTCTGCTCCCGTCCGCGGGTCATCGCCGTGACCCGCTGGCCCATGGTCACGCTCGGCGGGAGCGGTTCTCCGATGCGGCCCATCAGGCCCGGCTTGGGGTCGAGCAGGTCGACCTGGCTCGGCGCGCCCGCCATGAAGAGGAAGATCACGCGCTTCGCGCGCGCGGTCTCCGCGGCGGCGCGCGCCGCCGCGTTCTGCGGGAGCAGCGCGCCCAGCGCCGTCGCGCCGAGCCCCATACCGGCGGCGTTCAGGAGGCGTCGGCGCGTCATCAGGCGCGCGTTCTCGGCGTGGACGTCCATGGCGTTCAGTCCCGGGTGCGCGTGGTGTCGAGGTTCTGGATGGCGCTCGTGGCCATCGTCCACGCGGCGAGCTCCGCCGCGTCGGCGCCGGACGCGGCCTCGCCGCAGAGCTCCTCCGCGAGCCCGGCGTTCGCCCCGTAGAGCTCGCGCAGGTCCGCGAGGGCGGAGAGGAGCGCGCCGCTCACGCGCGCTTCGGGGAGCCGGCCCGTGATCGCCTCGTAGATCCGCTCGAGCCTCGCCTCGTCGTCTCCTTCGATCGAGATCTCGGCGGCGGCGAGGTGCCGCGCGGCGCGCAGGTACTCCTCCTCGTTCATCAGGAGGAGCGCCTGCAGCGGAGTGTTCGTGCGCTCGCGCCGCGCGACGCAGGACTCGCGGTTCGGTGCGTCGAGGATCGTCATCTGCGGGGGCGGCATCCCGCGCTTCCAGAAGGTGTAGACGCTGCGTCGCCGCGTGGCCTCGCCCTCGTCGGCCTGGAAGACGCGGGGATAGGAGTCGGGGAGCGTGACCGCCTTCCAGACGCCCGCGGGCTGCGGCGGCTTCACGCTCGGCCCGTACATCTCGGGGCTCAGGAGCCCGCTCGAGGCGAGCACCTGGTCGCGGATGACCTCGGCGTCGAGCCGGTAGCGCGAGCCGCGGGCGAGGAGCCTGTTGTCCGGGTCGCGCTCGAACGCCTCCGGCGCCGCGACGGAGGCCTGGCGATAGGTCTCGGAGAGGACGATCTGGCGGCGCAGCGCCTTCATGTCCCAGCCCGACTCCCGCAGGTCGAGGGCGAGGTGGTCGAGGAGCGCGAGGTGACGCGGCCACTCCCCGCGGGTGCCGAAGTCCTCGGAGGTCTTCACGAGTCCGACGCCGAAGAGCTCCTGCCAGACGCGGTTGGCGGCCACCCGCGCGGTGAGCGGGTTCTCGGGCGCCACCAGCCAGCGGGCGAGGTCGAGCCGCGTCGCGGGGCCCCCCTCCGCGCCGCGGTCCAGCGGCGGCAGGAACGCCGGCGTGTCCCGCTGGACCTCCTCGCCGAGCTGGTCGTAGGCGCCGCGCACGAACACGTGGGCAGGCCGCGGCTCCGCGCGCTCCTTCATGACCATGACGGCCCGCACGCCGCCCTCGACG
>CBFIJG010000028.1:0-36392 GCA_965662915.1 Planctomycetota bacterium | reverse complement strand
CCTCGCGAGCGGGCGCGCGCGTGCTGCTCGACCAGGCGGCCGGCGCCTTCGATCGCGGGATCGCCCGGCTCGCGGCGAGCCACGGGCCTGAGCGCGCGGAGCTCGCGGCGGAGCTGCTCGAACGAGGCCGGCTGCTTCAGCCGCTCCTCCAGCCGACGGTCGTCGCGATCACCGGGCCGGTCAACGCGGGGAAGTCGACCCTCTTCAACGCCCTGCTCGGAAGGGACGAGGCCCTGGTGAGTGACGTGGAGGGAACGACCCGAGACGTGATCGCAGGGGCTTGCGAGCTCGAAGGCCGGCCGCTGGTGGTCCTCGACACCGCTGGCCTGCGTGAGGTCCCGATGGAGGGAGGGCAGGCCGCGATCGAGGCGGAGGGAATGCGCCTGGGCGCGAGAGCCGCCAGGCGGGCGGACCTCGTCCTCGCGCTGGGCCCGGGGGCTGACACCCCGGCCCAGGGCCCGCCTCATGTGCGCCTCGTTGCGCGCGCGGACGAGAGACTCGGCCGGGACCCTTCCGCCTGGCCGGAGGGTGCGATCTCCGCGTGTCTCGCGCCGGAACACGCGCGCCAGATCGTCGCAGCGTCCGCGCGCGCCGCGCTCGGCTGGAGCGGGTCGGGCGCCGAGGTCGCGGCGCGGCTGGTGGGCCTCCCGACGCCGTTCGAGCCGTGGATGCTCGCGGCTCTCGAGGGCGCTCTCGCGGACGGGGCGGCGGACGCTCGACTCGAGACTCTGCCCGCAGAGCTCGCGAGGAGCGCCCCCGTGCTCGACGCGAAGGCCTCTGGCCGATAGCCTTCGGGTCTGACGCCCTCGCGGTTCGGAAGTCGGAGCCGCTGCGTCGGACATGAGCACGAGCAGTTCCCCGAAGGACACGGTCCCTGGCTCCGCCGGGGAGGGCGCCCCCGCGATCACATCCGGCGAGGCGCCGGCCGCCGTCCGCCACCTCGTCTCGATCGACGACGTCACGAACGACGACATGCGCGCGCTCTTCGAGCACGCCGACCGTTTCGCCGCTGACCCTCGGGCCTTCGCGGACACCTGCCCGGGCTTCATCTCGGCGAGCCTCTTCTACGAGCCGTCGACGCGCACGCGCCTGTCCTTCGAGTCAGCCATGCTGCGGCTCGGCGGCGGAGTGCTGACCGCGGCGGAGATGACGAGCTCCAGCGTCGTCAAGGGGGAGTCCCTCGCGGACACGATCCGCGTCGTGGGCGGGGGATACGCGGACGTCATCGTCCTGCGTCATCCCAGCGAGGGCGCGGCGCGCCTGGCCGCGCACTACTCGCCCGTGCCGGTCATCAACGCGGGCGATGGCTCGCACGAGCATCCGACCCAGACCCTCTGCGATCTCTACAACCTCCACGTCGAGCGCGGGCGGATCGAGGGGCTCGACGTCGTGCTCGCGGGTGACCTTCGCTACAGCAGGACGGTCCACTCCTTCGCTTACGCCCTCGCGCGCTTCGGGGCCAACATCGTGTGCGTGCCGCAGTCGGGCTTCGAGCTGCCCGACTACGTCGTCCACAGGCTCTACGAGGAGTTCGGCGTGAACCCGATGCGGGCGGACGCGCGGCGGCTCGGCGCGCTCGCGTCGAACAGCGACGCGGTCTACCTCACGCCGCAGAAACCCCACCAGCTCTCGCTCTTCACCGACGCGCGAGGCTGGGAGGTGCAGCAGGTCGACGCCGTCTACATGACGCGGCCGCAGACCGAGCGCCACCCGAACCAGGATCTCTCGGAGACCGCGTACCTGCGTCTCGAGAAGCGAGCCATGGCGGCGGAGTCGCTCCGTGACGCGGTCGTGATGCATCCGCTGCCGCGCCGTGACGAGATCAGCCCGGAAGTCGACGCGGACCCCCGGAGCATCTACTTCAAGCAGGCGGCGCGAGGCGTGCCGATCCGTATGGCGATCCTCGCGTGGCTGCTCGGGCGCCTGCCGGTGGGGGAGGTCACCGGCTCGGCCGAGGGCGGGATCGGAGTGCCCGTCCCCGCGGGCCCCAACCCCTGCCCCAACCCCTCCTGCATCTCCCGCACGGAGGCGCGCCACGTCGTGCCGCGCCTGCGGTTGGTGGAGCGCGAGCCGATCCGGGGAGTCTGCGCCTACTGCACCCGCGACATCTCGTTCGCGGTGGTGGGCTGCAGCTCGAGCGGGATCCACCACGCGCCCGACTCGCCTTCGGTGCGCCAGATCCTGGACGAGCACATCGTGCTGCTGGAGAGCGCGGCTGCCGCCGAGGAGCTGGGCTTCCGGGCCGCCGTGGTGCCGGGAGCCCGCTGAGCCCCGGGATTCGGTCCCAACGTGATGCCGCTCCAGGTCCCCTGAAGGCCGGCTTCGTGCGGTTCCGCACAGCCCCCGCCGGCGTCTGCGCGGGTCTCGGCAGGGGCCGGAGGGGGGAGGAGGCCGTCAGGAGCTCTTCGAATCGCCCTGGAGGGCCCCGTACGGGGTCGCCCGTCCATCCGAACCCTTCGGGCACGGCGCTTGCTGAAAGAAGGTCGCCCCTGGATCCGCTGACTTGACCCGCACCCCAAAGGCGCGAGAATGGAAGACCGGTGACCGCGGGGGCCGCGTGGACGCACGTCCTCGTGAGTCTTCGCGCTCTCGTCGATCCGGCGAAGTGCCCTTCCCGCGCCCCGTAGAAGGGGCCCGGCGCCCGTCGAAGAATCCACTCCGGTTCCCCCGACCGGCGCCCCCCCAAGCTCTCGGGCCGCTCCTCTGCGGTCCGCTCCACCACGAGTTCGTGATCAGAATGCAGGTCCAACCGATCGACGCCGCGATGTCTCGCGCGCGTTCCTCCCGCCGCGCCGGAGGGGCCCTCCTGGCGGCCCTCGCCTCCGCGCTCATCGCGGGGTGCGGCGGAGGCTCGACCCCCGACGTGGACAACGGCTCCGGCGGCACCGTAGACGGTTCGAACGGGTTCTACTTCCAGGATCCCAACTCCGGGGGCGCGGCCTCCGACTTCCGCTGGTCGGGGATCGCCTACGGTCGTCTCGTCCAGCTGTTCGGGCGCGACACCGATGGTCGTCGCGTGCTGATGGGCTCCGACTTCGTCGTCGGGCAGAGCGTGGTCACGGAGCCCGGCAGGTACACCCTCGAGCGCAACCCCGTGACCGGCCAGGAGCTCCTCACGATCGAGGAGAACGTGGACACCGACGTCGGGCGCGCCGAGTTCCTGCGCCTCGCGCAGGAAGCGGGGGACACCCTCGACACCATCCAGGTCCGCGACCTCGACGACGCTGGCATCTACACGATGCTGCCTCGCAACGCGGCGGTCGTGTTGACCTTCGACGACCTCCTCCGTCCGGAGACGATCGACAGCCGCTCCGTCCAGTTCAGGACGGGTGACCCGCCCACGATCCCCTTCGAGACCCGGGTCTTCGCGTCGAGCTTCTACGGCGGAACCATCGTCGGCGGCAGCGACTTCTACCCGACTCGCGTCGTCATCGATCTGACCACCAGCGAGCTCGAGGCCTTCTCGGTCGACCCGCCGCTGCCGATCAACGGCGTCGGCGCGCCGGCGAGCCTGAACACCTCTGCGCCGAACGGCCAGATCCGCATCCCGACGCGGCTCAACCAGGCGATCGGGATCACGAAGATCCTCACCAACCTCGCGGGCAACCCGATGGCCACCGGCACGAACGGCCCGGTGGACTTCGCGGCCGCGACGCGGCCGGTGACCCGCGCGTTCCGGACCGGCGGGCGCGCCGACATCATCGCGGATCCGTTCAACGGGTTTCTCGAGGACCAGGCCGCTCCGATCATCGTCGGCTCCACGCCGATCACCCTCCTGGAGGCCCCGCAGCAGGTCGACGGACTTCGTTACGTGCTGCCGCGCCTCGAGTTCGCCTCGCAGCTCTGCTCGTCCCCGCCCGAGGTGGGGGACATCATCGTCCAGTCGGGCCTATTCGCCGAGGTCGAGCGTGCGAACACCGAGCCGGTCGCCGGCATCGTGACCAACCTCGAGGTGCGGCTCCTGCTGTTCCCGTCCTCGTGGCCCGGACCGCAGGAGTGGGAGAACGTCGGTGTCGGTTCGGCCTCGTACGAGACGGCCTTCGACGCGGCGATCGACGGCGCGCGCCCGAACTGCTTCCTCACGGTGGTCCCTCAGCCGAACGGTTTTCCCGACGATCCGACCGGCCGGGTGAAGACCGACTCCGTGTTCTCGCTGCGCTTCAGCGAGCCCATGGACCCGGCCTCCCTGACCGCGTTCGACTCGGTCACCCTGACGCGGACGTCCTTCGACCCCGACGTCCCGGCGGCGACGTCCTCGTTCGTCGTCGGCTCGGTGTTCCAGACCGCCGATCTGTCCGGCGTGACCTTCACGCCGCAGCAGCTCCTGGCGCACACCCAGGGCCTCTCGGAGCCCTACTTCCTGCGCGTCGCCGACTCCGACAACGACGTCTTCCCGCCGCGTGACCTCGCGGGCAACGTGGTGGAGCGGATCCCCGAGATCAACATCACGGTCGAGCCCGCCGAGCTCTCGGCCCTCAACGGGGGCCGCGTCAGCCGCTTCACCTCCATCGACGAGGAACTGCCCGAGGGCGCCGAGTTCGGCGGTCAGGTCCTCATCGACACCACGCGCCAGCTGCTGCGACCCCGTCCTGTCGTCCGCAACCAGGTGATCATCGACAACTCGCAGCCGATCATGCAGCAGATGACCTTCCTGCCCGGCGGGCTCGGGGTCATCACGCCGCACACCCCCTTCGGTTCGAAGCTGCAGCACATCTGGCGCTACGCCGACTGCAGCTTCGCGCTCCTCGATCAACTCGATCACAACGTCGACGTCGAAGGGCTGGCCTGGGCACCGAACGGCGGCACGATCCAGCCTGACGCCTTCGACCAGTTCGAGATCCGCCTCGCTCACAGCCGCTGGACGCCCGACGAGGACATCAACCCCTCGAACGCGTGGCCGCGCTTCCCCTTCTCCGGGCTGGACGACATCTACCTGAACAACATCGTCGCCAGCGTCCCCTCGGACCTGCCGGCACAGGTGACGGTCCACGACCGCTCCCTCGGGTACAACCTCGACCCCGGCGATCTCGAGACTGCGAGCACGGGCACGACATTCATGCCCTTCCCGCTGAACCGGGACGTCCCGCAGGAGCAGCGCCGCTATTTCACCTGGCGTGACTGCGACAACCGCGCCCGCGGCGGCGGCGGCAACGCTCCGGTGGACCCGCGCGCCTACTGGATCTCGCTCGGGATCGATCCCGGCTCCCAGCCGGTCGTCTACTCCCCGGGTCAGGTGCAGACGGTGGGTCTTCCGCTGCTCATGGAGTACCGCGTGATTCCCGACGCCACGGCGATCGGCATCAACGGCTGGGACTTCAACATCGCGGTCAACTCGTCGTCGCGTCCGTACTTCCGCTCCTTCTCGAGTGGCGGCATCAACCAGGGGGGCACGACCGAGACGGTGAACCCGGATCAGGAGTCGACTGCATCGGGTGGCTTCGCCCCGGGCTCCACCCCGCCGGGTGCGACCACGCCGGGTCAGGACAACGTGGTGCACCTCGGCGCCCTCGACCTCATCACCAGGGTGAGCCACTCGAACTCGATCTGGTTCACTCCCGACATCGTCGGTGAGGACGACAGCCTCCCGTTCCCGGGCCGCGTCTACCAGCAGCCGACCATCGAGCCCAGCCTCGATGATCAGCCGGCGGGGACGGAGCTCATCGTTCGGTTCCGTGGGGCGACCTCGATCACCTACGACAACAGCGAGACTCCCGGGATCGACAACGACGCCGAGGATCCGAACCCCGACGAGCTGACCGACTACCAGGTCGACGCCTTCACCCTCGACTGCTACGGCGACTACTACAACGACCTGGACTTCCCGGTCAGCCACAACGGGAACCGGGACAACCCGGGCCTGAACTTCGTGGGCGCCGACGATTTCTGGCGCGACTCCGTGGACGAGATCCGCGACGCGCGCTTCTACCAGGTCCGACTCACGTTCGTGGGCAACCCCGAGAACGGCCAGTCCGCCGAGGTCTCGGCCTTCGCCCTCACCTGGTCGCAGCCCTGACCCCCAGAGCCGGGGGCGCTCGTCCGGCGCGCCCCGGCTTCAACCGCAACATCCACCGACGCTCCGCGCGACCGGCTCCTCGCCTCCTGCGGCTGCCCCCCCTCCGCCTCGGCGAGGAAGTTCACGCGAGCGAGCGCTCGGCCCTCCCCCCAAGACATGAAGACCTCTCGTCCTACTCCGGAAACCCAACCGGTGTCCCAGATGACCGACCGTCGAACCGACCGCGTTTCCAGCGCGGCGCCCCGTGCCGGACTGTTCCTGTCCGCGCTCAGCGCTCTCGCGCTCGCCGCCTGTAGCGGCAGCTCCAACGACGCGCTGACCTCTCCCGGCGGAGACAACGGCAGCACCAACTTCGCCGTCGAGGGCTCCTCCGTCCTCAACGGGGTCACCTGGCAGCTCAACCGCCCGATCGACATCGTGTTCAACCAGGACGTGGACTTCTCCACGGTCTCGCTCAGCACGATCCAGATCGTCGACACCCAGGGGGTGCCCGCCGTCGGAACCTTCACTCTCGCGACTCCCCGCACGGTGCGTTTCCAGCCGGTCTGCCCGACGAACGACACGAACTCGGACGGCGGTCTGCTCCAGGGGCGTGACTACCGCATCACGGTCCCCTCCGAGTCGAGCCCCGGAATCGGCGGCGGCGTCACGGTCCAGAACACGGCCGGCGACCGGCTGGAGAACGGCCTGAACATCAACTTCGTGACGCCGGAGTCCAACGACGAGCTGGTCCTCTTCGTCGACACCGTGGCGGGACCGCCGCAGGTGGTCATCCGCGGCCTGAATGGGGAGCCGCTCACCTCGGAGGACTCGTCCTTCGTCGAGTTCCCGGGCCGTGCCGCAGGGGCGGATCGCGAGTACATCGAGTTCGACGTGGCCCTCCAGCAGGGCGTGATCGACTCGAACGTGCCGCTGAACCTCTACAGCGACGTGACGCAGCAGTTCGGCTTGGTCCTTCAATTCAACCAGCCGATCATCGCCGCGCCGAGCAACGTCAACTCGTCGCGCATCGGCATCGAGTTCCTCAACCAGGCGACGAGCACCTGGGAGCCCGTTCCGTCCTCGGTCGAGCTGCTGACGAACTGCACCGACAACGGCTCGTCGGTCCGGCTGACCCCGACGGGCATCGTCCCGCAGGGCGCCCAGCTCCGCGCCGTGGTCCGCGAGGGCTTCCGCGACCTGACCGGCGACCCGGTCCCCTCGACCCTCGCGAACTTCGCCCGCGTCACCACCGACGTCGCGAACCCCGGCGGCGCGAACCCCGACGACGGCAGCGATCGGATCTCCATCGACTTCACCGTCCCGGGCGACGTCCCCGGGTCCTTCGAGGACAACCTCACCCCCGGCTCGAACCCGCGGGCGAACTGGAGCGGTTCGGGTGCCCCCGGGATCCTCGAGGCGTCCTTCGACTTCGCCGGAACCGGCGGCCCCGGCGGTGACTTCGACTGGGTGATCCCCGCCAACCAGACGGTGATCATCAGCACCGACGCCGACACGATCCAGGGCGGCCCCAACGGCTTCCCGACGAACCAGCAGGCCATCATCGGCGGCATCATCAACGTCCGCGATCTGCGGGTCGAGCAGGGCGCCCGGGTCACCTTCATCGGCAGCAACACGGTGACGATCCTCGCCACGGGCAACGTCGACATCGATGGGATCCTGAGCGTCGACGGCGGTGACAACCCCGGCGTCGGTACGCTCAACACGACCAACCAGCCCGAGCTCGGGGCCTCCGGCGGCCCCGGCGGCGGCGACGGTGGCGTGGCCTCCTTCCGTACCTCGCAGTCGACTCCGCGCGGCGGTCCTGGCTTCGGTGCATTCAACGTCCCCGGCCTCGGTGGCGAGGGCGGCGAGACCGGCTACGCGCCGGGTGGCTCCTGCGCCAAGGACAACCGCCGCGGCGCCGGCGGCGGCGGTGGCGCCCTCGGCGACGACATTCGCTACGACTGGCAGGGCAGCTTCCTCCGCTGCCAGACGCTGATCGGGATGGACATCGAGCGCGGCATCATCGGCTCCCTCGACGGCACCGGCGCCGTCAGCCAGAACCAGCCCGCTCAGGGCGGTGCGGCGGGGCCGCAGCCGTTCATCGACTCCAGCGACGAGAACAACTTCTTCGGCACCCTGCTGACGGCGGACGGCCGCCAGATCCGCGGCGAACTCGCTCGGGTCTGGGCCGGCGCCGGCGGCGGCGGCGGCGGTGACGCGGTTCGCAGCGCGACCTTCCCCCTGACCCCGTTCACCATCACGGGCGACGAGAAGGGCTGCGGCGGCGGCGGCGGCGCTGGCGGCATCGAGATCCTGGCCCTCGGCCGTACGCGCGGCGGAACCGACCCGTTCCGTCCCGGCGGCAGCGACCCGCGCCCGGCGGGCGTCACGGTCGGCCCGACCGGCAGGATCTCCGCCGATGGCGGCACCGGCAACGGCGGCGAGAACACCTCGTTCTTCGACCGCGTCGGCGGCGCCTCCGGCGGCGGTTCCGGCGGCCACATCGTCGTGTCCTGCGCGAGCACCATCTACATCGCCGGTGAGGCGACCAACACCTCGGTCGGCAACTTCTACCTCGACAACTCGAGCGCCCCGGTGCACGAGAAGCGTCCTGTGACCGCCCTCGGCGGCCAGGGTGGCGCGGGCCGCCAGAGCTTCTGCGGCGCGAACCAGGACGGTGAGGGGCAGTGGAACCGCGACTCGATCCCCTCGGAGAACTTCGAGGGCAGCACGACGGTTCCCCCGAACGGTCTCCAGACCTGGGAGAACCTCTGCGGCCTGACGTCGACCTGCGCGTCTCCGTTCCCGACGGGCGAGCACCCCGGCGGCGGCGGTGATGGTGGTCCCGGCATCATTCAGCTCCAGGTCTCCGATCCGGCGACGCAGCTGCTGTTCCCGAATCGCCCCGGTGTGTACGCGGATCCGAACAACCCGATCGACCCGACCCGCTCCTGCTCGCCGCCGCCCTACGGCTGGACGACCCCGACGGACCCGGTCGACGTGTTCCTCCCGTTCTTCAGCGCCCGCTCCGAGGCCTTCAGCGACTGGATCCCCCTCGGACTCGCTCGCAAGAACCCGGGTGGTGCCGCCGACGATCAGGTCGTCCTGTCCTTCGAAGGCACCGACACCACGACCGGCGACGTGCTGCGCAACGGTACGGAGGCTCAAGAGCTCGCCGCGCTCCTCGCCTACACCGGCCTGAGCCAGGGCGGCGCGCTGCCCTCCGTGGACGCGGCAACCGCGACCTTCACGGTCGCGGGCGCGTCGCTTCCGGTCCTCTACCAGCAGAACCCGTCGCTCCTGGTCCGCTTCGCGGTCCGCGTGCGCGATCTGAACGCGCCGGCGACCGAGGTCGAGTTCCTCGTCCAGTCGGCCACCTTCGACGCGGGCGCCGATGAGTTCGCGATCGTCGTGGACGGGGCCGGGCTGAACGACCAGCTGCTCAGCCTGTCGACCCCCGAGGTCGAGATCGTCCCGTTCTTCTTCCGCCTCTCGGCAGCCGGCGTGGAGGACTCCTTCCCGCCGAACACCGAGATCAAGATCCTCTTCGACGCCGCCCGGGCCAACCCGGCGACCGGCGACCCGAGCACCGACCCGGCCGAGATCTTCAGCGGCGGCGACATTTCCGCCTTCACCGCGGACATCTCGGACCTGAACTCGGACGTCTGGGACTTCGTGCGCGTCAAGTTCGAGTTCCTGATCGACATCGACGACCGTGACGCCGCGCGTCCGGGCATCGACTACCTGCAGATCCTCTACAGCTTCTGATCTGTCGATCGATCCCCTGCCCGGGGACGAGCGAGGGGCCCGGCCCGCCGCGATCGCGGCGAGCCGGGCCCCTCGCCCTTGTTCCGGACGGCTCGTGGCCGTCGAATGGAGTCATGCGCAGCGCCCTCCGTCCGCGCCCCGGCCTTCTCCTCGCTCTCGTGGTGGGTGCCTCTTGCGCGCCGACCGCGCCAGCGGACCCTGAGCTGCGGCTCGTGGGTGTCCGCCATCTCGAGGCGGGGGAGCCCCTCGCGCTGAACGAGGACATCGTGCTCACCTTCAGCGCCGCCCTCGACGGGACGAGCGTCACGGCGGCGTCGATCCAGCTCCTGGATTCCACGACTGGACGCGACGTCGAGGGGACGTGGGTGCCCTCGGGGCGCACCTTGCGATTCCGACCGAGGCCGGCCCTGAGGCCGGACCTCTCCGACGGCGGGTTCCAGCCCGGGAGCGAGCTGCGCCTCAGGATCGGCGGCCACCCCGCAGCCGCACGAGTGCGGGACGAGAAGGGTACGTCGCTCGCTCGATCGGTCGAGGTGCGCTGTCCGATCGTGGCGGCTGGTGACGCGCTCTTCCGCGACGCTTCTCCCGACTTCACGGGCCGCCTCGGCGTTCCCCAGACCGAGGCCGGGGCGACGGATTCGCGCCCCCTCGCGGCGAACCAGGAGGTCGTCGTCGCCTGCGCCGAGCCCCTCGATCCGCGGACGCTGAACCCCGCCGAGTTCGTCCTCGTCCCGGAACGCGTGGACGCCCTGCCGGCGGCGATCTACGAGCAGCTCGAGCCGATTCCGATCCGTGAGATCCTCCTGCGCTCGAACGATCCCGAGGCCCCCGAAGGCGCAGGTGGTGGGGCGGTTCTGAGCTTCGTCCCGGGCCGGCGAGTGGAGGTGCCGGCTCAGGTAGCGCTCTGGCGATACGTGCTCGAGCGCCGCGAGGACGCCGTCCGTCCCTTCCTCGCGGACTACTCCGGCGGCCGTCCCGTCCTCGCCGCGTCCGCCTGGTTCGCGCGCGCCCGAGGAGGAGGCCCTCGATCCGAGGGACCGTCGAGCTTCACCTTCGACTTCCTGGACAGTCGACAGCACTCACCCGTCCTCGATCCCGCGTCGGACGGGACCGCCCACTGGGACGGGACGGGCCGGGTCGAGATCCGTTACCCGAGGGCTGCCGGCGACGGCGGAGACCGACGCCAGGTCCTCAGCGGAGTCTTCGAGGGGGGCGACCTGCACGCGACGCGCATCACGATCCCTGCGGGCGAGGAGCTACGTCTCGAGCGCGAGGGGCTGGTGGTCCTGCGTTCCCAGGGCCGGGTCGATCTGATGGGGGATCTCGTCCGACGAGCGGGGGGGGCGCCGCGGCCGATGTGGGCGCGGCCCGGGGAGGACGGGCCTCCGGTCGGAGGGACTCCCGAGGACCTGTCAGGCTGGCTGGAGCGCGCGCGCGCCGCGGACGAGCCCTGGACGGTGATCATCGCGGGCGGCGACATCGTCGTGCGCGGGAAGATCGACGTGGACACCCCCCTGCTGCTCGTGGCGGGCGGCTGGATCCGAGGTGCTGGCCAGCCCCGGACCGCCCCCGGGCAGCTCTGGCTCCTCGGCAGCGGCGGCGGCTTCGATCTGCGCCACCACGCGGACCCTACCGCCATGCCGGTGCTCGACCCGCCCCTCACCATCGACCCTCCTCTGGTCAACCGGCTGCGGGAGACGGTCACGTTCGTCGCGGTCTCGGCGCCAGCGCCCAAGCTGGTCGAGCCGCGGTCCTGGGGCGCACCCGAGGTCGTGGCGTACGAGCCCGCGCCGAGGGCGGGAAAGAAGCGCGGCGCGGCGCTCGTCCAGTACCTCACGGTGGGAGAGCCGGCGCTCACCGAGGAACTCCTCGGTCAAGCCATCCGGTACGAGGAGCCGATGGGCGCTGTGGGGGACCGCGCCGGTGGACGGGTCCGGCTCAGGATCGAGCTCGCCGTCCATCCGTTCCCGGGCCCCTGGGATCCCCCTTTCCTGGACCGCGTCCGCCTCCGCTGGCGCAATCCCTGACCACCCCGCGGCCTCCCGGGCCGCGCGCATCGGTCCGATCGATCATGCTGCTCCTCGAGCCCTCGCTCCTCGCCCTCCCCCCGGTCGAAACCGGGCTCTTCGGGGTGTTCTGGACGCTGATCGGCCTCTTCGTCGGTTCCTTCCTGAACGTCTGCATCCACCGGTTCCCCCTCGAGGATCAGTCCGTCTTCGCGCCGCTGCGATCCTGCTGCCCCGGCTGTGACCGTCAGCTGTCCGCGATGGAGAACGTCCCCGTCCTGTCCTGGCTGGTTCAGAGGGGCCACTGCAGGGGGTGCTCGATGGTGATCCACTGGCGCTATCCGCTGGTCGAGCTGCTGGGTGCGGCGGCCTTCTTCGTCGCGTGGCGCATGGTCCCGTCCGGCGACCTCGCCATCCTCCTGATCCACTCCGTCGTCCTCTCGGGGCTGATCGTGGCGACCTTCGTCGACTTCGATCGGTACGAGATCCCTGATCAGGTCTCGATCGGGGGGATGTGGGCTGCCCCGGTGGCGTCGTTCTTGGTGCCCGCGCTCCACGCCGGTGGACCGGTGGCCGGGGCCATGGCGGGCGATGGGGCCGTGGACGGCGTCGCGGCCCTCTGCGAGTGTCTGGCCGGGATGGCGCTGGGCGGAGGCTTCCTCTACGGCGTCGGCTGGGTCGGGACGCGGATCTACAAGGCCGAGGCCATGGGCTTCGGCGACGTGAAGCTGATCGCCGCCGGGGGTGGATTCATCGGGACCAAGGGGGTGGCGGCGGCGCTCATCATCGCGGTGGTGGTGGCCTCCGTCTTCGGCATCCTCAACATCCTGCGCTTCTACCACGTCGTCAGGAGCCGCCAGCGCCGCCGGAGGCTCGCGAATCGAGGGGTCGCGGAGGCCATCCGAACCGCCCGGGTCGTGGGCCGATATCTCCCCTTCGGACCCTACTTGGCCCTCGGTATTGGAATCGTCCTCCTCGATTGGAAGGATGTGCTGACGCTGCTGCCCTTCGGGCCCTGAGACCGGGGCGGGGGGCGGCTATTCGACCATCGAGGGGATTCCATGAAACCGTCCGACACCGCACATCGCCGGCGCCCGGTGGCCAGGGCCGCCAAGATCGCGCTCCTGGCTGCTATTTGCCTTCCCGGCCTGACCTCCTGCGTGACCGAGTCGCAGATGCGCCTCGCGATCGAGGATCGTGATCGCGAGATCGCCACTCTGCGCACCGACAAGACCGAGCTGCAGGAGCGGCTCGACCTCCTGAGCTACGAGAAGGAGGACCTCCGGGTGAAGCTCGAGAACGCGCAGGCGAATCTCGCCTCCGCCACTCAGGTCCCTGCGGGATTCGACACGGGGGAGGGCGCCGGCTACGTCGCCTTCCCCGAGCTCGAGGAGATGGGGATCACGACGGACATGCGCGCCGGTGAGACCGTCATCTCGGTGCCGGCCGAGGTGAGCTTCGGCTCGGGTAAGGCCAGCCTCTCCAAGCAGGGCCGCAGCGCGCTGATGGCCGTGGCGAGCCGCCTGAAGTCGGAGTTCCCGGCCTCGGCTCGGTTCCACATCGAGGGACACACCGACAGCGACCCGATCTCCAAGTCGAAGTTCAAGTCGAACCGCGACCTCTCCATCGCGCGCGCGATGGCCGTGCTCGAGTACCTCGTGACCGAGGCGCGCGTCTCCGATGAGCGCTTCGTCGTCGTGGGTCACGGGCAGTACAAGCCGGTCGCCCCGAACTCCGGCTCCAGCAAGGCCAAGAACCGCCGCGTCGAGATCGTGGTGAAGAACAACGGCTGACCCGGAATGAGATCGGCGGAGCGCCCGGACCGGGCGCTCCCCGGACGATCCGGCGCTCCGAGAGGAGGGACCCGGGTCCCCCGAGCAGCGGGGGCCGGCGCGAGACGCGTCGGCCCCCGCTGCTCGCGTTGCGTGAGGAGGTGCTCGTCGGCCGCGGCGCCAGGGCGCTTCGCGACCCGGAAGATCTTTCCGGGTGGGGGGCGGGTGCAGGCCGTTCGCGGTCGGGCGGGGAAGGCCGCTCGCTGCTTCAGTCCGAGCACCGTCGTGGTCGATCGATCCGTTGGACGGCTCTCTCCCCCGATTCCCGCTCAGCTCCCATGATCACGATGGAAGAACTCCTGGCGCTCCTCGTGCGCCAGGGCGGCTCCGACCTCCACATCTCGGTCGGCAGCCCTCCCCGTATCCGCGTCGACGGCTCCCTGCTCCCCGTGGAGACCTCGCCGCTCGACGCCGAGACGACGAGGCGACTCGCCACGAGCATCCTCAACTCGGAGCAGATCGCGCGGCTCGACCGTGACCTCGAGCTCGACTGCTCCTTCGGGATCGATGGCTACGGCCGCTTCCGCGTGAACAGCTTCTACCAGCGAGGCTCCGTGGCCTGCGTGCTGCGCTCGATCCCGAGCGGGACGCCGACGTTCGAGCAGCTCGGCATGCCCGTCGACGTCTGCCAGCGAATCTGCAACATCTCCTCCGGGCTCGTCCTCTTCACCGGGGTCACCGGTTCCGGCAAGTCGACCTCGCTCGCCGCGATGATCGACCACATCAACGAGACGAGGAGTGACCACATCGTCACGATCGAGGACCCCGTCGAGTTCGTGCACGAGCACAAGCGGTGCATGGTCACCCAGCGGGAGGTCGGCGACGACACGCGCGGCTTCAAGAACGCCCTGAAGAGCGTGCTGCGCCAGGACCCCGACATCGTCCTCGTGGGGGAGCTCCGGGATCACGAGACCATCGAGGCCGCGCTCACGCTCGCGGAGACCGGCCACCTCACCTTCGGGACGCTCCACACGTCCGACGCCGTCCAGACGGTGAACCGCATCATCGACGTCTTCCCTGCGGACCAGCAGGACCAGGTGCGGACGATGCTCGCCTTCACGCTCGAGGCGGTCTTCTGTCAGAAGCTGTTGCCGGCGGCTCGCGGGGAAGGGCGCGCGCTCGCGGCGGAGATCATGCTGGCGACGCCGGGGATCCGCGCGCTCATCCGCGACGACAAGGCTCACCAGCTCTACTCGCACATCCAGACCGGAGGCCAGCTGGGCATGACCACCATGTCCCAGTCGCTCGCGAGGTTGGTCTCGGCGGGCGCCGTGCGTCTGAAGGACGCCGAGCGCGTCCTCTCGGACAGCAAGGAACTCCACGGCGCACTGAAGGCTGCCTGACATGGTCGCGGTCGCAGCGAAGGTCAAGGGGCTCCTCATCGACGAGGGGCTCATCACGGAGCAGTCGTGGCGAGACGCCCTCGCCGCGGACGGTGATCCGATCGAGGCGCTCCTGATCGAAGCAGGGCTGCCAGAAGCGGCGCTCATGGAGGTCCTCGGGCGCGCCGCCGGCATCCCCCCGGTGGACCTGCGCAGGGTCGAACTGGACGTCGCGACCATCGAGACGGTGGACCCCGAGCTCTGCAAGGAGCGGGGCTTCATCCCGATCGCCAGGAACGGCGACGTGCTCACGATCGCGGTCTCCGACCCGTTCGACGTCCTCCTCTTCGACGACCTCAAGCGCATGACCCAGTGCCATGTGCGGCCGGTGTTCAGCCATCGCCCGATGGTGATGGCTGCGTTGAGCGGTCAGCTCGACAGCGGCCAGCGCGAGGTCGACGAGCTGATGGACGAGGTCAACGCGGTCGACGACCTCGACGTCAAGAGCGACGAGCAAGAGGCCGAGGACATCGAGTTCTCGAGCAGCGGTGATGGCGAGGACGACGCGCCCGCCGTGAAGCTCGCCAACGCGATCATCCTCCAGGCGCTGAAGGAGAAGGCGAGCGACATCCACGTCGAGCCGGGTGAGAAGCAGGTCCGGGTCCGCTTCCGGGTCGACGGCCGGATGCGGATCGTCATGACGCCGCCGAAGTCGCTGCTTCCGGCCCTCTCGAGCCGACTGAAGATCCTGGCGCACCTCGATATCGCGGAGCGCCACGCGCCCCAGGACGGCAAGTTCCGGATCAAGTACCAGGGCCGGACGGTGGACTTCCGCCTCTCGATCCTCCCAGTCGTGGGGGGGGAGAAGAGCGTGATCCGGATCCTGGACGGGGGCAACCTGTCCCTGAGGCTCGACGCCATGGGCTTCGAGGACAAGTCGCTCCGCGACCTGGAGTCCGCCATCGCCTCGCCCTACGGCATGCTGCTGGTGACCGGACCGACCGGCTCGGGCAAGTCGACGACGCTCTATTCCTGCGTCAGCGCCGTGGCGAGCCCCGAGGTCAACGTGACCACGGTCGAGGACCCCGTTGAGTACCGCATGGACGGGATCAACCAGGTCCCTGTGAACCCCAAGCGCGGCACGACCTTCGCCGGCGCCCTGCGCTCGATCCTGCGCCAGGACCCGGACATCGTCCTCGTGGGGGAGATCCGGGACAAGGAGACGGCGGACATCGCCATCAAGGCGGCGCTCACCGGCCACCTCGTCCTCTCCACGCTGCACACCAACGACGCGGCCGCCACGATCACGCGCCTCGTCGACATGGGCATCGACCCCTTCATGGTGTCGAGCTCGATCCTCTGCATCTGTGCTCAGCGCCTCGGCCGCCGACTCTGCACGAGCTGCAAGGTGCCCATCGAACTCCCGCCGAAGGAGCAGCTGCTCGAGGCCGGCTTCCTCGAGTCGGACTTCGACGAGGACTTCCAGCTCTTCGAGCCGAACCCCGAAGGCTGCGCGCGTTGCACCGCCGGCTACAAGGGGCGGTTCCCGATCCTGGAGACCCTGTCCATGTCGCCGCGGCTGCGCCGGATGGTCGTGGAGGGCATGTCGAAGGACCAGCTCAAGCTCCAGGCGATCGACGAGGGAATGCTCACTCTCCGTCGCGTCGGGATCCTCAACGCCATCCGCGGGATCACGTCCGTGCCCGAGGTCCTCCGCATCACCCTCGACGACTGACGTCGCGCCTCCCCGCACCCCGCACACGAATCAGGAGACACCCAGTGGCTGAGTTCAAGTACGCAGCGAAGGGCCCCGGCGGCGCGACCGTCGAGGGGATCATCCAGGCGGAGACCAAGGCCGAGGCCGTCGCCGAGCTCCGCAAGAAGAACCTCATCATCCTGCGCCTCGACGAGGGCAACGGGCGCAAGCGACCGTTCAGGACGCGCAAGGCGGGCGCCGGTGCCGGGAAGGCCCCGGCACGAGGAGGCCGGGCGAAGAAGGGCGAGGTCGTCATCTTCACCCGCCAGCTGGCCACGATGGTGGGGGCGGGCCTCTCCCTGCTGGAGTCCCTCGACGTGCTCGGTCATCAGGCCGAGTCCAAGGGGATGAAGCAGACCTGCCAGGTGCTCGTGGACGCGGTCCGCGGCGGTTCGGACCTCTCCGCCGCAATGGAGCAGTGCCCCCGCTCGTTCACGCCTCTCTACATCAGCATGGTGAAGGCGGGCGAGGTCTCCGGGCAGATGGACATCATCCTGAACCGGCTCGCCGACTACATGGAGGCGGCCGAAGAGCTCAGCCGCGAGATCAAGTCGGCGATGACCTATCCCGTGATCTCGATGGTCCTCGTCGTCGGCATCACGATGTTCCTGATGATGGGTGTCGTCCCCACGTTCAAGAACGTCTTCGAGTCGCTCGACACCGACCTGCCGGCCATCACCCAGATGGTCCTCGACATGTCGAACTTCCTGCGCTCGAACGCCGTCCTCGTGATCGGCGGGATGTTCGCCTCGATCATCGGCACCGTCGTGTTCAAGAAGACCACGACCGGCCAGCGCTTCTTCGATCACCTGCTCCTGCGGCTCCCGGTATTCGGGGTCCTCTTCCAGAAGGTCTGCCTGGCGCGCTTCAGCCGGACGTTCGCGACCCTGGTGCGCTCCGGCGTGCCGATCATGGCGACCCTGGACATCGTGGCCGCGACCTCGGGCAACTGGGTCCTGACCAAGGCGGTGCTCGCCTCGCGCGACAGCGTTCGTGGCGGCAACCTGCTCTCCGAACCCCTCGCGAGCGAGAAGATCTTTCCCCCGATGGTGACGCGGATGATCGCGATCGGCGAGCGCACCGGCGCGCTCGAGACACTCCTCGAGAAGATCGCAGAGTTCTACGACAGTCAGGTGAAGGCCCAGGTCAAGGCGCTCACCTCCCTGATCGAGCCGCTGCTGATCGCCTTCATGGGCATCGTCGTCGGCGGCGTCGTGCTCGCGATCTTCATGCCGATCCTCAACATGGTCAGCAACCTGTCGGCGGGCTGATCTCGTCCGTCGCTCGGGGCCCTCGCTGGCTCGCCGCTCGCCGCCGTGCGCCTCGTTCCGGGACACGGCGGATCGCGCGTCGACGGTCAGCCGGCGGCCTTCGGTGGACCGTCTCGGGTTTGTCCTGAGTTTCCGGGGAATCGATGTCCACGCGGCTCAAGACCCCTCACGGGGCCCGCCGATATCTCGACCTGGCGCAGGGCTCCGGTCCGGCGTCGTGCGCGATCTCCGCGGAGGAGGTCGACGCGAACCCAACCGACCAACCAAGGGACCCCTCCGTGGGCCCCGCGGGGCGCCCGGCCCCCTTCCAACCAGGGATTCTTGGAGAACATGAACCGCAACACCCGAAACGCCGGCTTCACGCTCATCGAGCTGATGATCGTCGTCGCCATCATCGCCATCATCGCTGCCGTCGCGATTCCGAAGCTGGTCAGCGCTCGCATCTCGGCCAACGAGAACGCCGCCATCGCCACGCTCCGCTCGATCGCCGCTGCTCAGCAGCAGCTTCAGGCCTCGGCCGCCATCGACACCGACGGTGACGGCGGTGGTGAGCACGGCTTCTTCGGCGAGCTCGCCGGCACCGACCCCGTGCGTGAGTTCCAGGGCGTGGGCGTGGCCGCTGCGATCGGCGCCAACACCCTCGCCCCGACCTACCTCCCGGTCGCCTTCGGCAACGTCGTCACCGACGGTGCTGACGGCATCGTCGAGCGTCAGGGCTACTACTACAAGATGCTCCTGCCGGACGACACTCCCGCGCGTCCGATCGGCTTCGTCGCCGAGGCCGCGACCGGCGGCAACCCGGCCGGCCTTCCGGGCTCGTCGAACGCCGAGATCATGTGGTGCTGCTACGCCTGGCCCGTGCAGCGTACGAAGACCGGCAACCGCGCCTTCTTCATCAACCAGGCCGGTGACGTCATCGCGACCCTGAACAACGTCGCGGCGACCAGCTACAACGGCACCCAGACGATCCCTGCGGATGACGCGGCCTTCAGCGTCGCGTCCGACATCGGCGCCGAGCTCGGCCTCGCCGTCGCGGGGCTCAACGCCCAGGCCGGCGTCTGGACGCCGGTCGGCAACTGATCCTGAGCCAGGATCCCCTCGGCCGCTCCGCGGCCGCACGCGGCGCCCCGCGTTCCCTCGAGGAACGCGGGGCGCTCGCACGTTCGAGCGCCTACTTCGCGGTGGAGAGTCCGAAGAGGCGCCGGGTGTTCTCGCCGGCCCGGGCGGCGAGCACGGCGGGGTCTTCGCCGCGCGCCTCGGCCACTCTGCGCAGAGTCGAAGCGACGTGCGCAGGCTCGGCGCGCTCGCGGCGATGGGGGAGCGGTGCGAGGTAGGGCGCATCGGTCTCGACGAGCAGGCGATCTGCCGGGCAGCTAGCGGCCGCGGCGCGGATCGAGTCGGCCGTCCGGTACGTGACGTTCCCGCTGAACGAGATCGACAGGCCCGCGTCGAGATAGAGCTCCATCTCGGCCGGGCCGTAGGAGAAGCAATGCATCACCCCGCGGACCCCCTTCGCCTCCTCGACCAGGCGCAGCGTGTCCTCGTGGGCGTCGCGCGAGTGGATCACCACAGGCTTGTCGAGTCGCCGCGCGAGCGCGAGCTGCCAGCGGAACGCTTCGAGCTGGTCGGTACGCGGGGCCCAGTCCTTGAACCAGTCGAGCCCCGTCTCTCCGACGGCGCAGCACTCCCCGCGCGCGCAGAGCTCTTCGAGCGACTCGCGAATCTCGCCGTCGAATCGTCCGGCCTCGTGGGGGTGGAGCCCAGCGGTCGCCGCGAGCCCCGCGCCGTCGTGAAGGCGCGCGAGGCTCATGGCGCGTTCGGAGCTCTCGGGGTCGAGTCCGACGACGATCATCGTCTCCACGCCCACGGCCTGCGCGCGCGCGATGACCGCCGCGCGGTCCCTGTCGAACGCGGCCGCGTTGAGATGGCAATGGGAGTCGGCCAGCCCCGCGAGCGCGGGCGCGTCGTGCGGGGCGGTCATGCCCTGCTCAGCGGCAGTTCGTCTGGACCATGTCGTCCAGGAACCGCGCGAAGTTCACGTCGGCCTCTCGCGAGCGCACCTGGGTGAGGATGCTGCATGCTTCCTCGCGGGAGTACCCGCCGAGGATCGACTGGGCCGCCTTGCGCCGTATGTACCCGTCGCCGGTGGACTCGACGAGGACCTGCTCGAGGGTCGCCCGGGCGAGCGGCACGTCCGCGTGGGCCTGGAGCGCTTCGACCGCGGAGTAGCGAGCCACGGGGTCGAGGGCGAAGTTGACCGCGACGCTCGACATCATGGGGACGGGGTCCTCGCCGGCCACCTCGCACGCCTTCAGCCACGCGGCGACGAAGAACTCGTCCTCCGGCGCCGTCTGAGTCTTGCGACCTTCGCGCTCGAGGATCGCCGGCGCGCCTTCGAAGACGGCGGCCGGGTCGACCTCCGGGAGGAACTCGAGGGCCGAGGTGCGGTCCTCGATGGGGTAGCCGTAGTTGAAGGTCAACTCGACGAGCAGGTTGCGCGCCTCCACCGGGGACACGCGCGCACCGATGCGCAGGAGCCGGTTCTTGAGGACTGCGTCCCGCGCGGGATAGTTGGTGAAGGCGTGCAGTGCGGCCCAGCCGACATCCAGCCGGTCCTCACGCTCGAGCCGTTCGACGCGCTGGCGGTTCAGGATGTACTGGCGGTCGTGGTGGTCGCTCGTCAGCGACTCCTTCAGGGGCTGCATCGCCCTCAGGAGGTCGAGGATCTCCTTCCGCGCGCCAGCCGAGAGGTTCAGGTCCGGGGGCAGGATCTCGTCGTCGACGATCTCGATGGCCGCCTCCGAGAGGGTGGGGGTGCCCACGAGGGGCTCCATGATGTCGTCCTCCGTGATTTCCAGCTCCGGGGGGGGGAGCGGGTTGTCCCGGCGCATGCCCTGGTCGAGGCCCTCCAACGAGGGAGCCAGGCCTCCCTCCTGTGGGCCTGGAGCCGCCGCGGCCGTGCTCGGAGGTGGCGTGGCGCTGCCGTCGCAGCTCGCCGTCCAGGCGAGGGCCGCGAGCGCGAAAGCGATCGTGGGGGCGTGCGATGTCGCACGACACGTTGCTGCAAGCCCTGGCTCGGACGAGAAGGGCGATCGGAGGCGGGCTGTGGTCATCGGGGAAGCCGTACGGCGCCACGCGCAGGGGCCCGGCGGACCGGGCACCGAGCGCGCTGCGGGGGGACACTACCCCGCAGTCGGCAGCCGGGGGACAAGGGACTTGGCAAAGCCCACGGGCGGGACACACAATGTCGGACCCCGAACGTCGGCGCACCCGATCGGTGACGCCGGCCCTCCATCGGTCTAGGCCGCTCGGACGCCTCCCCACCCCCCCCCAGCCCGGCCCTCGCCCTTCAGCGGCGATGGTCTCCGGTCACGTCGTGACGGGCCCTGGCGTTCCCTGCACCCGACCCAATCCATCCCCTATGCAATCGATGCGTTTCGCCGCAGCCCCTCGGACCACGAACGGAACCCTCGGCCAGAGCACCACGCTCCTTGCCGCGCTCGGCCTCGCCGCCCTCAGCGCCTGCAGCGGCTCCTCCTCGTCGGAGTTCTCGGGTGACCTGTTCATCCGCTCCTGCTCCATCGGTTGCACCGACGGCGCCGACGGCCGCGTGGTGACCTGCGCGGTGGTCAACGTCACCGAGAACCAGGAGATCTCGATCCTGTTCTCGGAGCCGATCGATCCGACCTCGGTGACCCCCTCGAGCCTCCAGGTGATCAACACGGCCAACGGCACGGCGCCCGACGGTCTGCGCTTGATCGATCCGCTCGATCAGCGCCGCGTCATCTTCCGGCCCTCGATCGCGTTCAACAACGGGGGTATCTCGTTCGCGTTCGAGCCGAACCAGACCTACGAGATCCTGATCCCCGGGGCGAACCAGGGCGACTCGGGTCCGTTCATCCGGAGCGTCTCGGGGAACGCGAACCGCTCGCGGCTCGCTTGCTCGGTCCAGACGACCGAGGGCATCGCGGACATCGTTCCGGGCAACCCGGTGGTCGGCGTGGAGGTCGACGTCGTCACCAGCTTCGACGTGAACGACGAGCCGCTCACGACCGAGCGTCGGCCCATCCAGGACGAGAACGGCAACCCCGCCGTCGACGTCTCGCGATTCAGCAAGGTGTACTTCGCCTTCAACGAGCTGATGTTCCTGCCGACGGTCGCGGACAACAGCACGGGCCTCTCGCCCTTCATCCGGGTCCAGTTCGACCGCGACGGTTCCCTGGCGACCGCCGGCTCCGAGCGCTTCGACATTCCCGGCAGCTTCGAGGTCTTCGTCGACGAGATCTCCCTGACCACCTCACTCGTGTTCACCCCCGTCGGCACGATCCCCTCCGCCGGCAGTGACCCCCTCAACCCGAGTCTGCTGGTCGTGAGGATCCCGACCGAGGTCACCGACGCGGCCGGCAACCCGGTGACCGTCGAGACCGGCGGCGGCATCCTCGCGGGCATCCCCGAGGTCATCCTCTTCGACCAGCTCATCCTGCCCGACGGCGGCGAGGACTTCGAGGGGACCGACTTCGAGGACCAGAACGCAACGGGAGCCATCTGGGCCGACGGCATCCTCGCCCCGGGCGTCAGCGGCGGCTCGGGTCGCCACGGCGAGCTCCGCGTGCTCGAGGGTGACACCGTCACGATCAACACCGATTCCCAGTCCTTCCCGCAGTTCGCTGGCGTGAGCCAGATCGACGTGATCGGCAACGGCAGCGGGGCGAACTACCCGTCGAGTCTCACCGTCACCGACGGCGTCTTCGAGTTCTCCAAGCTCATCGTCGAGCCGGGCGGCCGGCTCGTCTTCGAGGGGTCCAACCCCGCTCGCGTCCTGGTGCGGGGCTCCTGCGTGATCGGCCCCAACGCGATCGTCGACCTCTCCGGAACCTCGCCCGCCGAGCACGACTCCCTCATCATCGCTCCGCAGATGGGCGACGTGGTGGCGGCGCCCGGTGGGCCCGGCGGCGGCGCCGGCGGCCTCGGCGCGGACCGTTCCAACCTCGGCTCGGATGTCCCCCAGTTCCTGAGCCTCCAGTTCGGTAGCGCCGTGGAGAACCCGGGCGCGAATCGAGACGGTCTCGCCGGCGAAGGCGTCGGCGGCGGCCTGATCGGCGGCGGCAACGGCGGCGACGGCTTCCCGAACGCGCTTCCCACGGATGTCGTCGCGCAGAGCGACGGCACCCAGATGACCCTCGGAGACACGGGGTTCAACGTCGCTGGTGACCCGCTGACCCCGAGCGATGGAACCCGCTGCCTGATCCAGATGATCGCGAGCCCCGGCGCCGGAGGCGCGTACGCCATGGACGGCGGCGAAGGCGCGGCCATCCCCATCGGCCTCGCCGTCACCGAGAGCCCCGCCGGGCGTCCGGTGATCGGTCAGAGCACGGCCGGTGGCTCGAACGCAGGCCTCGGTCTGGCTCCGCCCGCCGTGGGCAACACCGGCTACGTCCGACGCATCCTGCGCTGGCAGGACGGCAACCTCCAGGGGGGGGCCGGCGGCGGCGGCGGCGGCAACCACCCCTATGGTTCGCGAGTGAACTCGCACAACGGTGGCGCGCCCGGCCCGACCCCCGATCAGTGCCTGACGGACCTCACGACATTCATGTTCTCCAACTACGACCGCTGGCTCGACCACAGCGGCGCCCAGGGTGGAGGCGGCGGCGGCGCCGTGGAGTTCACGATGGGCCGCTCCTTCGAGCTCGACGGCACCATCGACGTCTCCGGCGGTGACGGGGCGAGCGCCACGTCGATCCTCCCGAACAACGCGGGCTCCTTCGCCGTCCCCGGCGGCGGCGGCTCCGGCGGCGCGATCCGTATTCGCGCGAACAACGTCGACCTCGGCGGCAACGCGCGGATCAGCGTCCTCGGCGGCATGGGAGGCGCGGCCCCCTGGAGCCTCAACAGCATGGCGACGATCACCCGCGGCGGTGACGGCAGCCCCGGCCTGGTGCGGATCGAGGACAACGACGACTCCGGCCTCGTGAGCTTCAACTCGCTCGCGGCCCGGATCCAGCCCTTCGATTCGGGCAACGTCGCGGGCTCGCTGGACTTCTTCAGCTATGCGCCGAACTTCTTCGACGCGACCTCGGTCGGCTTCGTCCGCCCGGATTCCCTGAGCGGCGGAACCTCCTGCTGGATCCGCCCGGTGGGCAGCTTCGTCTCCCTCGAGTTCCCGGAGGACTCGGGGACCGCTGTCGAGGACATGGGTTGGACGATGGACATCGTCATCAACGGCGGGAGCGATAACATCCTCCGCCCGTATCGCGGCACCAACGCCCAGTTCCAGACGTCGTGGGAGGACCAGTACGGCAACCTGCTCGGCTTCGACCTCCAGGGAACCGAGGCCGCGTCGCCGATCGTTGTTCGCTTCCAGGGCGCGCGTGCGCTGGTCGCGGACCTCGATGATCCGGCGCTGGGTATCGACAAGTGCGACATCGACCTCGCCGACCCGCAGGGCGGAATCGTCGCGCTCGAATCGGTGACCCCCTGGGTGTCGCACCCGTCCGACCTCAACGAGGTGCTCACGGCGGACAACGTGGAGTACACGGTCAACATGATCCGCTACTGCATCATCTTCGACGCGACCAACTCCGGGGCCGACCAACCGGGCCTCATCCTGCGGAACGAGCTGGTCCTCGGCGTCGACAACCTGGCGATCCGCGCCCAGCCGGAGTGATGCCCGCCGGGGCCATCTGGCTCCGTTCGGCGACCACGGCGAGCGCCCCGGAGCCACGCGCTCCGGGGCGCTCGCTCCGTTTGACGACCGCACCGAAGTGATGACCGAGCCAAGCACCGACCGACGTTCCGTCGCGCGCGCAGGCTCGGTCGTCGTCCACGCGGGGGAGGTGCTCGGCCCCTCGGAGGTCCGCTGGGACGAACGCGGGGTGATCTCCGAGGTGCGTCCCTGCGAGTCGCTGACCGGGATGGAGCGGGCCTCCGTGCTGACGGCCGGCCTCGTCAATGCCCACGCGCACCTCGACCTCGGCGGCCTCGCCGAGCTCGGAGAGGGGGCGAGCGACGCCAGCGGTGGGGGGTTCGTCGGCTGGGTCGGAGAGGTGATCGCGGCGCGCGCGGCCTGGGGCGAGGAGGAGCGCCGGCGCGGCCTCTCGCAGAGCGTCGAGCGCGCCGTCGCGACGGGGACGACGTCGATCATCGACGTGGACTCCACGGGCTGGAGCGCGCGGGAGCTTCCGACCAGGACGCCCCGGGTGGTCCGCTGCCGTGAGCTGCTCGACGCATCCCCCGCCGGATCCGATGGCCGGACCGCCCATTGTCTCGCGGAACTGGAGCGACTCGTCGACCCCGGCGCGACGCCCACCTCCTTCGTCGTCGACGGCGTCTCACCGCACGGCGCTCACACCGTCGGAGATGAGCTCCTCGCGGCGGTCGGCCGTCGAGTCGGTGGTTCCGTGGGGCTCCTCAGCACGGTGCACTGGTCGGAGACGGCCGAGGAGGTCCGATGGCTCCTCCACGGTGACGGCCCCTTCGCGTCCTGGCTCGGGCCGTCGCCGCGCTGCTCGGGCGCGGAGCGCCTCGCGCGCGCTGGCGCCCTCTCCGGTGCGCTCCTCGTCCATGGGAATCACCCGGCGGGCGGCGAACTCGACCTTCTGCGGGAGCACGGCGCGGCCGTCGTTCACTGTCCCGGGAGCCACCGGTACTTCGGCCGTGGTCCCTTCCCATACGCGGCCTATCGGGACGCCGGTGTCCCGGTGCTCCTCGGCACCGACTCCCTGGGGAGCAACGCGGCGCTCGACATGACCCGCGAGGCGCGGCTCGCTGTGCAGTCGCTCGGTATCGGGGCCGAGGAGGCCTGGCGCGTCGTGACCGAGATCGCGGCGGCGTGGCTCCCGTGGCCCGAGGTCACAGGCCGCCTGGAGGTCGGCGCAGCTGCGGACATCGTGCGCCACGTCCTTCCGGGGGCGGCCCCTCTGCGGGAAGTCGCCGAACTCCTCGACCCGCTCGGCCGCGTCACGGAGGCGTTCGTGGCGGGACGTGTCGTCCACTCCGTGGAGAACTGAAGCCGTCCCGACCTCACTCGCGTGTCTCCCGCAGTCCTAGTCTGTCCCATTGTCGCGCCCGGCCTCGGAACGGGATCACGCTGCGGTGAGGAACCCCACTCCTCATTCACTATCCTTTGTCGGCGCGAAGAGCGCTCCAAACGATGATCGAATTCAAGCCGCCGCCTCTGACCGATGCGCAGCGCGCCGCCGTGGAGATGCTCGCGTCGGCGAAGACCCTGCTCCTGACCGGCCACGAGCGGCCGGACGGGGACTGCGTTGGCTCCCAAGCTGCTCTCGCGAGGATGCTCACGGCGCTCGGCGTGGAGTGCTTCGTGATCAATCCCGATCCGCCTGAGGAGCGTCTCAGCGAGGTCGTCAGTGGCGCTCGATTCATCGTCGACGCTGGCGGCCCGCTGCCGGAGCACGACGTCGCCGTGATCCTCGACGGTGGGGACCTCTCGCGGACGGGCTCGCTCGCGGAGCGCCTCCGGGCGGCTTCTTCCAAGAAGGTCGTGATCGATCATCATCTCCACGACGGCGAAGCGTGGTGGGACGCGGCCTTCGTCGACACGAAAGCTTCAGCGACCGGGGTCCTCGTCCGCCGCATCGGGGCTGAGCTCGGAGCTCCGATCGACGACGAGACCGCGGTGGCGCTGTACACCACGCTCGTGATGGACACGGGGTGGTTCCGTTACTCGAACACCGACGTCGAGACGATGCTCCTTGCAGCGGAGCTCGTGGAGCGAGGCGTCCAGCCGGCGGCGGTCTACAGGGGGCTCTTCCAGCGTCAGGACCGATTCCACACGCGCGCGCTCAGCGCGGCGCTCGCGCGCACGTCCTACTACGCCGAGGGGAAGCTCGCCGTGGTCGATCTTCCGCTGCAGCCGGACGGCACACCGCTCGATGTGGACGGCGACGTGTTGCTCGACGTGCTCCGGTCGATCGAATCGGTCGAGGTGGCGCTGGTCCTGCGGGCCATCGAACCGACGCGCTGCAAGCTCTCTGCGCGTTCCAAGGGCGCCTTCGACGCGCAGCGACTCGCCGCCGGATTCGGTGGGGGCGGGCATTTGAAGGCGGCGGGAGCCACCCTCGAACGCGACATCGCGGCCGCCACGCAGGCGCTCGTGGATGCGGCGCTCGCTCAGATGGGCGATGAGGGATCCCCTGCGGAAGAGGCGAGCGCCTGAGGCCCGGGCCGGCCTCGAGAGAATCGATCCCGCCCGTGAAGCTCGCGATCATCTCCGACCTGCACTCGAACAAGGAGGCCCTCGACGCGGTCTTCGCCCATGTTCGTGCCCAGGGGATCCAGACGATGATCTGCCTGGGGGACGTCGTCGGCTACGGCCCCGATCCGCAGCACTGTGTTGATCTCGTGAGGGGCCATGCCGAGATCACGGTGATGGGGAACCACGACGAGGCGCTGTTCCACGACGCAGCCGACTTCAACCCGCACGCGAAGAGCGCCATCGACTGGACGCGGAGCCAGCTCCGACCGCGCTGGTGGAGCGGCTCGGAGACGAAGGGGCGCTGGCGCTGGCTGCGCGACCTGCCACATTCCCACACCATCGATCGCTTCACCTTCGTGCACGGATCGACGCGGGATCCGGTGCGGGAGTACGTCCTGTCGACGGACGGATTCCTGAACCCGAGCAAGCTGCGCGCGATCTTCGACTCGTTCGACGGGGTCACCCTCTGCGGCCACACGCACCACCCCGGGGCTCACTCCGAGGACATGCGCTTCGTCGGGCTCGAGGGTGCCGATGAGCTCACGATCGACCTGCCGGAGGGAGAGAAGAGGATCGTCAACGTCGGATCCGTCGGCCAGCCGCGGGACGGCGACAACCGCGCGTGCTACGCGGTCCTCTCAGAGGGCTCGGTGACCTGGCACCGCGTGCCCTACGACTACCGGGCGACGATGGACAAGATCCTCGCGACGGGCGCCCTGAGCGAGATCCTCGCGCGGCGTCTGGCGCTCGGGAAGTGATCCGATGCCTGCCCCCGACGACCCCCTCGTGGTGCTGGTCACCTTCCCGTCCGACGAGGTGGCCGCCGAGGTCTGCCGCGCGCTCGTCGGCGAGCGCCACGCCGCGTGCGCGAACCTCGTCCCGGGGATCCGCAGCCTCTATTCCTGGGAGGGTGCGGTGCAGGACGACGCCGAGGTCCTCGCGCTCGTGAAGACGACGAGATCCGCGCTCCCCGCGCTCGAGGCGCGGATCCTGGAGCTGCACTCCTACGACACCCCCGAGGTCGTTGCGCTCGAGCCGGCGCACGTCGAGGCGCGCTACCTCGCCTGGCTGCGGGCCAGCGTCGGATCGGCCGAGCCGGAGGACACCCCGTGAACTCGACGGGCGGGGCCGGCGGCGATCCGACGGATCCGGCGGCGAGCGAGCGCAGCGGCCCGCGGGCGCGGCGAGCCGGTCTCCTCCTCGGAGTCGCGCTCTTCATCGCGCTCCTCTTCTGGCCCGGTCTCGATCCACTCCAGCGTCGGGTCGCCGCCACGACGGCGTTGACCGCGGCCCTCTGGCTCACGGTCGCCGTCCCGGTGGGAGCGGCATCGCTCCTCCCGGCGGTGCTGTTTCCGCTCCTCGGGGTCATGCCGTCGAAGGAGGTGGCGCCGATCTACCTGGACGACCTCGTGCTGCTCTTCCTCGGGGCCTTCGTCGTGGCCCTCGGCCTCGAGCGATGGGGGGTGCACCGGCGGATCGCGCTCTTCGTCGTCCAGACAGTCGGCTCCTCGCGCCGGCGGCTGGTGCTCGGATTCATGGCGGCGTCGGCGTTCCTGTCCATGTGGATCAACAACACCGCGACGACGCTCCTGATGCTGCCGGTCGTGGGCGCCGTCCTCGCCCGCGCGGACGAGGAGGACGGCGCGGGCGGGGCGGATCCGCGCTTCGCCTGGTGTCTGCTCCTGGGAGTCGCTTACGCCTCGTCGGTGGGCGGGATGGGGACTCCCGTCGGGACCGCTCCGAACCAGGTGTTCCTCGGCCAGTTCGCGGACCTGTTCCCCGAGGGCCCCAAGTTCACCTTCGGCGAGTGGTTGGTCTGCTTCGCGCCGCTCCCGCTGCTGTTCGTCCCGCTGGCCTGGCTGCTGCTGACGCGCGTCGTCTACCGGTTCTCGGATCCGCGCTCCGGCGGCGCGGCCGAGGCCGTCGCCGAGGAGCGCGCGGCGCTCGGACCGATGACAACGCCGGAACGCCGGATGGCGGCCGTCTTCGCGGTCACGGCGCTGCTCTGGGTCTTCCGCGCCGACGTCCGTATCGGGTCGGTGGTCATCCCCGGATGGTCGCGTCTGCTGCTCGGGCCCGAGGCGGCCGACGCGGCGTGGTACGCCCAGCACAAGAACGACATCAGCGACGCGACGGTCGCGATCCTCATGGCGGTGCTGCTGTTCGTGCTGCCGTCGGGCGCACGGAGCGCTGATGGCGCGCCCCTGGAGGAGGATGGCCGCCGTTATCTGATGGATTGGAGGACGGCTGCGCGGCTCCCCTGGGAGGTCCTCCTGCTCCTCGGCGGCGGCTTCTGCCTGGCGCAGGGTTTCAAGGTGTCCGGCCTCGACGCCGTGATCGGGGGGATGGTCGGGCCGCTGATCGAGGGGCTTCCGGCCTGGAGCGTCGTCGCCCTCGTGGCGCTCTTCGTCAGCCTGCTCACCGAGGTCACCTCGAACACCGCGACGACCAACGTACTGCTCCCGGTGATGGCGGCCGCGGCTGTCCAGGCCGGCGTGGACCCGCTCCTGGTCATGCTCCCCGCCACCATCGCCGCCTCGGCGGCCTTCATGATGCCGGTCGCGACGCCGCCCAACGCCGTGGTCTTCGCCACGCGCCGGATCCCGGTGCCGAAGATGGCGCGCGCTGGCGTCCTGCTCAACCTGCTGATGGTGGGCCTGATCACCCTGGTCTTCGAGTTCTGGGTGCGTGACAGGCTCGGGATCGGCGTCGAGGTTCCGACGTGGGCGAGGTAGGCCGCGAGACGGGGCGGACCATGGGGCGGACGCTCCAGCTGCAGGCGCTCTGCGGAGCGCTGGCCGGAGGACTCGTGCTCGCGGACATCGGCGCGGGTTGGCGGGGGCTCCTCGCGCTCCCCGTGATTCTCGGTGGAGGCGCCGCCCTCGGCCCGCTCCTTGCGGTCACGCCCGTCGAACCCTCTCGGCTCAAGCTCGCGCTCTTCTCCAGCCTGCTCTCGCCGCTCGTGATCGCTGCGCTCTTCGCCGCGCTTCACCTCGGCGCGGGGCTCGCACCGCGAGCCGCTCTCGCCGGCGCCCTCGCGAGCGGCGGCGCGCTCGCGCTCCTGGGCCTGCGCTCGCCCGTGCGGACGGCGGCTCCGGGCCGACAGGAGTCGGCCGCGGTGCTGCTCTCCCTCGCCGCGGCGATCGCGTTGGTCCTCGACGGCTGGGGCGCCGCGGGCTCGGCGGCGCGGCTCGCTGACGGTGGGGGCGTGGTCGCCGCGACCGTCGCGGACGGCTGGCTCGCGGGCCGCGGGCTCGAATCGCCCTGGTTCGCCGGGGGACCTCTCGACCTGCGCCCCGCGGTCTCCTCGATGGTCGCCGTCCTCGCTGGCAGCATCGGCACGCAGCCCTCGTTCGTGGCGCCCTTGATCGCGGGCTGGGCGGCGGTGCTCGTGGGATGCGCGGCCTACCTCTCCTGCGCGGCGCTGGCCCGGGAGTCGAGCCCGCGCCTCGCCGGTGCTCGTGACCTGTTGGCCGTCGTGGTGGCGCTCCTAGCGCTTCCTGCGACCCGCGATCCGCTCCTCGTCGAGCTGCAGGGCGTCGGCGCGATCGATCCCGCCGAGGCGCTGAGCTGGGCCTTCGGGGCAGGGGTCCTCCTGAGCGGGCTGCACGCGCTCCGCTCCGGAGCAGCGCCCTGGCCGGCGCTCCTCGGGGCGTGCATCCTCGGCCTGATCATCGTGCATCCCCTGGCAGGCGCGGCGTCCGCGGCGGCCATGGCCGCCGCGGCGTCCCTCCACCGGCGCCCGGGCCTCGCCCTCGTGGCCGCGAGCGCTGCGCTCCCCGGGCTGCTCCAGGGGCGTGCCTTCGGCGGCTTCGCCTTCGAGCCGTTCAAGCGCGGCGGGCTCGGCTTCGAGGGACCCTTCGGGGAGTCGACCGCCCTCGCCTTCGCGGCGGCGGCCCTCCTCGTCCCCATGCTGGTCGCGGGGCTCGCGGGCGCACTGCGATCCTCACCGGGTGAGAGCTCGTCGGGGGACGGCAGGACAGCGCGCGGCTGGACCTTCGTCGCGCTGCTGGCGGCGGCGTGGCTCGGGCTCGTCGCGTGGGAGTCTCCGCGCGCAGGCGAGGTCGACGCCATGCATCGGACAGCGCTGCCCTCCCTGGTGCTCTCCGTCGCTCTCGCGACCACGCTGCACTCCGCGAGCGCAGGCCGCGCTCGGGCCCTCGTCCTGGGCGCGGCGGCGGTCGCGTGCGTCATCGCGGCGCCGCGCGGACTCCACCGCCCCGGGCTCGGGGACGCCGTCGCCGTCAGGGACGGACTCGAAGGGCTCGTGATGTCCGGGCCGGCCGACGCGGAGATCCTCGCGGTGTCGCGGGCGCTCGCCTGGATCCGGGGGGCGCGTGGTCACGAGATCCCGGAGGGAGCCGCGCTGGTGGTCCGGCCGAGGGGGGAGGCGCGGCCCGACCGGCCCTCACTCGCGCCCCTCGCCTCCGGTCTCCCGCTGTGGGTGAGCGGGCTCGCTCCGCCCGGCGCGCGACAGGACCGGCGTTTCGCGGACGCCGCTGCCTGGAGCGAGGCGAAGCAGGGGGACGACTGGGCGCTCAGGTCCGAGACCCTGGAGGCCTTGTTCACGTCGGATCGGAGCGCCTTCGAGCCGAGGCTCGAGCGCGTCCTCAGGGCCAGTGCGGAGGGGGGGCTCCCGCTCGTCTTCGTGCTCACGGACGCGGATCACAGGCGCCTGGGGCGCCTCGACGGGGGAGGCCGCCCGATCGAGCTGGCGCGGCTGGAGGCTGATCTCCTGCGCCGCGCCGAAGGGGCCTCCGTCTACCTCCTGCGGGTGCCTCAAGGCGGGAGCGGATCCGGCCGATAGTTCGAGCGCCATGCTCTCGGCGCTCCTTCCCCTGGCACTCGCCCTGGTCCCGGTCCAGGCACAGCCCGTGGCCCATCGAGGGCTCGAAGGACCCCTCCGGTCGCTCTCGCGCGGCCTCCTCGCGGCCCGGATCAGCGACGGCCGCGCCCTCGTCCTGCGTGACGCGGACGGGGTCGAACGCGGCGTCGCCTCGTGCGAGGTCGTCCGCGGGCTCGCGCGGATCGTGCACCAGCGCGAAGTGGTCTTCCCGTCCGGCGGAGTGCGCCTCCTCCAGACTGAGGAGGTCGAGGGGACGAGGCGACGTCTGGTGTTCCGCGAGCTGCGGGCGAACGGCGCCCGGACCTGGGTGGCCGAGTGGGACACGCGGACCGGTGCATCGACCACCAAGGGCTACGGCTGGCGACGGCCGACCCACGGAACCCTCGGTCGGACGCCCGAGAACCTCCCACCGGCGATGGGCGCCCTGGAGCTCCTCGATCGGCTCGAGCGAGGGCTGCTGCGACAGGGTGAAGAGCTCGGCCTCGTGGACCCCGCCACGGCCGCGGTCATCGACGTGCGCGTCAGCGAGGGGCCAGGCGGTCCGAGAGTGCTCCGAGCCGACGGGACCGAGCTCCTCGGCCTCGGGAGCCCCGGTGAGGATGGTGCAATCCGGCTGGGAGGTCGCGTCTGGAGCCCCGCCGAGGAGGCGGTCGCCGCGAGGCTCGCCGGGCGCTGGCGCGTCCCGGTCAGGGCCAACCACGAGCGGGTCCTCGATGCGCTGCGGGGCGGGCGGATCGAGCGACGGTCCACCGGGCGCGACGCGAAGCGTCCGTGATCGCCGTCAGGCGGGCGTAAAGGGCTGCGGGACATGCGAATCCGCGCGCGATTTCGGCTCGAAATCCGTGCGGCGGCGCGGAGACTGGTTGCCCGAAGTGGGCCTCCGCGGGGGCCGCTGCGGCGACCGAGCCTTCCCGCGCGGGTCCTGATCGGACCGGTCACGCGCTCTCCAGGCAGCCCCGGCAACGCCGAGGGCTGCCGGCCTGCCAGAGATCACGAAACGGCGTGCACTCCCCCCAGCCCCACTCCTCTGCGAGCTCCCGGCGCGCACCGGCGGCGATCCGTGGCCTCGTCGCCGCGAGGAGCTTCGTGCTCGCAGTGGCTGCTGCCGGAGCTGCGTGCTACTCACCCGACGAGCTCCGGGATCGCGCGGACCGGGACGCCTTCGCGCTCATCGACGCGCGCCGCGAGAGGCTCTTCGGGGACCGGGGCCCCTTCGCGCTCCCGGCCGCGACCGAGGCTTTCGGCCGGGACGAGACGACCGGCGAGCTCCTGACCCTGCGCGACGAGGTCCTGGCCGGAGCCCTCGACGCCATCGGCCCCATCAACGAGGTCGGGGCCATGGGGGTCGCAGAGCAGAACTCCGAGTTGGTCCAGCGCCAGAAGGAGTCCCTCTACACCTCCGCACTCTCCCTCGCGGAGGAGGAGTGGCGATTCGGCTACCGCTACAACGCGGACGGCGTCGCGGCCGTCAACGGTGACGCGGGCGGGGACCTGGTCGCCGCGGACGCTGGCTTCGGAGCCTCGGTCACGCGCGTGCTCGGCTCGGGCGCCACGATCCTCGCGAGCCTCGGCGCGGACCTCTTCCGCTTCGTCTCCACCGGCGACGGCTGGGACGCGATCAGCAACGCCGGTGTCAGCATCACCCAGCCGCTCCTGCGCGGCTCGGGGCGACTCATCACGCTCGAGCCGCTGCGCCAGACCGAGCGAGATCTCGTCTACGCGGTCCGCAGCTACGAGCGGTTCCGTCGCACCTTCGCGGTCGACGTCGCCGGACGCGTCTACCGGGTCCAGCAGTCCCTCGATCAGCAGAAGAACGAGACGGAGAACTTCCGCAACCTCCAGTCGCTCAGCCGCAGGAACAAGGCGCTCTACGAGGCCGGCCAGCTCTCGCGCGTTCAGTCCGACCAGGCCATCCAGGAGGAGCTCCGCTCCCAGAACCAGCTGGTCATCCTTCAGGGCAACGTCGATCGCCAGCTGGACCTCTTCAAGGTGTTCCTCGGCCTGCCGATCCAGGTGGATCTCACCTTCGAGGACGGGATCCTCGCGCGGCTCGTCACGGAGAACGAGCTGCGCTTCCTCGAGACGCTCGATGGCCAGGACGACGAGGTCGTGGCCTTCGCGATCGAGAACCGGCTCGACGTGATGACGGCCTTCGATCGGGTCCAGGACACGGTCCGGCGCGAGGCGATCCTGAGGGACGCCCTGCGCGCGGGGCTCGGCCTGTCCGCGTCCGCCAACTCAAGCAGCGACGAGGGTCGCCCGTTCGGCCATCGCGCCGAGGAGGCGCAGCTCAGCGCTCGCCTGGATCTCGATCTCCCCGTGGACCTCCTGCCTGCGCGGAACGCGTGGCGGCGCGCCGAGCTCGCGCTGGTGGACGAACGCCGGAGCTACGAGCGCTTCCTCGACCAGGTGACCATCGACGTGAGGGACGCGCTGCGCCGGGCGCGCAATTCGGCCGAGTCCCTGCGTATCCAGCTCGACGCGGTGGACCTCTCCGTCGATCGCGCTCGCGGAGCCCAGCTCCAGCTCGAGGCCGGACGCGCGAGCACGCGCGACCTCCTCGAGGCCCAGGAAGCGCTGCGCAGCGTCCGCGACGCGGCGACCTCCGCCCGTATCAGCTTCAAGCTGGCGCTCTACGAGCTCCAGCTCCAGCTCGAGATCCTCCGCGTCGACGAGAGCGGCATCTTCGTCGACCCGGACCTCGAGGCCCAGCTCCATAGCCTGCGCTGACGCGGCTCCGCCAGACGAGAGATCGAAATGAAGACACCCATCCGGAAGCAGAGGCGAGCCCGCGAGAGCGGCAACGTGATCGTGATCCTGCTTGTGCTGATCTCCGCGCTCGTCGGCGCGTGGCAGCTCGGACTCTTCGACCGGCTGCTCGAGGGTGAGCAGGAGGTGGAGCTCGAGGGCGCGCCGGTCCGCCGGGGCGATCTGCGGATCTCCGAGACCGTGCGCGGGAACCTGGAGGCCACCGACTCGATCACGCTCAAGTGCGACGTCGAGGGCCGCTCCACGATCATCTTCCTCGCAGAGGAGGGGGTCATGCTCGAGGCGGGCGACCTCGTCTGCGAGCTCGACGTCTCCCAGCTCGAGGACGAGCTCGTGCGCCAGGAGATCGAGGTCAAGAACGCCGAGGCCGCGTTCACGAAGGCCAAGGAGCAGTACGAGATCCAGGTCATCCAGAACGAGAGCGACATCGCCCAGGCGATCCTGGCCCTGGAGCTCGCCGAGCTCGACCTCGCGAAGTACGTGGGCGACGCCGAGGCGGGTGAGGCCGGTGAGTGGTTCAACGAGCTCGCCAGCGCCCAGGAGACCGTCACCCTGCGCCAGGAGGATCTCGCGCGCGCGATCCAGACCCTCGACGCGAGCGTGGAGCTCGAGCGAGAGGGCTTCCTGCAGCGCAGCCAGCTCGAGACGGACCAGCTCGCGAAGAAGCGCGCGAAGATCCAGCTCGAGCAGGCCGAGCGCGACCTCGCGCTCAAGCTCAAGTACGGCAACCGCCGCCGGCTCGCCGAGCTCAGCGCCGACGTCGCCACCAAGCGACGGGACGTGGACAAGACGCGCAAGCAAGCCGCCGCGCGGCTCACCGACTTCGAGGCGGCGCGCGACTCCTCCGAGTACACGCTCGAGCGCGAGCGCGCTCAGCTCGCGGAGCTGCGCAGCCAGGTCTCAAAGTCCAAGATCTTCGCGCCGGAGGCTGGCCTGATGGTCTACGCCCGCGAGCGCAGCCGCTGGGGGAGCGGCGACGCCATCGAGGAGGGCGACGAGGTCCGCGAGCGCCAGGACATCGCCACGATCCCGCGGGCCGGCGGGATGACGGTCAAGGCCAGCATCCACGAGACGAAGCTCAAGAAGATCCAGGTGGGCCAGCCCTGCCTCGTGACCGTCGACGCCTTCCCGGGCAGCACCTTCGAGGGGCGCGTGGACTTCGTCGCGGTGATGGCGGACTCGGGCAGCTGGCGGTCGAACCCGAATCAGCGCCTCTACAAGGCGGACATCAGCCTCCTCGCTCCGACCACCGAGATGCGTCCGGGCATGTCGTGCAGCGTCGAGATCCTCGTGGAGGACCTCGAGGACGTTCACTACGTCCCGCGCCAGTCGGTGTTCATGGACGGCGGCGACACGGTGGCCTTCACGATCGACGGTGGGGAGGTGAAGCGCACCGCGGTCGAGATCGGCCTCGACAACTCCAAGTGGGTCACCGTCCTCGAAGGACTTGCCGAGGGGCAGATCGTGGCGCTCGCGCCGCCGGCCGACTTCGAGCCGGCGCCCGTGCCCGAGGCCGATCGCCCCGCGTCCTTCCCGAAGGCCGGGCCGCCCGCGGGCGCCGGACGTCCCGGTCAGGGGGCGCGTCCCGGCGCGAGCGGCAGGCCCTCGGA
>CBFIJG010000027.1:0-36691 GCA_965662915.1 Planctomycetota bacterium | reverse complement strand
CCGGGGTCGATCCGTGTGCGGTCGGCCGAACGAGCGTACGAAATTTCATTCTGGGCAGCCGATACACATGCTTACCCTGTGATCAAGGAGAGACTTTGCGGGTTTACGGCCCCTCTATAGCGGTCGATTCTGCGACACATGCGCACCCTCGGCCGGCCGAACGTGAGGGTTCCCGGCTCGAGGCCGGTCGCGAAACGGCCCGCTCTCGCCACCCCCCACTTCCCCCACGGGCGCTCACTCGAATACCGGGTCTCAGAGAAAATTGACCCGCAGCGCCTTCGAGAAGTTCGAGGTGGCTCCGCCCGCGGCGGGATCGACGTCCCGGTACCACCACTGGAAGAACAGCGGGGTCCCGCTCTCGGCCTCGTAGGCACCGAAGGGTCCCGGGATGGCGCCGAGGTCGATGGCAAGGTTCAGCCTCCCCATCGCTCCCGTGCTCAGGATGTCTTCCTGATAGCGGCCGAGGAGACCTCCGACGCACAGGTTGCCGGCGCTGCCGCCAGGATTGGCGATGAAGGCCTCCCGGCTGCCCACCAGGAGGAAGGCGAAGGTGTTCGGCGGGAGACGCCGGCTGTTGATGGTGAGGGCGTCGTCGCGGACGAAGTTGCTGCCCGTGGCCCAGCAGGTGGCGACCTCCCCCGTCGAGTTCGCGGTGACGTCGCCGTAGTTGACCCAGGGCGTGCACGTGGCGTCCTCCCAGGACTCGAGCGCGTCCCTCATGACATGCCGCAGGAGGCGCGTGATGCCATCGCCGACGGCGTCGCTCGCGTTGGCGCTCGTGTCGGCGTCGTTGACCCAGGCTCCGATGAAGTACTCGCGGAGCTCGATCTCACAGCCGCTCCGGAAGGGGAGACGGACGTAGGCGCCGCGGCTGCGGAATTCCCCCTCGTTGAGATTCGAGCTGCAGGTGTACGAGCCGCCCTTGTGGGCGAAGTACATCATCCCGATGAACGTGCTCTGCTCGGTCGGAGTCAGCGTCGAGGCGCTCAGCTCGCCGTTGATGGTGGTCACCGTTCCGAAGCTGCCCATCCCGAACTCCGAGCCGTTGGACATGATGTCGAGGTAGTCGTCGAACTCGTTCCCGAGCACGCCGTCGATCGCGAACTCGTTCATGTCGGCGAGGTCGCGGAGGGTGACCTCGTTGCGAGTGCTCCCGCAAAAGCAGCCGATCGTGTGGTTGAGCTCGACGTTCTCCGCCCCGAAGGCGTGGGCCGCGTTCTCGATCAGCGCGGTGCCGTAGCGGGAGCGAATCGCCTCCGTGGCCGTGTTCGAGCTGGTGGCCATCATGTCCGTCGCCACGGACCGCAGCGATCGGACGGCCGGGTTGCTACCCGTCGGGCAGCTCCCGTTCAGGCCCTGGTTCTCGACCATCAGGTTGCCCCAGGAGTTGACGCCGAGGTGAACCTGCCGAGCGGTCGCGAAGAGGTGAACCATCTTCATCAGGCTCGCTGGCTCGAAGACGCGGTTCTCGTGGACGCCGGCGACCGTGCTCGCGGTCCCCTGATACTCCCGGAGCAGGAACCCGCTCGAGGCGTCGAACGGGAGCCTGGAGCGCATCGCGATCGACGTATTGACCGCGAGGTCGTTGTCGTTGCGCCGCAGGACCATGGCGTAGCGCGTCGCCCCGCCGGCTGTCTCGTAGCGTTCGATGTCGATGATGCGGGACGCGTACTGGTTCGCCAGGAAGTCGATGTTCCCGAGCTCCATGTTGCGGAAGTAGAACCAGGCGTTCCCGTCCCTGGGGACCATCAGGCAGCTGAAGCACCCGGTCCCGTCATGGGGCTCGAGATCGATCAGCCGGGCGTTGTTCTCCTCCAGGCGGTCAGCGATCGCGTCCGCCGAGACGTTGGCGTACCACCACCACGCGGACTGCGTGTTGCCGGTGTTCGACACCCACGCGAAGGCGTAGCGCTGGTTTCCCCCGTTGAAGTAGGGCTGGATGTCGAGGATCCGGCGCCCGCTGTTGCTCTGGAACCAGTCCTGCAGCTGGGAGAAGGAGAGGTTGCTCTCGTATCCGTGGCTCGAGGCGAAGTCGCTCCCCTGGTTCCGGATGAGCACGATCGCGTAGCGGATGCCGCTCGATGTGCGGTACGGCTCGATGTCGATGAGCCGCGCGTTGTTCTCGTTCATCCGGGCCTGGACCTGCGCGTAGGTCTGGCCGTAGTACCAGGCCCAGGTCTTCGCGTGGTCCCCCTGGTTCGCGACGAAGGCCGCGCTGAACCGGAGCGGTCCCGTGCTCTCGACCTCGATGTCGACCAGCCGGTTCCCATCGGCGATGCGGTCCTGGATCGTCTCGAGGCTCACGTTGGTGTTCCACCTCCAGCCCGTGGGGGTCACCACGTCCGTCTGGGGGTCGGCGTGGGCCAGGGCGGAGAGAGCGCCGGTGATGGCGAGTGCGCGAAGGGTGCGCTCGAGGGTGTGGGCGGACATGGCGGGGAGATCGGAGGGTTCGTGCCTGCTGGGACTCGTACCCCCAATTGCGGCCGCCCTCGCCGATCGGTCACGGAACACGATTTTGTTCCGATGCAGCCTCTCCAGCGCCCTCCAGGGCGCTTCAGCCTCCCCTGGCCCCCTCCGATCGGACGGCCGTCCCGCGCGAGCTCCCCACCGGGGGCCGACCCCTCAAGACCCCTCCTTCTCGGCGTTCAGCGCGTCGTCCTCGCTCATCCAGGTCCCGCGGAACTCGACGTAGATCGGGCCGACCCCGTTGGTGCGCCAATGGTCTTCGAACCGGTGGTAGGTCTCGCCCTCGATCTCGATGCAGTCCACGTCCTCGGGCACGGCCGCGAGATCGTCGCTGAAGTCGTCCGAGTGCCAGATCTCGATGAGCGATGACTCGAATCGGTCGAGGGCCGCCGTCACCGACGCGTAGGGGCCGCTCCACCCGTCACCCAGCGAACAGACGAGCGCGCGCCCGTCCGGCAACGCGTAGACGCTGTGCAGATCGCCGCCCCCGGGTGCGTCCGACCCGAACTCCACCGTGTCGAAGGGGACCGAGTCGAGGAGGCCGTTCAGGAACGCATCCTCGAGCACTCCCTCGATCGACGCCTCGTCCTGGCCGCGGAGAAGGCGTTCGGCGGCGCTCTTCACCTCGTCGAACTCCCTCTCTCCTTCCCTGGCGAGGGCCCGAAGCTCACCGTGCCGCTCGGGGTCGCGAGCCAGGAGCAGGAGGCTCTCGGTGACGGCCCGATCGATGGCTCCCGCAGGCAGCCTCCGATTCAGGAGAATCCCCCACGCCCGACCGCTTTCGAGGAGACGGGCGGTGAACGAGCCGCGGCCGGAGGAGATGCTCTCCCCATGCGCTTCTCACCCATCCTCCCCGGCGTTCTCCTTCTCCTCTCCATCCCCGCAGGCTGCGCCGGACCCGGCGCGGCGCAGGACATCGCGGCGCCGGCCGGGTCGGCCACGAGCGCGACCCTCGCGCAGGACGTCCGCGCCGTCCAGGAGGCGCTCATCGAGGAGCGCATCACCGGCGGCAACGTGGCCCGCGTCTGGCACGACGGCGAGGTGCTGTACGAGGGCGTGGTGGACTCCGGCCGCGAAGGGGACGCGGCCATCACGGACGACACCCTCTTCCCGATCTGGTCGATGAGCAAGCCGATCACGACCGTGGCGATGCTGCTCCTGCACGAGCAGGGCCTGCTCCAGTGGGACGACCCCGTGGCGAAGTACATCCCGGCCTTCGGCGACCTGAAAGTGAAGGACGGAGACGGAGCGCGCCCGGCCGTGGAGCCCCTGCGCATCCGGCACCTGATGACGCACCGCTCGGGGTACGTCTACTACGCCCTGGGCACGCCCTCGCTCCACGAACGGCCGAGCCCCACCAACCAGGCCCGCTTCGCCGACCTCGCGGAGTTCGCGGAGGTCGCCGCTGCGCACCCGGTCGAGTTCGAGCCCGGCAGCCAGTACGCCTACGGGATCAACCAGGCCATCCTCGGCTGCCTCGCGGAGGTCGTGACCGGCAAGTCCTTCGACGTCGTCCTCGCGGAGCTGATCTTCGAGCCCCTGGGGATGACCGAGACCAGCTTCCACCTCGGCGGGGATCGCCGTGAGCGCTTCCAGCCGCTGTACATCAACTCCGGCGCCCTCGAGGGGTTCAGCCGGGGCTTCCTGGACGAGCTGAACTACGACCCTGGCAGCCGCGCGTTCTTCGGCGGCGAGGGTCTCGTGTCGTGCATGGCCGACTACGCGAACTTCTGCGAGATGCTCGCGTGCGGCGGCGTGTTCCGCGGCCGGCGCGTCCTCTCCGAGGAGAGCCTCGCGGAGATGACGACCCTCTCCACCGAGCAGATCCCCGGGATGACCGAGGGCTTCGGCATGGGCTTCAGCGTCTTCGTCGCCCACGACGCCGGACCTGAGGGCTCAGGTGCGCCCGACGGCATCTTCGGCTGGGCTGGATACCACAACACCCACTTCTGGATCGACCGGGAGAACCGCCTCTACGGCCTGTTCATGTCGCGCGCCCGGGAGTTCAACTTCGACATCCCGCCCCGCCTGCGCCGCGCCGTCTACGGGGGCTGAGTCCACGAGGCCCGCCGGTCGATGAACGCTGGCCGGTGAGCGGCGGAGCTCGCTCGGCGAGGTCCGCGGCGTCCGGCGCCCCGCCACGCCGGTGGCCACTCGGGGGCCGGAGCTCCGGAACCTGGATCACTCGCCGCCCCTGCCGCGCCCCTTCGAAGCGCCCGCGCGGCCCGAAAAAGAACTCCGCGGCCGCCGACGTCGTCGGCGGCCGCGGAGTCGCGTCCACGGGGCGCTCACGCCCCGGGGACGATCACTGGAACACGACCTCGACGCCGTTGGTCAGGTTCGAGCCGAGGCCGACACCGTCGCGGTACCAGGCCTGGAAGTTCCAGGTCTGCCCCGGCGTCGTCGCCACCGTTCCCCCGCCCTGCGGGACCGCGGCGAGATCGACGTCGAGCTGGAACCCGCCATCGATGCCCGTGGCCAGGATCTGGCCCGGTCCGACGTAACGGCCGATGGACCCGCTCAGGCAGAGGTTGCCGTTGCTCGTCCCGCCGAGGCCCGGGATGAAGCCCTGGGCCGGCGCCACGATGAAGATGCCGAACTGGTTGTTCGGCATGCTCGCGGCGCGCAGGGTCACGCTGTTGGCCGAGACGATGTCGCTCCCGATGGCCTCGATGGCCGCCGGCGCGCCGGTCGAGTTGGCAGCCGCGCTGCAGTAGTTGGTGCCGATCAGCGGCAGCTCCTTCTCGAAGAGGATGGCGTCGAACTCGAAGCCGGTCGAGCCTCCCTGGTTCTCCCCGGACTGCAGACGGACCTCGTTCCACTGGAAGTCCGCGACCGAGAAGTTCGCGTCCGACGGGGTGGTCGGGTGCGCGTCGATCGGGTCGATCCACAGGTCGACCGTGTCGCCGCCCTGGGCGAAGCCGATCCGCACCACGAGGGTCGTGGTCTGGTCGATGTTCGAACCCGGGACCGTGATGACGTTGCCGCTGACGACGTCGACGATGCCCCACTCGTAGGTCTGGTAGGGCGCGCCGATGAACAGGTGCTCGCCGCCGAACTGGGTGATCAGGCTCAGCCCGCCATAGTCGTCGGTCGTGCCGGCCACGCGCCCGGCGGTGAAGGTGATCCACATCACGCCGTCGCCGCTGCCGAAGTTGAAGTTCGGCGCGAGGTCCGGGTGGGGACCGGTCTCGGGCATGCGGAAGGAGCCCGCGTTCGAGAACTGGGTCGTGCACTTCTCACCGACGCCGTCGAGGCCGGGCGAGGTGACGAGCGCGTCGTCGAGGTTGGCGCCGCTGTACCAGGGGGCGTTCCAGCCGGTGCCGCCAGCCGCGTCACCGAGGCCACCCACGGGGTACTCGAAGGTCTCGGAGCAGATGGTGCCGTAGGCCTGGCCGTGAGCGAGCGGCGAGAGAGCGCACGCCGCGAGGAGGAGAGAGAGTCGCTTCATGGGAAGGGTCACTGAGAAAGGATCAACGTCGTGTACGGACCGAAGGACAGGCTCGCGCTCTGGGCCATACCGTCCCAGGCGATCGCGTCGGTCTGTACATCCGTGGAGGGGTGGTTCGAGAAGCCGGCGTCGTAGCCGTCCCAGTCGCTGTTGAAGCGCACCTTCCAGGTGCCGGGACGGGGCAGACCGATCCGGTAGTTGGTCCGAGCCTGATTGCGGAAGTTGCTGAGGACGATCACGTCGTCGCCGGGCCCGCCCTGGTCCCAGCGATGGAAGGCGATCACCTTGTCCCAGTCGTTGACGTGGCTGACGTTCAGGTTCTGGCCCTTCAGCCCCTGAGTCACGCCGCCGAGGTTGCGTCGCAGCCGGATCAGGTCCCGATACATCGCGTGGATGCCAGCGTGGGACGTGAGCTTGGTCCAGTCGACGGGGTCGGTGTCCTGGAAGTAGCCGTCCTCGAGGAGCTCCTGGCCCTGGAAGAGCATCGGGACGCCGGGCGAGGTGAGCGCGATCGCCGCCCCGAGTGTCGAGCGCTTCTTCGACCAGTAGCTGTCCGCGTTGCCGGGCCAGATCTCCTCAGGCAGGCGCGAGCGGCCGTTGGCCACCTCGTCGTGGGACTCGGTGTAGATCACTCGCTCGAAGGCGTCGCCGTTGTAGCGGTGAGCGATCGCGTCGCGCACGGCCCACATGTTCCGGTAGTCGTCGTCGAGCTCGGTGCACGCGGCGCGCACCGGGTGGACGAAGAGCGCGTCCCACTGTCCGTCGAAGCCGGCGCCGCCCGCCCCGGTGTCCTTGGTGATCCAGTCGTTCGGAGCGTCGAACATGTCCTCCGCGATCTGCATCTTCCACGGCTGGGTCGCGTTGATCTCGTCGTTGATCCACTGGATCAGGGACCACGCGCTGGGGTCGTCGCCCAGGGCGCCCTTGCGCATCACCGACGTACCGTCCCAGCGCAGCCCGTCGACCCGGGACTCGGTCAGCCACGAGAGCACGTTGTCCCGGATGAACTGGCGGACCTCGCCGCGGCCGTAGTCGGGCTTGGTGTCACCCCACGGAGTGAAGGCGCGCGCGTCGTTGTAGAAGTAGATGCCCCCCCAGCCGTTCTCGTTCCAGCCGTCGAACCGCCACATGTCCATGTCGCTGGGGCCCCAGTGGTTGTAGATCACGTCGAGGAACACCGCGATGCCGCGGGCGTGCGCCTCGTCCACCAGGTACTTGAACTGGTCGACGCCGCCGTAGATCGACTCGACCGAGAAGGGGTAGGCGCCGTTGTAGCCCCACGAGAAGTCGCCGGCGAACTCCCAGATCGGCATCACCTGGATCGCGCTGACGCCGAGGTCGACGAGGTAGTCGAGGCGCGAGGCGACGCTCGCGAAGTCACCGGGTGCGCCGCCGGGCGTGTCGAAGAACGTGCCGACGTGCATCTCGTAGATGACGAGGTCGTTCCAGGCCGGGCTCGAGTAGCCCTGGGTCTGCCAGGCGTAGGCGTCCGGGTCGATGACGATGCCCGCGCCGACGGAGCTCTCGAGCTGCCGCGCCCGCGGGTCGTTCTTCCAGAGCAGCCCGCTCGGCGTGTCGAGCACGAAGCGGTACCGCTCGCCGGCCGGCAGGTCGCGGTAGTCGAGTGACCAATGTCCGTTGCCCTCGTCAGCGAGCTGGGCGAGTCCCTGGGACCAGCCGTTGAAGCTCGACGCCACGGCCACGCCGGTCGCGTTCGGCGCCCACACGCGGAAGCTCGTGCCGCCGTCGTAGACCGTCGCGCCCATCCCTTCGACCTCGGCCGGGACGACGTCGAAGTGCCACTCGAGCCCCCACGTCGTGGCCGGGCTCGAGAGGACGCCCATGTACCAGGTGCCGGTGGAGAGGTCCTCGCCGTTCAGGATCACCTCCTCCGTCGAGGTCCCCGGCGTCCGCGAGGCGGCGTCGTACTCCGTGAGGGTCGGCGGTGCCCCCTTCCGCAGGAACAGGTCCGCGTCGTTCCCGGCCTGCGGATTCACCTGAACCCTCAGCTGCGGCACGTGACTCGGCACCTGCACGGGCACGATCGACCACTGGGGCACGCGCTTCGCCGCCGCCGGCGTCGCCCCGGGAGCCTGGATCGGGCCCTGTGCGACGGACAGTCCGGAGGTGAGCAACCCCGTGAACAGGAGCGAAGGGAGGATGCGGCTCATCGAGCCGAGCATATTAAAGGGCGCTGAATCCGGGGAGGCTAAGCTGCGTCGGTCCCGACCTGCGACAGCTCTGGATCAGACGAGTCCAGCAAGGGGTCGATCGCGCGGCCTCGCCGCGCTGCGACCGTGAACCGCGCCTCCACGCGAGGCCGGGTTGCCGATCGGTGACCCTCGTGACCCGGTGTCGGGGTGACCTCAGGAGCCGGCGGGGCGCAGCGAAGCCCGGAGGGACACGGCCGCAGCCGGGCCCTCAATGCAGCCGGGCGGCCGCTGCGAGCCTTCGTGGTTCCTGTGATCCGCATCGATCGCCCGGGAGCGACACTCGCGATCGACCGAGAACGCCGGGGTTCTCCGTCACGATCAGGCGGCAATGCTTTTTGGGGGTGACGGAACTCCCCGGCCCCGGTCGGGCCACGTCGCCATCTTACCCATCACCGCTTTCCCGAACGCCCGAGCATGAACCGCACTCATCTCGCTCCCGCATCCTCCCGAGGCCGCTCGCTGCGTCCGGGAGTCGCCCTTCTCTTCCTCTCGCTCGCAGCCCCGGCACATGCCGCGGACTGGACGGTCGGCCCCGGCCAGAGCATCCAGGCCGCGATCGACGCGGCCTCCGACGGGGATCGGATCCTGGTCCAGCCGGGCACCTACAACGAGGTCATGAGCCTTCGGGGCAAGCGCCTCGAGGTGATCGGCGTGGAGGGCTTCGAGCAGACGATCATCGACGGGTCCGGGCTGAACAACACGATCTTCGCGCTCACCTCCGGGGAGCCCACCGGCACCCGGATCGCGGGCTTCACCCTGACCAGGGGAGCGGGGCTCCCCCTGCCGTCCAGCTATGGCTTCGACTACTACGGCGGCGCGGTCCACGTCGGCTCGGGGAGCCAGCTGCGCATCGAGGACTGCTTGATCACGGAGAACGCTCTCAGCACGGGGACGTTCGCCGGCGGCATCTACTCCGGCGGCCGCTCCGCGACCCTCGTCCCCTCCCACGTGGACGTCGTTCGCTGCGAGATCAGCCACAACCGCGCGTGGGCCAGCGGCGGCGCCACGCTGGTCGATGGCTACGGCACCATGTCCTTCGACCGCTGCACCGTGGTGGGCAACGACAGCAACAACTTCTTCGGCCACCAGGGCGGCATCTCGATGGCAAACCACGGTCGGGTCTGGGTGAAGAACACGATCTGCTGGGGGAACGCCGGCAGTCAGATCGGGGCGTTCGCCTATCCCTACAACCAGGGCACCGAGGCGACGGTCACCTACTGCGATATCCAGGGGGGATACAGCGGACAGGGGGTCATCAACGCCGACCCTCTGTTCGTCGACTACGCCGGGCGTGATTATCGGATCCAGGCCGGCTCCCCCTGCATCGACGCAGGTGACCCCGCGACCGATCTCGACTGCGACGGCACGATCGCGGACATGGGCGGCTACGGACCTGACTGCGACGGCTTGCCGGACTGCAACGGCAACGGTGTCCCGGACGTCGCTGACATCGCCAGCGGATCCAGCGCGGACTGCGACGAGGACGGAGTCCCGGACGAGTGCCAGATCGCGGGCGATCCGGGCCTCGACCAGAACGTCAACGGGGTCCTCGACAGCTGCGAGTGCGTGATCGAGACCTACTGCGTCGCCGCGGCGAACTCGACGGGGCAGCCCGCGGCCATCGGCGCCAGCGGCTCGACGAGCCTGAACGCGAACGACCTGACGCTCTCCGTGAGCGGCGCGCCCCCCCTCCAGGTCGGGCTGTTCTTCTACGGCGCGGACGAGGACTTCGCGATCTTCGGAGACGGCAACCTCTGCGTGGCGGCGCCCTTCGCGCGGATCGTGCCGGTGATCACGATCGACGGGACGGGCTCGGCGAGCGTCCTGCTCGACCTGAGCGACGACCCGTTCACCGTCGGTGTCAACACGGTCGCCGCGTTCGAGACCTGGCGCTTCCAGTTCTGGTACCGCGATCCGAACGCCGGCATGGCCGGCTTCAACTTCTCGGACGCACTGGCGGTGACCTTCTGCCCCTGAGCGCGGCGCGCGCCCCCATCGCGGGGTGCGGAGCCAACCCGTCCGGCAGGGCCGTGCGCTTCGGCCAGCCCATGCCGAGCCCGAGCCAGCATGAGGCCGGCCCGTTTCGCGCTCCCGATCGAGGCCACGAGCAGCGCGCTCGTGGCCTCTCACGGAGCTCGACTCCTCAGGTGAAGAGCGCCGGGAGAGCGTCTCGAGCATCGGCAGGAGCCGAGCTGCCGGTCCACGGAGAGCGCTGCGCCGGGGCGGCGCTCGCCTGTCCGGAGGACGCCTCGCTCAGGACACGCTGCCGTCGAGCAGCGTGAGCGCGAGCGAGGGCAGGACGTTGGCCTGGGACAGCACCGTGGTGCTGGCGTTCTGGAGGATCTGCACGCGCGTGCGCTCGGCGGTCGCCACGGCGTAGTCGACGTCCATGATGCGCGAGCGCGAGGCGGAGGTGTTGTCGCGCTCGGTGGCGAGGTTGCGCGCGGCGATCTCGAGGCGGTTGCGCGTCGCGCCGAGGGAGCCGCGCCCGCGCGCGATCAGGTCGATCGAGGCGTCGATCTGGGCGAGGGACCCGCGCGCAGCCTGGGGTGTGAGCGCGCTCAGATCCTTCAGCCCGACCGCGATTCGCATCGCCTCCGGCATCTCGACCTCGATCGTGTCGCCTTCCTCGCGGCCGATCTGGAGCGTCACCGTGACGATCTGCGGGTCACCGCGGACGCCGAACAGATGGATCCCGTTGAAGTCGACCACCTCGACCATGCGGATCGCTTCCTCGGCGAGCTGCTGGCGCTCCATGTCGATCGTGGCGCGATCCTGGGGGGAGAGCGCGCCGTTCGCCGACTGGAGCATGAGCTCACGGGTCCGCCCCAGGAGATCGCTGAGCTCCTCGAGCGTGCCCTCGGCCACGTCGATCATGTTCGCGCCGTCGAGCACGTTGTCGCGCGCCACCGCCAGGGAGCGCACGGCCGCGGTCATCCGGTTGGCGATGGCGAGGCCCGCCGGGTCGTCCGCGGCCACTGCGATCCGCCGGCCGCTCGCGAGCTGACCGAACACCCGCCCGACGGCCCGGGTGGAGGCCGCGAGGTGCCGCTGAGCGTTCAGCGAGTGGATGTTGGTGTTGATACGCAGACCCATGGGGGGCAGGACGTCGCCAGGCGAGGAAGTCCCACACCGAGATCGAGCGATCGGCCCGCTGACTGAAGAAGGGTTTTCCTGTAGTTGTCGCCGCAGGGGCCAGCCGCGATGCCGGTGAGGCCCGGACAGCCGCGCCGACGGCCCCGGCTGAGTGGATGGACCCGCCCTGGCCTCAGCCCTGCGGCGACTGCCCCTCGAGGTCCTCGGCCGCGGCGGGGAGCGCGTCGACGACCTCGCCGTCCCCGTCCGCGGCCTCGAGGAGCTCGGCGCCGGTGAGCGAGTCCTCCACCAGATCCGAGGGCAGGCTCTTCGTGGTCTTCACGCCCAGCTCGCGGAAGCCCTCGACGAGCCGCACTAGGTTGCCGCGGCCGCTCACCAGCTGCCCCTTGGCCTTCTGATAGCTGCTCATCGCCGTCTCGAGCTGCTGCTCGACCTTCTTGAAGGTCTCCGCGAACACCGCGAGCTTCGAGTGGATCTTGCCGGCCTGATCGGCCAGCTGCATGGTGCTGCGATTGCGCTTCTCGATCTGCCAGAGGCTCGCCACCGTCCGGAGGATGGGCAGCAGCGTGTTCGGCGTCACCACCGCGATCTTCTTGGCGTACGCGTACTCGAAGAGCCCGGGGTCAGCCTGGAACGCGGCGAGGTAGGCCGTCTCGATGGGCATGAACATGAACACGAAGTCCGGGGACTGCATGCCCTCGAGCTTGGTGTAGTCCTTGTTCGCGAGGTCGTTGACGTGGCTGCGCACGCAGGCCACGTGGCGTTCGAGGGCCGCCTGCGCCACGGCAGGGTCCTCGGCGCTGACGCTCTCGATGTAGTCGCCGAGGGACACCTTCGAGTCGACGATCATGTGCCGGTCGCCGGGGAGGTAGAGGACGAAGTCGGGGCGGAAGTTGGAGCCCTCGCCGTCCTTGAAGTTGTCCTCGCGGCCGTACTCACGGCCCTTCTGCAGCCCCGTGAACTCGAGGAGCTTCTCCACCTGGACCTCCCCCCAGTTCCCGAGCGTCTTCTTCTCGCCGCGCAGCGCCTTGGCGAGGTTCCCGGCCTCGTCCTGGAGGGACTCGTTCATCGCCTTGAGGCTCTCCAGCTGCTGCTTGAGCTCGCCGCCCCTCTCCACGTCGTTCTTGTGGACCTCGTCGACGCGCTTGCGGAACTCTGAGAGCTGCGTCTTCAGGGGCTCGAGCAGGCTCCCGACGCTCTTCTGGTTCCGGGCCTCGAGCGCCTCCTGCTTCTCGGCGTAGATCTTCTCCGAGAGCGCCTTGAACTCGTCCTTGAGGGCGGCCTTCTGGGTCTCGAAGCTCTTCTTCTGCTCGGCGAGGCTCTCCTCACGCTCGCCGAGCCGGGCGCGCAGCGCGGCGGCCGCCGATTCCTGCTCGGATCGGGCCTTCCGAAGCTCGCCGAGCTTCTCCTCGAGCTCCTGACGCTCTTTCTCCCAGCGACCGCGCTCTCCCTCTCGCTCGCCCCGGAGGAGCTCGGCCTGGGCCTTCGAGGACGCGAGCTGCTCCTCCATCCGGGCGAGGTCGACGGCGGCGTCCCCCGTGGTCGGGGCGGAGGCGGGCGCGGATTTCTTGCCGACGGCGAACCCGATGGCCGCGCCGGCGATGGCGCCGATCAGCGCTGCGGTGATGGGATCCATGGTGCGCCGTCATGGTGCCAAATCGGATGCGCCGGCGCGGCGCAGCCGCCGGGTCCACCACGTTGATCCAGGGAGCGGCCGCCGGCTCGGGGGCCTTGCCCCCTCCCTTCGCTGGTCCGCTAGCGAAGCCCGTCCTTCCAGGTCGCGACCGCGCCCCGGAACGAATCGAGGTCGTAGCCCTCCTGGCTGAACAGGTGGTTCCAGGGGCTGTTCTTCCAGCCGCCTTGCGCCCAGCGCTGGGGGTCCCACCAGGACGTCGAGGTCGCGGTGTTGCTGCTCGCGTATCCGAGCCCTTCGAGCATGGCCTCGTCGTTCGAGGTCCTCTCCTGGCTCTCCGAGAGCGACAGGTCCTCGGCACTCTCGAGCCATTCGACCAGTCGCTCGCGAAGCGTGCGCGCGACATCGAACTCCTGGAGCAGGAGATCGTTCTCGCAGTCAGGATCCACCGAGATGTCGTAGAGCTCCGACGCACCCGTATGACGCATCTCCTCGTTGGAGCGCTCGAAGTGGGGCCGGAGGTCCATGACGAACAGGTACTTCCCCACCTGCACGGCGGCGTTCATGAAGTGCGACCCGAGCATGTACCTCGCATCGATCTTCAGCTGGTCGTCGATCGCCTGGCGAAGATCCTCACCAGGAATCTCACCCCGATCGATGTCGGAGATCGCGAGCATCGTCGCGGCGATGTCCGATTGCCGGACGGCCCCGCTCACGTTGACCCCGGCCGGCCCCCCGGGCCAACGCATGATGAGCGGGATGTGCACCGTGTCGGGATAGAGGCCGGCGTGGTTCCACCAGATCCCGTGCTGGCCGAAGGACTCACCGTGATCGGCCGTGAAGGCGACGAGCCCGCTCGCCACGCGGTCGTGCTCGAGGAGCTCGCACAGGGCTCCGTCGAGGTAGTCCACCTCTGCGCGGTACTGTGCGTACGGGTAGTCGAGGTCCTTGAGCCCGGTCAGCCACTCCGGAATGAGCTTCGGATCGATGTCGGGGTCGTCGCCCGCGAAGGGATCGTCCCCTTCGTAGTACCGCTTGTCGAAGGGCTCCGGCGGGCCGTACGGCTCGTGGGCGTCGAAGAGGTGGAGCCAGGCGAAGACGGGCAGCCCGTCCGACTCCTCGATCCAGTCCATCAGGATCTCGATGGAGATCTCGCCGTCACGCTCCAGGGAGATCGGCCCCTCCATCCGGTCGAACCCCTGCCCCAACCCGGAGTGGTTGTCCTGCAGATGGAACGCACTGGTGGTCGCGAAGGTGCGATACCCGGCCGCGGCGTAGGCCTCGGCGATGGTCTCCGCGCGACGCGCCATCCGCTTGCGGTTGTCCACGATCCCCGTGTCCCGCGGGTGTAGACCCGTCATCAGGGAGATGTGGGAGGGGTTGGTGACGTTCGTCTGCGAGAAGCAGTCCTGGAAGAGAACGCCCGTGCGGGCGAGATCGTCCAGGTGAGGGGTCCGGACGAGCGACTGATCGTTGACGATGCTGATGTGATCCGCGCGGTGGGTGTCGGACGTGATCAGAAGCGCGAAGGGCGCGTTGGCGCCCGGGCGACTGACCGACGCGTCGCCGATCACACCGACGCCGATCTCCCCCTGCCGGGTCGACTTCATGGTCACCTCCAGCCGAGCGTCGCCGACCATCTCGGGATCGGGCTTCCACCGCACACGCTTCCATTCCCCCCCCTTCACGGTGACCTCCCTCGGGGAGGTCAAGCTCCCGACGGTGAGATCACACTGGAACGTCAAACGCTCGCCATCCACGGCGTAGACCGGATCCACTCCGACGAAGATCTCGACCTGATCGCCGCGATCGACGTAGAACGTCGACCGCGCGACGGAATCGGTCGTCACGTGTTCGGTCCTTCGGTGGACGGCGCCGATCGCGACCATCGGCCAGCTCGCAGCGGGCATGTCGATCTCCGCGTGCACGGGAGAGCGAGCCAGCGTGACGCGCGAAACGATCCCGATGCGACCTCCTCCGGTGAAGCGGATCCGGACCTCGTCGGGCTTCTCACTCAGGGCCGCCAGCCGCTCGAAGCCCAGCGACCGCGTCGTCCAATCCCCGGTGCTTCCGATCTCGACCACCTGCGGAGGGACGAGCGGGGCTCCGTCCTTGTAGGGGCCGACCTCCGCCTTCTTGACGGCAGGCTTCGGCAAAGCACCCAGTTCGACGATCACCCTGTTGAAGTCACGCTCGCCCTCACGGAGCGGGATCCTGACCAGGCGCTCGCCACCTCGCCCCTCGATCACCGCGCTCGGCCGGCCTTTGACATCGCTGACACCCGACCGCTCCGGCGACTCGAGGATCCAATCCAGCCCGGGCCCTGCCGGGGTGAGCTCACCCAGGCTCTCGACCTCGACCGCCCAGGCCGCGTCCCCATCCAGCGGCTTTCGCTCGAACGTGAGCCTCTCGTAGCGGAACGCTCCATCCATCGAGTCCTCGTCACCACCAGAGCACGCGGCCAGTGACAACGCGGCCCCGGAGAGAAGCACCGCGAGCCGGACAGGGACCCGGCGAGCCACGCGGTGCCTACGCGGATTCGATTGAAGAGGCATGGAGAGGTGACGGATGACGAAGTGGTCAAGTTCGGCCAGCGAGCGACTCGCTCGCGCCGCGCGCCGAGTCCTCCCGGGTGCGATATACTACCGCCGCGCTTCAGGGCCGGCTCGTGAATCGACCGCGATGTGAGCCCCTCGGAGGACCGGTCCGAAGGGCTCGACGGTCTGTCCGACCTCGACGTCCTCCGCGAGGCTCGCGCTGTTCAGCTCGAGAGATTCCTGGACGGGATGGAGCGCGTCGCGCCCCCGTTCCGATCTCCGTGGGACGAGACCGACCTACCCGAGCGCGGCCGGACCGTCCGGCCATGACCGTGCGGAGCAACTCCGGAGCACGTGTATCTCCTTGATCCACACGGCTTCCGCTCCTGCGATCGGGCCCCGACCAGAGCAGGGATGAGCAGTCGACGACAGCACGCGGAGAACGCTTGTCCGAGCCCACGACCACATCCACCGACCAGCGCACGAAGCTCCACTTCTCACGCTTCGAGTTCAAGTACATCCTGCCCGAGCGCATCCGTGAGGAGCTGGAGGGACAGTTCCAGTACTTCGTCGAGCTGGACCCGTTCGTGGCCGACCAACCTGGAACCAAGTACTTCGTCCGCAGCCTCTATTTCGACAACGACGCGAGGGTGAACTACTGGGAGAAGGAGGACGGGCGGAAGCACCGGCGGAAATTCAGGCTACGCACCTACACGAACACCGAGAGCGACGGCACGCCCCGGTTCCTCGAGATCAAGGGCCGGTCCAACAATCTCGTCTTCAAGCATCGCACGCCGCTGTCCGAGGGCACGGAGCGGCCCTCGGTCGACTCCCTCTTCGGTGACCCCCAGACCGCGGACGTGCTCCGACGCATCGAGGACGGTCCCATCCGCGAGCAGTTCCAGTTCGAGCTCGCGCGCAAGCGCCTGCGCCCGGTGACCCTGGTCGACTACGAGCGGCGTCCCTACATCAGCAAGTACGACCACGAGTTTCGGATGACCTTCGACGACAACCTCCGGGGGACCGCGACGGGTCAGCTCTTTCCCGGGCCCGCGGACCGCTCCATCCGCGTGCTGCCGGGCTACACCATCCTCGAGGTGAAGTTCCGCTACCACCTGCCGAAGTGGTTCCATCGGCTGATCCAGTCCACGGAGCTCCGGCGCGTGTCCATCTCCAAGTTCTGCGCCTGCATGAAGGCCCTCGGCCAGGTCGAGGATCACGGCTGACCCCTCCCGAGCGCCACCCCACCGAAGAGCCCACGAACCGCGGGCGCGAGCACGACCTCGGGGTCGACGGTTCCTGCGAGAGACCCGCTCACCTCGGGCGGCTGAACCTGGCCGCCGCGCGCTCCAGCCTGCTGCACATCGAGCCCGCAGGGGCGACGGCGCGAGCCACACACCGCTGCTCACCTCCGCCCGCACAAGAAGGGAGCCGCCGCCCGATCCCGCGCGTCACCCCCCGCTGACCTCGGCGGCGAGCCCGACGTGCCAGATCGCGTCGAGGAGCGCCTGGGTCCGACGGGTCCGCTCCGCCCATCCCGCGCGCAGCGACGGATCCGCAGCGGCGGCGGCCATGTCCTCGAACATCAGGGCCGAGCCCGGCTTGCCGGACGGAATGCGCTCGGTCCTCTTCGCGGCGCCGGCCGCCGCGATCACGATCCGGGCCGAGTGATCGCGATCCTGGAAGAGGTAGCCGGGCACCTCGATCTCGCCCTTCTCGCCCTCGATGTGGACGTGCATGGACGAGCCCTGCGCGTCGAAGCCGCAGCTCCACGTGGTGCGCACGCCGCCCTCGAAGCGCAGCTCACCCTCTCCCCCGATGGCCGCGCCCGTCTCCTCGTCGCGCCGGAGCACCGCCCGGACGGTGTCGAGCTCGAGGCCGCGCGGGAGGAACTCGACCGCCGCGCGCATGTTGTACCAGCCGACGTCACCGATCGCCCCCATGGGCTCGAGGGCCGGGTTGTAGCGGATGTTCGATCGATCCTCGAGCTTGAACGAACAGGTGGAGTCGAGCAGCGTCGTCCGGCCGATCCAGCCGTCGCGGCCCGCCTGGAGAGCGGCCGTGCGCGGGTGGTGGGCGAAGTGCGTGCCGTCCATGAACGCCACGTCGTTCTCCTCACAGGCGGCGACGATCCTGTCCACCGACGCGAGGCTCGCCAGCGGCTTCTCCCCGAGGACGTGCTTGCCGCCGCGCGCCGCCGCGATACAGATCTCCTCTCGCACGCTGGTCGGGGTCGCGACGTAGATGGCATCCACGGCGTCGGACGCCGCCAGCTCCGCCCATGAGTCGAAGGCGCGGGTGGCGCCGTGCCGCTTCGCGTAGGCCTCGGCCGACGTCATGCGCCGGCTCGAGACAGCGGCGAGCGCGGCGCCGTCCGAGGCCTTGATCGCGCCCGCCATGGCGTTCGCGATCGATCCCGTCCCCACGACTCCCCAGCGCAGCGCCGCGGGTCGGGCCGCGCGACGCGCGAAGGCTCGGGGGGCGAGACCGACGCCGAGAGCGGTCGCGACGCTGAGCTGGTTGAAGGTCCGGCGGGTGGTGTCTCGGATCGGTTCGTTCATCGGGTCTCCGGGGACGATGGCGATGGCGCGCTCGAGGGAAGGGGCGCCGTGACGGTAGCACCCCCCAGGCCCCCACCCGGCAGAAGAGTGAACTCGTGGACAGCGGGGCGGCACGGGCCCGCCCTGGAATCGCGCCGCTCAGCGACCTGACGACCGATCCTCGACCGGCGTCGCGGCGCGAGCCAGCTCGGAACGGAACCTCGTGGAGCGCAGCACGTTTCAGCATCGGACGACTTGTGCGATGCTCGCATGCGTTCGCCGCTCTCCGCCTGCCTCCTTCCCGATGATGATCTCCACGCTCGCCGCACTCCTCGCCGCGGCCCCCGCCCCGCCCCAGCAGGCCTTCGTCAACTTCGAGACGCCCCAGGTCTCCCCGCTCGACCTGACCCCCGACGGGCAGCGCTTGCTCGCGGTCAACACGGCGGACGGGGTCCTCGAGGTCCTCGACGTCAGCGGATCCTCGCCGGTCCCGGTGATGGCGATCCCGGTGGGCGTGGATCCTGTCTCGGTGCGGGCGCGGACCGACGACGAGGCCTGGGTCGTGAACCACGTCTCCGACTCGATCAGCGTGGTCGACCTCACCACCGGCCACGTGCGGGCGACCCTGGACACGAGCGACGAGCCCTGCGACGTCGTCTTCGCCGGCACGCCGCGCCGCGCCTTCGTGTCCTGCTCGCAGACCAACGAGGTGCTCGTCTTCGACCCCGCGAACCTCGCGGCGGCTCCGGTCGCGATCGACATCGAAGGGGAGGAGCCGCGGGCCATGGCCGTGAGCGCGGACGGCAGCCGCGTGCTCGTGGCGATCTTCGAGTCCGGCAACGGCTCCACGATCCTCGGCGGCGGGCTCGACTCGTCGGGCACCCTGACCATCAAGAACGTCGTCAGCGACCCGGCCGGACCCCACGGCGGCCAGAACCCGCCGCCGAACGCGGGTAGCGGCTTCGAGCCGCCGATCGCGCCCGGGCTCCCCGCGCCGCCTCCCGTGGGCCTCATCGTGCGCAAGGACGCCCAGGGCCGCTGGATGGACGACAACGGGGGGAACTGGACGGATCTCGTGAGCGGCCCCGACGCGGCGCTCTCCGATCGGCCCGTGGGCTGGGACGTGGTCGACAACGACATCGCGGTGATCGACGCCACCACGCTCGGCGTGAGCTACGTCGAGCGGCTGATGAACATCTGCATGGCGATGGGCGTGAACCCGTCGAACGGGCGGGTGGCGCTCGTCGGCACGGACGCGACCAACGAGGTGCGCTTCGAGCCCAACCTGAAGGGTGTCTTCCTGCGGGTGAACGCCGCGCTGGTCGACCTCGCTGACACGGCGGCGCCGAGCATCGTCGACCTGAACCCGCACCTCGACTACCAGAGCGCGAACGTGCCCCAGGCCGAGCGCGACCTGTCGGTCGGGGACCCACGCGCGATCGTGTGGAGCGCCGACGGCTCGCGCGGCTACGTCGCGGGTCTCGGGTCGAACAACGTGATCGTCGTCGACTCCAACGGCGGACGCGTGGGAGCGCCGATCGAGGTCGGGGAGGGGCCGACCGGGCTCGCGATCAGGGGCACGACGCTCTACGCCCTGAACCGCTTCGACGGATCGATCTCCGTGATCGACACCCAGGCGGGCGCGGAGTCGGCCCGGGTGGCGCTGCACGATGCCACGCCGCTGGCCATCAAGCGTGGGCGCAAGCACCTCTACGGCACGCACGAGGGCTCCGGCCTCGGCCACATCGCCTGCGCCTCGTGTCACGTCGACGCGCGCATGGACCGGCTCGCCTGGGACCTCGGCGAACCCGGCGGTGAGATGAAGGCGCTGACGGGCCAGAACCTCGGGATGGGGCTCTTCGGGCTGAACACGAACTTCACCCCGTGGCACCCGATGAAGGGGCCAATGACGACGCAGACGCTGCAGGACATCATCGGCAAGGAACCGCTCCACTGGCGCGGCGACCGCGCCGGACTGGAGGAGTTCGACGAGGGCTTCCGCCTCCTGCAGGGCGACGACGGCCCCCTCGGCGCGGTGGAGATGCAGGAGTTCGAGGACTTCCTCGCCTCGATCCACTTCCCGCCCAACCCCTACCGCGACGTCGACAACAGCCTGCCGACGAACGTCGACCTCACCGGTTTCGTCAGCTTCGGCCGCTTCTCGCCTCCGGGGACGCAGCTCCCCGATGGCAATCCGGTGGCCGGACTCGACCGCTACGTCGACGACGCCATGGACGGCCCGCTGCGCTGCGCGACCTGCCACACGCTGCCGACGGGCATGGGCGCGAACGTGAGGCTCCAGGGGAACCGGTACGAGGTCATCCCGCCCGGTGTCCACGGAGAGCGCCACCACGCGCTCGTCAGCGTGGACGGCTCGACCCAGCGCGCGTTCAAGACGCCGCAAACGCGCAACGTGCTCGAGAAGACCGGCTTCCGCGTCGACATCACGCGCAGCCTGAACGGGTTCGGTTTCCTGCACGACGGAAGCGTCCCCGGGGTCGAGACCTTCCTCTCGTCGCCGGCCTTCGACTTCAACTCCGACCAGGACCTCGCGGACATGGTCGCCTTCCAGCTCTGCCTGACCGGCTCCGAGCTGCCCTCCGGCTCGTTCACCGACCTGCTGCTGCCCCCCGGCACGGCGTCCCAGGACGCGCACGCGGGAGTGGGGACGCAGACGACGGTCGAGGATCTCGCCGGTGCGTCGCCGGCGCAGATCTCTCTGATCACGCGGCTGCTCGCCGAGGCCGAGGCGGGGCGCGTCGGCCTGGTGGCCCATGGCCTCCTCGGTGGAGAGCGGCGCGGCGCGGTGCTCGTCCCCTACAGCGGCGTGGCCGGTGGTCTGGTGCAGCTTGATCGGGCCGGCGAGCAGATGGACGGCACGACCCTCCTCTCCTTCGCAGCTCCCGGGGCGGAGTGGACGCTCACGGCCGTGCCCTTCGGGTCCGAGCGGCGCCTCGGCATCGACCGCGACCAGGACGGCGCGCTCGACGGCGACGAGCGCGACGCCGGCAGCGATCCAGCGGACCCCGCGAGCCTCCCGAGCATCGGCCAGGCCGTCTGCAGCCCCGCTGTGGCCAACTCCACCGGGGCCCCCGCAGCCCTCACCGCGGCGGGCAGCCCCGTCGTCGAGACCAACGGGGTCGTGCTCAACGGCGTGAACCTCCCTCCGGGAGCGCCGAGCCTGCTGGTGAACTCGCGCATCACCGGCTTCATCCCGGGGGCCGGCGGCTCCCAGGGCAACCTCTGCCTCGGCGGCGCCTTCGGCCGCTACAACCAGGACGTGCGCTTCGCGGACCCATCGGGGGCCCTGCGCTTCGAGCTCGACCTCGAGGCCACGCCGACCCCCTCGGGTCTGGTGGCCGTGATGGCCGGCGAGAGCTGGACCTTCCAGGCGTGGTACCGCGACGTGAACCCGACCGCGACGTCGAACTTCACCGACGCGGTCACGATCCTCTTCGAGTAGAGCGCCGCGACGGGAGGGCGTCGCATCGCGCGGCCGGGAGAGCGTGCCCCTCCGGCCAGCACGCGGTCGTGAGCCTTCGCGTCATGAGCACCCTACCGAGGGCTCGCTCGAGGGGCTGTGCGGTGCGACGTCGATCGATCCACGACACAGCCCTCTCCAGGCCGCGCCTCGAGCGCTGACCACGGCGGCGGGTGGACGCGTCGGACAGGCACCGCGAGAGCGCACGGCTCTCCTGTTGGCTCTGGTCTCGGAAGGTCTGCGAACGCACCCTGTAGGACAGCTGCCACTCGACGACGAGGGGCTCCACCCCCTGCCAGAAGATGACGACCACGAAGACCATCAGGCTCGCTGCCCTCCTCACCGCCTCGATCATCAGCGCTGACCTCGGCCTGAGTCAGACGTCGGGCGCGCGCAACCAGGCCATGGGGGGGACAGGTGTGGCCTCCTCGAACCCGCAGACCGCCGCGTTCGTCAATCCAGCCATGATCCGTCACGGTGCGGTCGACCAGGGCCTGTCGGTCGTCGTCCCGTTCGTGGGCGTCTTCGCGGCGGACCAGGGCGACTTCGCCGACAAGATCGACGGGCTCCAGGACTCCCTCGAGGCGGTGAAAGGGCTGCTGAACGCCGGCGATCTCGTGGGCGCTGACGCGCTCCGACCGACCGTCGCGAACCAGCTCCAGTCCCTGGACGGCAGCTCGATCGACGTGCTCGCTTCAGGAGGCGTCGGCGTCGTCGTTCCGTTCGAGGGCCTGACCGTCGCGCTCGGTGCCCGCTCCTACGTGGACGGACGGGCCATCACCTTCGTGGACCAGGCCGACCTCGATACGATCGCCAACTCGATCGACCCCGACGACTTCGACAACCTGCAGTCCCCCGCGTTCGCCGCCGCGGCCGCCGTCACCGAGTTCGGCGTGTCGCTGGCCACGGACTTCCAGGTCCTCGGCCGCGACCTCACGATCGGCGTGACGCCGAAGGCTCAGACCGTCGAGACCTACAACTACGCGGTCTCCGTCAGCACCTTCGACGCCGCCGACGGGCGCGACGACTTCGAGGACGAGCAGTACCGGGACAGCGAGAGCGGCTTCAACGTGGACTTCGGCGCGGCGATGGACGTCGCGGACGGCCTCACAGCGGCGCTCTCGGTTCAGAACCTGATGAGCGACACGTACCAGACGGTGATCACGGCTGGCCGCCAGTTCACCTACGCGGTCGAGCCGCGCCCGGTCCTGGGCCTCGCCTACAGCGGCGGCGGACTGACCCTCACCGGCGACGTCGAGCTCCTCGCGACCACGCGCTTCGAGGAGATCGCCGACTCCCAGTTCGTCCGCGCCGGCGCCGAGTACGACCTCGTCGGCTGGGCCCAGCTGCGTGCTGGTTTCGCCTTCGACCTCGAGGAGACCCAGTCGGACGTGCTCTCCGCCGGATTCGGGCTCTCGCCCTTCGAGACGCTCCGCATCGACCTCGTCGGACAGCTCTCCGACAACGGCGGAGGCGCCGGCCTCCAGCTCGCGCTGACCTTCTGATCGGCGGGACCCGCGCCCGTCACGAACTCCGGCTCGCGAGAAGGCGGAGACACGAGAGGCGGGGGTGGAGTCGATCTTCATCCCGCCTCTCGTCCATTCGCACTCGCGGCTCCCTAGCGCATCGCGTCGAGGCCACTGACGCGCCGACGACGCAGCTCACCAGCCTCCGCGCCGTAGTCGTAGCCGATCGCCGCCTCGTCCCAGCCGCCGTACATGGGGTTGGGGAGCATGAACCAGTCCACGCCCCAGCGATCGCCGCGCGCCGCGATCTCGCGCGCTCGCTCGGCGTTCGAAGGCTCGTCGGTCTCGAACGCGAAGAAGTCCCCGACGTTGTCCCCACCGAGCAGGACGATGTCGTGGGTCTGCTCGACGTGCTCGCGCCGGGTCGTCTTGTCGCTCGTCCACTCCGGGATCTCTCCACGCATGAGGACGACGTCCATCTCGCGCGCCTCGAGGACACCTCGGCGCCGCAGGTTCTCGGCCGTGCCCGCCTCGAGGTGCGCCTTGCGGTTCGTGACGAAGAACACCTCGACATCCAGCGCCCGCGCCCGAGCGATGAAGTCGCCGACCCCCGGCACGAGCTCGGCCGAGGCCTCGTTGCACCACTCGTCCCAGCCCGTCGGATAGCCCGTGCCGTCCTGAACGAGCCGCACCTCGTAGGGCGAGTTGTCCAGCACCGTCTCGTCCACGTCGAGCACCACCGCCGCCGGTCGCGCGTCCGCCCCGCGGGCGGCCATCCTCGCCTCGAGCGCGGCGGTCGCCGCGGCGTAGACGGTGCGGCACGCCGCGTCGTACTCGGCCGAGGCGTTGACGAAGAGGGTCGCGAGAACGAGGTCGGTCGTCCCGCCGACCGCGCTCTCGGACTCCGCTGAAGAGCAGGCGGACAGGAGCGGGAGGGAGAGCGCGACGGAGAGCAGGGTGCGGCGATGCATGGGGGTCTGGGTCGAGCGCGGAGGATCAGGGGGACGGAAGCCTACGCGCGATCCGGCGCCGGTGGGCGCGGCTCCCCGTCTCAGGCGTTGGCCAGCTGTTCGGCCGCCTTCTCGAGCTCGAGACGGGCGGTCGCGACGCAGCTCCGCACCTCGTCCACGTGGCCGTCCGCGGACGCGGACCAGGCTCGGTTCAAGAGCCGCTCGCCGTTGGCGAAGGGGGACATGATGTCCGCATAGCGCTGCATCCCGAGGCGCGGGATCATGCTCTCGCGAGCCTCGACGAAGGTGTCGATGTCCTCCATGAACTCCTCGTCGATCCGGCGGTGGAACGTGAGCTGGCCCTCGTCGGATTCGACGGTCTCGAGGGCGCGGACCTTCTCGATCAGCGAGCCGAGGCTGCTGCGCAGGACCGCGATGTCCGCGTCGTGCTGATCGCCCGCCTGCTCGAGGGCCGCGGAGCGCGCCGCGTCGAAGACCTGCGCCTCGCCGCCGAGCGCAGCGAGGCGCGGCGTGACCCCGCGGTTCTTCCCGTAGAGGTCGAGCGCGCCCGCGTTGGTCGTGTCGAGGGTCACGAGCACGAGCGAGCGAGCGCCGCGCAGGGACGCGCCGCCTGTGTCCTCATCTCCGCATCCGCTCAGCCCGAGGCAGGCGAGCGCGCTCGAGCAGACGGCGAGGAGGAAGGGACGGGCGGACACGGGCGGAGTCTACCCGGCCGCTGTTCCTTCCCCGGCGGAGTCGACGACGTTCTCGTGCACGCGGAAACCGACGAGCTCGTTCCCGAGGACGCTCGCGATGCCGGTGTCACCCGCGCGGACACCGACGTCCGCGTCCGCGAGCAGTACGCGCTGATGGCCGCGACCGACGTGGAGCGTCACGACACGCCGCCAGTGGGTCTCGGTGCCCGGGGTCAGCTCGGGCTGACCCACGGCGAGTACGCTCGCTGCGATGCGCGCTTCTCCGCGACGGCGCAGCGCGCGGCGGCGCTTGACCCGCACGGCAGCCTCGCGGCGACCCTTCGACTTCACGAATCCCCAGACCGCCCCGCCGAGGACCACGATCAGGATCGTGCCGGCGACGGGCTGCTCGATGGCCCACGACGCGAGCGCCCAGACCCCGAAGAGGCCGCAGTACACGAGCACTGCGGTCCGTTGCTTCTCCTCGTCGACCTCGGTCGCCGCGGTCCTCGCCCGCTCGCGTCGCCGGCGCATGCGCCGGATCCTCGAGCGGATGCGTGAGGCCGGATTGGAGGCCGAGCGCCGCGCCCGCTCGAGCGCCTCGTCGAGGGCCGTCTCCTGAACGGGCGTGATCTCGACGCGCCGCTTGGAGAGCTCGTCCCACAGCTCCCACGGGAGGACCGCCCCGCAGTAAGCGCAATTGGGTTCGCCACGCTTCGTGGGCGTAGCGCCGCACTGCACGCAGTTGGGGAGATCGACGACGACGGACATACCAGGAGGATATACGAGCTTTGGACCCCGGCATTCGAAGCCGGGCCCGCCACGCCGCGAAATCGTGCGCGCCTCGCGCTGGCGCGATGGACGCTGCGACGCGTCTGCCGCCCCCCCTTCCGTGACCTCGACCGCTATGGTGTGGCACCGCGATGCCCATCGATCCCCGCTACCCCTCCATCGAGCACCTGCGCGAGCAGGGGCGACGACGCACGCCGGCCTTCGCGTTCGAGTACCTGGACAACGGGTGTCACTCGAACCTGAACATGCGCCGCAACACGGACGAGATCCGCGAGGTCCGGCTCGAGCCGCGGTACGTGCTCGACTACGGCGGCGCCGACCTCACCACCGAGCTCTTCGGCGAGACCTACGCCGCGCCCTTCGGCGTGGCACCCATCGGGCTGCAGGGGCTGGTGTGGCCCGGGGCCTGCGAGTTCCTCGCGGAGGCGGCGCACCGCCACAACGTGCCGTTCATCCTCAGCACGGTGGGCACGGCCAGCATCGAACGCGCCGCCGAGATCACCGAGGGGCGCGCCTGGTTCCAGCTCTACCACCCGGCCGAGGACGAGCTGCGCGACCAGCTCCTCGACCGCGCCGAGGCCGCGGGCGTCCCGGTCCTCGTGCTGCTGGCCGACACGCCGACCTTCGGCTACCGGCCCAAGGAGATCCGCAACGGCCTCGCGATCCCGCCGCGCATGTCCCTGCGCAACGTCGCGCAGATGGTCGGCCACCCGACCTGGTCCTTCTCGCAGCTCGCCCGCGGCAAGCCCGAGTTCGCGACCATGAAGGCCTACATCCCCCCGGGCCTGAACATGCAGCACCTGGGCCAGTTCATGAACCGCACCTTCAACGGGCGGCTCACGGCCGACCGGATCAAGGCCATCCGCGATCGCTGGAAGGGCAAGCTGGTGGTGAAGGGCATCGTGAACCCCGAGGACTGCGCCCTCGTGGCCGACCTCGGCGCCGACGGGATCATCGTCTCGAACCACGGCGGCCGGCAGCTGGAGGTCGGCACCTCCACCATCGCCGCGCTGCCCCGCCTCGCCGAGGAGTTCGGCGATCGCCTGGAGATCCTCTTCGACAGCGGGCTCCGCGGCGGCCCGGACATCGCCTGCGCCATCGCGAGCGGCGCGAGCTTCACCTTCCTCGGCCGCTCGTTCATGTACGGCATCTGCGCCATGGGCGCGAAGGGCGGACCGCAGGTGATGGAGATGCTCGAGCGCCAGCTCACCCAGGTGCTCGAACAGCTCGGCTGCGCGCGTATCGCGGACCTGCCGCGCCACCTCGCCGGCTAGTCGCGAGCGGCCGCGACGCCTTGCCGGTCAGACGTCGCCAGGCAGGAACCAGACGTTGCGGTAGCGCACGCCGTGGCCGTGGTCCTGGAGCATGAGAGGGCCCTTCGATCGCTCGTCGCTCGCCATGGCCGCCGCGGTGGTGCCGTCGACCTCGACGTCGTCGTGGATCAGGATCCCGTTGTGCCAGACGCTCATGCGGGCATTCGCGGTCTTCTGCGCGGCGTCATCGAAGACGGGAGCCTGGAAGCGGATGTCGTAGCTCTGCCAGCGGCCGGCCTCGCGGCACGCGTCCACCGCCGCGACATGCTTGCCGTAGATCCCGCCGCAGTCCCCCGAGCGCAGCTCGCGGCCGAGGGAGTCGAGCACCTGGACCTCGTAGCGGCCCTGGACGTACACGCCCGAGTTCCCGCGGTCCTGCCAGCCGTTCTTCGCGGGCGTGACCGGCACCATGAACTCCACGTGGTAGAGCCCGCTCCCGAGGTCGGCGCGCGTCACGAGGTTGCCGGTGCCCGGCGCGACCTGGAAGGCCCCCTCCGCGACGGTCCAGCGCGCCGCCGCTCCGCCCCGGTGCTGCCACCCATCCAGCCCGCTGCCGCCGAACAGCACCTCGGCGCCCTCGGGAGGCGCCGGCGAGTGCTCGGGCCCGGAGTGGGCCCACTCCAGGCCGCGCACGAGATGCTCCTGGAAGCGCGGATCCGACCACACCTCGGGCCGGTGGCCGAGGGCCGTGTAGAAGACGCGGCCGCGGCCGTGGTCCTTGCACCAGGCCACCGCGTAGTCCCTGTCCGCTCGCTTGCCCCGCTCGACCTCGATCGAGGACACGTCCAGGCTCATCAGCACGCGGACCGGGTGCCGGCGGAACGCGCGGAACTGGTAGATCTCGTCCTTGATGCCGAAGTCCGCGCCGAGGCCCTCCATCGCCGGGTGCCCGGGCGCCTCGATGCGCATCTTCACGTCCTGGTGCCAGGGGTGGCCGTCGAAGAGCCCGCCGATGAGCGCCACGTAGGGCGGGTACTGGTAGAGGGTGTCGGTCGCCGAGTGCACGCCGGCGAAGGCGCCCCCTTCGCGGATCCACTCCATGAGCGCCGCGCGGTCCTCGCCGGCGATCGGTAGCTCGCCGGTGGTGTAGAAGAGCACCGCGTCGAAACCCTCGAGCTCCTTCGCGTTGATGCGCGCACAGTCCTGGGTCGGGACGATCTCGAGCCGCCCTTCGGCGGCCTCCATCAGACAGCGCTCCGCGTGGGCGAACTGATCAGGCGCCGGTCGCCGCACGACCCCGTGCGTGTAGCCAGCGCTGTGGGTGAGGAAGAGGACGCGCGGCCGGTCCGCCGCCGGCTCCTGGGCGCCGCCGAGCAGCGCGAGGCAGAGGGGGGTCAGGATCGACATGGCCCCATCATGGGGGCGTGGCGCCGGATCCGCACGGAAAGGGCCCAGCGGGATCCGCGCGGCGCCCACGCTCCCGCACGATCACGTCACTCGACGCCCGCGAACGGCTGCCGGACGCACTCGTAGGCCGCACCGCAGCCCGCGCAGGTCGCGGTGGTGAAGATCACGCGCGCGCGGAGGTGGCGCACCGCCGAGAGTTCGAGCGGTCCGGTGCAGGCTGGACAGCACGAGGGCGGGACCCTGAAGGCCGACGCGGCGAGGAGGAGGGACGACGCCACGAGCCCGATCCCGGACCACAGCGCGGCGCCGCCTCCGATCCCGGCGAGCAGGGACACGCCAGCGAACATGCAGACCGCGTGCCCGAAGGCCCGTACGACGACCTGCTTCGCGCGGTTGTTGCGCCAGGGGAGCTTCGGCAGGTCCGGGACGGGCCGGCGGGTCTCGGTGCGGGTGGACATCGTGGTTCGATCGCAGGCGAGCGACGCGTCGACGCTGGCCATTCCCCGATCAGGGGTCACGGTCCAGGACCGCGCCGCCTCTCGTCGAATCAGCGCGTCCGCACCATCGAGTCGAACACGCGCACAGCGGCCCAGTTTGAGCTGCCCGCGTCGATGAAGCGCTGGTGCGCCTCGGTGTCCTGATAGACGTCGTGGGCGGCCTTGCTCTCGAAGCAGATGTGGAGCGAGACGTGATAGGCGTCGTCGTTGACGTCGCGCCGGTGGGACTCCTCGCGCGTCCCGGCCGCGAAGAACACGATCCCGTCGTGCCCGGCCAGATGCTCGTGGCAGAGATCGACGAGAGCGGCCCGCGCGGCGGCAGAGGAGTCTTCGAGGGTGAAGTAGACGTCGTGGACGAGGCGTTCCATGGCGACTCGGAGCGTAGCGCACCGAACGCGCGCGAGCGCGCTCCGACCCCGCCGCGTCCTCCGTCCGCCGGAGACCCGACCACGGCACGGGCTTCCCGAGCGTCCGCGCCCGGCGGGGGAAGCGCACCGTCCGCTCCGCTCGGGAGGGGGTGAAAGAGGTCTGCCGGGCGCGCCGGAGAGCGCTTAGGCTGCGCGCCGCGCTGCGAATCGGTCGCGCGCTGAACAGCCATGAACCTCTCCACCATCATCGCCGGCACCTGGCGCCTCCCCGAATGGGGAAGGACCGCGGGTGAGGTCGCCGACTGGATTCGCCGGGCCCTCGACCTGGGCGTCGACACCTTCGACCTCGCCGACATCTACGGCGGCTACACCGTCGAGGAGGCCTTCGGTGACGCGCTGCGCCTCGACCCGGGCCTCGCGGGCCGGCTCAAGCTCGTCACCAAGTGCGACATCCGCCTCGTGAACGAGCGGCGGCCGGAGAACACGGCGCACATCTACGACACGAGCGCCGCGCACATCGTGCGCTCGGTCGACGCCTCGCTCGCAGCCCTCGGCGTGGAGTGCGTGGACGTGCTCCTCCTCCACCGCCAGGATCCCCTGCTCGACCCGGACGAGGTCGCCGGTGCGTTCGCGGCGCTGCACGATTCCGGCAAGGTCAAAGCCTTCGGGATGTCGAACGCGACGCCCTCCCACTTCGCCATGCTCCAGAGTCGGCTGGACGAACCGCTGGTCACCAACCAGGTCGAGGCCTCGCTCCTGCACCTCGCGCCGTTCCTCGACGGCACGCTGGACCAGGCGATCGAGCGGCGTTTCCGGCCCATGGCATGGTCTCCGCTCGCTGGCGGACGCCTGTTCACGGCCGACGACGAGAGCGCTGCGCGCGTGCGCGCGGCCGTCGACGAGATCGCGGCTGCTCGCTCCACGACCGCCGACGTGGTCGCGCTGGCGTTCCTCCTGCGCCACCCCTCCCGGATGCACCCCGTGATCGGAACGGGCCGCGTCGAGCGGATCGAGGCGGCCGTCCGCGCGACGGAGCTGGAGCTGTCGCGCGAGGAGTGGTTCGACCTGTGGCGCGCCGCGACGGGCGCCCCGCTGCCCTGAAGCCCATCGGGGCAGGGGCGAATCAGAGCCGGTCGCGGATCGCCTCGAGGATCCGGCCCGCGGCCGCTTCGTCGGCGAGCCCGACGCGCACGGTCACGGTGCTCCTTCCTTCTTCCTCGGAGGAGACGCTCACCCTGACGCGCTCGCCCGTCGCGGTGCGAGCGACGAGGAGACCGTCCAGTGCGCTCGACTCGCTCGACTCCACGCTGAGGTCCATCCGGTCCATCACGCGCTCGGCCACGGCGATGACTTCACGGGGCGTCGCCTCGACCTCCGCCTTCTCCGAGGAGAAGAGCACGAACGCGGCGCCGGCGCCGGCGCCCGCTGCCACGGCGTACATGCACCCCTGGAGCGGCAGCACCATGGGCAGGAAGACGGCGGCGGCGAGGGGCAGAGACAGCTTCATGGGTCGACGAGGATCGGGGGGGCCGTGCGATCTGGCCAATGGTACGCCGCCGCGAACTTCCCCCTAGCCGCTCGCGGAGGGCAGAATCGAATCCCCTCGACTCGAGGCGTAGCCGCGCGGCACCGACAGGACTCCCCAGATGATCCAGCAAGCTCTACCGATCGCCGGCGCGTTCCTCGCGCTCCTCCTCGCGCGCTCCCCGGACGCGAGTCCGTTACAGCGGCCGTCGAACCTGGCGAATCGCGGACTCTCGGAAGCGTCGGCCCTCGGCGGCGCGGTCTGGACCCTCTCCTGGGACGATACCGTGGACGGCACCCTCGACGGGGCCGAGAAGCGCTGCGAGGTCGCGCTCGACTCGATCGACGCGGCCGTGACCGGCCGCTTCCACGGACCGGTCCTCGGCGTCGAGCGCGAGTGCGTCTTCACCGGAGAGCTCGCCGCGGGCGGCGGCCTCCTCATCCTCCAGCAGCGTGAGCCTGGCTACGTCTGCAGCTATCAACTCGGCCGCGCAGGCCTCGGCTGGTCCGGGACCTGGCGGGACAGCCGCGGCCGGGCCGGGACGGCCGCGCTGCATCGCCGTCCGGCCGGCGTCCCGCAGTGACCTCTCGGAGCCGCGCACCCACCAGGATCGAACGAGTATGAACAGCACCTACAGCATCGAGGTCGAGCGCCCGCGCGCGGACGTCTTCGACTTCCTCACAGACGACGACAACCTGCCCGCGGTCGTCCCCAACCTCGCGGATCACGGGGTGATCGAGGAGCAGCCCGGGAAGATCGGTTCGACCTTCTGGCACGAGTACGAGGAGAAGGGCCGGCGGATGCGGATGACCGGCGTCGTGACCGAGTACGAGGCGCCGCGCCGCTGGGCGGTGAAGCTCGACGGCCCCTTCTTCGGGCTCGAGGTCGCCTACACGCTCGAGCAGCTCGGACCCGGGACGACCCGGATCACCCAGGACTCGAACGCCCGCTTCAAGCACGTCTTCAAGCTCCTCGGCCTCCTCTTCGGCGGGAAGATGAAGGCCGACGGCGAGCGCGTTCAAGCGGAGAACTTCGCCCGCATGAAGGCTCTCCTCGAGGGAGAGCGCTCGGAGACAGGGACGGCCTGAGGCGGGCGACGCCAGGCGCTGCGGCCTCAGGCGCCGCTCCCCGGCAGGTGGAACCGGCTCAGGGCACCGACGCCGGGGTCGAAGTCCATGGCCGCGCCCGCAATGGTCTGCCCATGGACCTTCTCGCGCAGGATGTCCCAGACGAGGCGGACGAAGTACTCCCCCACCTCCATGTTCGAGAGGATCGGCGACACGTAGGCGCAGCCCTCGAAGAAGTAGTGGGTCACCTGGGAATGCCGCGAGTTCCCCGGAGCATCGATGCGGCTTCCGCCGTGAAGCAGGTTCGCTGACCAGATCAGGACGGTGCCCTTCTTGACCTCGAGGCGTCGCGCGGGCGTCCCGAGGCTCTGCTCGACGTGCCGGACGTACTCGAGATAACGGTCGTAGTTGTCCCCCGAGGCCACGCCGCCGTTGCCGTCGCGCCGGACGAGGCGGCCGAGCTGCTCCATCCGTACGACGGGGAGCTTGTGGCTGCCCGGGTGATAGAAAACGGGACCGTCGTCGGGACCCACGTCCTGGAGCGCCACCCAGACCCCACACATGAACATCGAGGGGATCGAGTCGAAGTGGATCGTGTCCGCGTGCGTCGCCTGCTCGCTCCCGACGGGGAAGCTCAGGGTCTGGAACGGGATCGGCGCGCGCTGGTAGAGGAACTGGAGGAGCTCCAGGATCCTCGGGGCGCACGCGAGCGCCTTGACGGCTTCGGAGACCCACCAGGCGTCCTGCACCCGGCACGAGTGCGCCTGCTCGAGGCCCTGCTTGAGGAGGGTCACGACCTGGGGCGGGAGGTCCGGATACTCCGCGCGGGGATCGTAGAAGCCCTCGGAGTCGGCGACGATTCGATCACAGAGCTCGGGGGCGACCCAGTCCTCGAGGACGAGGTAGCCGTCCCGATGGAACGAGCGCGCGAGCGCGCGCTGTCCCTGGGTCGCCGGCACCCGCGCGAGCTGCTGCTCGAAGACGGGGGAGTTGCTCCACGGAATACCGATCTCGGATGCCAACAGGCGCTTGACGTCGGCGCCCGTCCCCGTGATCTCGATTCCGGCATCCGTCGCCGGACCCTAGTTCATCGCCCACAGCCGCACGCGCGCATTCGCGCGTCAAACTCCGCACCGTGCAGCCCGGAGACCCGAACTAACTCTTCGAGAGGTCCACGCGGAGCGTCTCGATCCGGACGGGAGCGAACGCCAGCACCTCGAGGGGCCGACCGCCCCGAGCTGGAGACTCCCGTTCCGCCGCTCTCGCGAGTGCGCGCGCCCGTCGTGCCATCACCGAGTCGAACGACGGATCGCGGACACCCCACGCTCATTCAGCGGAAGGCGCTCGGCGGGCGGGGGCGGACGTCGAGCTTCTCGTAGTCGAAGCCGCTCTTCCTCGGGCTGTAATCGCCCACCACGTCGACGTCGAGGTCGGGCCGGATGTCGTCCTCGCGCTCGAGGCCCCAGAGGAGAGCGTTGAGGAGGAGGCGGCGCATGTCCTCGCACTCGAAGTCGCGGGCGCTGCCCATGGTCGTGTGGAAGACGCGGGCCGTTCGCCCTTCCGATCCCGTCCAGCTCTTGGTCCAGGCGATCGGGAGAGGGATCAGGTCCGGGTTCGGACCATCGGCCGGGTCGCGGCCCATGAGCGGCTGACCCATGAGGAGCGGCGTGCAGCCGGCGGGCAGGGCGCCGTCCTCGGGGTAGGTCCGGTAGACGTCCGTCGGGCCCCAGACGTCGTCGACGCCCCGCAAGATCGGGTGAGCCGCGTTCTCCTGGACCGGAGTGCCGCGCGTCGAGTCCTGGCTCCAGCGCCCGTGGTGATTGCGGAATGCGCCCCCGAGGACGTCGTCACCGAAGCGCTTCTTCTCCCCGCCGACGCGGTAGTCCCAGTCGATGAAGCCGTGGTTCGCCGTGCGGATGGCGAGGATGGGCTTGCCGGAGTCGAGGTACTCGTAGACGTGGGCGAGCTGCTCGTCGGGCAGGGTGAGGAGCCTCGTGTAGAAGACCGCCGCGTCGGCGCCCGCGAGGTGCTCGAGGCCCGGCAGGTCGTGCACCATCGCCTCGTCCTGCCACTTGATCTTCGTCGTCGGGTCCACGCGGCCCTCTTCGTCCTGGGCGAAGAGCACGGTCGTGTGCATGCCGTGGCGCGCGGCGAAGGTGCGCGCGAGCATCGGCATCGCCTCCTCGCTGCGGTACTCCTGGTCCCCCACGACGAAGACGACGTGCGGCGCCTCGGGCCCGGCGTCCTTCCCGGAGTAGGTCAGCCAGCGGGGATCGTCCGGGACGGGGTGGGCGCGCGCGGTGTCCTCCGGGGCCGCAGGGATCTCGTTCACGGTGTAGTACGCGTCGCGGTGAAGGAGGGGCTCGCCGTCCGCCGAACGGAGCGCCGCGAGGTCGAACTCGTGGACGTGCCCACGGAGCAGCTGGTTCAGCACGATCCGCGCGGACAGCCCGTCGGGGGCCACCTCCACGGAGCGCACCTCGGGCACCGTCCGGTCCACCTCCGGACCGCCGTACGCGCCGTGGTAGATGTGCGTGAAGGTGCCCATCTTCCAGTTCGCCGCCGCCGCGGTCTCCGGATCGATGGGGAGCGTGAAGCGCACGTCGAAGCCGTCGTGCGTGATCGAGATACGCTCGACCTCGAAGGGCGTGACGCCCGTCCACGCGATGCGCTCGAGGGCGAAGGGTTCGATCCCGCGCACGGGCCAGCCGCGGTTCGTGCCGCCGCAGAGCAGCTTGCCATCCTTCGTGAACGAGACGTCGAGCAGGCCCGTCGAGAGCCCTTCGCGGAAGGGGTAGCACGCCCCCTGCCACACCCCGTTGACCTCCTCCGTCGTCGCGCGCAGCACCACGGACAGGGAGAAGTCGCCGAGGAAGAGCTGGTCCTCGAAGGGCCCGAAGGAGCCGCCGGTGGTGTCGAGGTCGAAGCCCATGATCGACCGGCCCATGCGGATGTAGGGGAAGACGACCGCGTAGGGCGTCAGCTCCGGCACGCGCTCGCGCTCGGTGACGATCCGCCCGCCCGACTCGGGCTTCGTCGGCGCCTCGCCGAGGTTCGGGGCGTAGGGGTACCAGTTGAAGCTCACCGGGTGGCCGTGGAAGGAGCCCTCGGTGATGGCTTTCAGGCTGCAGGAGCTGTTCCAGGGCCCCTGGCTCTCCATGTAGAAGAGCTGATCGTTCGCGTCGCGCCCGATGCCGCCGGGGCTGCGCAGACCGCTCGCGACCGGGGTCGTCGTGCCGTCGGGCGCGATCTTCAGGACCCACCCGCGGAAGAGCGCGCGCGAGTAGTACGACGAGGAGAGGCCGAGCGCGACGTGCACGTCCCCGTTGGCGTCCGGTCCTGTGCCGAAGGCGTACTCGTGGTAGTGCTCGTAGCCCCACTCCGCCGACACCGCGTCGAAGCGGTCGGCGCGGCCGTCTCCATCGGAGTCGGTCACCCGGGTCAGCTCGCAGCTCTGGGTCACGAGCAGTCCGCCCTCGATGGGCTCGAGCCCGAAGATCTCGTCGAGGCCCGTGGCGAAGGTCTCGTAGGTGGGCTCCGGCTTCTCCTCGTCGACGCCGCTGACGAGCACGATGTCGCCGTGACGCGTGCCCACGGCGACGCGGCCGTCGGGCATCTGGGCGAAGGCGCCGGCCTCGAGCACGAGCCCGTCGGGGATCGGCACGCTGATCACCTCGTAGTACCTGCGCTCCGCGGTCTCGGTGCCCCACTTGGCGCCGAGCTCCTCGAAGGTCGCGGCGCCCGCGAGGGCAGGGGAGATGAGCAGCGCCGCGATCGCGGCGACCCTCGGATCAGTCGGCGAGGTCATAGCGGATCTCCATCTCGGTGCGGCCGGCGGGGAGGGTGAGGTCGACGAGGAGCTCCTGGCCCCCGTCGAAGGCGCGCAGCCTCGGGGTGTGGCCGGCGATCCTCACGGTCACGCGGCCGCTCCGGTGAGCGCCGTCATCGAGGGCCTCCAGCTCGCCGGCGAGGGCGCGGAAGATGAGCTCGGTGGGCGCGGCCGCCTCGAAGGTCAGGGTGCGGACGAGCCGCGCGGGACCGCCCTGGTCCGCCGGTTCGACCTCGGGCACCGCACGGTCGCTGACGTCGACGGCGCTCATGGAGTAGCGCAGCGTCGGGACACCGTCGGCCGCGAGCTGGTACCCGCGGAAGCGGTAGCCGTGCTGGCGGGGGTAGGTCGGGTCGGGGTTGACCGGCTCCTCCTCCGTCTTGACGGGCTTCAGGGGCCAGGGCGCGTCGCGCTCGACGCCCTCCAGGAGGGCGACGTCGCGCGCGAGCTCCACCGCGCGGGCGCGCGGGTTGAAGTCGCCCGCGCCCTGTCCGTTCCAGTTGACGGAGACGAAGTCCCCGCGCCACAGGGCGGCCAGCGCGCCGTTGTTCGCGTCGAAGGCGTAGTGCAGCCCCTCCGGGAAGCCCACGGCCACGCCGCGAAAGCCCGCCACGCGGCTGCGCCCGCGGTAGACCCGCGGGGCGCCCTCCACGTCGACGTCCCAGCGCGGCTGGTCGATCCCGCGGGGGTTCGGCGCGCTGCGGCCGAGGGTCAGGAAATGCCAGATGGCGCCGATCTGCGCGTCGGTGTCACCGCCCAGTGTCTCGTCGTCGACCGCCACGCCACCCGGCCAGGACTCGGGCATGACGACGCCGGGAAGGCGCGACTGCGGCGCGATCAGGAAGTCACGGAACCACCGCTCGCGCAGCCGCTCGGGGGAGGTGATGAGGTCGAGGCCCTGGAAGCTCGGGCCGCGCTTGGCGTTGAAGGCGTGGCACGACACGCAGCCCAGGCGCGTCGTCCCCAGGAGCAGTCGCGCCGCGTCCCGGGACTCGCGCTCGGTCTCGCGAGAAGGCTTGGGGAACACCAGCGGCTCCTCCGTCGCGTCGACCTCCTCGAGGAGCGCGGCCAGGTGAGAGACGTTCTCCGCCCCGAACACCGGCATCCGCGTGCGCATGTAGGGCCGCACCGAGGCGCCGTCGTGGAGGACGTTCTCGAGCCAGGTCCGTCGCAGCTTGCCGCCGACGCCGTCGAGGTGGGGCGGCCGGCGAGCGTTGTCGCCGAGCTCGGGCTCGTCGGACACCAGGTACCCGTCGAGCTCCATCGGCACGCCCCCGCGCCCGCCGCGCTCGTGGCACGCGGTGCAGCGGAAGGCCTCCAGGGTGTGTTCGATGCGGTCCGCGGGCGCCAACGGCTCGTCGAGCGCCGCGATGGCCGCGCGGATCGTGGCGATCTGGCTTTCCGACAATTCCGCTTGGGCAATCG
>CBFIJG010000026.1:0-37671 GCA_965662915.1 Planctomycetota bacterium | reverse complement strand
GCGCGCATCACGCCTCTCGCGAAGGAGCTCGCGTTCGAGCGCGGGGTGCGCTTCGTCACGGGGCGCTCCGCCGAGCCGGAGGGCGGCTCGCCCGGCCGCCCGCGCGCGCGCCGCATCGCCGTCGCCAGCGACCACGGCGGCTTCGCGCTGAAGAACGAGCTGCTCCCGCTCCTGCGGGAAATGGGGGAGCGCCCGCTGGACCTCGGCCCCGCGACGGGCGACGTCAGTGTCGACTACCCCGACTACGCGGCGCGCGTGGCGCGCGAGGTGTCGGAGGGGCGTGCCGACCTCGGGATCGTCGTGGACGGGGCCGGCATCGGCTCGGCGATGGTCGCGAACAAGCTGCCCGGAGTCCTCGCCGCGAACTGCTGGGACGAGCGCACCGCCCGGAACGCGCGCGAGCACAACCACGCCAACGTGCTGACCCTGGGGGCGGGGCACCTGGACCTCGCGGCGGCTCGGGCCGTCATCGCGGCCTTCCTGATGACCCCGGTCGGCGATGGACGCCACGCCCGGCGCGCCGACAAGGCGCGCTCCGTGGAGGCCGAGAACCTCCGCGCCAGGACCCTGGCGCGCACCTTCGACGAAGAACGATGAGCGCACCCCTCGACGCCGCGCGGCTCGAAGAGATCCTCACCGAGATCGGCGCCCGGCTGCTGGCCGGCGAGCGCGTCCACGGCGCAGGCGGCTCCTTAAGCGTGGACGTGGATCTCGGCACGGCCGCCCGCGCGGTCGTGGAGGCGGGGGCCTGCCGCATCGGTGTCCGCTCTCCGGGAGGCTGCCCGGACCCGACCCGCATCGGGGACATGGCGAGCCACATCGACCACACCCTGCTCAAGCCCGACGCCACGGTGCAGGAGGTCGATCGTCTGTGCGCGGAGGCGATGGAGCACGGCTTCGCGTCCGTCTGCGTGAACAGCGGCTGGGTCCGGCGCTGCGCGGAGATCCTCGGGGGCTCGGGCGTGCTGGTGTGCACGGTGGTGGGCTTCCCCCTCGGCGCCTGCCTCACCGAGGTCAAGAGCTACGAAGCGCGGCGAGCGATCGAGCACGGCGCCTGCGAGATCGACATGGTCCTCAACGTCGGCGCGATGAAGTCGGGCATGGAGGACCTCGTCCGCAGTGATATCGCGGCGGTGGCGGCGACCTGCCGCGGGCTCGGCGCGCGGCTCAAGGTCATCCTCGAGACCTGTCTGCTCACCAAGGACGAGATCGTGCGGGCCTCGGAGCTCTCCAGGGAGGCGGGCGCGCACTTCGTGAAGACCTCGACCGGCTTCAGCAGCGGCGGCGCGTCCGTGGAGGACGTCGCCCTCATGCGCAGGGCGGTGGGGCCGGTGCTCGGGGTCAAGGCGTCGGGCGGCGTGCGCGACGGCGAGGCCGCCCGCGCGATGATCGACGCGGGCGCGACGCGCATCGGCGCCTCGGCGTCGGTCGCGATCGTCACCGCTGGAGCGGTCGGCGCGGGCGGCTACTGATTGCGCGCGGCGATGGCGCCCTGCGCTCGCCGCGATGCGCCGCGTGGATCGTCTGCTTCAGCGACGCCGACGGCCTGCGCGGGCATGTGCCGGGCGCGTCGCGGTCAGCGCCAGCGTTCGCGCGCTGGCCCTGCGGCCGACCAATTTCCTAATGGCCCCCGACCGGCTCGAACGCGCGCCCCGGCCGATCGTGACCGAGCCCGCAGATCCCCCCTAACGAACGAAACGCCCTGAAGGGCGTCGGAGGGGGGGCAGGATGCGATGGTTGAGGAGCTGCTCGGCGATGAGGAGGTCGTCTTTGCAGGCCGGGGTATGGGTCTCGCCCACGGGTGCCTGGACCTCGACGCCCTCGACCCCGGTCGTCGCGATCGCGAGGCGACAGATCTGCACCACGTCCACGACGCGGTCGGCGAGTCGGCGGCCAGCGGGTTCCTGGAAGACGAACTCGGCGGTGCCGTCCTGGACGAGCCTCGAGTCGATCGTGGGGCGCGCGGCGGGCCCGACGGAGCGGACGATGGCCTGCCAGGGCTCGGAATGCCATGTGGGTCGGGCGAACAGCCCCCATAGCTGCTCCCCGTCATGGCTCCGTACCCGGAACTCCATCGTCTCCTTCCCGCGCCCCGAGAGGTCGGGCCTGGGCGTCCAGACGACGCCGAGCTGGTCGCTCGAGAGGGTCTGGAGCCGGCCCCGCCAGTAGGTGGGGTCGAGGAGGAGCGGGTGGACTGCGCGCCGCGCTCGCATCGGAGGAGGAGAGCCCTGGTTCGAGATCGGTTCGAACGGCCATTTCGTGGGTTTTCGAGCGGCGCTCGAGCCGGCCCGGACGCACCTCCACACGACGCGAGCGGCACGGTTCTCGGGTGCGCCTCGAATCGAGACGGATCCGTCCGAGCGGGCTGCCCCCGGTAAGTCTTCTTCTCACCTCTCCGAGGGCCCCTGGCGGCCTTTGAACGCGGGTTTGCGAGTGCCTACTATCGCCTACGGCCGACGTTGTACTCGCTCCGCGCCCGTCCTCCCGCAGGCCGGCGCTGCGCGCGTCTCATCGCCGGCTCACCCTCCCGCGTCCGCTCCCCCCGGCGGACGATCCCCACGCGTCTCCATCCATGACCATGGACCAGCGCACGAACTCCACCCGCACCTCCGGTGCACGGGCCCCTCACCGTTCCCTCTTCGGGACCCTCCTCACCGCGTCGGCCCTCGCAGGCGGCGCCGTTCAGGTCGCTGCGGCGCAGGACGAGGCGGAGGCCCCGGCTCCCACCGCTGAAGCCCCGGCGGCTCCGCCCCTCGCCATCCGCGCGCAGCGCGTGATCGTGCGACCCGGCCACGAGATCGAGAACGCCGTCGTGCTCGTGCGCGATGGACGGATCGTCGCGGTGGGCAGCGACGTCGACGTGCCCGAGGGCGCGGAGACGTTGGAGGGCGCCGTGGTCTGCGCCGGTTTCATGGACCCCTGGTCCGTGGCCGGGATCGAGCCTGGCTCCGCGCTGTCGACCAGCAGCGACGCCTCCGTCATGGCGGCCGACGTCATCGACCCCTACGGCTCCGAGGACGACCTCGAGGAGCTCGTCGCGGCCGGGGTCGTCGCGACGCGCTCGCAGATCGCGACAGACGCAGCGGTCAGCGGGATCGACGTGGTGCTCTCCACCGCGAGCGCTGACGCGATGATCGACGACGCCGCTCTCTCCGCATCGCTCGGCGTGGCGCGTGGCGGCGGCAGAGGTGGCCCCGTCTCCTTCGGGCCCGTTCGGCTCGACCCGATCGACCGCGTCGGCCAGATCGACAAGTTGGTCAGTGAGCTCACCTCGGGGGCCAAGTACGGCGGTGACGTCGCACGCTACGAGCGTGACCTCGCCGAGTGGGAGAAGGCCATCGCTGAGAAGGAGGAGGAGCTCGAAGAGGACTTCAAGAAGGCGAAGAAGGCCCGCGACAAGAAGGTCGCCGACGCCGAGGAGAAGGGGAAGGAGTTCAAGGAGAAGAGCTACAAGGAGGACAAGCGTCCGCGCCCGCCGAAGCTCGATGCCGAGAAGGCGATGTTCGCACGCGTCGTGAACGGGGAGATCCCCCTCGTGGTGACCGCGAACCGCGCCCTCGAGATCCGCGAGCTCCTGCGCCTCACCAGGGACTTCAAGCGCATGCGCATGGTGATGGCCGGTGGAGCCTCGGCGCTGACGGCCGCGGACCAAATCGCGGCGCGCGGCATCCCGGTCATCGTGGTGCCGACCCCCACGAACGTCGCCGGTCCGGTCACCGAGTTGAACCCCGGTCTCGCCCTCGCCGCCGAGCTCCACGAGCGCGGCGTCGAGGTGCTCATCGGCTCGGGCGCCCGGAGCAGCCTCGCCTCGCGCGACCTCGCGCTGCTCGCCGCTCTGGCGGTGGGGCACGGGCTCGACCGCGACGCCGCCCTTCATGCGATCACCCACGGTCCCGCGCGCGCGTTCGATGTCGCGGACCAAATCGGCTCCGTCGCCCGCGGCAAGCGGGCCGAGCTCATCGTGCTGTCCGGCGATCCCCTCGCCAGCTCCACCCGCGTGCTCGCCACCGTCTCCGGCGGCGGCGTCGCCTACCGCGCCGAGGACTGAGCCGTCCGACGACCACACCTGAACCAGCCATGCTGACTCTCTCATTCCTCGCCGCGGCCGCGTCCCTCGCGCCCACGGCCGTCCCGGCTCCCGCCGCCGCGGACGCCTTCGCCATCCGCGCGAAGATGGTCCACGTGGGCGACGGGACCTCCATCGAGAACGGCGTCGTCGTCGTCACCAACGGCACGATCACGCGCGTCGGGACCGCCGCGCCCGAAGGCGTCACGCTCATCGAGGTCGACGGCCACGTGTCCCCCGGCCTCATCGGCCTGCGCGACGCGACCGGCGTCGGTTCCGAGAACAACGAGACCACCCGCAAGCTGACGCCCGACGCCGACGTGTCACGCGCCTTCGATCCCCACCATCCCGGCTGGCGCCGGCTGGTGGAGCAGGGCGTCACCGCGGTCGCGATCACGCCGGGCTCGTCGCGCATCGCCGGCGGGACCGCGGCGCTCGTGTCGCCGGCCACGGGTGAGATCCTCGTCAGCCGCGCGATGGTCTGCCTCGGGATGTCGAGCAGTTCGATCTCGTCGTCCGTCGAGCCGACCAGCTACGCGGGCCTCTACGGCATGCTCGAGGAGGCCTTCGAGGCCGCCGCCGCCGACAGCGCCCTCGGGATGGCGAAGGCGGGCCGGATGCCCGTGCTGATGCGCGCCAGAAGCCGCGCCGAGGTCGTGAACGCGGCCTCCTTCGCGAAGGAGAAGGGCCTCAAGGGGGCGATCCACGGGGCTTCGCGGGCTGGCGAGACCGTCGACGTGCTGAAGGACACCGGCTTGGCCGTCGTGTTCGACAACTTCAGGATCGGAGCCCAGCTGCGCATGGCGAGGAGCGGCAAGGCCCTCGCCGACGCCGGCGTGCCCTTCGCCTTCGTGACCGACGCCACCTCCAGCGGACCCTCGGCCATGCGCATGACCGCCGCCGCGTTCCAGCGGGCCGGCGTCGCGCCGCAGGCCGTGCTCTCCGCCATGACCCGCAACGCCGCCGACATCGCCGGGGTCGGGGCCACCCACGGCACCCTCGCAGCCGGCAAGTCCGCCGACCTCGTGGTCTGGAGCGGCATGCCGACCGACCTCACCAGCCGCGTCGAGCACGTCTTCGCCGCGGGCCGCCACGTCCTCGACGCCACATCGGCCGAAGGAGCCACCCGATGATGCTCACCAGCTTCCTCCTCGGCGGCGCCCTCGCCGCGGCGCCCGCGCCGAACGTTCCGTCGGACGACTGGACGGTCCACGCCAGGAAGGTCTACACCTCGACGGGGGTGGTCCACGAGAACGCTCTCGTCGTCGTGAAGGACGGCAAGATCGCCGCCCTGACCCCCGGCGTCGAGGCGCCGCGGGACGCGCTCGTCGCCGAGGTGGTCACCGCCGGGATGGTCGACGCGAGCGCCCGCGTGAACGTGGGCCGTCGCTCGGTCGAGGAGTCCAGCGAGATCACGCCGACGATCGAGGTGAAGTACGGCATCGATCCCTTCGACTCGCGCTGGGCGCGCCTCGCGAAGAGCGGGGTCACGACCACCTTCAACGCGCCCCTCAACCAGAACTGCGTGGGGGGGATCGGCGCGATCCTGAAGACCGCCGGCGCGGCGATGCTCGACGAGCGCATGCTCGAGGGCACCCCGATGATGTGCGGGGCGATCGGCAGCCAGCCGAGCCAGCGCAACTCCCCGGCCTTCGGCCGCCCGACGAGCTTCTACAACCGTCGCCCCACCACGCGGATGGGCGTCGAGTGGGAGTGGCGCCAGGCGTTCTTCGTGGCCGGACAGGCCGCGCCCGACGACAAGGATCCCGACACGGTCATGCTGCGGGACGCCCTCGCGGGCAAGGTCGGCACCTTCATCCAGGCCTGGACCACCCAGGACATCCGGACCGCCGTCTACCTCAAGGAGGAGATGATGAAGGAGGGCTTCGGGACGATGCGCCTCGTCATCGACTGCGGCGCGGAGGCCTGGAAGGAGCCGGACATGCTCGTGCGGACCGAGACCGCCGTGGTCCTACCGCCGTTCCCCTCCCAGGGGCGCACGACCGACCAGGCGCTGATGCCCCTCGAGACTCCGAAGAAACTCGCCGAGGCGGGCATCGTCTTCGCCCTCTCCGCCCACGACGGCGGCGACGCCTCCGCGCGCCTCGACGTCCAGGCGGGCTTCGCCATGCGCGGGGGTCTGTCCCGCGAAGCGGCCCTCGCGGCCGTGACGATCACCCCGGCCCGGATGCTCGGCATCGACGAGAGGGTCGGATCCGTGGAGGTCGGCAAGGACGCCGATCTCGTCCTCTGGAACGGGGAGCCCTTCGAGGTCACCTCGAAGCCCGTCGGCGTGCTCGTCGACGGCCGCCTCGTCCTCGATCCCCGCTGATCTCCGCGCCCGCGCCCCACCGAACACCACCCCCTCGCCGCGCGCCACACCGGCGCCACCAAAGCGGCCCTCCTCTCCGATGAAAGTCACTCCCCACCTCCACCGAATCGCCACCGGCGCCCTCGGCCTCGCCCTCCTGGCGGGGACCGCATCCGCCGCCGTCCAGGTCTCCAAGACCGCGGTCAAGGCCGGCAAGGTCATCACCCTCGCCGGCGAGCCCATCGAGAACGGCGTCATTGTGATCGAGGGCGGCCGCATCACGGCGGTCGGCCCCCAGGGTGAGGTCCAGATCCCCTGGGACGCCGAGGTCATCGACCAGCCGGGCATGGTCGCCTTCCCCGGCTTCGTCGAGCCCCACGTGTCCCGCGGCATCGACCGCGCGAACGAGACCCTCGACGTGGCGCCCTTCCTCAACGTGGCCGACTCGATCGACCCGGTGAACTTCTACTACGAGGAGGCGCTGCGGAACGGGATCCTCACGCTCAACGTCCAGCAGGGCGTTCAGACCGTCGTGGCTGGCCAGGGCATGGTGGTGAAGCCCTACGGCATGACGGTCGAGTCGATGATGATCAAGCCGCGCGCCGGCCTGACCATGTCGGCGGCCCCCAAGCGCGGGAAGACGCGGGCGACCCAGGCCCAGGCGCTGCGCGGCGCTTTCGAGGACCTCGAGCGCTACCTGCGCGAGATGGTCCAGCGGAAGAAGGACGGCAGCGACTTCGATCGCCGCGAGGCCCTGTATCAGGGCCGCGAGATCGAGGGTGAGGACGCCAAGGGCCGTCCGCTCCAGTCGAGCGCCTGGAAGATCGACGGCTTCGAGCTCGTCCCTCGCGGCGAGGTCGACGAGAAGCGCGCGCCGCTCCTCGCCGTGATCGAGGGCCGCATGCACGCCTTCATCTGGTGCGCCACTCCCCTGGACGTTCACACGGCCCTGGGCGTCGCGGAGGCCAACGGCTTCACCGCCAACACCACCCTCGCCCTCGGCAACTCGTGCTGGAAGGCCGTCGACAAGATCAAGGCGGCCGGCGTCTCGGTCCTCCTCGAGCCGAACCTCGTCCACACGCAGAGGGACCCGCTCACCGGTGAGGAGATCGAGACCTTCGTCCCCAAGGTGTTCTTCGACGCCGCGGTGCCCTTCGCGCTGATGTCCTCGACCGACGCGAATCGTACGCTCTGGTTCCAGGCCGCCCAGTGCGTGGCCAACGGGATCCCGCGCAGCGCGGCGCTCGCCGCCGTCACGACGACGCCCGCTGCGATCCTCGGACTCCAGAAGCGCGTCGGCAAGATCGCTCCGGGCGCCGATGGCCAGCTCGTGCTGATGAACGGGGATCCGCTGAGCGTCACCTCGGTCGTCGAGCACGTCGTGATCGACGGCAAGCACGTCTACGACCGATCCAAGGACGTCCGCGTCCGCCAGCTCCTCGATGGGACCCGTCCGGCGGGCACGACGTCCGAGGACCCCGGCGACGAGGAGTGGGGCGGCGACGGTGACGACGGCACCGACCCCGCGGACGACGACGGGAAGGACGGCTGATCGCCCGCCCGGAGGCACCATCCATGCGCAAGCTCTTCTTCCACATGAGCGCCGCCTCGGCGCTCGCCGCGAGCGCCCTCGCGGGTGACGTGGTCGCCGTCAAGGCGGGCACAATCCACCCGGGCGGCGGAGCGCCGGCTATCGAGGACGGCGTGGTCATCGCCGAGGACGGCAAGATCGTCGCCCTCGGTGCCGCCGGCCAGATCGCCGTGCCCGCGGGCGCGGAGGTCATCGACTACGGCGCGGGCGCGGTCATCGCGCCTGGCTTCGTGGCGGCCGACTCCGGCTTCGTGTCCACCACGCCGGGCCCGCGCACCGCGGACCCCTCGCTGCTGGCGATTGACCAGTTCGACCCCTACTCCAGCTTCGTCAGCGCGCTGCAGGCCGGCATCACCACGATGTACCTGCCGCCCGCGCGCGGGCGTCTGATCGCCGGCCAGGGCGCCGTCGTCAAGGCGGGTGGCGAGCGCGCCGGCAACGTCGCCTCGCGGATCCTGAGCGAGACCGCCGGGATCCACGGTTCGATCAGCCGCGAGGCGCGGTCGACGCCGGGCTACTGGGAGCCGCCGGTGCCCGCGACCGTCGACGTCGGCCTCGGCGTCGAGGCGCCCCAGCTGCCGAAGACGACCATGGGGGCGATCGTCGCCCTCGAGGAGCTCTTCGCCTTCGCGGGCGGTGACGACTCCTTCGCCACCGAGTACGGCCCGCTGACGGGCCCCGCCCTCAAGAAGGCCGTCGACGCCGGCATGACCTGGCGCATGGGGGCCGAGACCCCGGGCGAGGTGCGCGCGATCCTCGACGCGTCGAAGCGCTTCGGCTTCCCCCTCGTCGTCGACGGCGCCAGCCGCGCCGCGACCATGGCCGAGGACCTCGCCGCGGCTGGTGTCGCGGTCATCGCGCGGCCCCACTACAAGGGCGCGGCCAACTTCGGCAAGAGCGAGACCTCGGACTGGCCGACCTACGACTCCATCGCCCGCCTCGCCGGTGAGGGCGTCCGCGTCGCGATCGCGTCCCCGGGCGGCCTCGGCACGACCCAGCTCCGCTTCGCGGCGGCGCTCGCGATGCGCGGCGGCCTCTCGGAAGAGGCGGCCCTCGCGGGCATCACGCAGAACGCCGCGGACGTCCTCGGCGTGGGCGACCGCGTCGGCTCGCTCGCGCCGGGTAAGGACGCCGACATGGTCGTCATGACCGGCTCCCCGATGTCAACGGGCTCGTCCGTCATGGCGACCTTCGTCAACGGCCACCTCGCGTGGTCGCCGGCGCTGGCGAAGCCCGCCGCTCCCGAGGGCGGCGTGCGGCGGCCGAAGAACTCGACCGAGCCCGCCGGCGCGGTGGTCATCTCCGTGGACGAACTCCACGTCGGTGACGGTCACGTCCTGACCCCCGGCGAGGTCCTGCTGGTGGACGGCAAGGTCGCCTCCGTCGGCCGACGCGTCGCGCGCCCCGCCGGTGCCCGCGTCGTCCGTGGCGCCGCGGCCATGCCCGGGATGATCGACGCCTACGGCCACCTCGGGACCGAGGGCGGCAGCCGCTCGTTCTCGACCCGCTTCGACCTGACCCGGATCCTGGAGCCGGGTGACTACGCCGACCGCGAGGTCGCCAAGCGCGGAGTCACGACGGTCAACCTGATCTCGCGCAGCGTCGGCAGCGTCACGCCCTCGATCGCCTACAAGCCGGCCGCCGTCTCCTTCGACGAGCTCGTCGTGGACCCGGTCGCCTCGATCCGCGTCCAGTGGGACTCGGGGATCACGACCCTGTCGGGGCAGAACGTCGAGCAGCTCCTCGCGCGAGCCAAGGACTACTCGAACAAGTGGGCGAAGTACGAGGCCGACATGGCCAAGTGGACGCCGCCCGCGCCCGAGCCGGCCGAGGAGGAAGAGGCCGAGGAGGAGGACGAGGAGAAGTCCGAGGAGAAGGGCGAGGACGACAAGAAGAAGAAAAAGAAGAAGAAGGAGCGCGACCCGGCCAAGCCGGTGACCGGCGTCTTCGAAGGGACCTTCGCGCTGAACGGCGCGGACGGCCCGGTGAGCGCTCGCTTCCGCTTCGAGGAGAGCGCCGACGGCTCGATCGCCGGCACCGCGCGCTTCTCGCTCTTCGACGAGCTGTGCGAGCTGGAGGGTTCCCGTGAGGACTACGACGTGACCCTCACCGTCGACACGCCCGACGGCGAGTGGGCCATGCACCTCGCGCAGATCTACTCCAACGACCCCGAGCCGAAGGACTCGAAGAAGAAGTCGAAGAAGGACGACGACGAGGACGAGGGTGACAAGCCCGTGGAGACCTTCCTCCGCGGTGAGGTGAAGAAGGCCGGCGAGGTCGCTGGCACCATCGACGTCACCCAGACGGCGGCCGAGTACAAGGTGGCCCGCCGGCCGGTCAGGATCCCCGAGGAGAAGAAGCGGCAGCGCGCGCCCAAGGGCATGCCGAAGAAGCCCTCGATCGATCCCGACCTCGAGCCGCTGCGGCGCGCCATGGCCGGTGAGGCGGCGGTCCTCGTGACCGTCACCCGCCGCGATCAGGTCGTCGCCTGCGTGGAGTCGTTCGCCCGGTACGGCATCGAGCCGGTCCTCCTGGACTCCTCCGAGGCGCACACGGTCGCCGGCCAGATCGCCGACCACGTGGCTGGCGTCCTCGTGACCTCGAACCGCGCCACCTACACCTCCAACAACGTGGTGCGGGACCGGCGAGTGGACTTCTCCGGCGCCGGGATCCCGGTGGCCTTCGCGAGCCAGTCGGAGGAGGGCGCCGCCGAGCTCGGCGTCCTCGCCGCGCTGGCCGTGGCCCGCGGGCTCTCCCCCGAGGCAGCCGTACGCGGCCTGACCCTCGACGCCGCCCGCATGCTTCGTATCGACGACCGCGTCGGCTCCCTCGAGCCCGGCAAGGACGGCGACGTGGTCGTGCTCGACGGCAGTCCGATGGAGGTCTCCTCCACGGTGACCGAGGTCTTCGTCAACGGCCGCGAGGTCGAGTGATCGCCTGATCGGATCCGATGCTGACCCAGCTCCTCACCTCGGCGCTCCTCGTGGGCGCGGCCGCGTCTGGCGACACGCCCGGCGCCGCCGCGGCCCCCGGGCCGTCCGTTGCCGCCGTCGCGCGGCCGGCCGGGGCCGAGGGGTCGGAGCGCGGGCTGGCGATCCTGTGCCGCAAGGCGCTGGTGATGCCCTTCGAGGGCCAGCAGGTCATCGACAACGCCGTCGTGTTCGTGGAGGACGGCAAGATCGCGGCGGTCCGGCCGCGGGCCGAGGTGGAGGTGGGGGAGCTGCGCGCCACCCACGAGGTCCTCGATCACTCCGACCACTGGGTCGCGCCGGGGCTCATCGACCTTCACAGCCACGTGGCTGGCCAGAGCTTCTTCACCAACGACCTCAACGACATGGTCTACCTGACGAACCCGGGCATCCGCGCCCGGACGTCGGTGGTGCCGGAGAACTCGGACTTCCTCAACGGAGCCGCGGCGGGCGTCACCGCCGTGCTCTACATCCCGGGGTCGGGGACGAACATCGGCGGCCAGGGCGTGCTGCTGCGAACGGGCTTCGCGAACTACGAGAAGATCGAGCTGCGCCATCCCGGCTCGATGAAGCTGGCCCAGGCGGGCAACCCGGAGCGGTTCCTGGACGGCGTGGGGCGCGCCTTCATGAACTGGAACACGCGTCACACCCTCAAGCGCGGCATCGCCTACGCCAAGCGCTGGATCGCCTACGAGAAGGGCGGCGTCGAGAAGCCGCGCGTGGAACCCCAGTGGGAGGTCTTCCGCGACCTCGTGGGCAAGACCGTTCAGGTCTCCGCCCACACGCAGATCTATCAGGTGGTCCTGATGACCATCAAGATGGTCAAGGAGGAGCTCGGCCTCGACGCCTACATCGATCACGGCTCCTTCGACGGATGGCGCGCGGCCGAGGAGGCCCAGGTCCAGGAGGTGCCCGCGATCCTCGGGCCCCGCCAGGTGAGCGCCAGCATCAATGTCGAGTACCGCCCCGGCATGCTGATCGTGAACGACAACGACGGCGCGATCTTCGGCATGGCCGCCAAGTACCAGGAGGCCGGTCACACGATGATCGGCTTCAACACCGACGCCCCCGTGATTCCGCAGGAGGCCCTGCCGCTGCAGGCCGCGATGGGGGTGCGCTACGGCTTCAAGATCGACAACGTCGATCACGTCCGGGGACTGACCATCGTCCCCGCCACCGCCGCCGGTGTTCAGCACCGCGTCGGCAGCCTCGAACCCGGGAAGGAGGCGGACTTCATCGTGACGTCCGGCGACCCGACCGACCCTCGCACGACCGTGTTCCTCACCTATCAGATGGGTGAGAAGGTCTACGACAGCTCCGTCGAGCGGCGCTTCTGACCAATGACCAACAAGCGTGATCTCCTCGCCCTCCCCGGGCTCATCGCCGCGGCCGCTCTGGCCCTCGCCCCCGACGTCCACGCGAACGAGGGTGAGGCGAACGAAGGCGTCATCCGCGAGACCGCCCGCAAGGTCGTGGTCGGCGGGCCCTTCGGCATCGCGCCACCGACCTCGCGCAGCCGGGCGAAGGGCCTCGAGCCCGGCGGCCTCGACGGAGCGGGCCTCGCCATCAAGGCGGCCAAGATCCTGACCTGCGAGTGGCAGGGCCGGTCGGTCGTCGACAACGGCGTCGTGCTCGTCAAGGACGGCATGATCGAAGCGGTCGGACCCGCCTCGGAGGTGCAGATCCCCGCGGGGTACGAGGTGAAGGATCTCGGTGCGGACTGGCTGATGCCGGGCCTCGTCGAGATGCACAACCACGTCGCGGGCCAGTTCGGCCTCAACGACACCGTCTTCCTGACCAACCCCGGCATCCGCGCCTCGGCCGACGTCGTGCCGATGAACCCGCTGACCCACCGCGGGCTGGCCGGCGGCGTGACGACGGTGCTCTACATCCCCGGTTCGGGCACGAACATCGGCGGGCAGGGCGTCCTCCTGCGCACCGGCTTCGACGAGTACGAGCGCTGCGAGCTGCGGAACCCCGGTTCCATGAAGCTCGCCCAGGCGGGCAACCCCGAGCGCTGGCTTCTGCGCCCGAACCGCTCGTTCATGAACTGGCACACGCGCAACACCTTCAAGCGCGGCATCGCCTACGCGAAGCAGTGGGAGGAGTACGAGCGCACCGGCACCCAGAAGCCGAAGGTGAACCCGCAGTTCGAGATCTTCCGCTCGCTGCGCAAGAACTTCGCCCAGGTCTCGACGCACACGCAGATCTACCAGGTCGCGCTCATGACGCTGACCATGGTCCACGACGAGCTGGGCATCCCCGTGTTCATCGACCACGGCACTTTCGACACCTGGCGCCTCGGCCCGGAGATCGAGAAGCGCGGCCTCTTCGCCATCGTCGGCCCCCGCGCGATCGACGTGCCGACTCGCGGCTTCATCAACTGGTCCGGCTCCAACCCGGAGCGGATCCAGGGCTGCGTCGCGGGCTACCAGGAGCAGGGCGTGACCCGTATCGGATTCAACACCGACTCGCCGGTCATCCCCCAGGAGGAACTCCATCTCCAGGCGGCCATGGGCGTCCGCTACGGCTTCGACAACAGCGAGATGGACGCGGTGCGCGGTCTGACCATCGTGCCGGCCATGTCCTGCGGGCTCGGCGACGTCATCGGCAGCGTCGAGGCGGGCAAGATCGCGGACCTGATCGTCGTCACCGGCGATCCCGCCGACCCGCGCACCCACGTGAAGCACGCGTGGCAGAGCGGCGAGACCGTCTACGAGACGCAGGATTCGCGCCGCCTCTGGTGATCCCGCCGCCGGCGCTCACGACCTCACGACCATGTTCACCGCCCTCCTCGCTCCCTTCGCCCTCGCCGGGCTGACCGCCGTCGCGCCCGCGCCGGCGGCCGAGGACGGCGTCGTGGCGATCAGGGCCGGGAAGGCACTGACCTGCGCGGAGCAGGGACCCGCGGCCATCGCGGACCCCGTCATCCTCGTGAAGGACGGGCGCATCCTCGCCATCGGCGCCGAGGGCGAGGTGGAGGTGCCCGCGGGAGCCGAGGTCGTCGACTACGGCGAGCGCTGGGTCGTTCCGGGCTTCATCGATCTGCACAGCCACGTCGGCGGATCGCGCGGGGACATCAACGACATGGTGTTCCAGCTCAACTCCGAGCTGCGCGTGACGCCGGCGGTGATCCCCAACAACTCCGGCCTCGAGCGCCCGCTCGCGGCCGGCGTCACGACCATCCTGTTCATCCCTGGCTCGGGGACGAACATGGGCGGCACCGGGGTGCTGATGAAGCTCGGCCTCGACGGGTACGAGGACGCCCTCGTGCGCGATCCCGGCTCGCTGAAGCTGGCCCAGGGCGACAACCCGAAGCGATGGGGGTACGGCATGAACCGCATCCTCATGAACTGGGGACTGCGGTACCGGCTGCGCCGCGGCCGCGCGTACGCGAGAGCGTGGCAGGCCTACGAGGCCGGCGAGGGCCCGAAGCCCAGGCGAGAGCTGACGCTGGACGTCTTCCGCGACCTCTACGCGGGCAGGACCCAGATCTCGACCCACACGCAGTACTACCAGCTCGTGCTCATGACGATCACGATGCTGGCCCGGGACTTCGCGCTCCCCACGTACATCGACCACGGCAGCTTCGACAGCTACAAGACCGCGCCCCTCGCCGAGAAGTACGGCGTGGCCGCGATCCTGGGCCCGCGGGAGATCATGGTCCCGCGCCCGCCGCGCTTCGACACCGACGGCCGCATCGAGGGCACCGCCTGGGGCTTCCAGGAGAACGGAGACGTCCCGATCGGCTTCAACACCGACGCGCCCGTCGTGCCTCAGGAGGAGCTCCTCACCCAGGCGGCCATGGGGGTGCGGTACGGCATGCACAACGACCGCGGGCAGGGCCTGAAGGGGCTCACCATCGTCCCCGCGGCCGTGTCCGGCATCGCCCACCGGGTGGGCAGCCTCGAGGTGGGCAAGGACGCCGACCTCGTCATCACCACCGGCGACCCGATCGACCCGCGCACGTCATTCGACGCGACCTGGGTCAACGGTGTCCGCGTCTACGAAGCCGCGCGGGACGGCCGCGCTTGGTAGGCAGGCGCTCGACCAGCACAAGACCAACGGCGCGCCGAGCCGGCGCGCCGCCCCCCACGATCGATCCAACCATGTTCGTCACCTCTCTCATGGCTCTGACGCCCCTGGCGGTCCCTGCGACCCCGGCGCCGACGAGCGACCTGTTCGTGATCAAGGCCCGTCGCGTCGAACTCGGCGACGGCGAGGTCATGGAGCACGCCGTGATCCTCATCGAGGACGGCGAGATCATCACCATGGGCCAGGACCTGCCGGTCGAGCGCGGGATCCCCGTGATCGAGCTCGACGATGACCAGATCGTCATGCCGGGAATGGTCAACCCCTACTCGCGCTACGGCATGAGCGGCGGAGGCTTCAACGACAGCCGTCCCCAGGTCATGGCGAGCGCCGAGCTCTACCCCTCGGCGGTGTACGACGCCTTCCTCGAGAACGGCGTGACCACGGTCGCCCAGTACCCCGCCGGCCAGGGGATCCCGGGCCAGGCGGTGGCGCTGCGGCCGATGGGCAAGACCGCAGCGGACATGATCGTCGAGGACGGCGTCTACGTGAAAGCCGTCATGCGCAACTCGTCCAGCGCGAAGCGCAACCTGACGGACGGCTTCAAGAAGGCCGACGCGCACCTGAAGAAGGTCGAGTCCGAGCGCGAGAAGTTCGAGAAGAAGAACAAGGACGACAAGAAGAAGAAGGGCTCCAAGGACTTCGTGCCTCCCAAGCCCGACGCCAACGTCCAGGCCTTCCTCGATCTGCGCGAGGGCAAGCTCCAGATGCTGTTCAGCATCCGTGACGCCGCCGGCTGGGCTCACCTGCTCCACGCCATCGGAGAGGAGGAGTTCCAGTGGCATCTGCGCGTGCCCCTGACCCGCGACATCAACGTCTTCCACGTGAAGGACGAGATCGGCGCGAAGGGGTGCTACACGATCATGGAGCCGCTCATCACCCTGATGCCCGGCACCATGCGCCAGCGCAACCTGCCGGCCGAGTTCGACCGCGCCGGCGCGAAGCTCGTGCTCATCCCCCGGTCCGACTCGCCCGGCGGCTTCGAGCAGTTTCTCGAGGACGTCGGGACCATGATCTCGGCCGGCCTCGACCGCAAGGCGGCCATCCGCGCCATCACCATGCACCCCGCCGGCTTCCTGGGCCTCGGGGACCGTGTCGGCACCCTCGCCGAGGGCAAGCGCGCCAACCTCGTCGTCTTCTCGGGCGACCCCTTCCAACCCGGCACCGAGATCGACGGTGTCATGCTCGACGGCCGCTTCGTGACGGGAGACATCGACCAGTGAAGAAGTTCCAGCTCATCGGCGCCTCGGCGCTGACCCTCCTCTCCGCCGTCGCCCTCGCGCCCGCCCTCGCCGCCGCGCCCCTTCTCCCGCAGAAGGGTGACGCGGAGGAGAAGGAGGAGGAGAAGGACACCTACCTCGCGCTCGTGGGCGGCGACGTTCACACGGGCCTCGGCGGCGTGCTCCGCGAGGCGACGATCCTCGTCAAGAACGACAAGGTCGAGGCCTTCGGGTACGACGTCGTCGTTCCGGACGACGCCGAGGTGGTGGACGTCACCGGCATGCGGGTCTACCCCGGCCTCATCGCCGTCAGCTCGCTGGGCCTCTTCGGTGGGGGGGGCAACCTGACCGACTCGGTCGACCCCTACAACCAGAGCATGACCCTGGCCCTCGCGGCCGGCGTGACCACGGCGGTGAACGGCTCGTCGGTCGCCAAGCTCAAGCGCGGTCACGTCGAGGGGCTCATGGTGAAGTCCCAGGCCTGGAACTCCTGGAGCTTCTCGAACGGCAACCCCACGGGGCAGCTGAAGGTGCGCGGGAACCTCAAGAAGGCGGCGGCGTACCTGCGCGCGTACCGGCAGTGGGAGATCGACAAGCGTTCCAACAAGGAGCTGAAGGAGCCGAGCAAGAAGGGCGTCGATCAGAAGTCCGTCGACATCCTGACCGGCAAGTCCCGGCCGAAGTTCAGCGCCAACGACCGAACCGATCTCCTCGAGATCGCGCGTCTGGCCCAGGAGTTCGGCTTCCGGCCGATCATCGAGGGCTGCACCGAGGGCTGGACGATCGCCGCCGAGCTGGGCCGCGCGGGCGCGACTGCCATCGTCACGCCGCGCTCGCGGCGGGCGAAGAGCGAGCTCCAGGTCGCCGACGCCGGCACCAGCATCGAGAACGCGGCCAAGCTCCACGCGCACGGCGTGAGCGTCGTGGTCGTGCCGGCCTCGCGCGGTATCTCCCTGGGAGGCATCGTCGGTCAGGACCTCCTCCACCTCCCGATCGAGGCCGGCTTCGCCATCCGCGGTGGCCTCTCCGAGCAGGCTGCTCTCGAGTCCATCACCATCCAGGCCGCGCGCGCCCTCGATCTCGGCCACCGCATCGGTTCGATCGAGGTCGGCAAGGACGCGGATCTCATCGTCACCGACGGCGACCTCCTGCATTACCAGACGTTCGTCCAGTGGGCGATCGTGGACGGCGAGATCGTCTACGACAAACAGGAGGAGATGTTCTTCGCCCATATCCGCCCGCGCCCCGAGTCGTCGATCGCGCCCGAGGAGAGCGTCGACGCAGGTGAGGAGAACGTCCAGGAGGCCGAGGAGGGCTCCGGTGAAGATGGCGACCCGGAGGAGACCGACGACGCCGAGGAGTCCGGTGATGAGGCCGGATCCGGTGACGGCGAGCCGGAGGAAGAGCCCGTCGAAGAGCCCGAGGACACGACCGACGACGAGTCCTGACCGTCCCAAGGTCGGTTCCCCCTCGAAGGGCCCCGCGTTCCTCGGCGACACGCCTCGGAGCGCGGGGCCCTCGCCGTGGGATCGCTGCCAAGACCCCGAAGGCGCGCGCGCGGGGGCGCCGCGAGGGGGTAGACTCCCGGCCCACCATGGGACTTCGACGCCTCATGCGATCCCTCGGGTCGAGCCGGACGCAGCCGCGCAACCTCTCCAGGGAGGAGGCGGCGGGAGCCTTCACGGCTATCCTGCAGGGTGCCGAGAGCGCGAGCACCATCGCCGCGTTCCTCGTCACGCTCCGCTGGAAGGGCGTCACGACCGAGGAGCTCATGGGGATGGCGATGGCGGCGCGCGCTCAGTCCAGGATCCCCTGCGTCGGGATGAACGGGCTCGTCTCGGTCTCGCCGCCCCAGGACGGGCACGAGACCATGCCGCCCCTCGAGGTGGCCGCTGGACTGGTGGCGGCCGCGGCCGGCGCGCGCGTGCTGGTCGTGTCGGACCGCTGCGTCCCTCCCCGCCGTGGGCTCACCGCCGCCAACGTGCTGGAGGCGCTCGGGCTCTCCATGACCTGGGACCCCTCGGAGGCGGAGGACTGGGTCACCAAGACCGGCTTCGCCGCCGTGTCCGCGACGGGGCTCTGCCCGCCGCTCCTGAGCCTCCGCAAGGTGCGCGGCGACATGATCGTGCGCACGCCGCTCTCCACCCTGGAGAAGCTCATCGCGCCGCCCGGCGCGGCGATGCTCATCGGCGCTCAGAACGGGCCCGTGCTCGGGACCGCGGTCGAGGTGCTCAAGGGGCTCGGCCACCGGCGCGGCGTCGCGCTCCAGGGGCCCGAGGGCGGCGTGGTGCCTTCGGTCGCGAGCCGGACCCGCGGGATCGAGATCGACGGCGACCATCTGGTCTCCGTGACGGTCGAGCCCGCGGACTTCGGCCTCGACTGCGGCTCGGACCCCGAGCTGCCCCTGTTCGGCCCGCCCGAGGAGGGCCTGGGCGCCTCCGACAACCCGGCGCTCTGCGAGTCCGCCGGCGCGGTGACCCGCTCGGTGCTCGCGGGAGAGCCGGGCGCCGCTCGGAACGCGACGCTGCTCAGCGCCGCGCTCATGCTCAAGGCATCGGGCCGGTGCCTCACGATCGCCGAGGGGGTCGACGCGGCCACCAAGGCGCTCGACACCGGCGCGGCCATGGAACGCGTCGAGCGCCTCCGGTCGCTCCTCTCTTGATCGTGGAGAGCAGGCCGGTGGACGGGGCTGCGCTCGCGGCCGTGGACCTCGGGTCCAACTCCTTCCACCTCGTCGTCGCGCGCGAGATCGACGGCCGGCCACACGTCATCGACAAGGTCCGCGTGCGGATCGGCCTCGCCGAGGGGCTCAACGGACGCAAGCTCGATGGGGCTGCCCAGCAGCGTGCGTTCGAGGCCCTCGAGATGTTTCGCGAGCGCCTCGTGGCGGTTCCCCCGGACCGTATCCGGGCGGTCGGCACGGCGACCTTTCGGCGCGTCCGCGACGGGGGGGCATTCCTGCGCCGGTCGTCCGAGTGCCTGGGCGCGCCGATCGAAGTGCTACCGGGCCGCGAGGAGGCGCGCCTGGTCTATCTGGGCGTGGCACACGCCCTCGGTGACGACGAGGGGCGCCGGCTCGTCGTTGACATCGGCGGCGGCAGCACGGAGTGCATGCTCGGGACGCGCTTCGTCTCCGAGCGCGGCGACAGCCTGGCCATGGGCTGCGTCACCTGGACCAAGCGCTTCTTCACCGGCGGTCGCATCACACAAGAGGCGATGTCGGCCGCCGTGCTCGCGGCGCGGGTGGAGCTCGAGCCGATCTCGCACCTCTACGGTGCGGGCAGCTGGGACCACGCCATCGGGTCCAGCGGGACGATCCGGAGCGTCGCGGCGATCCTCGAGGGACTCGGGCAGGGCGACGGGACGATCACGCGTGCCGGGCTCAAGCGCCTCTGGTCGCGCCTCGTCGAGCTCGGCAAGGCGGATCGGTTCGAGTTCGAAGGGCTCCGGCCGGACCGCAGGGGCGTCCTCGCGGGGGGCGTGGCGATCCTGCGCGCCGTCTTCAAGGAGCTCGGCGTCGAGCAGATGACCCCGTCGACGGGTGCGCTTCGTGAGGGCGCGCTCCACGACCTGCTCGGCCGGATCCACCACGAGGACGTCCGCGAGGCGAGCGCCGTGGCCTTCATGGAGCGACTCGGCCTCGACACCGCACACGGCATGCGCTGCCGGGAGACGGTGGAGGAGCTCTTCGATCGGGTGGCGACGAGCCTCTCGCTCTCCGAGTCCGATCGCCAGCTCCTCGGCTGGGCGGCGCTCCTGCACACGATCGGCTTCGCCGTCAGCCACAGCGGCTACCACAAGCACGGGGCCTACCTCGCGGAGCACGCCGATCTCGCCGGCTTCTCGCGTCAGGACCGCCACCAGGTCAGCACGCTGATCCGCGCCCAGCGCCGCCGCCTGCGGCCCGATCAGCTCGCGGGCTTCAGCGGCGACCGCGTGCACGCTCTGCGATGCCTGATCACGATCCTGCGCATCGGACTGCGCCTCCGCCGCGATCGCACCGCCCGTGAGATCCCGGAGGTGCGCCTGACGGCTTCGGGCTCGCGCTACCGCCTGCGCCTCCCGAAGGGCTGGCTCGAGGAGCATCCCCTGACGCGCGCCGATCTCGTTCAGGAGTCCGACCAGCTCGAGGCCTTCGGCGTCGTGCTGGAGTTCGAGTGATGCCAACCCCGAAGAGCACGATGAAAGAGCTCACCTTCGCCAACGGTGACACCATGCCCGCCCTGGGGCTGGGGACGTGGAAGTCCGCGCCCGGGGAGGTCGGCCGCGCCATCGAGGAGGCCATCGACCTGGGCTACCGCCACTTCGACTGCGCGTGGATCTACCAGAACGAGGCGGAGATCGGCCAGGCGTTCCAGCGCGTGTTCGCGCGAGGCGACGTGACGCGCGAGGAACTCTGGATCACCTCCAAACTCTGGTGCAACCGACACCGCGCCGGGGAGGTCGCGCCGGCGCTCGAGGGCACGCTCCGTGACCTGGCCTGCGAGTACCTGGACCTCTATCTCGTGCACTGGCCGGTGGCGCTCCGGCACGACGTCGTCGGCCCGGCGGACGGGGGAGACTTCCTGTCCCTGAGCGAGGTCCCCCTGCGCGAGACCTGGGGCGCGATGGAGCGCTGCGCCGAGCTCGGGCTGACCCGGCACGTGGGCGTGTCGAACTACTCGGTGAAGCACCTCAGCGCTCACCTCGACGCGGACATCGTCCCGGAGGTCAACCAGGTGGAGATGCATCCCTACCTCCAGCAACCCGAGCTCGTGCGGTTCTGCGGCGAGCACGGCATTCGCCTGACGGCTTACTCCCCGCTGGGTTCCAGCGATCGCCCGGACACCATGAAGGCGGCCGACGAGCCGGTGCTCCTCGCGGATCCTGCGATCGCCTCGATCGCCCGGGAGGCGGGCGTGACCCCGGCGCAGGTGCTGCTCGCGTGGGCCGTCCAGCGCGGCACCAGCGTGATCCCGAAGTCGGTCGACCCGGGCCGGCTGGCCGAGAACCTCGCGGCCTCGGAGCTCGAGCTCGATGTGGCGGCGATGGATGCGATCGCCGCCCTCGACCGGGCCCGCCGCTACGTCGACGGCACCTTCTGGGAGCAGCCCGGCAGCGGCTACACCGTGGCCGAGCTCTGGGGTTAGGCGCGGCGAGTCCGGCGTCAGTCCTGCGGCCCGAGCGCGTCCCGGAAGAGCTGAAGGGTCGCGGCCCAGCTCACCGCGTCGGCGTTCGCGTCGTACCCGAGCGGCAGGTCGAACTCCTCGCCGAGCCTGGTGGCGTCGGGGTTCGAGAAGGCGTGGAGGACCCCGGGGAAGACGAGCATGCGCAGCTCCCCGAGATCGAGGGCGACCATCTCCTCCTCGAAGGCGGCGACCGAGGCCTCGGAGGCCATCGGGTCGGCGCCGCCCGAGGCCGCGAGGACGATCGTCTTCGAGCCCCCGACGGACGGGTCGGCGACGACGGCGCCGTCGAGCAGGCCGTGGATGCTCGCCACCGCGTCGAGGTCGACTCCTGCGCGGAGCATGTTCAGGCACACCGCGCCACCCATGCAGTAGCCGAGCGCGCCGGTGCGGCCGGCGTCGACGTCCGGCTGCGCGTGGAGCAGCGCGAGCCCCGCGCGGAAGCGGGCCTCCATGACCGCGGCGTCCGCCGTTGCCTCCGCCATGAACTCGACCGCGTCCGAGGGGTGCTCGGCGAGCTTGCCGCCGCCGTACATGTCCACCGCGAGGGCGACGTAGCCGTTCTCCGCGAGCTGGCGCGCGCGGCCGCGGGCGTACTCGTTGTGGCCCCACCACTCGTGGACGACGATGACCCCGGGGCGTTTCTCCACCGGCCCGGAGGGGCGCGCGATGAAGCCCTCGAAGGTGATCTCCCCGTCGCCGTAGGCGATCGCCTGGCTCGAGATGGCGAGGGGCTCGGGCGCCGCCTCGGTGGCCGCGCAGGAGGCGAGAGCGAGGGCTGCGAGGAGCGAGAGAGCGGCGGTGCGCATGGTGCGGGGATCTGGAGGCTTCGGAGAGTGCGGGCCTTCCAGGATACCGCCCGCCTCAGGACGCCGGGAGCGCGCGCAGTCGCGGCGGGACGTCGTCGTCCTCTTCGTCGGGGTCCACGAGCGTCGCCATGCGCTGGAGCAGCTCGATCTGGGGATCGACCGTCCCGCGAGAGCGCACGTAGCGTCCGTCCGAGCGGAGCTCCCACGCGGCCACCTCGTCGCCGAGGTAGTTGAAGACGTCGTCTGCCAGGAGGCGCTGCTTGATCCTCTCGTCGAGGATGGGGAAGCAGGTCTCCACGCGCCGGTAGAGATTGCGGCTCATCCAGTCCGCGCTCGACGCGAAGAGCTTCTGTTCGCCGCCGGCCTCGAAGTAGGCCAGTCTGGAGTGCTCCAGGAAACGCCCGAGGATCGAGCGGACGCGGATGTTCTCGGAGACCCCGGGGATGCCCGGGCGGAGGCAGCACGCGCCGCGGATGACGAGGTCGATCTGGACGCCGGCCTGGCTCGCCTCGTAGAGGGCGCGGATCGTGTTGACCTCGGTGAGCGCGTTCATCTTGGCGACGATCCGGGCCGGGCGGCCCTGGCGCGCGTGCTCGGCCTCCTCCGCGATGAGGCGGCGCATCTCGCGGCGGAGCGTGAAGGGCGCGTCGAGCAGCCGCTCGAGGGGCTGGTTCCGACCGAGACCGGTCAGGCGGTGGAAGAGCTTGTGCACGTCGTCGGCGATCACCGGGTCGGCCGTGAGGTAGCCGATGTCCGTGTATGCGCGCGCGGTCGCCGCGTGGTAGTTGCCGGTGGAGAGGTGCACGTAGCGCTGCAGGCCGTCCGGCTCGCGGCGCACGATGAGCGTCATCTTCGCGTGGGTCTTGTAGCCCACCACGCCGTAGACCACCTGCGCTCCCACGTCCTGGAGCTGCGTGGCGAGGTCGATGTTCTCGGCCTCGTCGAAGCGCGCGCGGAGCTCGACGACCGCCGTGACCTGCTTCCCGGCGGTGGCGGCGTCCACGAGTGCCTGGACGATCGACGAGTCGCGGTCGGTGCGGTACAGCGTCTGCTTGATCGCCAGGACGTCAGGGTCCGAAGCGGCGCGGCGGATCAGGTCGACGACCGGGGCGAAGGACTCGTAGGGATGGTGCAGGAGGACGTCCTCCTGCCTGATCGCCGCGAAGGGATCCTCCGCGCGGGCCAGGTGGCGCGGGAAGCGCGGCTGGAAGGGCTTGTACTTGAGGTCCGGGCGATCCACGAGGCCGTGGAGCGCGCCGAGGCGACCGAGGTTCACCGGGCCGTCGACGCGATAGAGGTCGGCCTCGGGGAGCTCGAAGCGCTTCAGCAGGAAGCGCGCGACCTCGTCCGGGCACGCGTCGGTGACCTCGAGGCGGACGGCCTCCGCGTACTTGCGTTCGGGCAGCTCCCCCTCGAGAGCCTCGAGGATGTTCTCCACCTCCTCGTCGTCGACCCACAGCTCGGAGTTGCGCGTGACCCGGAACTGATGGCAGCCGAGCACGCTCATGCCGTGGAAGAGCCGCTCGATGTGGGCGTGGACCACCGAGGAGAGCATGACGAAGGCGAGGCCGTCGCCGCCGACGGCGTCCGGCTCCGAGACGTCGCGCGGGATCGCGAGCAGGCGCGGGAGCGTCCGTGGAACCTGCACGACGCCGATGCCGGTCTCGCGACCGAAGGCGTCCTCGCCCTCGACGAGGACGATGAAGTTCAGGCTCTTGTTGAGGATCTTCGGGAAGGGGTGCGAGGGGTCCAGCCCGACCGGGGTGAGGATCGGCTCGACCTCGCGTTCGAAGAAATCGCGGATCCAGGCCGCCTGTGCAGGGCTCCAGACGTCGCGTCGGAGGATGTGGATGCCCTCTTCCTCGAGCGCGGGGAGGACGACGTCGTTGAGCGCAGCGTACTGCTCCTGGACGAGCACCGACGCGCCGCGGGTGATGTCACCGAGCACCTCCGGCGTGCTCCTCCCGCAGAACTCCGTGCTGGAGGAGCCGAGGTTCTGACGCTCCTGGTGGGACGCCTTGCGCACCTCGAAGAACTCGTCGAGGTTCGTGCTCGAGATGGTCAGGAAGCGCAGGCGCTCGAGCAGGGGCACACGCTCGTCCAGGGCCTGAGCCAGGACCCTGCGGTTGAATTCGAGCAGGCTGAGTTCGCGATTGAGGAACACGTGGGGCCCCAGGGGCTGGGTCGAGCCTGTGGCACCGGATCCACCCGTCCGCCCGTGAGGGCCAGGCCTGTCCGTGCGTCCGACTTCGTCCAGCATCGTCTCCGGGGGGTCTTGTCGGAACATCGCAGCTATATCCATAGACCAATCCCCGGTCTGCAGGGGCCACGGCCCGTGTTAACCCTTCTGTATCAGCGATGTTGCGACGATCAGCCTGGGAACACGAGGCGGCCCGTGCGGACCACGTCGCCCACCAGGCCGCTCAGACGCCCTGTCTCGGCGACGGTGAGGCGGCCACCGGCCGCCTGGATCGCCGGGCTCCAGAGCTCGAGCTCCTCTTCCGTGGTCGTGAGCAGAGTCCGGTGAGCCGCCGCCGCGAGGGCTTCCTCGATCAGCTCCCGCGCCCTCGCACGCTCCGCCTTGGGATGGCCGCCCTTCACGGCCTCGGACGTCCCCTGGCGGCGGTAGAGGCGGTCGTGCAGCGCGGGGAAGGCCTCCGGGTCGGTCAGGACGCTGGTCATCCAGACGTGGTCGCAGGGAGCGAGCTCGGCCCCGCGCCAGCGGCCGGTCATCGGTCGCGGCAGAGCCGGGTCGACGGCCTCGAGCGCGCGGCCTAGCTCGCTGGACTCCGGGCTCCTGAGGGTCACCCAGTGCACCTGGCGCCCGAGCACCACGGCCTCCATGAGGATCGGCGCGAGCTCCGCCACCGCGGCGCCGATGTAGAGCGATCTGCCCGGCCGCCCGGCCAGCGCCTCCGCCACGTCCGCGCCCAGCTTCAGGCCGGCGTCGAGAACCGCCTCCCGTCGCTCCGGGTCGAAGAACCCGGAGGCGTCCCCGTCGCAGTAGACCCCGGCGCAGACGTCCCAGGCGATCTCGTCGTCGAGCCGTGCGAGCAGCTCGCCGAATCGCGCCACGCGCTCTTCCTGGCTCACGACGCTGCCTCTTCCGGGCTGAGGGGGATCCATCGGACGACCTTGCGAGGCGGGTCGATCTGTGCGTCCGCGTCGAGCCCCGCGCGCCAGCGCAGCCCGCCGGGGCCGTCGTAGATCACGCCGTCCTCGAGGGCGCCTCCCTGTGACGCGAGGTGGTGAGTGACGTCGAGCAGGAAGCCGAGCACCTCGAAGGGGGCGAGGCGCTGTCCCTCGGGGATGACGGCCTCGCAGTCGGAGAGCCCGATCTGGGCGAGGCCCACGAGGTCGGCGATGCGCGTGCCCATGCCCGCGTCCGCGAGCCGGCCGTTCACCCAGATCTGGATGGGGAGCGCCTCCTGCTCGGCGGAGACGGCTCGGATCTTGCCGATGATGTTGCCGTCACGGAGGGACTCTCCGGCGGGGAAGAAGACGCACAGCGCGTCGGGATGCGAGAGCAGCGCGACGCCGAGGCGTTCGAGGGCTTCGATCCGGGCGAGGGGGCCCCCCGTGGCCTCGGCCATGACGAGGTGGACGAATCCACGGTGGGCGCGCGCGGCGAGCTCGCCGCCGGGCCACAGCGCGTCCTGCGCACCCGCACGGGCGAGGGCCGCGGGGAAGAGCCCGGCCGCTGGACCGCCGAGCTCGGCGAGCGACTCCTCGTCGTCGTCCGGCCACGGCGCGCCGAAGGTCGAGGCGAACACGACCCCCGCGTCGGTGTCGACGCGCACGTGATCGCGAGCCGGGGCGATGTCGCCGAGGCCCTGAACGCCGCGTAACATGCCGTGGAGGGACTCCAGGGGGAGGCCCTCGCGGAAGAGCACGGCGATGGCGTGGGTGGGGGAGGTCATGATGATCTCGATGTCGGAGGCGCGCTCCGGGCCCGCGCGCATGATCTCCGGGCTCCGTCCGCGAGTGGCGACGGACCCGGTGGAATCACTCGCGTCCAGCGGGCGAGGAGCGCCCGCGATCGCCCTCGTCGCGAGCGCCGTTCAGCGCGCGCGTCTCAGGACGTGGTACTGGCCCGCGGGCAGATCGCCGAAGGACTGCTCTGACCCGTCGGGCCAGCGGACGCGCACGTCGCGAGCCACGGTCTCGGCGCCCAGGCCGAAGTGGGCCCGCGGGTCGTTGCTCGAGAGGTAGCTGTAGGCGGGGTTCGCCTGGCGGTAGGTCCGGGCGTCCTCGCCGCGCTGGATGGAGACGGTCGCGCCGTGCACGTCCGCGTCCTTGCGGCCCTCCACAGCGCGGAAGCCGACCCAGTTCGCGCCGTCGGCGGGGGCGATGTTCTCGTAGAGCTTCACGGGGCCGTCGAGGTCCACGACGACGACGTCGAGATCCCCGTCCCCGTCGAGATCGCCGAAGGCCGAGCCGCGGCTCGTACCGTGGACGTCGTCGGCGGTCACTCCCTCGGGTTGCACGAGGGAGAAGCGCACGCCGCGCTTCGTCCGCTTGCCCCGGAAGATGTGGTTGGGCTCGGCGTAGGGGTCGTCCGCGACGAAGCGCTCGTTCTCCTTCCAGGCCTGGACCGCGCCGTTCGCCACGAAGAGGTCGAGGGCCCCGTCGAGGTCGAAGTCGTGGACGCCCATGCCGAAGCCGGTGAAGCGCAGACTCGTGCTGTTCGTGCCGACGGTGTTGCTCATGTCGCTGAACAGCCCCTTGCGGTTGCGGTAGTACGTGTTCGTCTCGCGCCGCAGGTGCGTCATGTAGAGGTCGAGGTCCCCGTCGTCGTCCATGTCGACGAACTGCACGCCCATGCCAGCCTCGGGCCGGCCGCTCCCGCTGACCTCACATCCGCCGAGCTTTGCGGTGTTCTCGAAGACCGCGCGCCCCTTGTTCGACCAGAGGACGTTCTTCGTCGCGTCGTTGGCGATGTAGACGTCGGTGTCCCCGTCGAGGTCGTAGTCGCCGACCGCGAGGCCGAGCCCGTTCCCGAAGGCCTGCTCGACGCCCGACTTCGAGGTCGAGTCGGTGAAACCCAGCCGGCCGTAGGTGTAGAGCACGTCACCGGCAGGTGAGTTGTAGTTGTTGGGGCTGCAGTAGTCGCGCTCCTGGTAGTAGTTCACGCACTCGGTCTCCACCGAATCCGACCACGCCAGGTTGTTGACCAGGTACAGGTCGAGTTTGCCGTTGCCGCTCGCGTCGAAGAACGCCGCGCTCGTGCCCCAGCGGGGGTCCTGCCCCTTCATCTTCCGGGTGTCCCGCGTGAACGTCCCGTCGCCGTCGTTCACGTAGAGCACGTTCGGGCCGACGTTGGTGACGAACAGGTCGACGTCGCCGTCCCGGTCGAAGTCACCGCAGGCGGCGCCCATGCCGTAGCCCGTGTCGCCGACGCCGGCTTCCCCGGTGACGTCCACGAAGGCGAATTCACCCTCGGCCGTGTCGTTGCGGAAGAGCCTGTTGCCAGCGAGATCCGCCTCGCCATCACCGCGGACGAGCTTCCCGCCCTGGACGAGATAGACGTCGAGGTCTCCGTCGCCGTCGTAGTCGAACAGAGCGACGCCGCCGCCCATGATCTCGGGGAAGCGGTGGCGATCGGTGCGGTCGGCGTCGTGCGTCCACTTCAGTCCGGAAGCCGCTGCGATCTCGCGGAACCACGGAGGCGGAGCGTCCTGTGCGGTGTGCGCCGGGGGAACGATGAGGAGAGTGGTGAGGAGGATCATTGGGGTCGCGCGGCTCGCGCTGCGGCCGGCAGGTGTGCTTGGGCGGGAGGGTGCGAGGGCCCGGGAGCTGGACGTGCGGGGCGAGGCTCAGCTGCCTCCGCCGCCGGCCGGGGGCGCCGGCGGCCCTGCGGGCTCGGCGGTCGCGCGCTGCGTCTGGATGTGCTGGCGCACCGCGGCCGCGAACTGCGCGACGGCGGGGTTCCCGGCGCCTGTGTTCTCGAAGGGGGCCAGGGCCTTCTCGGCGGCGTCGAGCTCTCCGACCGTGAGGAGTGCCTGGATGGTGAACTGCAGGGCGGCGAGGTCGCCCCGCTCCGCGGCTGCGCTTCCGAGCCGATCCGCGAGCGGCCGGACCTCGTCCTGTCGCTGGTTCGACAGGAGCGCTTGGATGGTGAACTGCAGCGCCGCCGGATCGGTCGGGTTGCGCTTCAAGTGCTCCTTGGCGTGCAGGAGCATCATCCGCCCGTTGCCCGTGGTCGCGTACATCGACGCGATCTGCTGGTGGAAGCTGGGCTCGGTGCAGCCGAGGCGACTCGCGCGCTGCATCGACGCCATCGCCTGCTGCATGAGCTGCTGCTGGGCCTGCCCGTCGGTGCTGAGCAGCGCGAGGCTGCGCTGGGACATGCCGAGCCAGAAGGAGTAGCGCCCGACGAGGGGCGCGGCCTGGGCGGCGGAGGTCGCGTACTCGACGGCCTTCTCGGCCGGTGTGCTGGCCTTCGACCGGAGCTGCTCGAGCTGGTCGGGGTTGATGGTCTGCCCCGCAGCGGCCATCTGCTGCAGGCGCATCATCTGCTGGCTGAAGGAGTCCGCCTCCGTCAGCTCGAGCACGCATGCCTCGAGAAGGGTGGCGGGGTCCTGCGGCGCGAGGGTGAGGCTCTGTCCGAGGAGCTCGCGCGCGCGGATCACGTCGCCCTCGCGGAGCGCGAGGCGGGCCGCGGTGTTGATCACCTGGTGGCGCTCGGGGAACTCCGCGAGGACCGCCGCGATCCGCCGCTTGGCCTCGGGGAGGTTCTGGGCCTGGATCAGGTTCTCGATGACCATCATGCGACGGCTGAAGCCGCGGGCCGCGTCGTCGAGGCGGGTCTGATGGGGATCGGGCGGGAACGAGGGGAAGGCCTCGCCGGCGCGGGCGAAGGCGACCTCGGCCTCCTCGGTTCGATCGAGGTCGCGCAGCGCGCGGCCGAGGATGAACGCAGCGTGGGCGTACCCGGGGTTGAGCTCCAGCGCTCGCCTGCAGAGCTCCTCCGCCTCGGCGGGTCGCTCGAGGTCGAGCAGGGTCATCGCGAGGCCGACGCGGCTCTGGGGCCACTCGATCCTCGGGTCCTGCTTCTCCTCGGCCTTGATCGCCTGGCGCCAGCCGGCCTCGGCGGCCTCGAGTTCGCCCATCATCCGCAGGAGGTCGGCGTGCCAGGCCTGGACCACCGGCGTGTTCTTGTAGGTGTTCGCGGCATTCGCGAGGTCGGCGAGCGCGCCCTCGAGATCACCGATCTTGAAGCGCACGACGCCGCGCCGATAGACCCACTGGGCGTCGCCGCCGTTGATCCCGAGGAGTCCGCTGTACGCCTCCTCCGCGAGGGACCAGATCGTGTTCGCCTCGTAGGCGAGGCCGAGGTCCTCCCACGCCTTCGCGTCACCAGGCGCCGCCTCGACGGCGGCGATTCGCTCGCCGAGGAGGGCCACTACCTCGGGGTCCATCGCCGAGGTGTTCTCCACCACGGGCGGCGAGGGGGGATCGTCCGGCGCGCCTGATTCCTGCGCGCTGGACGGGGTGGCGAGGAGCAGGCCCATGAGGAGGGCCGCCGGCGTGTGAGCCCGGGCGTGCCGGGAGGTCGTGGTGCGCATGTCGGGAGGGGCGCGGAGCCCGTGGGATGGGCTCGAGCGCGTCTCCATGGTACGCGCGGGCACTCCTCGGCGTTGGCCCCGCCGGACCCTCCCTCAGGCGTGGCCTTCGAGAGCTGGCTGCGTCCCCATCGGGTCCGCAGCCGCCTCCTCTTCGCGCGTCGCCTGGAGCCCCCGCGCCTCGTCGACGACGTCCAGGATCGCCTCCAATACGACCTCTGGCCGCTCGAGCTGGAGTTGATGGCCGGACCCATCGACGAGGAGCCGCTCGGCCCGCTTCGAGACCTCCAGGAAGCGCTCGCTCTCCTCGGCCCAGATCCGGTTGTAGTCGGCCACCGGGAAGTCGGTGGGGAGCTCGGTCCCGGTCAGGGTCTCGGCCGAGGTGATCACGCGCACGGGGATCTCCATCGACTCGTGGAGCCGGCCGAGGTACGCGAGGGACTCGGCCTCAGCGGCGATCTCGTCAGCGGCGCCGCGTCGCACGCGGGGCTCGAGCTCGAGTGCGTCGAGGGCGGCGCGCTGGCGCTTGGTGACGCGCAGCGCAGCGTTCGTCGACCGCCCCGCCTGGAGAATGCGGAGGAGGCCGAAGGACGCGCAGATGGAGCTGGCCCGCATCAGCGCCGGCGATGGCGTGGCGATCGGGACCTGCTCCCGCTGGAGGCGGTCGATGAAGCCGTCGTGGAGCGGGTCGACGAGCACGAGGCCAGCGGTCTCGAATGGATAGCGATGAGCGTAGGCCCGCAGCGAATGCGCCGCCGTCCCGTGACCGACCAGCACGGCGGGGACGCCGGGTGCGACCCGGGCGAGGAGCTGGTGCAGCTCGCGCGCGATGGTCTCGGCGTCGCGCGGAGGCGGCCCCGGCTCGCTCCAGCCCAGTCCCGCGCGATCGTACGCGACCGTGTGAGTGACGCTGGATACGTCCTCCGGGAGCCGGCCCCAGTGGGTCGACCAGGCGCCCTCGTCCGCCTCGAACACGACGACGAGGTCGCCCTCGCCCGCGCTCCTCACGTGCAGCCCGTGGCCGCCGACGTCGACCATGCGGCCGGGCGCGGCAAAATTCCGGCGGTCACGCGCGCGTGCCCAGCGTTCGTAGAGCCAGCCGAGAGCGGCGAGGCTGGCGAGGACGGTGAGGAGAGTGGACACGGCAGTGGCGAGCGATGAGGGAGGACGATCTTAGCGCTGCTCGGATGGGAGCTCTCCTGGTGTCCCTGTTCGGTACAGGAGTCTGGACGGCGGCACAGAAGCCCGACGCCCGGCTCGCCATCGGAGCCGGGCGCCGTCGGCCTGCCGATAGGGGGCCCCGGGCTGAGGGTTCTCCCCCGGATCAGTAGTTCTTCGAGAAGAGGACGCGCTGGGCGCTCGGCTGGCCGGTCTTCACGCACCGACCCTGCTCGGCCGCGGGGCCCTCGCCGTCGAGCGGCACGCAGCGAAGGGTGGCCTTCGTGGCCTCCTTGATCGCGAGCTCCGTCTCCGTCGTCCCGTCCCAGTGGGCGTACACGAACTTCGAGCCGCCCTCCTCGAAGCAGGAGACGAAGTCGTCCCAGGAGTCGACCTCGACCGTGTTCTCCTCGCGGAAGGCGAGGGCGCGGTCGAAGAGCTGGCTCTGGAAGGAGTCCAGCCGCTTGCCGATCTCGACCCCCAGACCGTCCCAGGGGAGCGTCTCCTTGACCGGACGGCCGCGCTCGTCGACGTCCGCGAGGCGCATCTTCGACATGACGGCCCGCTGCTCGAGATCGCGCGGGCCGAGCTCGAGGCGGATCGGGACTCCCTTGCGCTCCCACTCGTAGTACTTCGCGCCCGGCTTCATCCCGTCGCGGTCGTCGACCTCGACCACGAGACCGTCGTCGCGCAGGTCCGTCGCGATCTTCGCGGCCGCCTCGAGGACCGCCGCGCGCTCCTCGTCCTTGCGGTAGATCGGCACGATCACCACGTGGATCGGCGCCAGCTTCGGCGGTAGCACGAGGCCGTCGTCGTCGGAGTGCGTCATGATCAGCGCGCCGACGAGGCGCGTGCTCACGCCCCAGGACGTCTGCCACACGTGCTCCCGCTCGCCGCTGGCGTTCTGGAAGGTGACGTCGAAGGCCTTGCCGAAGTTCTGGCCGAGATCGTGGCTTGTTCCCATCTGCAGGGCCTTGCCGTCTTGCATCATCCCCTCGATCGTCTGCGTCTCGAGGGCGCCGGCGAAGCGTTCGTTCGCGCTCTTGATGCCGCGCACGACCGGGACGGCCATGACGTCGTGGGCGAAGTCGCGGTACACGTCCAGCATGCGCCGGACCTCCTCGCGGGCCTCCTCGTGGTTGGCGTGCGCCGTGTGCCCCTCCTGCCAGTAGAACTCGCCGGTGCGCAGGAAGATCCGCGTGCGGAGCTCCCAGCGCATGACGTTCGCCCACTGGTTGATCAGCAGCGGCAGGTCACGGTGCGAGTCGATCCACTTCGAGAAGAAGTGACCGATGATGGTCTCGGAGGTCGGCCGGATGGCGTACGGCTCCTCGAGCTCCTTGCCGCCGGCCTGGGTGACCACGGCGAGCTCGGGCGCGAACCCCTCGACGTGCTCTGCCTCCTTGTTGATGAAGCTCATCGGGATGAGCAGCGGGAACGCGGCGTTCTTGTGGCCGGTCTCCTTGAAGCGACGGTCGAGGTCGCGCTGCATCCCCTCCCAGATGGCGAAGCCGTGGGGCTTGATGACCATGCACCCCTTGACGACTCCCGCGGCCTCCGCGAGGTCGCCGGCGGCGATGACGTCCTGGTACCACTGCGCGTAGTCCTCCGCGCGTGTCTTGATCTTGGCTCCGGCCAAGGCAGTCTCCTTCGCGCGGTCTTCCGGGGCGTTTCCGGCGCAGTGTCGGAGGGCCCGCCCATTCGGGTCCCCCGGCGCTGGTTCGCCCCGACCGCTTGCGATCGGGCCGAGGAGGGTACAGGGGGGCGCCGCGATAGACTATCCAGGGCCTGCCCGATCGCTCCCGGGCCCCCAGACCTCCCCGGACCTGACGGCCGGGCACGACCCCATGAGCCAAGTCGAACTCGACATCCGCCCCGAGATGACGATGGAGGAGATCCTCTCCGTCGCCCCCGCAGCCCAGCGCGCGCTCTTCCAGCGCTATCACGTGGGGGGCTGCTCGGCCTGCGGCTTCCAGCCCTCGGACACCCTCGCCCAGGTGGCGAAGGACCACAACATCCTCGACATGAAGGACATGATCGAGACGATCGTTCGGGCCGAGACCATGGATCGGGAGCGCCAGCTCGACCCCTCCAAGGTCCGCGCGCTCCAGGCGGAGGGCGCCGAGATGTCCTTCATCGACGTGCGCACGCCGGACGAGCAGGATGCTCCCGCCGCAGACGGCTCGGAGCCCCTCGACTACGACGCGTCGGACAAGTACATGTCCCTGCCGAAGGAGCGCCGCATCGTCTTCGTGTGCGCCAACGGCGATCGTTCACTGGATGTGGCGAGCTACTTCCTCGGCCACGGCTTCACGAACGTCTACGCCGTGCGCGGCGGGCTCGCCGCCTGGCACGCCTGAGGCCGCGCGGCCCCGACGGGAGTCCTCGACGTCCGGTCGCGGCGTTGCGCTCCGTCAGCGGCCGGGGCCTTCTTCGACCGCGACGAGCCCGCTCCGCGCAGCGAGCGTGACCACGCGCGTCTCTCCCCCGTATCCGAGGGTCACGGCGACCGAACGCGACGCCGTCCCGGTCGCGTCGAAGGTCACGGAGCGGGGTGTCTCAGGCTCGAGCGCCTCGATGGTCACGCCTCGGAAGACGGCGTCGACGCCGTAGCGGCGAACGAACGCGCCGCCGCCGTAAGGAGAGACGAGGAGCTGGCCGCTCCGGTCGGTGGCGCTGTATCCACCACCGTCGCCGTCGAAGCGGACACAGAGCGACTCCCGGTAGACGGCTGCGCGTCCGCCGACCTCGCGCAGGTCGTTCGCGAGCAGCTCGGCGGCGCTCTTCAGGGTGACGTCCGGCCGGTTGAAGTACGACGGGATCCCGACGCTGGCGGCGATCCCGAGGACGACCATGAGGATCAGGAGCTCGAGGATGGTGAAGCCCGAACTCTGGCGGCCCCGCGCGGGGGCCATGGGGCGAGGGGATGACGTATCCATGACGCAGTTGCGTCCATCGACTCGTCGCGCGGACCCTCTTGAGGCGGGTCGCTGTCCCCTGCGCTTCTCGGAGCGGGGAGCAGGGCTCTCCTCAGCCCCGGCTCGCGCGACAGCCGATCTCGAGCGCCTCGATCAGGGACTCCGGCGAGACGGGCTTGCTCAGGAGTCTCTCGGCCGCGAAGCGCTCCGGGATCTCGTCCACCGCGAGCTGGCCCGTGAGGAAGACGAAGGGGATCGCCCGGCTTCGGAGCGCGTCCGCCACCGGGAACGAGGTCTCCCCGTCGAGGTCGAGGTCGAGGATCGCGACGTCGAATGAGTCGCACTCGAGGCACTTGAGCGCGTCAGCGCTCGTCGCCACGGGACCCACGGTTCGCCAGCCGTACGCTGCGAGCGCGAACGACATGGATTCCGCCAGGTCCGCGTTGTCTTCCACGAGGAGGACGCTGCGATCGGCTTCGCGAGGAGTGGTCATGTGCTGGATGAGGAACGGAACGGCCCTCTGGTATTTCTGGCCGTTCTAGGGGTTCGTGGCAGCATTCGCCCTGGTTTCGTCTAGTGGAGGCGAGATTGAGACATGGCAATTCCTCGTCGCGACAGCAGTCCGCTAGATGGAAGTGGCTGTTGGCTGCTACGGTGTTGTCAGCGGGAGAGGCTCCGCTGTCCCCACCTGGAATTCGGTGCACCACCCCGATTGTTCTGCGGTTCCTCCCCATTTTTGCCGGGCGAACGACCGATCCCCAGGCGCGCCGAGACGTGCTTTCGGAGCGCTCCGTCCTCCTGGAGACCGGCGCGGACTCGCTGCCGCACTTCACCTCTCGAAAGGAGGGGCTATCTCACCCTCGTGAACGCCACCACCACAGCACTGTCCGCGCTCAAGGGCACCCTCTCCGAGCACCCGATCTACCGGTCCGTTCGGACTCCGGACCAACTCCGGTCGTTCATGGAGCACCACGTGGTCTGCGTGCTGGACTTCATGTCCATCGTGAAGAGCCTCCAGCGCGACCTCACCTGCATGGGACCGGTGTGGCTCCCGCCCGCGAACCCGGAGGTGGCGAGGTTCATCAACGAGATCGTGCTCGACGAGGAGACCGACGGGGAATATCCGGGAGAGGGACCGCGGAGCCACTTCGAGTGGTACGTGGAGGCGATGGACGAGGTCGGCGCGGACACCGGGCCGATCCGCCAGCTCTGCGCGGATCTCGCCAGCGGCACGGCTCCCGTCGTGGCCCTCGGGAGCAGCGCGCTGCCCACCGCGGCGCGAGACTTCGGATCGGTGACCTTCCGCGCCCTCGAGCAGCCGCTCCACGTGCGCGCAGCGGTCTTCTTCCACGGTCGCGAGGACATCATCCCGCGCATGTTCCTGCCCCTCGTGCGTGAACTCCGCGCGGGCGGGCTCTCCTGCGAGCTCCTCGTCGGATACCTGGAGCGTCACATCGAGGCCGACGGTGAGCACCATGGCCCCCTCGCTCGCCGGCTCCTCGACGAGCTCTGCGGCGGGGACCCGGCCAGGGTGGCCGCGGCGGAGCAGGCCGCCGTCGAGGCGGTCGAGGCACGCCGCGCCCTCTGGGACGCGACGTGTGAGGCCTTGCCGGCCTGACGGCGAGCCGCGCTCAGGCGCGCGATCCCACCGCGTCGGCCACGCTCCCGTGGCCGTCGCGGTCGAGCCCGCAAACGATCGCTCGCGCTGCTGCGCCGACGAGTCCGGGACCCGCGTAGACGAGCCCCGTGTAGAGCTCCAGGAGGTCGGCGCCCGCGCAGATGCGCTCGTACGCAGCCTCCCGGCTGTCGATCCCGCCGACGCCGATGATCGCCGCGCGCCCCTCGAGTCGCCGGCGCAGGTGGCGGGTCATGGCGAGGGCGCGGGCGCGGATCGGCGCCCCGCTCAGCCCTCCGTGCCCGATGGCCTCGAGGCGCGTAGCCGGCGTTCTCAGGCTCGCGCGATCGCTCGCGGTGTTGGTCGCGACGAACCCCTCGACCCCACGCTCCAGAGAGAGATCCACCAGCTCGTCCAGGGCGCTCGTATCGAAGCCGCCCGTCGCGTCCAGCGGGGCGGGCGGCGAGAGCTTGACCAGGACGGGGACCCGGGATGCCAGCTTGGCGCGCACGGCCATCACGCGATCGAGCAGCCCGGCGAGGGCCGCGGGGTCCTCGAAGGTCTTCCCCTCGGCCGTGTTGGGGCAGGAGACGTTGAGCACGAGGAAGTCCGCATGGGGGAGCATCGTGCGCGCCGCGGACGCGAAGTCGTCGAGGCCCTCGTCGCCGAGGATCGCCGGGTCGTGCGTCTTGACGACGTTGATCCCGATGGGAAACCCGCGCGGGCGTCGCATGCCGCCGATGCGGCTCGCGATCGCCGCCGCGCCCTCGTTCCCGAGGCCGAGCCGGTTCACCAGCGCGCGGTCCGCGGGGAGGCGGAACGCGCGGGGCTTCGGGTTGCCCGGCCGCGGCTCGGCGCTGACGGAACCCACCTCGCAGAAGCCGCACCCGATCTGCTCGACGAGGGGCACGATCTCCGCGTTCTTGTCGAGGCCCGCCGCGGTGCCGATGGGCACGCGGAAGTCGAGCCCGAGGACGCGCGAGGAGAGTCGAGCCCGCTCCTCCGCGCCGAGGCGCATGGGGTGCAGCGCGCGCACGAGCGGCCCTGCGGCCTGACCCAGGCGGCCGAGCCGCAGGGCCATGTCGTGGGCCGTCTCCGCGGACGCGCGGAAGAGCAGCGGTCGGAGAGCGCCGTAGATTCCCATGGCCGTCGTCGCCGCTCAGCGTAGGCGCGCGACCCGCCCGCGGTGGCCGGCGAACCACAGGGAACCGTCTGCGGCGCGATCGACGCAGTGGAAGCCCTCGCCGGAGAAGGCCTCCCATGTTCGTCCGCCGTCACGGCTGATGTCGGTGCCGGTCTGACCGGTCGCGAGGAAGACGCCGCCGCCGAGGGCGCAAGATCCCGCGCGTTGACCCCTCGGTCCGGCCGTCGGCGCGGCCCAGGTCGCGCCGCCGTCCTCGGTGAAGGCCGCGCACCAGGGCCCGCCGCGCTCCCGCGCCGTGAAGTCGCCGCCGACGGCCACTCCGCGGCCCTCGCCGTCGAGGGCCAGGGAGAAGGCGCCCGACGCGGGCTTCGGCGCCGGCATCGGGATGGGGGCGGCGCTCCAGCTCTCCGCGCGGTCCTCGCTGACCATGGCCCTCGCCGTGCCTTCGTTGGCCCCGGTCACGAACACCGCGCGCGCTCCATCGAGGCGGATCCCCGTGCCGCTCGCGGCGAAGGCCGCCTCTCCGGAGGGCAGCGCGGCGGGCGCGCTCGGCGCGACTCTCCAGCGAGCGGTCGCCGGGTCGCGCAGGAGCACCCGGAACCGGCCGTCCGCGAGCGGGTCCCCGTAGGCCACGGCGCGCCCCGCGGGGTCCATGTCGAACCCGTCGAGGAAGGACTCGGGGTCGGTCTCCTGGTGCTCGACGGTCCAGCTCGCCCCCCCGTCGTCCGTCCGCAGGATCCGCGAGGCTCCGCCCGGCCCGGCGCACATGACCCAGGCCTGCGCGCCGTCCCGCGCGTGCACGTCGCGGACGTCGAGGGCGGGGTCCTCGCCCTGGATGGAGAGCGGCGTGACGTCGCGCCAGCTGGCGCCCCCGTCGGTGGTCAGGGCGACGGTCGGGCCGCTGCCCGTGGCCCAGCAGACGTCCGCGCTCACCGCGCACAGGCCCCGCAGGCTCGGGCTCTGCTCGATGGCCCCGAGCTGGAGGCCCGCGGGGTCCGGCACCGCCACCAGCAGCCGGGTGGGCGTGGCCGACGAGGACGCGCAGCCG
>CBFIJG010000025.1:0-38638 GCA_965662915.1 Planctomycetota bacterium | reverse complement strand
CGCCTGACGCCCCACGAGCGCGGTAGCCACTCCTACGAGATCGCGCCCGACGGCCGCCACGCGCTGCACACCTGGTCCGCCTTCGGACAGCCGCCCGCGGCCGAGCTGGTCGAGCTGCCGTCCCACCGGACGCTGCGCTCGCTCGCCGACAACGCCGCCCTGCGCGAACGCCTCGCGGGCCTCGAGCTCGGCGCCGAGGAGTTCTTCCGCGTGGAGGCGTCGGAGGGAGTGACCATGGACGGCTGGATGATCAAGCCTCCGGGGTTCGACCCGTCGAGGCGCTATCCCGTCCTCGTCCACGTCTACGGGGAGCCCGCGGCCCAGACCGTGCTCGACCGCTGGGGTGGCCACAACCACCTCTGGCACCACATGCTCGCCCAGGCCGGCTACGTCGTGCTGAGCATGGACAACCGCGGGACTCCGGCGCCGCGCGGCGCCGCCTGGCGCAAGTCGGTCTACGGCAAGATCGGCATCGTCGCGCCCATCGACCAGGCGAACGCGCTCCGCGCGCTCCTGAAGCGCTGGCCGTGGATGGACGCCGAGCGCGTCGGCGTGTGGGGCTGGAGCGGCGGCGGCTCGATGACGCTCAACGCGCTCTTCCGCTACCCCGAGCTCTACCGCATGGGCATCGCCATCGCCTTCGTCGCCGACCAGCGCTACTACGACACGATCTACCAGGAGCGCTACATGGGCCTGCCGAGCACGAACCCCGAGGGCTTCGAGGACGGCTCGCCGATCACCCGCGCGCACAGGCTCGAGGGCGACCTGCTGCTCGTCTACGGCACGGGCGACGACAACTGCCACTACCAGAACTGCGAGGCCCTGGTGAACGAGCTCGTGCGCCACGGGAAGTCCTTCGACATGCAGATCTACCCGAACCGCACCCACGGGATCAGCGAAGGGGCCGGGACGCGGCGGCACCTCTACACGACGATGACCGACTACGTCCTCGAGCACCTACCCGCGGGAGCGCGCTGAGCGGCGCCGCCATGGACGAGCAGAGACGGACCATCGTCATCACCGGCGTGTCGCGCGGCCTCGGCGCGGCGCTCGTGGAGCGCTTCGTCGAGGCGGGCCACGCCGTCGCCGGCTGCGCCCGCTCCGAGGACGCGCTCGAGGCGCTCGCCGCGCGCCACCCGGGCGCGCTCCTCGAGACGTGCGACGTCGCCGACGCGAGCGCCGTCGAGTCCTTCGCAGGGTCTGCCATCGACCGCCTCGGCGCCCCCGACCTGCTGGTCAACAACGCCGCGCTGATGAACGACCTCGCGCCCCTCTGGGAGGTCCCCGCGGAGGAGTTCGACCGGATGATGGCCGTCAACGTCTCGGGCACCGCCAACGTCGTGCGGGCTTTCCTCCCGGCGATGATCGCGCGCGGCCGCGGCGTCGTCGTGAACCTCTCCTCGGGGTGGGGACGCTCCACGGCCCCCGAGGTCGGGCCCTACTGCACCAGCAAGTGGGCGATCGAGGGGTTCACCGGCTCGCTGGCCGACGAGCTACCAGACGGCCTCGCGGCCGTGGCGCTGAACCCCGGCGTCATCGACACCGCGATGCTGCGCAAGTGCTGGGCCGAGGGAGCGAGCGGGCACGAAGACGCGGACGCGTGGTCCCGTCGCGCCGCGCCCTTCATCCTGGGACTGGGCGTGGCTCACAACGGCGCGCAGGCCACCGTCCCTTGATGGAAGCGCGCTTCGCTTCGCTCGACCCGGCCGCGGTGACTAGGATCGCTCACCGTGATGGCTGAATCGATGGAGCCTGGATCACGGCCGGGGACACGCGCTCCCCGCGCCGCGCTGACCGCGGCGGTGCTGCTGGCAGGGCTGCTCCTGGCGCCGGTGCCCTCCTGCGGAAGGGCCGACGAGGACGGAGGCAGCGCCGGGCGCAAGGTCGAGCGGGTCGTGCTCGTCGTGTGCGACACGCTCCGCGCGGACCGGCTCGGCACCTACGGCAACGCGCGTGGTCTGACCCCGCACCTCGACGCCTTCGCGCAGGACGCGGTCGTCTTCGAGCGCACCTACTCGGCCTCGAGCCTGACCATGCCCTCCATGGCCTCCTTCCTCTCCGGCCGCACCGTCCGGGAGATCGGGATCGGCCGCGACAACCGCTGGAACCTCCCCGAAGAGGTCGACACCCTCGCGGAGCTGGTGGCCGCGGGCGGCACGCGGACGGCGGCCGTGGTCTCCAACACGGTCCTGCGGGCACCCGACCCCGAGGAGGCCGGGACCCGGGGGATCGCCCAGGGGTTCGACCTCTTCGACGACCGGCTCCCCTCGAAGGAGATGAACCGCCACCACCGCGAGCGCGTCGCCGCGGACACGACGGCCGCGGCGCTGGAGGCGGTCGACGGCATCGTGGCGGAGGGCATGGGCGACGACTTCTTCCTGTGGGTTCACTACATCGACCCCCACGGCCCCTACACGCCCCCCGATCCCTACCGGTCGCGCTTCGACGGCGGCTATCCCGGCGGGCCCGAGCTCGTCGTCGGGCAGTACAACGGCGGCCGCCGCGAGATCCCGAACTACCAGTCCATCGACGGCGCCACCGATGCCGGGCTCTATCGCTCGCGCTACGACGGCGAGGTCGCCTACTTCGACGCGAGCTTCGGGGACCTGATGGCGGGCCTCGAGAAGCGTGACCTGCTCGACGGCACCCTCATCGTCTTCACGGCGGATCACGCCGAGGCCCTGGGTGAGCGCGGCTGGTGGTTCGTGCACGGTCGGACGCTCGACGCCTCCATGACCCACGTCCCGCTGATCGTGCGCTTCCCCGGCGCGGAGGAGCGTGGGCGGAGCAACGCCGCGATCGGACACCTCGACGTCCACTCGACGATCCTCGACGCCTTCGGGCTCCGGCGGCGCGGGGATCCGCGTCACACCCTGTTCGCCGGATGGGAACCTCGGGACCGCGCGACGATCCAGCAGCTCGGCCGCGCCGACGAGGAGCGCCGCTCCCAGGCGGTCCAGTCCGGCTCGTGGCGCCTGATCGTCGAGGACGACGCGCTGCCGCGACTCTTCGACGTCGCCGCCGATCCTCTGGAGGAGGTGGACCTCGCCGCGCAGAAACCCGAGGTCGTCGCCGAGCTCCTCGAGAGGTACGCGGAGGAGCGCGAGCGCCTCGAGACCGACCCCATCGGCCCCGTCCCCGACGCGACGGCGTCCCCCGAGCGAGAGCGAGAGCTCCGGGGTCTCGGCTACGGGCGCTGAGCCCTCAGCGGTAGCCGAGGGCCTCGAGCGCCGCGTCCACCTCGCCGCCGCGGAGCTCCTCCGCGCTCCTGCTGGCGAGGGCCTCGGCGGCGCCAGCGAAGAAGCGCGCGAGGCGCTCGTCGGGGGCCTCGAAGGCGCGGTCGGGGTCGTCCGCCCGCACGATGCGGTCGCCCTCGCCATAGAGGATCTCGCCGTTCTCGACGGCGTAGAAGCGAGGTACGCGCTGGTCGTGACGCGTGCCGTCGAGGCGAACCTCGAGGGTCTCCTCGGCGAGGACCCGCCGCATGCCCACGGCCACCGAGTCATCCCGCGGCGTCGCGAGATCCCGGCCCGCGGTCGTGCCGGCGGGCGCGCCGGCCCAGACCAGCAGGGTCTCGGCCACGTCGACGGTGCCGGCGACATCGGCGCGCTCACCGGCTTCCCAGCCATCCCCCACGATCGCCAGCGGCACGTGGATCTCCGCGGAGTGGATGCGCTCCCCGTGGCCGAGGGACCCTCCCTCACCGAGGGACTCGCCGTGGTCCGCGGTCAGGACGACGAGGGTCTCGTACTCCGACTCCTCGGCCGCGATGCGCTCGAGGAAGGCGCCGAGCTCCGCGTCCATGGCGCGTACGTCCGCGTGGTACTGCTCGATCGTGACGCCGAGCCAGTGATCGAACGACTCGTGCCCCTGGATCCCGATCAGCTGGAGTTGGGGAAGTTGGCAGACCGGGTGCTCCGACTCTCCCGCAGCGTCACCGTAGGGATCGTGGGGGTCGAACAGATGCAGCCAGACGAACTGATCCTCGCCCTCGGCGTCGTCGAGCGCGGCCCGGGCCCGCGCGACGGAGTCGGGGGCGAGCGAATAGAAGCCCCTTCCCGCGACGTCCTCGCCCGCCCACGAGTCGGCATAGGTCCGGGCGAAGGTGTCGTCGAAGCGGTCGAAGCCCTGCCCGAAGCCGAGGGCGCCCTTGACCGGGAATGACGACGTCACGCCGAGGGTCCGGAAGCCGCGGTCTGCGAGGATCTCGGCCACGGTCTCGTGCTCCTCGGCGAGCACCAGCCCGTTGCGCACCACGCCGTGGTCCCAGGGGTGCTGGCCGGTCAGCAGCGAAGCGTGGGTGGGCTGGGTGGTGGAGGTGGCGGAGAAGAAGCGGGTGAACCGCGCGCCGCGATCGAAGAAGGCCCGCGTGCGCGGCATCGATTCGAGCGTGAAGGCGTCGGCGCGCAGGGTGTCTATGGAGAGCAGCACGATCCGCCTCGGCCGCTCCGCCGGCCCGGACTCGCCCGAACAGGCCGCCGCCGCGAGGGCCAGGCCGGTGAGGAACGGGGCGAGTGAGCGAGGAGACATCGACGAGGGGGCGCGGGGCGTCCGCTGGGGCGCAGTCTAGCGGGGCAGGGATCCGCTGGCGCAGCCCGATCGAACCGCGCCCCGGCGCCGGACGCGGCGCGGCTAGACTCCCGCCCCGTGCCCAGCTTCTCTCCTCCCCATGCGCCGCCCGAGCACGCGGCGAGTCACCTCCGCGAGCGCGGCTACGTGGTGCTCTCGCCGCGGGGCCTCGCACGCCTCGTGGACGCGGCGGAGGGCGCGCTCGACCGCCTCGCGCCCCACTGGGACGGGCTGCCCGAGGACGCCCACCTCCGCGACGGCGGCCGCTATCGGCGGCGTCGTCACGGTTCCTTCGTCTTCGACGAGGGCACACTCCGGCCCGTCCCCCACCGCCCCCACTGGCAGCCGGTCGACTACAACGCCCTGCACGGCGGGATCGAGCGGTGGTTCGCACCGCTGCCAGGCGCCCTCGCGGCCAGCGAGGACTGGCGCACGCTCCTCGTCGGACTCACGGGGCAGGCCGCCGCCCTGCGCGGCCATGGGGGTCCTTGGTTCATCGAGGCGCACCTCTTCCGCATCGACACCGCCGGAGGCATCGGCCGCCCGACGCCCGAGGGCGCGCACCGCGACGGCGTCGACATGGTCGCTGTGGTGCTGCTGGGCCGCTCCGGGATCAAGGGCGGGGAGACCCGCGTCTTCGACGCCGCGGGCCCGAACGGCCAGCGCTTCACGATGGCGGAGCGCGGGACCGCGCTGCTCCTCGACGACGAGCGCACGGTCCACGAGACCACGCCGATCCAGCCCGCCTCCGACGCCGCCGGGCACCGCGACACCCTCGTCGTGACCTGGCGCCGCGACGGCTTCCAGGACCCGGACTCCGGCGCTCCCGGAGAGGCCCGGTGAGCCGGGCGGCCAGCGGACAGGGCCGCGCCGCGATGCTCGCGCCGCTCGCCGTCGCGCTCATCTGGGGGATCAACGTGCCTGTCATGAAGGCCGGGCTCGCTGAGCTCGACCCGTTCCTGTTCAACGCCGCGCGGTTGACCCTGAGCGCCCTGAGCCTCGGTCTGTTCAGCCTGCGCGAGCCACGCGGCGGCGGCAGGCTGCCCTGGCCGACCATCGCCCTGTTCGCGCTCCTCTCGAGCGTCCTCTACCAGGTCATGTTCCTGTGGGGAATGGACGCGACGAGCGCGAGCAACACTGCGCTCATCATCGCGACCGGTCCGCTCTGGACGACGCTGCTCAGCCGACTCGCGGGTCTCGAGCGCATCACGCGCTCCGGCGCGATCGGCCTCGGCGTCGCCTTCTCGGGCGCGCTGCTGGTGACGGCCGCGGGCGCGCGCGGTGGCAGGTCCCTGGCCGGCGATCTCGCGGTGCTCGCCGCGATGATCGTGTGGGCCTGGGCGACGGTCCTCAGCCGGCCCATGCTCGAGGTGGTCTCGGCGACGCGGCTGGCGTTCCTCTCGACGCTCCTGTCCGTTCCTTTCCACTGGGCCTTCGCGGCGGCGCTCGGAGGAGAGGCCGCGCCCCTGACGGCGCTCTCCGGAATCTCGGGCTTCGGCGCCTTCGCGCTCGTCTACTCGGGCGCGCTCTCCACGGGTATCGCCTACGCGCTCTGGAACACGAGCGTCGTGCGCCTCGGACCGGCGCGCACCGCGGCCTACAGCTACCTCGTCCCCGTGGTCGCGCTCCTCGTGGCCTGGCACTTCCTCTCCGAGCGGCCGCGGCCCGAGCAACTGATCGGCGGCGGCCTCGTCCTCGCGGGGCTGGCCTGGCGCCAGCGGGTGCGACCGGGCGTGCGCGGCGGCCCTGCGTCTCGCTGATCGGAGAGGCCGTCGGCGGCGGGTGTCCCGGATACGGGCTCGCGCGCCAGGATCGCTCCGAACGGCCCGGGCGATGTCCCTCTTTGGGCCGGCGGATCGGGCGTGCGCTCGCGCCGGTCGGGTAGGCTTCCGCGCCGGTCCAATGATCCGCCTCGTCGCCACACTCAACGAGCACCGCACGCTCCTGCGCGACTTCGTTCGCCGGGACCTTCGTGCGCGCTACGTGGGATCGAGCATGGGCTTCTTCTGGTCGATCATCTTCCCGGTGATCAACCTGTTCCTCTTCATGTTCGTGTTCCGGATCCTGCTCCGGGCGCGCTGGGGGGACTCGATGGGCGAGCTCGAGGTCGCGCTCATCATGCTCGCGGGGATCATGGTCTGGACCGGCTTCTCCGAGGCCGTGTCGCGCTCGACGAGCTCGCTCCTCGAGAACGCCAACCTGATCCAGAAGGTCGTGTTCCCGGCGGCGATCCTGCCGGTCTACATCACCGGCTCGGCGCTGCTGAACATGTGCCTCGGCCTGCCGATCGTGTTCGCCGCGGTCGCCTGGTTCGGCCACCTCTCCCCGCCCACCGGCGCCATCGAGACGCCGCGAGAGGCCGTCGAGATCTGGGAGGGCTTCGAGTCAACGGACGCGAACGGCGCCGAGGTCCCTTACCCGCGCGTGTTCGTCGGGCTCGAGCGCGCCTGGAGCGCGCCGGTCACGTTCGAGCTCGCGTACGGGGGCACCGCAGAGCGGGGCGTCGACTACCTCGCCCCCCACGACCAGCTCGTGCTCCCCGAGGGCACCCCGCGCATGTACCTGCCGATCGTGCCGGTGCGTGACCGCGACGAGGAAGGCGACGAGACCGTCGAGGTGCGCGTGACCGCGACGAGCGGCGGGATCGAGCTGTGGCAGTCGGCGACGACGCTGACCCTGCACGACTCGATGCTGCCCGCCGACCAGACCACGCCGCCAGACGCCGCGGCCACCGCGCCCTACGCGGCGGCCGGAAGCGATCAGTACAACCCTCTGCGGCTGGGGCTGCCCCTCATCACCGTCCCGCTGCTCCTCGCGATCCTCGCGGTCTTCTCGACGGCCCTCGGCGCCTTCTTCGCCGCCTTCAACCTCTTCTGGCGGGACACCCAGCACCTCATCGGCGTCGGCCTGACGGTGTGGATGTTCGCCACGCCGATCTTCTACCCGGCCTTCCTCGTGGAGGCCGCGGGGATGGAGGGACTGCTCCTCATCAACCCGATGCACTGGTTCATCGACGCCTTCCGTGACGTGACCCTCTACGGGCTGTGGCCGGACCCCTGGCTCATCGGGGGCTTCACGGCGGTGTCCTTCCTGCTGCTCGGCCTCAGCGGCCGCTTCTTCGAGAAGCACGCGCCGCAATTCTCCGACCTGCTCTGAGCGCGCCATGACGGTCCGGATCGTCGACGATCTCCTGGACGAGGAGGCCTGGACCGAGGTCTGGAGCCACTTCCAGTTCGCGGACCTCGCGCCCGTCTCGCGCACGGCCGGGGCCTGGAAGCTCGACGACGGCCAGGCGCTCGGCGGTGACGAGGTGGTGACGCCCGCGCGTGACGCCGCGATCGGACAGCCCGGCGAGGAGCCCGGCGTCTATCCGAGTGGCACGGCCATCGACCGCGTCATGGAGGCGGTGCTGGCGGAGGCCGCCGCGAGCGCCGACCTCGTCGGCGAGGACTGGGCCCACCTCACCGCGCGGCTCTACGCCTATCCCGCAGGCGCCGGTCTCTCGTGGCACGTGGATGACTCCACGCTCTACGACGGCGCCTTCGTCTACTACGCCCACCCCCGCTGGAACGCCCACTGGGGAGGAGAGCTCCTCGTGGCCGAGGACACGCCCGCGAACATGCCGATCATGGGCCACCGCTTCGACGACGAGGAGTTCTCCGCGGCCCTGATGGAGTCGGGCCGCGGCCGCTTCATCGCACCGAAGCCCAACCGCCTCGTCCTGCTCGGAGGGGCGCCGCACATGGTCCAGCCCGTGCGCTCCGCCGCCGGCTCCCACGTGCGCGCGACGGTCAGCGGCTTCTTCCTGTCGCAGCCGATCGAGCGTTGAGCGCGCCCGAGCGCAACGTCGCGCTGCTCGTCGCCTACGACGGGCGCCCCTTCCAGGGCTGGCAGCGCCACCCCGGCCGCCCCACGGTCCAGGGAGCCATCGAGGCGGCCCTCTCCGAGGCGCTCGGCGGCGAGCGCCTCATCGAGGGCTCGGGCCGCACCGATCGAGGCGTACACGCGGACGGTCAGGTAGCCACCACGCGGATCCCGGCGGACACCGACCTCCAGGAGCTGGGCGAGGCCCTCCACGCGCGGCTCGCACCGGACGTCCACCTGCGCGCCATCGAGGACGTCGCGAGCGACGTCCACGCGCGCACCTCGGCGACCGGGAAGACCTACCGCTACGAGATCTTTCAGGGCGGCGAACTGCCGGCCGAGCTGGAGCTCCGCGTCTGGCACGTGAAGCGTTCCCTCGCCTGGGAGCCCATGGCGGAGGCCGCGCAGCACCTCGTCGGCACCCACGACTTCGCGAGCTTCGCCACGAACGCCGGCTTCGACCGCGGGTCCACCGTGCGCACCATGCACGCGGCGCGCGTCGAGGCCGAAGGGCCCCGCATCACCGTGTGGCTCGATGCCGACGGGTTCCTCTACAAGATGGTCCGCACCGTCCTCCGCGCCCTCGCCCGCGTCGGCGAGGGGCGAGCCCGGCCCGAGGATCTGGCACGCGCCCTCGCCGCCCGGGACCGCGCGGCGTCCCCGGGCGCAGCGCCGGCGTCCGGGCTCTACCTCGAGTCGGTGCGCTACGACCCGCCGCTCTTCACCGAGGAGTGAGGCCGCAGGTCCAGGGCTCGCTCGATCGTGAGCCGGGCCGCCCCTCACCCGGAGCTCCGCCGCTCGGGTAGCCTTCCCCCCGTGGGAGCCGCCGACCTGGACAGCTACACGACCCTGGCCGCGCCGCTCCGGTACGAGCCGGAGAAGATCAAGGGCTCGCGCTTCATCGCGTGCGTCGCGCCGGCGCGATCGGAGGACGAGGCGAAGGCCTTCCTCGACTCGGTGCGCGCCGCGTTCGACGACGCGGGGCACCACTGCTTCGCCTGGCGCCTCGGCCCCGACGGCTCGGTCACGCGTTCGGGCGACGACGGCGAGCCGAGCGGATCGGCAGGCCGCCCGATCCTGCTGCAGCTCGAGGGGCACGAGGTGACGGACGTCGTGGCCGTGGTCGTGCGCTACTTCGGCGGCACGAAGCTCGGCGTCGGAGGCCTCATGCGCGCCTACGGCGGCGCCGCCGGCCAGGCCCTGGATCGCGCCGCGCTCGCGGTCGTCCCGATCCGGCAGGCCCTGCGCTGCATCCACGACTACGGCGACTCGGGCGCGATCGCCGGGGTGCTCGCCGCACACGGGCTCGAGGCCGAGGGCGCCGAGTACGGGTCCGAAGTGTCCTTCGTCATCCACGTCGCCCTGCGCGCCGAGGACGAGGTGACACGCGCCCTGGGGGACGCCACCGCGGGCCGGGCGCGGATCGAACGCCTCCTCGATTGAGGCCGTCCGAGGGCCTGCCTGGCCCCTCTCGTCCGGGTCCGGAATCCCCTACGTCAAGTCGAGGTTCAGGGTGCCCTCCTCTCGCCGCGCCCGAGCGCTGCGAGCCTAGACTCCTCGCCCCCCTTCGCCGCCCACCCACGCCGACCACCGTGCCATGCGCATCGCGCTCGCTCTCCTCACCGTCGTCCTGCTCTTCGCCGCTCCGGCCGAAGCGCAGAAACTCGCGCGCAAGGACACCGAGGTCCCGACCGAGGGCTTCAAGTTCCGCTCGCTCTCCGGCTACGACGCCGTTCCTCCCGGCGGCCGCGACGGCGCCGAAGTCGCGAAGTTCGTGGACGGCCAGAACACCGTCATCGCCTACGCCTTCGCCACTCCGAAGGTCGAGGAGGAGGGCGAGGAGGGCCGCTCGCGCGCCGGCGGGCGCCGGACGAAGATCGAGACCCGCCTGCGTCGCTACTCCGGCTTCCGGGGCGTCGAGGACTCGCCGACCGTCGACGAGGAGCACGAGATCGACGGATTCGACGCGCGCCAGCGCCGGTGGGAGTGGGAGGTCGACCGCGGTCGGGGGAAACCCACGCCGGCCTTCGTCGAGGTGTGGAGCTTCCCGATGGCCCACGCCGACGTGCACCTCGTCTACTTCGGCCTGGAGGAGTTCAACCCCAAGTGGGGGCGGACCATCGGCAAGTCGGGCAAGAGCTTCGAGGAGATCGAGCGAGCCGCCGACGACGGCATCGACGGCAGCTCGAGGACCTACGAGGACCAGCTGAAGTTCGCCGAGAAGGAGGCCGCAAGGACGCCGGGATGGCGCGCCATCGGCACGCCGTCGAAGCGCTTCGTGATCCTCACGAATGCCGAGAAGCAGGCCTTCATCAAGGAGGTCATCAAGCGCCTGGAGATCTCACGCAACGTCTTCGAGGACGACTTCCCCCCACCGGCCGACTTCAAGGCCGTCTCGGTCGTGCGGATCTGCAAGGACCGCCAGGAGTTCCAGCGCTTCAGCGGGGCCGGCGGCGGCGTGGCCGGCTACTTCAGCCCGAGCTCGGTCGAGCTCGTCCTCTACGACGACGTCCAGACCGACCGCAACGCCACCTACGCGGTGGTCAGCCACGAGGCCTTCCATCAGTACTGCCACTTCCTCTTCGGCCAGTCGGAGGCGCACCGCTGGTTCGACGAGGGCCAGGGGGACTACTACGGCGGGATCAAGATCACCGGTCAGAAGGCGAAGATCACGCCGAAGATGCCGGCCGGCCTGAACCGTCTCTCGATCATCCGCGAGATGGTGCGGACGAAGAAGTACGTCCCGCTCGAAGAGCACCTCAACTACAGCCATCGCGAATGGCAGCGCCACGGCGTCCCCAGCTACGCGCAGTCGTGGTCGATCGTGTACATGCTCCGCCAGGGCATGGAGGGCAAGCTGCGCTCGAAGGTCTGGAAGAAGGAGTACGCGAACATCATCCCGACGTACGTCTCGACCCTGAACCAGGGCTTCCGTGACCTCTACGACCAGATGCGCGAGGAGCGGCGCGCCCGGGCCGAGGAGGAGGGCCGCGAGCTCTCCGAGGAGGAGCTGGAGGTCAACCGCTTCATGGTCGACCCGCGCGCGAAGAAGAAGATCTGGGACGCCGCGATGGAGGCGTCGTGGGGCCAGATCGACCTCGACGAGTTCGAGGAGCACTGGACGTACTACGTGTCCAAGATGCTCAAGTGACGGACGTCGCGGCTCGGCCGCAGCGCTCCGTGACCCGACGGCGAGCCGCTCAGTCCTCGGGGCTCGAGAGCTGCGGGGCGACGCCGACGCAGACCTGCTCGATGTCCTCGGCGCGGAGCTCGAGCGCCTCCGCGTGCTCGAGGCCCGGCGGGACGCCCTCGCCGTCGGACCCGGCCAGCCAGTGCGCGAGCGCGTCCGCGAGCGCGACGGTGCGGACGACGTCCTCGGCCTCCTCGGCCTCCTCCGGCGTGTGGTGGTGGAGCGCGGACTGCGCCACCCAGGCGGCGAGCTCCCAGCGACGGACGAGCTCGGCGCCGACGTAGGCGTGGAGCGTGTCGATCGCCTCCTGGACGCCGGCCTCGGTGGTCGTGAGGCCCTCCTGCTCGCGGACGTCCACGAGCCCCTGGAGCACGATCGGCGCGCCGATGTCGTGGAGCAGACCCGAGAGGAACGCGGCCTCGACGTTCGCGCCTCGGGCGCGAGCGATCTCGCGGGCCACGGTCGCCGTCGCCTGGGCATGGGCCCACAGCCCCTCGACGAGGGCCTCATGACCCGCGACCTTGAAGACGGCGACGCGGACCGCCACCGAGACGGCGATCTCGCGGAGCGTGGCGAGGCCGAGTCGGCCGATCGCCTGGGTGAGGGAGACGATGGGCTCGGTCGGCGCGTAACGCGCCGAGTTCGCGACCCGCAGGACGTGTGCGGCCATGGACGGGTCGCGCTGGACGAGGCGCGCGAGGGCGCGGGCGTCGGCGTCCTCGCTGTCCACGAAGGCCAGCACCTCCGAAGCGACCGCCGGCAGTACGGGGAGCTCGAGCTGGCCGTCCTGCGCGCGGATCGCGACGGAAACGATGGCAGGGCAGGTCTGGGGCTTCATCGGAGGTTCCTGGGAGAGAGTTGGGGTCAACCCTTGGTTCGGACCGCGGAGGTCGAGGACTCCAATCCAACTCTCGCGCCGCCCAGGGAACCGCATCAGGGCCTGTGGAGTGACCAACCTGAGACACTCCAAGCGCCTCGCGTCCGCGGCGAGCCCATCGGCTGCACGTGTCACACGCGCTCTCCACGCCGGCGAGCGGCGCTCGCGGGCCACCGCCAGCGCCTCGGTGGCACCGCCAGGCAGCGAACAGATCCCCCCTCGTCGAGCGGCGCGTCCCGATCGGGCCCCTCGCCTCACCGATCCCTCGGCGCGGCCCACCTGGAGGCGATCGACGCCCGGAAGGGCCGCTGTGAACGAGACCCGGTCATGACGGAGCGCGCGAACGCAGAGCGCGACGGCCGGGTCCGACGAAGCGCTCGCAGCTCGATCGACGAAGGCGCTGCCGCCCGGAACCAGTGGCGATGCGGGACTGCGCGATGCATCCGGCGTCGCCGCCCCCCCCCGCATCGCACGTCGTTCCCCGATCTTCCCTGACGCGGCAGCGCGTGACGTGACCCCCGGTGGTCGTCCACTCTCCCGGACGAAGCGGCCGACGCCCGGGCGGAGCGCGATCACCCCCCACGGCTTGCCCTGGCATCTGGCGATTGCTCGACTCTGACGGCATGCGGGCTCCCCTCCTCCTCCTGCTCGCCGCGGGCTGCACCGCGGCGCCGCCTGTGCGCGTCGAGGACGATGCCTTCGACGTGCTGCAGGAGGTGCGCGAGGCCATCGGCGCGGACGGCCTCTTCCGGGCCCGGACCGGCGTCACTCTCAGCGGCGTTCGAACCGACGCGGGCGGCGCCTCACGCACCCTGTCGATCTCGGCTCGCCCCTCCGGCGCCTTCGTCGAGTCCCTCGGCGACGGCGCCACCTCCGCCCGAGGCTTCGACGGCCGCGACGCATGGGTCCTCCGACCGGATGGCGTCGTGCGGCGCCTCTCGCTCGGATCGCGGGAGCACATGCTCGCCGATGGCTGGCTCCGCACCCACCTGTGGCTCGTGCCGGGCGCCGAGCGCTTCGACGTCACCGTCGACGAACTCTCGTCCTCCGCGGCCCGCCTCTTCCTCCGGCTCACGCGCGACGAGGGCCGGCTCAGCGCCAGCGTGGAGCTCGATCGACTCACGATGCTGCCGGCGGCCTACGAGATCTCGCGCTTCGGCCGAACACGGCGCGTCACCTTCGCCGACTGGGCGAACGGAGACCTCCCGGCCGGCGCTCGATTCCCGCGGGTGATCGAGGAGCGAATCGACGGAGCGATCGCCCGGACTGATCGCTTCAACAGCGCCAGGATGGGCGCCCCGCGGACCTTCGCGGCTCCTGTCTCCAGCGCAGCGGGAGTCCGCTTCGACCGGGCCGTGACCGGCGAGATCGCGACGCGTGTCGACGAGGAGGGTCGTTACCTCGTGCGCGCGTCGGTGGACGGTGAGCCGGTCGGATGGATGCTCCTGGACAGCGGCTTCGGGGCCCACGCCCTGCGCCGCGAGGTCGCGGATTCGCTGGGCCTCGTGGCCTCGGGTGACGCGAGCCTCGCGGGCGTCGGCGGGAGCGGAGCGAGCGCTTGGTGCCGCGCCGGCACCCTGTGCATCGGGCCGGTCACCGCGGAAGGCCCGCGCTTCGCCCTGCTCGACGAGGGCCTCGGCGACGACGTCGCCGGAGTGCTCGGGGTGCCGCTCTTCGAGCGCGCGATCGTCTGCTTCGACGATCACAGCGGCACGGTGACGCTCCACGACCCCGCCCGCTTCCGCGGCGAAGAGCTCGAGTGGCGACCCCTCGCGCGCGACGGGTCCGCCGCCTGCGTGCGCGGCCGGATCCTGCACGAGCGCGAGTGGACCGACCCCCTCTGGCTGCGACTCGACACCGGCTCCGACGACACCCTGACCGTCGCGCGGTGGGCGGTGAGCCGATACGCCCTCGTCCCCGACCGGACCCAGCTGCGGCCGACCGGGCTCGTGGGGCTGTTCGGCAGGGTCGAGGGCTGGCGCGCCCCGGTCGACGGCCTCGAATACGGGGGCGCGCTCCTGCCGAGGACGGAGGTCTCGCTGCTGCGCGAGGACACCCCCGGACCTCTGTCCGATCCCTGGATCGCCGGCAACCTCGGCGTGGGCGCCCTGCGCGGCCGGCGCGTCGTCCTCGACCTCACCAGGGACCGAGTGTCGATCTCCGCCGCCGATTGAGGGCCGGCCGGGCCCCGCTCGACTCGAGGCCGGGATTGACGCACCGACGAAGGCGCGGCGGCGCGTACGCTCTCAGCCCGCGTCCGCGACGGCGCACCGCCAGGTGAAAATTCTCTTCCTCTCCCAGCGCGTCCCCTATCCGCCCAACCGCGGGGACAAGATCACGACCTGGCGGATCATCGAGAAGCTCGCGCGGGAGCACGAGCCGACCGTGATCGCCTTCGCCCACGATGACGCCGACCGCGAGGCCGCGCGGGTCCTGCGGGAGGAGAAGGGCATCCGGACGATCACCGTCGATCACGACGAGCGCGCGAAGAAGCTCGGCGCCTTGCCGCTGCTGTTCACGCGCAAGGCGCTGACCCTGGGCGTCTACGGCTCGAAGGAGCTCCAGCGCGTCGTCGACGAGGAGCTCGAGGACGCGGACCTCGCCTACGCGTACTCCTCGTCCATGGGCGCCTTCCTCGAGGGCCGCGGCACGCCCTGGGTCATGCACTTCGCCGAGCTCGACTCCGACAAGTGGCGCCAGTACGCAGAGCGGCATCGGCCGCCCATGTCCCTCCTGTACCGTCGGGAGTGGCGAACGCTGCGCGCCTTCGAACAGAGAGTCGCTCACGACGCGCTGACGTCGGTCTTCTGCACGCCCCTCGAGCAGCGCATCTTCGAGCGCGAGATCCCCGGCGCGCCGTCGATCGTCATGCGCAACGGCGTGGACCTCACCCACCACGCGCCCGCCCCCGACCGTGCGGAGCCGGGCCACCTCGTCTTCGTCGGCGTGATGGACTACTACCCCAACGTGGACGGGTGCCGCTGGTTCGCCGACGAGATCCTGACCGCCGTGCGCCGCGCCGTCCCCGAGGCGCGCTTCACGATCGTGGGATCCAAGCCGACCCCCGAGGTCCTCGCGCTCGGCGAGCGAGATGGCATCGAGGTGACCGGCTTCGTCGACGATCCGCGCGAGTACCTCGCCCGCGCGGCGGTGAGCGTGGCGCCCCTCCGGGTGGCGCGCGGGATCCAGAACAAGGTCCTCGAGGCCCTGGCGATGGGTCTGCCCACGGTCGGCACGACGAGCGCGACCCAGGGGGTCGAGGGGGCGCCGGGCCACGACTTCCTCGTCGCCGACGAGGCCGCCGACTTCGCCGATCACGTCATCGAGCTCCTGCAGGATCCGGAGCGCGCGCGCGGCCTCGGCCGTGCCGGGCGCGACTTCGTGGAGCGCACCTACGACTGGGAGGCCTGCCTCGCGCCTCTCGACGAGATCCTCGACCGCGCGTCGCGCTGATCGGCGTCAGGACGCGAGGCGTTCCGACAGATCGACAGCCGCTTCGCGGCTCGCCGCGATCTGCGCGACGGTCCAGTCCGGCTCGAGGCCGTACTCGGCGCGCGCCGACTCGATGAGGCGCTCGGCCTCGTCCTCGCCCGGGACCTCGCGGACCGGCGCGACCAGGCGAATGGCGGGGAGGATCTCCTGGTCGTTCGCGCCAACGCGGTGATGCGCGCCGATGTTGGCGGAGACGGCCGGAGGGAGGCCCCAGAGCTCGGCGAGGCTGAGGCCCACCGAGGTGTGCGTCCTGCCGCAGATCTCCGCCTCGAGGCTCTCGAGGTCGCGCGCGTCTCCGCCGTGCCACGCCTCGAGGGCGTCGCCGTACCGGTCGCCGAGCTGCTTCGACAGCACGGGCACCGCCAGGTCGAGGAGCAGCGCTGCCGTGAAGGCCTCGCTGGCGCGGCCGGGATGCAGTCGCTCGGCGATGGCCCGCGCGAGGCCGGCACGCTGGGCCGCGGTCAGCCAGAAACGACGCGGGTCGAAGGCGCGCCCGGGCTCGGCCGGCAGCGCGGCCCGACACGCCACGGCGATGACGAGGGCCTCGAGCTGCGTGCGGCCCATGTAGTTGGCCGCGTGGCGCACGTCCTCGATGGGCTTGCACGGCGCATAGGCCGCGCTGTTGACCGTCGCGAGGAGCTTGACCGTCAGCGCCGGATCCCAGCGAAGGGCCTCCGCGACCTCGTCGATGCTCGCATCTCGCCGGCGGAGGACCTCGAGGATGCGCGTGGTGAGCGCCGGGAAGGTCGGCGGTTCGGCGGCGCCGAACACGGCCTCCAGCTGAGCTCGCGCGCGGAGCCGTCGGATCTTCTCGAACATGTTCAGCGCTGTCCCTTCGACAGCCCGTGGAAGATGAGCGTGAGGATGCCGCCCAGCATCACGTACCCGAGGATCACCTCGGTCATCACGGCGACCTGGCCCGCGACCGAGGTGGGGACGGCGTCGCCGTAGCCGAGCGTCGTGAGCGTCACGAGGCTCAGGTAGACGGGCGAGAGCCAGGTCTCGTTGGGTCCGAAGTCGATCCCGACCTGCGTGTAGATGAAGGCGAAGACAGCGGCGAGGACGGCGCAGCACGCGACGAGGCGACCGACGCTGCGGCCGCAGTCGCTCGTGAAACGCCAGATGCGGTAGACGAGCTCGTTGCGCCGGCTCTGGGCGCGGAACTCCTCGAAGAAGTTCTCCTCTCCGATGTGCGCGATCAGGAGCAGCGCGCCGTGGGGATCGGCGCCCTCGACGCGCGTCCGGCTCCAGCGCGCGGCTCGATAGCCGCGAATCGAGGAGAGCGTCGCGCCCGAGAGATCCGTGCGCGTGAAGCTCGCGCCGTCGACGGTCGAGTCGCTCAGGTCGGCGCCCACGAGCCGCGCACCGTCGAACAGAGCGCCGTCGAGCGTGGCGCCGACGAGCCGTGCCCCGTCGAGGTTCGCCGCGGTGAGATCCGCGCCAGCGAGCGTCGCTCCGGACAGGATCGCCCCATCGAGGCTCGCGCCCCGGAAGCGGACGTTCGAGAGATCAGCGCCGCCGAGACAAGCTTCGCCCAGATGCGCGTCGGAGAGGTCCGCGCCCGCGAGCTTCGCGCCCGTCAGGTCGACGCCGTCCGCCCGGACCCGGGCGAGGGACGCGCCGGAGAGGTCGGCGCCGACGAGGCGCGCGCCGCGCAGATCGGCGTGTCCGAGGTCGAGGCCCGAGAAGTCGACGCCAGACAGATCCACGCCCTGGAGATCGACGGTCCCGTCCGACGACGTGCCCCGTCCCAGGGCCGAGAGCTGGGCGACGATGCGCTCGGGCAGCGGCGCCGGGGTGGCGGCGGGCGGGGAGGTGGTCGGTCCAGGGAAGGGGATGGTCATGATCGGCGGTCGGGCGGCTCGGTCCCGGGAGTGGGAGTCGAGGACATCGGCCCGCTCCCTGCACTATCGAGAGCCGCGCCGCCTCGCCTTGAAGGCGACGAGCTCGGGAATGGGCCTCCCGCATCCGGATGACCGTCACTGGAGGGCGTCTTGCCCGTGTTCCTGGCCATGGAAGCCACTCCAACGCCCCTGGAGCCCGTTCCCTGGCGCCTCGACGCGCTCTCCTCCGGCTGCGCCGCCGCCTTGGCGGCGCTCCTGATCGGAGCGGCGCGCTGTCTTCGATGGCCGCCGGAGAGCCCCGTCGGATGGACCCTGGAGGCCCATCCAGGCAGGGCCACCGCGGCGCTCGCGCTCGTCCTCCTGGCCATCGCTCCCGCCGCCTGGTGGTCACGTGGGAGGGTTCCCGCTCCGAAGATCCGCCATCGGGGGCCGGAGAGCCCCTCCAGGGGGTCCAGAGGGGCTCTCGATGCTCTATGATCTTCGCCCCGAGGGGCCCGATCACCACCGGGCCACTCCCGCGTTCACCGGTCGCACCTCCGGTGGAGGAACGAGCCCGAAGCGCCCCGCAAATCCGGAGACCGCCGCAGGCGCGCCCACGAATCGCCCCCCCATCCGTAGAGGGGTCACACGCCCCTCCCTACACACCGCCGCCGCGCCCAACGCGCGATCGGCAGCCGTCCCGGGCAAAGCGAGCACGATCCGCCACGGCGCCCCGGGCGACGCGCGCTTCACCCGCGCGACCATCGCCGCCTCTCTCGGTCCGGCCGGAGCCCACACCACCCTGCCCAACGATCATGTCCAAGACCAAGGACGCCACGCCCCAGATCCTCAACGGCCCGAAGGAGACCCGACGCTTCGGCCGCGCCTTGATCATCGACATCGCCGCGCCGCAGCTCGGCCTCGTCGTCGAGCGCGGGAGCAGCCTCCCGCGAGCCTCCGTCGTCGTGACGACCTGCGCGCGCGAGATCATCGCCCTGTCCAAGGAGGGCATCAAGATCGAGTCGATCATCGTGGTCGGTAGCGAGGTCGATCCGGCCGAGCACCCCGATCTCCGCGAGATCACCGAGAACCTGCGCGCGCTGCGCGACAAGTGGTTCTCGCGCGCGAAACTCCTGGTGCTGACCCAGACGCGGGACATGTCGTCGTACTCACTGCGCGCGACGCTCGCGATGTACAACGCCGTGCACCTCGAGTTCGACTGGGGCACATCGAAGATGTGGACCGCGACGACCGGCCAGAAGGGGCCTGAGTTCACGCAGTTCGTCGACGACTGCCACCACTTCGACCACCTCGTGCTCGAGACCTCGCTGTTCCGCGCGCCCCAGGACAACACGACTGCGTCGGAGATCACGCACATGGCCAAGAAGATCACCGAGATCAAGCCGCAGGAGGTCGTGGTCATGCACCACACCGGCTCGGTCACGGGCAAGGCCGGCGCAAAAGCGGCGACGAAGACCCAGCGCGACAAGATCGTCGAGACCCTCGCGGAGGCGACCGGGCTCTCGGTCCACCCCGAGGATCACGAGGTGATCCACCCGTGAGCGACGCGGGGGCGCGCCCCTCCGCGCGCCTCGAGGCGGTCACCCGGCGATTCGGCGACGTGCTCGCCGTCGACGATCTGTCCCTCGAGGTGCGCCGCGGCGAGGTGCTCGGCCTCGTCGGGCCCAACGGCGCGGGGAAGACGACGACGGTCCGCATCCTCACCGGCCTGCTCGAGCCCACGGCGGGGCGTGTCGAGATCGCGGGGCAGGACGTCAGCGCGGATCCCCTCGCCGCGCGTAGACACCTTGGCTACGTGCCGGACGGCGCACCGCTCTACCCGAACCTCTCGCCGCGCCAGCACCTGATGCTGGTGGGCCGTCTGCACGGAGACGACGACGCGAGGACGGAGGCCGAGGCCGTCCGGCTGCTCGAGCACCTCGACCTCGCGGGACGGATCGACGATCCCGTCGGCACGTTCTCCCGCGGGATGCGGCAGAAGACGGCCCTGGCCTGCGCGCTCCTCCCGCGGCCCGAGCTCCTCGTGCTGGACGAGCCCCTCGGCGGCCTCGACGCGCCGAGCGCAGCGATGCTCAAGGCGGTGCTTCGCGGCTGGGCGGACCAGGGCGGAGCGGTGCTCTACACGTCCCACCTGCTCGACGTCGTCGAGCGTGTCTGCGATCGCGTCGCGGTGCTCGCGTCCGCTCGGCTCCGGGCGGTGGGTCCGCTCGACGAGCTCCGGAAGGAGGCCGGGCACGACGGCAGCCTCGAGGAGGTCTTCGGCGCCCTCGCCGCCACCGAGGATCCCGAGGCCCGCGCCCGCGCGATCCTCGAGCCGCCGGGCCCGCACGGCGCCTGAGGTCGGCGGAGCGTCAGGCGTCCTCGCGCCGGACGACCTCGACGGGCTGGAAGGTCTCGTCGACGGCGACCATCGTGACCTCCGCCTCGGTCACGTACTCGTGGAGCCCCTCGCCGAAGCGCCGGCAGGCCCACACCGCGACCTTGACCTTGATCGAGCTCCGGCCGATGCGCAGCGTCTCGGTGAAGAACGACACGAGATCGCCGACCTGCACCGGACGCTTGAAATCGACCTTGTCCATCGACACGGTCACCACCATGCCCGCGTGGTGGCGGTGGGCCTCGGTCGCGGCCGCGAGGTCGATCTCCGAGAGGATCACGCCTCCGAAGATGGTCCCGACCGCGTTGGTGTCGCGGGGCATCATCACCCGCTTGATCGCGGGGATCTCGTCCGCGGGGAAGACTTCTGCGGAGAGGGTCATGCGTGGGCTCCAAGGCTGGCGCGCGCCCAGTTGCTGATGCGCGCGCGGAGGTCGTCGAGCTTGCCGGTGAAGAAGTGATCGACCCCATCGACCTCCTCGACGTGGAAGTGCTCGAGGAGAGCGGGCATCTGGCCGCGGAGGACCTCGAGGGTCCCGAAGGTGTCGTCACCCGCCATGAAGATCGCGCCGGGCTGCGGGACGTCGAGGGCCCGCGAGCAGTCGTAGGCGATCACCGGGAGCGCGACGAGGACGACGCGTTCGATGCGCGGATCCCGGGGCGCGAGGCCGACGGTCGTGCGGGAGCCGAAGGAGAACCCGCCGGCCCACAGGGGGACGCCGGGCGCCTGCTCGGCGAGGAAAGTCAGCGCGGCCGCGAGATCCTCCTCCTCCGCCCCTTCGCCGTCGTGGACGCCCTCGCTCCCGCCGACGCCGCGGAAGTTGAAGCGGAGGACCGCGAGACCCGCGTCGTACAGTCCGCGGGCGGCGCGATGCACCACGTTGTTCCGCATGGTCCCCCCGTGCAGAGGGTGCGGATGGCAGAAGACGGCGGCGGCGGGCGCCGCGCCGCCGTCGGGGAGCCAGAGCTCTCCTTCGAGGCGCCCGACGGGGCCGGGGATCTGGACCTTCTGGGTGGCCATGGGGGCATTATGGTGCGCCTCTGGCCCGCTCCATCCCCGCGGCACCGACTTCTCCGCGCCCGCCGCTGAACGCCCGCTCGCTCACCATGTCCTCACCCCGCCGCGTCGCAGCCATGGTCCGCGCCCAGCTCTCGGGCGAGGTCCTCGGGGAGCGGACGCCCGTCGCCGCCCTCGCGATGCAGTTCGTGGTGGCGGGGCTGCTCTGCGCGCTGGTCCGCGGGGAGTGCGGCGCGCTCGGCTACGCGCTCGTGGCCCTCTCCATCCCCCTCGCCCTGACCGCGGTCCCGCTCCTGGGTGAGCTGGGGCCCCTGCTCCAGGCGGACCGCGCCGCCGAGTGGGTCGGCGCGCTTCCCGTAAGGCCACGTGAGCTGAGAGCGGCGCGAGTCGCGACCCTGCTCTCCATCGTGGGGATGCTGGCGCTCGCCTCCCTCGTGCCCGCGGCAGCGCTCGCGCCCCCCGAGTTCGGCCTCGGCGCTCGGATCGCGCTCGTCGGTCTCGGACTGCTCCTGACCTGGGCGTCCTCCGCGGCGCTCCTCGCCCTCCAGAGCCTGCTCGCGCGGCTCGGGGAGGGCGCGGCGGTGCTCCTCCAGACCGGAGTGTTCCTCGGGGTGCTCATGGGCCTGCTCGGTGGCCTCGGCCGTCTGTCGTCGCTCGCCGCCCTCGACGGCGCCGAGCCGGGCCTGCGCCTGCTCCCCCAGGCGTGGTTCGCCGCGCCGCTGGCGGGGACCTGGGGGGGCACACCCGACGCCAGCGCCCTCCTCCTCGCCGGCGCGAGCGTCGCGCTCGCGATCCTCGTCCTCAGCATCGCGCCGTTCCCCGACGCTCCGGCCGCCCGCTCGACCCGCTCGGTCCTCTCCACCGTCCTGCGCCCCCTGCGTCTCCTCGCCGAACGGACGTGGGTGCGTCCGGAGGAGCGCGGGAGCTTCGCGTTCGTGCACGACGCGCTCCCCGCAGAGCGAGACTTCGTCCTGCGCACCTATCCCCTCGTCGTCGCGCCGCTGCTCTTCCTCGTCCTGGGCGCGGATCCCTCGAAGCTGGAAGGCGAAGGGCTGTACGCGCTCCTGCTCTTCGCACCCGCGGCGTACCTGCCGTTCGTGCTCATGCACGTCCCGACGACCCGCACGCCCGAGGCACGCTGGGTGGTCGACACGTCGCCGGTGAGCGACGTCGCAGAGGACGGGGGCGCCGCGAAGGCCGTGGCGGTCAGGCTCCTGACGCCGCTCTACCTCGGCGTGGGCGCCCTCGTCTGGGTCGTCGCCGGGCAGGAGCTCTGCCTGCGGCTCTGGCCACTCGCCGCGGCCGTGGGCCTGGTCGTGCTGCGTGTCCTTCACGCTAGAGGGGTCGGGCGGCCGCTGTCGACCCGGACCCAGGACCTCGCCAGCGCCTGGAGCGATGGGCTCGGAGGCGCGGTCCTCGGGCTCTCGGTCGCGCTGACGGTCATGGCCGTCGCTGCCTGGCGGCTCCTGCCGGGCTCCTGGATCGGCTGGGCCGTCCTCGGCGCCGTCATCGCCGCAGAGGTCGCCGGCGCGCGGCGACGCTGATAGACCGCCGCCCGCTCCATCCGAGGGCGGAGCGAGCGGCGGCCTCTCGAGCCGGCGTCAGGCTCAGGCCGCGCGCTGGAAGACGCTGGCGCTCCCGACGTCGGCCCGCTGGAACTGCTCTCCACGCGGCGCCTCGGCGGTGCCGAGCATCAGATAGCCGCCCTGACGGATCGTCCCGTGGACGCGCGAGAGGATCCGGTCGCGGGTGTCCTGCTCGAAGTAGATCAGGACGTTGCGCATGAGGACGAGGTCGAAGCGGAAGCCGGCGGGGAACGGCTCGAGGAGGTTGAGCTGCTGCGCCTCGACGCGCTCGGCCAACCTCGGCGCGACCGCGAAGCGCCCGCCCGACGTCTTCTTGAAGTGCGTCTGGAGCCGCTCGTGGGTCAGGCCGCGCGAGACCTCGTGCTGCGTGTACAGCCCCGCGTTGCAGCGCTCGACCATCTCGGTCGAGATGTCCGTCGCGACGATCTGCACGTCCCACGCCCCCAGCTCCGGGAAACCCTCGGTGAGGATCATGGAGAGGGAGTACGCCTCCTGGCCGCTGGAGCACGCGGCGCTCCAGATGCGGAGCGAACGTTCGGATCGGCGGGCGTCGATCAGCGCCGGCAGGATCTCATGCTCGAGGGCCATGAAGGGCTCACGGTCTCGGAAGAACGAGGTCTCGTTCGTCGTGATCCGCTCGATGAGCTCGTCGACGAGACCGCGATCGGTCCCGCGCTGGAGCGCCGCGCACAGCTCGTCCAGCCCCGCGAAGCCGTTGGCCTTGCAGGTCGACGAGAAGCGGGCCTCGAGGAGGTACACCTTGTCCTCGGTGAGGACGATGCCCGTCCGGCGCTCGATCAGCGACTTGAGGAACAGGAAGCTCGAGTTCTTCACGCCGACCTCCGACGCTTGGCGCGGGCGATGACCGTTCCTGTCATCGCGGACGCGACCTCTCCAAGGGGCAACACCTGGTCGGCGAGACCGGCGTCCGCCACGGCTCCGGGCATGCCCCACACCACGCTCGTCTCCTCGTCCTGGACGATGACGGTCGCCCCGCGGCTCTTGAGCGATCGAACGCCGTCGAGCCCGTCCCGGCCCATGCCGGTCAGGATCACCGCGAGAGCGGCGTCGCCCATCGCGCTGGCCGCCGAGCGGAACAGCGGATCCACAGCGGGTCTGCACGAGTTCTCGAGCGGGCCGTCCGTCAGTCGCGTGACGAGGCGAGGTCCGTCGTACGCCACCTCCATGTGCCGGCCGCCCGGAGCGACCCAGGCGGTGGAGGGCAGCATGAGGTCCCCACCGATCGCCTCGCGGACGGTCAGATGGCAGGCGCGATCCAGGCGTTCGGCGAACGCGCTCGTGAAGCCCTCGGGCATGTGCTGGGTGATGCAGATGGGAACGGGGAAGTCCTGGGGCAGCGCGCGCAGAACGTCCGCGACCGCGTTCGGGCCTCCGGTGGAGGACCCGAGGACCACGAGGCGGATCTCGCTGCGGCGAGACATCCTCGGCCGTCCCTGGGCCGTGGAGCCGGCGCACGACGCGCGGGGTGACAGCGCGCAGTCGGCGCTCATACTCGCGACGGTCTCTCGCAGCCAGGGAACGAGCACTGCGCCGATCGTCTGGATCTCGCCCGCGCCCTCTCCTCGCTTCGAGAAGACCTCGACGGGCCGGCCGTAGAGCGCCGACGCGTGCTGCGCGGTGACCCGGCCCGGGTTCCCGGTGAACAGCGCGACGGCGAGGTCCGGGTTGGCGGCTCTCAGGCGCTCGAGGGTCTCGAGCCCGTCGATCCCGGGCATCTCGACGTCGAGCACGAGAGCCTCCATGGCACCGGCCCGGGCGGCCTCGAGGGCGGCGTGGCCGTCGCCCCCGAGACCGACGACCTCCAGGTCAGGCTCCCTGCCGAGCATGCGCTCGATCAGCAGCCGATCGACCGCTGAGTCGTCGGCGATGAAGATGCGAAGCGGGTTCATCCAGTGCTCTCGGGCCGGGTCCTCTCGGGACCAGCTCAGTTGAAGCGGAAGCCCTCGACGAGGGTCTGCAGCTCGGAGGCCATTTGCGCGAGGTCCTGAGCGGCGCCCTGGATCTCGCGTGCGCCGTCGACGTTCGACTGGGAGCGCTGGGCCACCCCGTCGATGCTCTCGGCGATGTCCACGGCGCCGACGCTGGCGTCGGCGACGTTTCGGGCCATCTCGTTGGTCGTCGCGGTCTGCTCCTCGACGGCGCTGGCGATGGTGCCCTGGATGTCGTCGATCTGCGCGATGATCGAGCCGATGCCCTCGATCGCCGAGACGGCGTCGCGGGAGTCGCCCTGGATCGCGTCGATCCGGCGGCTGATGTCGTCGGTCGCCTTGGCGGTCTCCTTGGCGAGCTCCTTGACCTCGTTCGCGACGACCGCGAAGCCCTTGCCCGCCTCACCGGCGCGCGCGGCCTCGATGGTCGCGTTGAGGGCGAGGAGGTTGGTCTGCTGGGCGATCGAGGTGATGACCTTCACGACCTGGCCGATCTCGGCGCTCGAGTCCCCGAGCTTGGAGACGGTGTCGTTGGTCTCCTGGGCCAGGCGCACGGCGTCCGCGGCGACGCGGGCGGCCGACTCCGCGTTCTGGGCGATTTCGCGGATGCTCGCGGACATCTCCTCGGTGCCGGCAGCGACGGTCTGGACGTTCTCCGACACCACGCGCGAGGAGGTGGAGGCGCTCTGGGAGCGGTCCGAGGTCTCGGTCGCGTTGGTGGTGAGCGACTCGCTGGTCGCGCTCATCTCCTCGGCGGCGCTGGCCAGCAGGCTCGAGTGGCCCGACATCTGACGCAGGCTCTCGCGGAGGCGCGACAGGAGATGGTCGAAGCCCTTGCCCATGGCCTGGAGCGCGGGCACCTCGAACACGGGTGCCTCTCCCGTGAGGTCGCCCTCCGAGGCCTGGCGGACGACCGAGAGCATGCGGTCGACCTCGCTGGTGAGGAGCTCAGCGCTCGCGCGCTCACGCTCCTGCGCTGCGGCCAGCTCCGCCTCCTGGCGGAGCTGCGCGGTGACCACCTCCCAGGTGACCATCGGGCCGGTGTAGTCGCCCTCCGCGTCGTAGGTCGCGGTGAGGAGAAGATCGAGGGTCTCGTCACCGAGGCTGATGCGCGTGCTGTACGGCATCACCGAGTCGGTGCTGATGAGGTTCTGCTGGTGGCTCGGGTTCTTGTGGAACACGTCCATCGACGTCCCGACGACCTCGTCCCCGCGGATCGGGATCAGGTGCTCGATCTGGCGCAGGGTGTCGACGGAGCTCGGGTTGGCGTAGACGATCGTGCCGTCGACGTCGGCGCAGAGGATGTTGATCGGGGCGTTCTTGACCATCGACCGGATCCGATCGACGTCGCTCTGATCCTGGTGGCGCTGACCGCCGGCGGGGACGGGGCGACGCTTGGTGCGGGTGGTTTGTTGCATGGGTTTCAGCTCCGGGCGGGTTTGTTGGAAGGGTCTTCGTTGCTCGCGCTCGTGTCCCGGAACTCGGGCATGCGCTCCGCGGCGATCGATTCGACGTTGAGCATCAGGAGGAGCTCTCCATCGATCTTGTAGACACCATGGGCGACGTGCCGCGTCGCTTCGTCCATGGAACTCGGACAGGGCTCGAAGGCGCTGTTGGGCAGCTCCAGCACCTCTCCGATCTCGTCGACGAGGATGCTCACGACCTCGGAGCCGACGCGCACGACGACGTGCATCTCCTCCTCGGCGGTGGCGTCCTCGGTCCGCGACTCGAGGCCGAGGCGCTGGCGCAGATCCAGCAGGACGACGGTCTCGCCGCGCAGGTTGATGAGGCCTTCGATGTCCGTGCTCGCGAGCGGGATCGGCGTCCGCAGCTCCGGACGGAGGACCTCCTGGACATCGAGGACATCGATGCCGTAGAAGGAATCGCCGAGGCGGAACGTGCAGATCTGTTTCTGGTCGAGCAGCGTCGCCGTCTCGGCTGAAAGCACGTCGACGGCGTCGATCGTGGTGCTCGAGGCCCCCTTCACGACGCTGCGCGCGGCGACCGTCGGGACGTCGAGGAGTTCGGTGACCTTGCCGCCGGCCACGATGACCTCGCTCACGCCCATCTCGTCGGCGGCCTGGCGCGGCGAGCCGACGTCGACCGAGACGATGTCGACCACGTCGTCCACCATGATCCCGAAGGTCCCCTGGTCGGTGGACTGGACGATCGCCTTGACCGGCTCCTGTCCCGTCACCTCGCGACCCATGCCGGTGAAGACCTGGTCGAGATCGAGCAGCGGGAGGATGTTGCCGCGGTACTGGACCACGGGCTGACGGCCGACGACCTCGACGCTCTCGGCGGGGATCTCCTCGAGGCGGGCCACGTCGCCGAGCTCGACCGCCATGCGGCGGGAACCTCCGACGTCGAAGATCACCAGGCTCTCGTCGCTGCTCCCCAAGAGGGAGCGCTCCAGCTCGCTGGAGTCGTCGGCCTGCAGGTCCTCGATGGGCATGAGTCGCGCGCGGCTGCAGATGCCGGCGATGTCGAGGATGAGCGCCACGCGACCGTCACCGAGGATGGTCGTGCCCGCGTAGACGTTCAGGGCCTTCACGTGGCGGCCGAGGGGCTTCACCACGATCTCCTCGGTCTCGAGGATCTCATCGACGAGCAGTCCGAAGCGCTGGCCGACCGCGTGCACCACGACGATGCTGCGGGCGTCCTCGTCGATGTTGCGCTCGACGCCGAGCTGCTCGTTGAGGTCGAGCAGCGGGAGGAGCCGGCCGCGGAGCCGGAAGACCGGCTTGCCGTGGAGCATCTCGATGCGCTCGTCCCGCCCGACCTCGACGCGCACGAGCTCGACGAGGTTGGCCTGGGGGATCGCGTAGCGCTCGCCGCCCGTGCGGATGGTGAGCGCCGGGATGATCGCCAGGGTGAGCGGGATGCGGACGAGGACGCGCGTCCCTTTGCCCAGCTCGCTCTCGATGGAGACGGTGCCGCCGACGCGCTCCAGGTTGCTGCGCACCACGTCCATCCCGACGCCGCGGCCGGAGACGTTCGTGATCTGGCTCGCGGTGGAGAAGCCCGGGGCGAACAGCAGGTCCATCGCCGCCCGATCGTCCATGTTCTGCGCCTGCGCCTGGGTGATGACGCCCTTCTCCACGGCCTTGGCGCGGATCTCCTCGAGGTCGATGCCGCGGCCGTCGTCCTCGATCACGATCGTGACCTGGCCCGACTGGTGCGAGGAGACCAGCCGCAGCTTCGCGACCGGGGTCTTCCCGGCGCTCTCGCGGGCCTCGGGCTCCTCGAGCCCGTGGTCGAGGGCGTTGCGAACGAGGTGCGTGAGCGGATCCTTGATCGCCTCGAGGAGCGTCTTGTCGAGTTCGGTCTCCGCGCCCTCGAGCTCGAGCTCGACCTTCTTGCCGAGCTGGCCAGCGAGGTCTCGGACGATGCGCGGGAGCTTGCTCCAGAGCAGACCGATGGGCTGCATGCGGATCTTCATGACCCGCTCCTGAAGCTCGGAGGTGATGTGGTTGAGTCGCTGCGCCGAGGCCGTGGTGGTCGGGTCGTCGAGCTGAGCTGCGTGCTGGATGATCTGGTTCCGCGCGAGGACGAGCTCGCCGGCGAGGTTCATCAGGGCGTCGAGGTGGTCGACGCGCACGCGGATGCTGCTGTCGGCGGCGCTGCCCGAGGACTCACGACGCGCCGTGCTCGCCTTCGCAGCCGGCTCGGCGACGCCGTCCGCGGGCGTCGGGATCTCCGCCACGGGTTCGTCGCCCGCCACGGACGACTCCGCCGGAGCCTCCACCGTCTTCCGCGTGGCGGACTTCCTGGCGATGTTCTTGCCGGTCGCCTTCTTGCCAGCCGCCTTCTTCTTCGTGGGAGCGGGGGTCTCCGCCGCCGGCTCCTCGTTGCCCGCCTCTTTCGAGACCGACTCCGCCGCAGGCGTCGAGCACTCCGCGACGTCGGGCTCCTCGGCCGCCTCCGCGGGCGCGCTCCCCTCGGCGAGCAGCTGCTCGAGCCGCTGTCGCAGCTCCTCGAAGGACGGGTCGTCTGCGCCTTCGTCACTGCCGGTCGTCTCGATGACGCCGAGCATCTGGCGGACGGCGTCGTTGAGCTCGAGGAGCGCGGAGGCGATCTCCTCGCGCATCGCGATCTCGCTGGACCGCAGCGCATCGAGGAGGTTCTCGCCCGCGTGGGTGAGCTTCTCCAGCCGGTGGAACTCGAGGAAGCCGGAGGCCCCTTTGATGGAGTGGATCGTCCGGAAGATGCTCGAGAGCGTCTCCTGGTCGTCGGGTCGGACCTCGAGGGCGACGAATTCGCCGTCGAGCTGATCCAGGCCCTCGAAGCACTCGACCAGGAACTCGGAGATGATCTCGTCGAAGTCGCTCATGGGGGGTGGCTGCCGTCGCCTGCGTGGCGGGGAGAAGCGGGGGAAGGGGTGAGTTGCGGGCCAGCGTGGACAGAAGCGCGCACGCAGGGACCAGGATCGACACCCGGCAGGCCCGTCTTTAGGGTTTTCACTAGCAGGGCACCTGGCTGACCATGAGCGAGATCAGGCTCAAGCGCAGGGCGGTTGCGGCCGATCCGCAGAGCAGAGCCCCGAGGTGGGCATTCCTTTCCCATGACCCTGCGTCCCTTCCGCCAGGCGGCCGCCTTCACCGCCCCGCTCCTGGCCCGCGCGACCCGCGGCTCGGCCAGGAAGGCCATCGAGACCCGCCTGGGCCCACTCCAGGGCGCCTCGACGAAGGTGGCGCAGCTCCTCGCGGCCCGCGACGGACGCGACGCCGGCGCCCGGCTCCGACCGATCCCTCTCCGCCGACTCCTGGCGAGGATCGCCCCGGAGACCCGCCAGCGCCTCGACGGGCTCTTCTCCTCCATCGACCAGTTCGACCGGAATGGCCGACGCGCCTCTCTGGGGCAGGTCCACCATGCGATCACGGACGCTGGCCGGGCCGTCGCGGTCAAGCTGACCCTGCCCGGCGTCCACGAGGATCTCGCCTCCGACCTGAAGACCCTCGGCTGGGTCGGTCGCCGGGCCGCGCGGCGACGCACGGGCCTCGACGCCGCCTCGATCGACGACTGGCTCACGGCCCTCGGCGACGAGCTCCTCGGCGAGCTCGACCTCCCCGCCGAGGCCGACCACCAGCGTGCCTTCCGCGGAGCGGCCGGAGCGATCGACGGCCTCGTCGTCCCGGAGGTCGTCGCCTCCGCCCCCGGACTGCTCGTCACGTCGTGGGAGCCCGGCGCGTCGCTCCAGGACGCCGCGAGCTGGGAGCCGGACGTGCGCGCCGCGCTCGCCGAACTCCTCGCCCGCGGCGTGCTGGAGCCGCTCTTCCGCGAAGACCTCGCCCACGGCGACCTCCACCCCGGGAACGTCGCCTTCCGCGCCGGCCGCCGGCCGATCGCCGTGCTCTACGACTTCGGCGCCACCCGTGAGATCCGTCCGGGCGACGGCGCCCGCTGGTCACGGCTCCTGCTCGACCCCTCCGCCGATCCCCTGAGCGAGCTCGTGGCGCTCGGGTTCGACGAGGCACGCCTCGCTCCCCTCGCGCCGCAGCTCGACGAGCTCTGCGCGCTGGTGTTCGGCCCGCTGCGCGGCGATTCCCTCCCCGACGACGAGCGTCGGTCACGCGTGACGGAGCTCCTCGGCGACCATCGCCTCGCGCCCAGACTCGCCGCACCCACGCGGGCGATCCCCGTCGTGCGAACGATCGCGGGGCTGCTCGCCATCCTCGGGCACCTGGACGCCTCGGTGAAGCTCGACCCGGGACCGAGGAGCGAGGCGCAGGCTGCCTTGCGACCCGAGGCGAGGAGCCCGGACGCGACCGTCCACGTCGAGGCGCGCACCGAGGAGGGGCGCGGCGTCGAGATCAGGCTCCCCTTCCACGCCCTCGAGGAGCTCGACAGCCTGCTCCCGGAGAGGGCCCGGGCGGTCGCCGCCCAGGCCGGCATCGACCTGCGCGCGCGCGCGCTCGAGGCCCACGCGTGCGGCCCCGTCCCCGCGACCCTCGTGGACGAGGAGCTCGACGGGCGCCACGTGCGCATCCGGGTCGTCCCGGGCGCGCGGCCCGGTCAGATGTCCGGGTAGTCCTCGACCGTCCGGTCGCAGACCTCGTCGCCGGTGTGCTTCACGCCCATCGGGTCGATCACCAGCATCGACACCGGCCCCTCCTCGGCGCGCGGTCGATGACGAACGCCGGCGGGGACCACCAGCACCTGCCCCGGCCCGACCCGGCGACTCGGTCCGCCTTCGAGATCCATGGTCAGTACGCCCGTGAGCGGCATGAAGACCTCGTCGTGGTCCGAGTGATCGTGCCAGACGAACTCACCCTCCACCTTCGCGAGGAGGAGCTGGTGGCCGTCGAAGCGCGCGATGCGGTGCGGGGTCCAGAGGGCTTCGAAGGAGGCGAGCTTCTCGTCGAGGTCGAGGACCTCGGGGGCGTCTTGTTCGTTCATGGCGTGGTCCCGGGTGCGGGTCCGGGACAGCCCACCCTATCCTCTCACGCTGGATGAGCATCGAGCAGGAGGACGCGAGCGCGCCGCGCTGGATCGACATCGGCGCGAATCTCACCAGCAACCAGTTCAAGCGAGACCTCGACGAGGTGATCGCGCGAGCGGAGTTCGCGGGCGTCACGCGCATGGTGGTGACCGGCACCGACGCCGCGGGCAGCGCCGAGGCCCTCGCGCTCGCGAGTCGCACCCACGGGCTCTGGTCCACGGCGGGCGTCCACCCCCACCACGCCAGCGAGCTCTCGGCGGCGGCCCTGGCCGAGCTGGACTCCATGACCACGCAGCCCGAGGTCGTCGCGGTCGGCGAGTGCGGGCTCGACTTCAACCGCGACTACAGCCCACGCGAGGATCAGATCGCCGCGTTCGAGAAGCAGCTCGCCCTCGGCGCGCGGTCGGGGCTCCCGATGTTCCTCCACCAGCGAGACGCCCACGACGTCTTCCTCGGGATGCTGCGCGACGCTTGGCCGGACCTGAAGAACGGCGCAGTCGTGCACTGCTTCACGGAGGGGCCCGCGGAGGCGGAGGACTACCTCGACCTCGGCTGCCACCTCGGGGTGACGGGCTGGGTCTGCGACGAGCGCAGAGGGGACGCCCTGCGCGCGGCCGTCCCGCTGATCCCCGGGGATCGGCTGATGCTCGAGACCGACGCCCCCTATCTGCTGCCGCGCACGATCGAGCCGCGCCCCGCGACGCGGCGCAACGAGCCCATGCACATGGCCTGGATCGGCCGGGCCGTGGCGGAGCTGCGGGGCGAGTCCGTCGCGCAGGTCGCGCAGCAGGCCTGGATCACGACCAGCGCCTTCTTCGGCCTCGACGCCTCCGGCTGAGCGCCGGGCTCAGCGCCCGACGACCTCGTTGAAGACCGGCTCGAGGCCGGTCAGGCCGGCGCTCCTCGCGTAGGCGAGGGCCTCCTCCGCGCTCTTCCCGTCGACCTCGTGGGCGGCGATGCCGAGCAGGGCGCCGACGCGGTTGCTGCTCCCGCAGTAGAGGACGGTCGGCCCCTCGGCGCCCTCGAGGATCCCTCGTAGCTCCCGCGCGCTCTCCGAGGTCACGCCCGCGGCGCCCGCGATGGGGAGCCGCTGGAAGGAGACACCTGCCGTGGCGGCGTGAGCCTCCTCCCAGCCAGCGCCGTTCTCACCGGCGACGCGCAGGGAGATGAAGGTCTCGAAGCCGGCGGCGTGGAGCGCGTCCATCTGCTCGGGGCTGATCTGACCCGCGCAGAGCAGGTCAGCCTCGGGAACCGAGGCGAAGGGGACGCCCAATGCGTTGATGTCGATCTCGGGCATGGCGGCGGATGCGGGGTCGTCCTCGGCGAGTTCGGGGGGAGCAGGTGTGCAGCAGGAGGCCGCGATCGACGCGAGAGTGATCGCGATGAGTTGGATGCGCATGGTGTTCGTGAGCTCAGGTGAACTCCGGGAAGGCCTCCCGCAGGTCGCCAGGGAGATCGCTCGTCACCTCGACGGCCTCCCCCCTCCTCGGCGAGGTGAAGACGAGTCGATGACTGTGCAGCGCGTGACGATCGATGATGAGGCGCTCGCAGTCAACGTCCGTCAGCTCGCCCGCTGCTGCGCGCAGGAAGATCGTGTTGTCCGGCCCGTAGAGCTTGTCCCCGACCAGCGGGGCGCCGAGCGCGGCCATGTGGACCCGGATCTGGTGCTGACGGCCCGTGTGGAGCCGCAGCTTCACGAGCGTGAATCCGCCCGCGACGTCGAGCACGCGCCAGTCGGTCCGGCAGGGGAGCCCGTCGGCGGCCGTCGTCATCTCCAGCTCGATGGGTGAGGTCGTCGAGAGCCGGATCGGCACGTCGATCGACCCCTCGGCCTCGGGCGGCTCGCCGTCCAGGATCGCGAGGTAGTCCTTCTCGACCTTGCGGTCCTCGAACTGCGTCGAGAGCGCGGCGTGGGTCCCGGGCAGCTTCGAGACGAGGACGACGCCGCTGGTCTCCCGGTCGAGCCGGTGGCAGAGCCGAGGCAGCATCTCCCCGGCCTCGATCTCCGCCTTGAAGCGCATGTGCACCCGCTGGATCAGCGTGTCCGTCATGTGACGGCCGCTGGGGTGGATCGCCACGAGAGGCGGCTTGTCCACCGCGAGGCAGTCCACGTCCTCGTGGAGGACATCGAGCTCGTCGGTCGTCTCTCCGAGGAGGAGGGTCCGGTACTCCTCCGGGATCCGCACGACGACCTGGCTGCCGTGGAGGAGCTTCGCGCCGGGGCGCTTCTCGACGCGCAGCGCGCCGGTCCCCGCGGGCGCGTCGGGCCGTGCGGCGTCCACCGACACGTACCCGTCCTTGACGAGGGTCTGGACCGACGACCGCGAGCGCCACTTCAGGTGATGGCTCAGGAAGTGATCGAGCCGCATGGCGAACCCCTTCGCCTTCACCCGGAAGGTGCTCGCGTCGACCGTGAAGCGCGCGTCCGTCGGCGCCTCGGTCAGATCGCGGTCCTTCTCGAAGATGCCCATGTACGTGGTGTGCGGCGCGCGCGGGTCGTGTCAATGAAGAGGCGAGCGTCGCCGCGTCCGGCATCGCTCGCCCGTTGATTGCAGTGCCCCGAGGAGGCTCACGCCTCACCCGGCACCGGGATGCGTACGCGCGCTCCGATCAGGAGCGGGGCGCGCCGCCGGGACGACGCCGGCGACGACGGTTCGGGTCGTTCTTGCGGGTCGCCTTCTGCACGGTGCGCAGGCGCTCGCGACGCTCGCGGCGACGGCGATCGGAGCGCTTCTCGTGCCAGGTGTTGGCCTTCGCGAGACGGAAGATGCCGCTGTAGTTGCACTGGCGCTTGAAGCGGCGGAGAGCCGCCTCGAGCGACTCGTTGGAACGGACGGAGACCTTGATCAACGGACTGGCTGGTGGTGTGGTCGGTGATGGACGCTCGGCGCAGGGCGGGCCGGCCGCAGGGCCGGCCTCGGCGCGTGAGAGGGCGCCGGGCGCTGTTTTGAGGCCGAGTAGGTTACGGGCGGATCCGGCGGGTGGCAACCGGGCCCGGCTCGGAGAAACAGGCTCCCTGGGTGGCGGTGGAGTGGGAGACGGCGGCGGAGCCAGATCCCCGGACTGCCCCGGGGCACCGCGTGGGCCTATCATCGACCCCGTGGGACGGAGGCAGGAGGTCGACCGGCCGGCCAGGGGCCGGGGCGGGGAGCCCGAGCGCGGGGCGGGCGGGCCCCGGGGTCAGCACCCCCCAGGCGCCGAGGAGCGCCCTGCAGCGGGCCCCGACGTCTTCCAGGGCACCGTCGAGACCATCACCTATCACGACCCGCGGACCCTCTTCGGGGTCCTGCGCCTCGACCCCGACCCGGGTTTCAAGGCCCCCGAGACGGGCTCTCTGTTCGCGCCAGGCCGCGTCACGGCTGTGGGGAAGGTCGCCGACCCCTCCGAGGGCGTCCGCCTCCGCCTCACCGGGCGCTGGGGCCGCCACCCGAGCCACGGCGCCCAGTTCGAGTTCGAGCTGGCCGAGCCCCTGCCCCCGGCGACCGAGGAGGGCCTCGTCCGCTACCTCTCGTCCAAGGCCTTCGAGGGCGTCGGCCCGACGCTCGCCCGCCGGATCGTCGACAAGCTCGGGGAGGACGCCCTCGAACGGATCGCCGAGGACCCCGCTGCCCTCGACGGGATCAAGGGCCTGCGACCGGAGACGGCGGAGACCCTGGCCCAGGCGGTGGTGGAGCGCGCCTCCACCCACCGCGTCTTCGCCTTCCTCTCCCAGCTCGGGCTCGGACCGCTGACCGCGCAGGCCGTGGCCTCGAAGCTCGGGCCGGACTGCGAGGAGCGGATCCACGCCAACCCCTTCGTCCTCGCGACGGTGCCCACCGTCGGCTTCCTGACCGCGGACCGGGTGGCCAAGCGCCTGGGCATCGCGCCGGACGATCCGCGCCGGCTCCGCGCCGTGACCCGCCACGTGCTCGAGCGCGCCCAGGACGACGGTCACGTGCTGCTCCCCCTCGGCGAGATGCTCCAGCGATCGGCCGCGGCCCTCGAAGGGGCCGCGCCGCGCGAGGCGTTCGTCCGCGCCCTCGACGAGATGGAGGACGGCCTCCACGTGGTCATCGACCGCGAGGTCGACGGAGAGGCCCCGCCCCTGGACGAGGATCCCACCGACGCCCTCGAGGGCACCGGGCGCTTCTCCGCCCACCTGCCGTGCTACCTGCCCCAGCACCACGGCCACGAGGTGAAGCTCGCGCGCGGGCTGGCGCGACTGCTCGGCGCTCCCGCGAAGGCGCTCGCCGCGGCCGAGGACCTCGCGCGCAACGAGGAGGCCGCGGGCGTGGAGCTGCACGCGGACCAGCGCAGCGCGGTGCTCGAGCTCCTCCGCCGCCCCGTGGCGCTGCTCACCGGCGGCCCCGGCGTCGGCAAGACGACGATCGTGCGCTTCGTCGCGAACATGGCGGAGTCCGCGGGGCTCACGGTGACCCTCGCGGCCCCCACGGGCCGCGCCGCCAAGCGCATGTCCGAGGCCACCGGCCGCCCCGCGAGCACGATCCACCGCATGCTGAAAGTCGACCCCGCGACGGGCGGCTTCGAGCACGGACGCGACAAGCCCCTGTCCGGCGGCATGCTGATCGTGGACGAGGTCTCGATGCTCGACCACGCCCTCGCGCGTCGCCTCGTGGACGCGGTCGAGTCCCCCACCCGGCTCGTGATGGTCGGCGACCCCGACCAGCTCCCCTCGGTCGGACCCGGCAACGTGCTCGGCGACCTCCTGCGCTCCGGCCGCGTCCCGACCGCCCGCCTGACCCAGGTCTTCCGTCAGTCGAGCAAGAGCCTGATCGTCACCAACGCGCACCGCGTGCTGACCGGCACGTTGCCCGAGCTCCCCGCGGCGGGCGTCCGCGACGCCGACTTCTACTTCTTCCCGGTCGAGGAGGGCCCCGAAGCGCTCGCGAAGCGCCTCGTCGACGTCGTGACCCAGCGCATCCCGCGCACGTTCGGCCTCGACTGGTCCGAGGACGTCCAGGTCCTCGCGCCGATGTACAAGGGACCGGCGGGCGTCGACGCCCTCAACGACGCCCTCCGCGAGGCCATGACGGCCGAGCGCGGGACCGGCGGCCGCGAGGTGCTCTTCGGCGAGCAGCGCTGGCGGACGGGCGATCGCGTCGTCCAGACCCGCAACGACTACGAGCGCGAGGTCTTCAACGGCGACCTCGGCCGGATCACGGCCGTCGCCTCCGACGGCACCTGCACGGTGCGCTTCCCCGATCGCGACGTGGTCTACGAGAAGGGCGCGCTGGCGGACCTGCGCCCGGCCTTCGCGATGACCGTGCACCGCAGCCAGGGCGGCGAGTTCCCGGCGATCGTGTTCCCGCTCACGATGCAGCACGCGCACATGCTGCAGCGCAACCTCTTCTACACCGCGGTGACGCGGGCCAAGCGCCTGGTCGTCCTCGTCGGTGAGCGCCGCGCGCTCCAGCGCGCGGTCGAATCCCAGAGCCAGGCGGGCCGGCTGAGCCGCCTGCGCCAGCGTCTCGAAGGCACCCTCCCCGAGCACGAGTCGTGAACTCGGTCTCCACCGCCCGCGCGGCCGGGTGATCGGCCAGGAGGCGTCCGCTTCGTCGGCGCAATAGCTCGGGCCCGCAGCGCGGAAGCGCTGCGGGCCCGATGCGTGCGTCACGGAAGAAGCAGCAACGAGCTGCTCTCCGCCCCCGCCCTCACGAGCGGGATGCGGTTTGTAGAGGTGCGCGATCGGCCGAACAAGCCAATTCCCCCCCGTATTCGGGGGTTTCAGGCCGGATCATCGTCTCCACGGGGCGGCCTGTCCCGCAGGTAACGACGGCCCACCAGACCGGGGGGGAGACACTCCATCTCCTCCACCGCCCCGGGGTCGTCGTGGGCATACCGATAGCCGGCCCCGTAGCCCGCCTCCTTCATCAGCGCGGTGGGCGCGTTGCGCAGGTGGAGAGGGACCGGCTCGGCGCCGTGGGAGCGCACGTCGGAGATCGCCTCGCCCAGCCCGACGTACACCGCGTTGCTCTTGCGGGCGCGCGCCAGGTAGACCACGGCCTGGGCCAGGGCGAGATCCCCCTCGGGCACGCCCAGCCGGTCGAAGGCCTCCGCGGCGTCGAGGGCGATGCGCAGGGCGAAGGGGTCGGCGAGACCGACGTCCTCGGAGGCGATCCTGACGATCCGCCGCGCCAGATACCGCCGGTCCTCACCCCCCTCGAGCATGCGCGCGAGCCAGTAGAGCGACGCGTTCTCGTCGGAGTTCCGCACGCTCTTGTGCAGCGCGCTGATGATGTCGTAGTGCTGCTCGCCCGACTTGTCGTAGCGCGTCGCCTTGCGCTGGAGCGCCTCGGTGAGCACGTCCTCGTCGACGACGCCGCCCGTCAGGCTCATGGCCCCGACGGTCTCCAGGAGCGTCAGCGCCCGCCGCGCGTCGCCGTCGGCCGCGTGGGCCACGCGCAGGATCTGCTCCTCGTCGAGGCTCAGCCGCCCGTCGAAGCCCCGCTCGCCGGCGAGCGCGTTGCCGATCAGCTCGACGACGTCCTCGATCTCGAGGGGCTCGAGCACCAGGACGCGGCAGCGCGAGAGCAGCGCGGCGTTCAGCTCGAAGGACGGGTTCTCCGTCGTCGCCCCCACCAGGGTCACGTCGCCGCGCTCCACGAAGGGCAGGAAGGCGTCCTGCTGGGCCTTGTTGAAGCGGTGGATCTCGTCCACGAAGAGGAGCGTCGCGCGGCCCGTCCGCGCCCGCCGCTCGCGGGCCTCCTTCATCACCTCCCGGACCTCGCGGACCCCGGAGAGCACCGCGGAGAAGGGCACGAAGCGGGCGTCGGACGCCCGGGCCACGATGCGCGCCAGGGTCGTCTTCCCGACCCCCGGCGGCCCCCAGAGCACGAGGCTCTGGCGCACGTCGCCGCTGAGCACGCGGCGCAGCAGGCCCCCCTCGCTGAGGAGCCGCTTCTGACCGACGACCTCCTCCACCGATCGCGGCCGCATGCGCTCGGCCAGGGGCGCGTCGGCGGGGACCTCGGCCTCGAGCTCCTCCTCGGGCTCCGGCTCCGGCTCGGGGCCGTCGTCGAACAGCCGCGCGCTCACCGCCCCGACTCCGCGCGCTGACGCGCGGCCTCGTGGAGCAGCAGCGCCCCGGCCACCGCCGCGTTGAGCGACTCGACCTCTCCGGCCATGGGGATGGTGACGCCCCGCAGTCCGGGGACCCCGTCGACGCCGGCGCCGGTCTCCCCCGTGATCCAGAGCGCCGCGCGCGCCGGGACGCGCAGCTCCCAGAGGCTCGAGCCGCCGCGCGTCGCGGCCGTGAACGAGGTGACCCCCGCGCGCTCCAGGAGCGCGGCCAGCGACGCCGCGTCGGGAGCCTCGTGGACGTCGAGGCGCAAGAGGCTCCCCATGGAACCGCGGAGCGCCTTGGAGCCCATGGGCCGCGCGCCTCCCGACACCACGACCAGGGCGTCGCAGCCGAAGGCCTCCGCCGAGCGC
>CBFIJG010000024.1:38826-39317 GCA_965662915.1 Planctomycetota bacterium | reverse complement strand
ATCGAATCGCCCGAACCACATCTCACAGCGGCGCATCGGGGCGCTCGAATTCATGAATCGCTCACGCTCGAGGGGGGGGGCGGCGAGCCCTCGCGAGTGAGCCCCCTCCATCGGCGTGCAACGGCTGCATGGATCGAGCATCCATCCGAGCGCGCAGCACGCTGCGGTGACCCACTGGCAGATCCACCGTCGCGAGCACCGCCCGTTGACGGGCTACGCGGCGCCGACGTCACGCGGGCCGCGTTGGGGAGGCCCGTCGCCAGAGCCAGCGCGTTCCGAAGAAGACGGAGAGCCCGAAGGCGACGTAGGCCGACTTCCAGGCGAGAACCTCGCCTGGATCACCGAGCTCCTCCGAAGCGAGGAATCCGAACACGGACCAGAGGAGCAGGATCCCGGCGGGAGGCAGGAGGAGGTATCGCATGTCCAGAATGTGCGGTCGGCCCGCCTGATCATGCGGGAACTCATGGGAGGGGCGTCGATCAGCCGGGCTG
>CBFIJG010000024.1:26199-38816 GCA_965662915.1 Planctomycetota bacterium | reverse complement strand
CGCCCCTTCACGAACGCTTGGCTCCTGGAGGACCGAGCCCGGTCAACGGCGCGGCGCCGCCGCCGCCGCCGACGTCGCGGAGAGGAGGAGCATTCCCACCAGCATCGAACCGACGATCGTCCGCGTCTCGGCCGCGGTGAGCCCCATGACGAAGGCACCGGAATGGGGCAGGGTCGTCCGGAGGCAGAGGGTCATCGCCGCGGCGGCGCCCATGGAGACCGTGGCAAGGTGGAGCCGGCCTGCGCGAAGGAGGAGGACGGAGCCCACGAGCAGCAGCGCCATCGGCGCCAGGAGGAAGGGCGACTCCACCATGTTTGTCACCCCTGAGCTGAACGCCGCCGCGAAGGTCAACACGCCGACCGTCGCCGCGAGCGCCCAGTTGACGTAGAGCGCGATGCGACGCTGCTCGCCGGACCAGAGCGCCCTCGACGCCCCGCGCTGGCGGAAGCTCGTGGACAGAATCAACGCCGTGAGAGCGAACACCTCGCTCCCTGCGTGTCCTCTCCCACCGAGCGCCACGGCGCCAAGGGCCCAGACAACGCTGACCGTGAAAGTCACGATCACCACCCGCACGACCGGGAGCTGGCCCAGGAAGCGGAAGGGCGGGCGGCCGCTGGAGGCCGCGAAACGACGCTGGAAGGCCCAGAGAAGGATCGAGCAGGCGGGGACCAAGAGCAGTCCCAGGGACGAGGTGATGGCCCACATGTGGGGGGATCCCCCTCCGGCGAACATCTGCTCGGGGTCCGAACGAACGAGTGACTCCTCGAACGCCTTCAACCCGGCCGCGTTGTCGCGCCCTTCGAGCTGCAGCTGCGAGGCCAGGGCCGCGAGGAAGCTGAAGGGGATCGCCAGCACCGCGACGAGGTCAGCGAGGTCGAAGCTCCCCGGAAGCGTGGGCGGAGTCCACGCTCCGGCACTCGGCTCCTCCGGAGCGGGCGGCGCGTCCCCTGGCGTGGCGGCGGGGCTCTTCCCTGCGCTGGTCTCGCCGAGCCCCTTGAGATCCCGCTCGAGCTCGGCGGCGCTCTGGGGCCGGCGGCCGGGCTCGCGCTCGAGCGTGGAGAGCACGACGTCGTCGAGCACGGCGTCGACACCCGCGGTCCGCGAGGGCGGCTCCACGACGCCGGCGGGCACGTGGCCCGTGAGCATCTCGTAGAAGACCACGCCCAGGGAGAACAGATCCGCGCGGTGGTCCACCTCGCGCGGGCGCTCCAGCTGCTCCGGCGCCATGTAGCGGAATGTGCCCATCGCCTGATGCGTGCGAGTGAGCTGAAGCCCGCCGTCCTCGCCGCTCAGCTTCGCGAGGCCGAAGTCCACCAGCTTCACGCCGCCGAACCGGTCGAAGAGCACGTTCTCGGGCTTGATGTCCCGGTGAACGACGCCGCGATCGTGGGCGTACTGCAGCGCCTCACAGAGGGCCGGAACGATGGCGAGCGCCTCCTTCTGGGGAAGTCGGCCCTCGTCGAGCATCTGGCGGAGGTCTGCGCCATCGACGAGCTCCATGACGATCCATGCAAGACCCTCAGCCTCGCCGAAGTCGTGCACAGTGACGATACCGGGGTGCACGAGACGAGCCAGGGCCTGGGCCTCTCGCTGGAAGCGCTCGGACCAGCCCACGACCTCCGCCGGCGGGGGCAGGAGGACCTTGATGGCGACCTCGCGGTCGAGGTTGATCTGGCGGGCGCGGAACACGGCGCCCATGCCGCCGCGGCCGAGGCTCTCCGCGAGCTCGTAGTCAGGGAGCTGGCCCTGGACCCTGGCGCGCAGGTCATCGAGCTCACCCTCGGGGATCCGCCGGGCGGCTCCCGCCAGCAGGCTGGCGCCGGGCGGCGTTGGAGGGGGCGAATGGGGGTCGGTCTGATCGTTGGACATGGTGGTCTCCTGGGCTCTCGCCCTGGTTCACGGGAACTCGATCCACCCGTTACCGAGAATCTCCCGATTCGCCCGAAAGGGCTTTCGAGAGGGTCTCCAGCTCCCTCCCCGCCTCGTCCGCCGAGCCCACGCTGTCCGACACCACCCGCACGAGGAGCTCCTGGTAGCGCCTGCGGAACCGCAACAACGCGACGCGCAAAGCAACGGGCTCGAGCCCCAGCTCCCGGGCCAGCTCGGCGCGCGGACGATCGTCCCCCTCGATCGAGAGCAGCGGGCCCAGGACCTCGAACCGGCGTCCGTCGCCGCTCCGCTTCATCTCCTGCTCGAGCAGCAGGAGCCCCTGATCGAGGACGCTCAGCGCCCACGCACGATCGAACGCTCTGGCAGGATCGTCGAGGGAGGCCCCCGCGAGCTCCAGCCGTCGCTCCCCCTCGTCGGAGTCGATGGGGATCGGCACCGTCCCGCCACCGCGCTTCAGCGCCTGCTCGCGCGCGATCTCGTCCCGCTCGTGATTTCGAAGCGCCCCGAGCAGCCAGGCGCGGAAGGGACCCACACCCTCCTCCACCGTCGACAGCCCGTCACGCGACAGGAGCTGCGCGAAGAAGCCCTGCACCAGGTCCGCGGCGCGATCGGCGTCGCGGCCCCTCCGTCGGAGGTGGGCGTAGAGCGGGAACCAGTACTGGCTGCAGAGCCGCTCGAGGGAGACCCTCCGGAGCTCGGAGTCAGCGCTGCTCCCGCCCCGAACGACGGACCAGTGCGTCGACTTGAAGGCCGCGCTCGGCATGTTCACGAGCATCGTCGGACTGCCCTGCGAAAGCAACCAGAGGTCTCCCCGGGACGCCATCGGAGGTCGTCCCGCAGCAGATCGAGGGAGAAACGCGGCTTCGAGCCCACGTATCGGCGCGCCCCGAGTCTTCCGGCCGAGCGACTCGTCGAGCGAGTTGGCACGGGCGGAGTGATCTGCGCCGCGTACTCTCTCCTCCCTGCCGAGCTCGGAAGACGAGGTGATCCGCAGCGCCCTGCTTTCGAAGCCGCAATACCGCTTGGCGAGCACGAGACGGAGCGCCGCCGAGGCTGAAGACGCCGCGTCCCACGAAGTTCCCGTTACCGCGTACAAGTGCAAGGGACCGACCGCGTTCCGCATCAGGAGTGCAGCCGCATTCTCTGTCCTTTCCGATCGTGCCCCCCCCACCGGAGTCCCCATGAACTCGATCACCCTACCCACCACGCTCGCCGCCCTCGCTGCCTCCTCCGCGCTCCTCACCGGGTGCAGCGAGCCGACCAGCAGCTCGGTCTCGGCGAAGGCCGAGTGGAGCTACACCGGCGACAACGGACCGAGCCACTGGGGTGATCTCAGCCCCGACTACGCGATGGCGAAGGAGGGCCGCGAGCAGTCGCCGATCGACATCGCCCCCGAGAGCGCGGCCGAGGCGGAGCTGGGGCTGCTCGAGTTCGCCTACGAATCGACCACGATCGACATCCTGAACAACGGACACACCGTCGAGGACGACTATCACGGCGGCGGCACGCTCACCGTCGACGGGCACCCTTACCGCCTCGCCCAGTTCCACTTCCACTCGCCCAGCGAGCACACCGTCGACGGCGTTCACTTCCCGATGGAGATGCACCTCGTCCACAAAGACAGCGAAGGCGCGCTGGCCGTCGTCTCCGTCATGTTCCAGCTCGGCGAGTCGAACCCCGCGTTGGCCACTCTCGAGGAGCACTTCCCCACCGAACCCGGCCGCGCCGAACGGGTCGAGGGCATGTCGGTGAACGCGGAGGACCTCCTCCCGAAGAACCGCATGCACTACCGCTACGACGGTTCGCTCACGACCCCGCCCTGCAGCGAGGGCGTGAAGTGGTTCGTGATGCAAGAGCCCGTGCAGGCGTCGAAGGCACAGGTCGAGCTCTTCCACTCGATCATCGACGACAACAACCGTCCGACGCAGCCGCTCCACGGCCGCGCCATCACCCGGACCCGCTGATCCTGGACGGCGCTCCACATGTTCCTCCTCACCAGCTCGATCGGTGTGCTGATCGCCGCCCAGCCCGGCGCGGCGACCAATGAGCACGCGCCGTCCGCCGACGCCTCTGTCCGTGATCACGCCCCCGTGGCGCCGCCGGCCCCCGACCTCGCGGGCAGCTTCCCCGGCTCCTTCAAGCTCCCGGGAAGCGAGCTGTCCTTGAAGTTCGGCGGACGCATCAAGCTCGACGCCATCCAGGACTTCGGTGCGATCGGCAACACCGACGCCTTCAAGACCTCGACGATTCCCGTGCCCGAGTCGGACTCGGACGGGAACTCCCGCTTCCACGCGAGAGACACGCGACTCCACATGGAGGCGCGCATGCCCAGCCCCCTGGGCGAGCTGCGCGGCTACGTGGAGGGCAACTTCTTCGGCGACGGGTCGAGTTTCACCCTGCGGCACGCATACTTCGAGACCGACCACCTGCTCGCGGGTCAGACCTGGACCAACTTCATGTGGATCGGCTCGCGCCCCGAGACGCTCGACTTCGAGGGGCCCGACGGCTCGATCTTCCTGCGGCAGGCCCAGCTCCGCTGGACGGACGACCTCGGGGACCTCGCGCGCTGGAGCGTCGCCGTCGAGAGCCCCACTTCGGACGTGAACTCGGAGGCCATCGACTCGGGCCTGGGCCTCGACCCGGCGCTGGGCCAGGGCACGTCGGCGAAGCAGGTCCTTCCCGACCTCACGGCGGGTCTGCTGGTCGAGAAGGGCCCGGGTCACGCCTACCTCTCGGCGGTCCTGCGCGACGTGGCCTTCGAGGGCGCGGTGGACGACAGCGTCCTCGGATGGGGGCTCAGCCTGAGCGGGAAGTACCAGCACTCGGCGAAGGGCGAGGCGCTCTTCCAGATCGCCTACGGCGAGGGCATCGCGCGCTACGTCGAGGACCTGCGGGGGCTCGGCCTCGACGCGGGGCTCGACGCCTCGGGCGAGCTCGAGGCGCTGCCGACGATCGCGTCGTTCGTCGGCTACCGCTGGCACTGGACCGACGCGCTGCGCTCCAACGTCCTCTTCTCCTCCACCAGCGTCGACAACAGCGCGGGGCAGGCCGCCGACGTGCTCCACGAGACCTCCTACGCCGCGGCCAACCTGATCTGGAGCGTCAAGAAGGGCCTGGAGCTGGGCGTGGAGACCCTCGGCGGCACTCGCGAGAACAACGACGGCGAGGACTCGAGCGTCCAGCGCCTCCAGCTATCCGCGACGATGACGTTCTGAAACGCCTCGCTGGATCCAGCGGGTCCAGCCAGCGCGCCCGGGCCCACGCCACGGCACACAGGCCCGAGACCGTGCTGCAGCCCTTCAACGCGAGTTGCCAGCGTGCACACTCCACCCTCCAGCGCCTCACGGCAACGCACCGTCTCCCACCCCAAGCCCCCCATGCTCTTCTCCCGGCACTCGACGCTCATCGTCCTTCTCACGCTGGTCGGATCCGCCCCGGCGCTCTCCCAGGCCTCACAGCTCAATCGCGCGGTCCGCGTCGCGCCCAACCACGAGCCCGCCATCCCGCGCCTCGAGCAGGAGCAGGCTGCTGCGAAGCGACTCGCCGCGCTCCGTGAGGAGACGAACGAGCGCCCGAACATCCTCTGGCTCGTGGTCGACGACATGGGATACGGCGACCCGGGCTGCTACGGCGGCGGCGCCGCTGTCGGCGCGGCGACGCCGAATATCGACCGGCTCGCCCGAGAGGGGCTGCGCCTCACCTCCTGCTACTCCCAGCAAACCTGCACCCCGACGCGCTCCGCCATCCTCACCGGACGCCTCCCCGTGCGCACGGGCCTCACCAGGCCCATTCTCGCCGGCGACAAGATCACGCAGAACCCGTGGGAAGATGAGCTGAGTCTTCCGAGGCTCCTGAGCGACCAGGGCTACCACACGCTGCTGACGGGGAAGTGGCACGTGGGCGAACCGGAGGGCATGCGGCCCCACGACGTCGGATTCGACGAGTACCTCGGCTTCTACCCAGCGCAGAAGGAGATCACCCAGAGCCTGGACGCTCGGCGCTATCCCGACCTCGTGCTCGACGAGTCGAGGATGCGGGCGTACGAGGCGATCGCGCCGGAGGATCACCTCGTCCACGGCTTCAAGGGGGGCCGTACCGAGAAGCTCGAGCAGATCAAGTCGACCGAGGACATGGGGCGCGCCGAGAAGCGACTCGCCGACTTCACCGTCAAGAGGATCGCGGAGCTCGCGAAGGGTGACAAGCCCTTCTTCATCGAGCACTGCTTCATGAAGGTGCACGCCGACAACTTCCCCAACCCCGATCTCGGCCCGCTCAGCGCGGCCCGCTTCGCCTACAAGGAGGCCGTCGCGGAGGTCGATCTCCACGTGGGGGAGATCATGGCCGCGCTCGACGCCGCGGGCGTCCTCGAGAACACCTTCGTCTTCCTCACGTCGGACAACGGACCCCAGATGGACGCGTGGCCCGACGCCGGGCACACGCCGTTCCGCGGCGCGAAGGGCACCACCTTCGAGGGCGGCGTACGGGTTCCTGGTATCGCCTATTGGAAGGGTCAGATCTCCGCCGGTCGCGAGAGCGACGATCCGTTCGATCTGATGGACCTCTTCCGCACGGGGATGAACATGGCCGGAGTTCCGACGGGCGCCCTGCCGGACGACCGGTACTTCGACTCCATCGACCAGACCTCCTTCCTGCTGGAGGACGACGGCCGGAGCCGCCGGGAGTGCGTGTTCTTCTGGTGGGGCGACACGCTGATGGGCGTGCGGATGCGGGAGTACAAGCTGCACCTGAAGGTGGTCCTGCCCTCCGCCACCCACATGCACATCGACATGGCGACGGTCCAGGACCTCGGCCTGTCCGGCTGGCTGTTCAACCTGTACATCGATCCTCGTGAGCAGCTCGCCGTCGGACATCGCCGCAACGCGTGGCTCGCCTCGCTCGGCGCGGAGATACGGGCGCATGCCGCGACGATGCGCGCGTTCCCGCCCAAGGACATCGGACTCAACCGCTGAGCGCCCGCGATGAAAGCTCTTCAGATCGCCGCCATCCTGCTGGTGGGGGCCGGCTGTTCCGCGCCCCGGTCGCGAGCTGTCCCCGCGACTCTCTCGCCCTCGGCCAGACCGATGGTCGACGAGGAGCCCGCGAGCCAGCGCCGTGGCCTCCTGCCGATTCCCGCGAACTACGGAGACCGGAATATCCATCTCGCCGGGGACTGGGGCGGAACCCGGTCGACGCTCGCAAGCGACGGCCTCCAGGTCGACGGTATCCTGACCCAGGTGGGCCAGGACGTGACGCGGGGCGGCCGGGAGCGCGGCTTCGAGTACGGGCTGAAGTTCGAGACCAGCTGGAAGCTCGACCTCGACCGCAGCGGGACGGTCCCCGGAGGTCTCCTGACCATGCGGACGGAATCCCGCGGAGGGAGCTCGGTCAACCGCTCGGCGGGCGTGGTCCTGCCGGTCGCGGACGCGCTCTTCTTCCCGCTGACCGACGAGGTCGACGAAGAGCTCCCCGTCGCGGTGACGGAGCTGCGCTACACGCAGTTCCTCTCAAGGTCACTGGGCCTGTTCATCGGCAAGTTCATCACGCTCGGGGGTGACGCGAACGAATTCGCCGGCGGCCGGGGGGACACGCAGTTCATGAGCCACGGCTTCCTCTCCGCCTCGGTCACCGCCCTGGTCAATCCCTACAGCACCGTCGGCGGCGGCGTCATCTGGATGCACTCGGACGACCTCGTGGTCACGAGCTCGATCTACGCCGCCGATGACTCCTCGACGACCGCTGGCTTCGACACGCTCGACGATGGCCTGATCTGGTCGAGCTCCGTCCGTACCCGGCACGAGTGGGGCGGACTTCCCGGCGGCATGATGCTCACGGGGCAGTACGGCTTCGACAACGAGTTCGTCGACTTCCGGGGCGGCTTCGTGTCCCAGGACGGCTTCAGGGTTCCTCTCCAGAGAGACACCTGGAACGTCTTCTGGAACCTCTGGCAGTACCTCACGGTCAAGCCTGGATCCGAGGAGCGCATCGACGTCCTCAACGGGCGCACCGATCGCGAGGGGCTGGGATTCTTCGCGCGCGCGGCGGTCGCCGACCGCGATACGAACCCCATCCGCGCGGCCTTCAGCGGCGGCTTCGCCGGCCGGGGCCTGTTCTTCGATCGGGAACACGACACCGCGGGGGTCGGCTACGTCTACTCCGACGTCCAGACGGCCCCCTTCGCGACCGGCACCCTGCTGGACATGGCGGCGCAGCGCGCGGAGCTCTACTACACCTTCCAGTTCGGCGCCGCGACCGAGCTCACGCTCGATCTGCAGTGGGCGGACTCCCTGCTCGGGACCGTGGACGAGGCCACGGTGCTCGGGTTCCGCCTGCGGACGCAGTTCTGACGTCCGCTGCGATCGCCGCTCTTCGCTGACGCGTTCGGCGCGATCGAAGCTCCGGCGGGTCCTGCCCTCGCAGGCCTCCGGCCAACGGGCCGGGGGCCGGCTCGTGACCTGATCGCACATCCTGGAGAGATCGGAAGACGTCTCACCCTGTCGATCCGCGCGCAACCACGACCGGGACAGACACTACGGACCGCGTCGCGTTGACCTGGATCTGGGCTTCGCGTTCCCCTCCGTTGGACGTTCGTCGCAGCGGAGCAGCTCGCTGCCAGGAGCGGGGGGCGGAGGTGGCATCTCGACCAGCCCCGCCCCTCGGAGTCACGCGTCCCCGGCGCTCTTCTGGCTCACGCGTTCCGCGAGGCCTTGCACCATCCGATAGAGCGAGGGAGTGAGTACGAGGCCGAGCACCGTCGCGAGGATCATCCCGAAGAAGACGCTCACGCCCAGCGCCACGCGCGCGCCCGCGCCGGCCCCGGTCGCGAGGACCAGCGGCGCGGTGCCGAAGACGAAGGAGACGACCGTCATCAGGATCGGACGGAAGCGCAGGCGTGAGGCCTCGATGGCGGCGTCCACCACGGAGAGGCCCGACTCACGCTGCTCCTTCGCGAACTCCACGATCAGGATCGCGTTCTTCGAGATGAGCGCGATGAGCAGCACGATGCCGATCTGGGTGTAGACGTTGTTCCCGAAGGGCGTGAGCATCGTGCCGAGGGCCGCGCCCAGGAGCCCCAGCGGGACCGCCAGGATGATCGCCACGGGGAGCATCCAGGACTCGTACTGCGCGGACAGCACGAGGAACACGAGGAAGATCGCCAGCAGGAAGATCGCGCCCGCGCCGCCGGACGCCTCCTTCTCCTGGTACGAGAGCCCGTTCCAGGCCACGCCGTAGCTCGGGCCCGGGAGCGTCGCTTCCTTCACCCGCTCGATGATCTCGAGGGACTGGCCCGAGCTCACGCCAGGCGCAGCGCCGCCCTTGATGGCCGCCGCCGGATAGAGGTTGAAGCGCACGATGGAGGCGGGCCCCACCCGCTGCTCCACGTCCGCCACCGACGCCAGCGGGACCACGCGGCCGTCGGCCGCTCGCATCCGGAGCTGGTCGATGTCCTCGGGCACGGCGCGAGCGTCGGACTCCCCCTGCAGCCGGACCTGGTACGTCCGTCCGAACTCGTTGAAGTCGTTCGCGTAGACCGAGCCGAGATAGGTCTGAAGCGTCCCGAAGACGGTCTGCAGCGAGATCCCCATCTGCTTGACCTTCTCGCGGTCCACGTCGACGTAGAGCTGCGGCACGTTCGCCCGGAGCCCGGAGCTCACGCGCGTGAGCGAGGGGTCCTGGTTCGCCGCCGCGACGAGCGCGTCGGCGGCCTTGGCGAGGCCGGTGATGTCGCCGCCCGAGCGGTCCTGCAGCTGCATGTCGAAGCCGCCCACGAGCCCGACGCCGGGGATCGAAGGCACGGGGAACGCGAAGATCTGCGCGTCCGGGATCTCCTGGAACTGCGCCATGAGTCCCATGATCACCCCGCGCAGACTGGTCTCCGGCGTCGCCCGCTCGTCCCAGGGATCGAGCACCACGATGAAGCTCACGGTGGAGGAGCTCGCGGCGCCGTCGATCAGGGAGTAACCGATCAGGGCGACGCTCGCGTCCACGCCCTCGGTCTCTGCGAGGATCTCGTCGACCATCTGCCCCACCGCACGCGTGCGCTGCTTCGAGGCGGCGTCGGGGAGCTGCGCGGACACGAGCAGGTAGCCCATGTCCTCCTGGGGCACGAACCCGGTCGGCAGCTTCGAGAAGGTGTAACCGCCGGCGCCAACGACCCCGATGAAGACCAGCGCGCTGAACACGAACTTGCGGACCGCGAAGCCGACGATGCCCACGTAGCCCTTGGTCCCGAGGTCCAGCGTCCAGTTGAAGGCCCGGTAGAACAGGTTCTTCTTCCCGCTCGAGGGGCGCATGAGCAGCGCGCACAGGGCGGGGCTCAGGCTGAGCGCGTTGATCGAACTGAACACCGTCGCGGCGGAGATGGTCAGTCCGAACTGCTTGTACATGACGCCCACGAGGCCGGGCATGAACGAGGTCGGCACGAAGACCGCGAGCAGCACGAGCGTCGTCGCGATGATAGGTCCGGTGACCTCCTCCATCGCCTTGACCGCCGCCTCACGCGGAGGGAGTCCGGCGTCGATGTTCCGGGCGACGTTCTCCACGACCACGATCGCGTCGTCGACCACGATCCCGATGGCGAGCACGATCCCGAAGAGCGAGAGCGTGTTGAGCGAGAACCCCAGCGCCGACATGACCGCGAAGGTGCCGATCAGCGACACCGGGATCGTCACGGTCGGGATGATCGTCGCGCGCAGGTCCTGGAGGAAGATCAGGACCGTGACGATCACGAGGAACGCGGCGATCAGCAGCGTCGAGATGATCTCCTTGATCGACGCGTTGACCACGCCAGCGGCGTCGTAGGTCACCTGCGCCGAGAGGCCGTCGGGGTACGCGTCCGCCTTCTGCTCGAGCAGCGCCGCGACCCGCTCGGAGATGTCGATCAGGTTCGCGCCAGGCAGCTGGTAGACCGCGATGGTCGCTGCAGGGCGCCCGTCGAGCGCCGAGCCGAGGACGTAGTTCTGCGCCCCTCGCTCGACCCTCGCGATGTCGCCCACGCGGAGGACCCGGCCGTCCTCGCCCGTGCGGACCACGATCCGCTCGAACTCCTCAGGCCTGGTCAGCCGGCCCTTGGTCGAGACCGTGTACTCGAACGCCGTCCCGGCGGGCGCGGGGTCCTCACCGATCTTGCCCGCCGCCACCTGGACGTTCTGCTCCTGGAGCGCTCCGAGGACGTCACCGGGCGTCAGACTCCGCGCCTCGAGCTCGTAGGGGTCGAGCCACAGGCGCATGGAGTAGTCCGCAGCGCCGAAGATCTGCGCGTCGCCCACGCCGCTGATCCGCTTGAGCTCGTCGCGCAGGTTGAGCGACGCCCAGTTGCTCAGGAAGACCTCGTCCTTGGACCCGTCCGGCGAGAAGACCGAGATCATCTGCGCGAAGTCGGGCATCTTCTTCTTGGTCGTGATCCCCAGCCGGCGCACGTCCTCGGGCAGCTTCGGCTCCGCGGACGACACCCGGTTCTGGACCTGGACCGACGCGATGTCGAGGTCGGTGCCCGGCTCGAAGGTGATCGTCAGCGTGTAGCTGCCGTCCGAGGCCGAGATGCTCGACATGTAGAGCATCCCCTCGACCCCGTTGACCTCCTGCTCGATCGGCGCCGCCACCGTCTCGGCGACGACGCTCGAGTTGGCGCCCGGGTAGTTCGCCTGGACCGCGATGGTCGGCGGCGCGAGGTCGGGGTACTGCGCGATCGGGAGCTTGACCAGGGAGGTCAGCCCCATCGTGATCACGACGATGGAGAGCACCGTCGCGAAGATCGGACGGTGGATGAAGAAGCGGGAGAGCATCGTGCGGTCTCCCTCAGTTCCCCTGGCGGACCCGGACCTTCGCACCCGGTCGGGCGGAGATCATTCCGTTGACGATGACCGCGTCGCCGGCCGAGATCCCGGAGCTGATGACCAGCCCTCCCTCGACCCGCTTGCCGATCTGCACCGCCCGGCGCTCGACCACGTCGCCTTCGCCGACCACGAGCAGGTACGGCCCCTGCTGGTCCCGCCCGAGAGCCACCTCGGGGACGATGAGCGCGCCGGAGATCTCGCCGGTGCGGAGGCGGACACGCGCGAAGAGGCCGCCCTTGAGCCGGCCGTCCTGGTTGTCGAACTCGGCGCGGATCCGGAGCGTCCCGGTCTCGATGTCCACCTCGGGGTCCACGTAGTCGACGCGGCCCTGGAAGGGGAAGCCGTCGTCGACCTCGCGGGCGAGCTCGACCGGCGGCAGCTGATCGAGGGAGTCGCGGAGCTGTCCCTGCTGGCCGCCGCGCGCGGCGAACTCGAGCATCACGCGGTCCGGCACGGTGAACCACACGTCGATCTTCGAGTCGTCGTGGATCACCGTCAGCGCGCTCGAGCCGAGCCCCCCGACGAGGCTCCCCACGACGTAGTCGCTGCGCTCGGCGCGGCCCGCGATGGGCGCGTGGATCTCCGTGTACGACACGTCGAGCTCCTTGATGGCCAGGTTCTTGTTGGCCACCTCGACCTCCTCGACCGCCACCTTGTGCTTCGCGCGAGCCTCGAGGGCCTGCAGCTCCGAGACCGCGCGGTCCTCGTAGGCCTTCTCGAGCCGGGTCGCCGTGACGTCCGCGAGCTCCGCCCTCGCCCGGGCGCTCAGGACCTGCGCCGCCGCCGCGTCCCGCGCGGCCGTGAAGGGCGCAGGGTCGATGCGGAACATGAGGTCGCCCGCCGCGAGGGGCGCGCCCGCCTCGTGGGCGATCTCCTGCAGCACGCCGCTGACCC
>CBFIJG010000024.1:13346-26099 GCA_965662915.1 Planctomycetota bacterium | reverse complement strand
CGCGCGCACCTCGACCGTCCGGATCGCCTCGGTGCGTCCGCTGACGATTTCGTGGACGACGATGTCCTCGACGGTCGGCTTCTGGACCTCCACGAGGGGCGGCCTGGGAGTACGCGGGGCGGGAGCTTCGGCGCACGCGCCGAGCCCGAAGAGGAGCGCGACCACGGGCAGCGCATGGATCGATCGTGCGGGAGCGAACATGGTGGAACGAGGGTAGGTCGAAAGGCAGGCCGCGTCCCGGCACGCCCGGGCAATTCTGCTAACGTCCGCACGATGCGCTCCCGACGACTCCTCCACAGCCCTCTCGCAGTTAGCGCCACCACGGCACTGCTCGTCGCTTCGTGCAAGGTCGGCCCCGACTACGAGCCGCCCGTGCTCGAAGAAGAGGTCATCCAGGAGGAGTACGGCGCGGTCGAGGACGCCGCTGTCGAGGACCCCGCTGCCGAAGACCCCTCGATCGAAGACCCCGCGTTCAGCTCCGACGAGGCGGACATCCGTGAGTGGTGGACGGTCTTCGACGACCCGATGCTCACGTCGATCATCGCGCGGGCGGAGGAGGGCAACAAGGACCTCAAGATCGCCGTCTCGAGGGTGAGCGAGGCCCGCGCGCGCCTCGGCTTCGCGAAAGCCGGCCGGTACCCCTCCATCGGCATCGGCGGCGGGGTGAACGCCCAGAACGACTTCTTCACTGGCTTCGAGACCCGGACGGTGTCGTCCATCGGCGCCGACGTGAGCTGGGAGCTCGACGTCTTCGGCCGCGTGGCCCGGCAGATCGAGGCGGAGGATGCCTCGTACGAGGCCACAGAGGAGGACCAGCGGGACGTGCGCGTCACGCTCATGGCCGAGGTGGCGCGGGCGTACATCGGGGTGCGCGCGCTCCAGATGCAGCTCGAGAGCGCGGAGAAGAACCTCGCGAGCCAGAAGCAGATCCTCGAGCTGACCCGCTCGCGGACCGAGAACGGGATCTCGTCGGAGCTCGACCTCTCCCGCGCCGTCAGCATCCACGCCGCCTCGGAGGCCGCCGTGCCTCCGCTCCGCGTGGGCCTCTCCAGGGAGGTGAACACCCTGGGCGTGCTGATCGGGAAGAACCCGACCGCGCTCCAGAAAGAGCTCGCCGAGCCGAAGCCCATCCCCGTCCCGCCGACCCACATCGCCGTGGGCGTCCCCGCGGACCTCCTCCGCCAGAGGCCCGACATCCGCGCGGCGGAGCGACGCCTGGCGGCACAGACCGCGCGCGTCGGAATCGCCACGGCCGACCTGTATCCGACCTTCGGCATCGGCGGCTCCCTGGGCTTCAGCGACTTCGCCGGCGGGAACCTCCTCGACGCCGGGAGCCGCGCCTTCTCGCTCGGCCCCTCCATGCAGTGGACGCTCTTCGACGGTGGCCGGACCCGCAGCGCGATCAAGGTCGCCGACGCCGGCGTCGAGCAGGCGCTCCTGCTCTACGAACGGACGGTGCTGTCCGCCCTCCAGGAGGTCGAGACCGCGATGACCACCTTCACCCAGGAGGGCAGCCGGGTCGGCGCGCTCGAGCGCGCAGCCGCCGCGTCCCGTGAGGCGCTGCGCCTCTCCACCGGTCTCTACGAGAAGGGCCTCATCGACTACGAGCAGCTGCTGGACGTCCAGCGCAGCCTCCTCTCCCAGGAGATCGAAGTCTCGGCCGCCCGCGGTCAGGCCGCCACCTCTCTGGTGATGCTCTACCGCGCCCTCGGCGGCGGATGGGATCCGAGCGAGCTCGATCAGGAAGGCGACGGCTCCGACGCAGACGGGGCGTCTGGCGACGACACGCCGGGCAAGAGCTGAGCCGTCGCGTTCCACCGAAGGCGAGCGCTGCCGAGAGGCCCCGGCGTAGGACTCGACCTCGAGCGTGACGGGCTCGAGTGAGCCTGAGCGGGAACGCCGGCCGAGCTTCCATTCGACCACCCTCTCGTGGCCGGCCGTGATCGCCCTGATCACGGATTCCACGTTCTTCTCGGACGAGTGCTCGAACTCGGCCGGCTGGACCTCGACGGCGCTCGGAATCTCCGACGCATCGAATTGCCACGGCGAACAGGCGAGGACGAACTCGATCTCCGCGCGCCCTTTCTCCGTCAACTCGGAGCGCTCCGAATTCTTGTGCTGCGCGGGGCTGCGGGTGCGCGTATTCGTCTCGCTGGACGCGCCTCGTCGAGGTCGGCGCCAGCCTCGATGCGCTCGTTCTCGACGACAGCCACGACCGCGCAGAGGATGTCGCGCCTGGTGGCCTCGCGAGCGCACGCGGCGCCCTCCAGGTCGGCTTCGATGCGTTCCTGGCTGGTCATTGGGGTGCCTTTGATGCCCCTGGGCCGGTCCCTTAGGGCCTCATGAGCGTCAGCCAGCCCGGTTCGGAGCTTTCGACCCCAAAATCGCTTACCAACTGCATACTCGATTCATGCCCTGGGACGCGCCTGCCTCGCCCCCGGCGCACGGGAGTCGTGCCCGCAAGTGGCTCCTTCCCCTGGGCGCCGGCTTGCTGCTGCTGTTGCCGATGTACCGAGAGCAGCAGCGTGCCCACTCGGTCGAGCGCACGCAGCGCCTCGTCCTCGACTGGACCGAGGATGAATCCACCCGCGAGGCGCTGACCGAAATGGTGCTCGAAGAGCTACGCGCTCGGCTCGGCCCCGAGGACCCCTGGTGCCTCGAGCTGGACCAGGACCCGACCCTGGCCCGAGAGGCCGGGGAGACGATCTGGTCCGCGGCGCCGGACGTGGCAGAGTGTCCCTTCCCCATGCGGCTGCGGCTGGACTCCTTCTCACCTCCGATCGACGAGGCCCGGCGTTCGCTCCGCAAGACGCTCCCCAGCATCCGCGTGGTCGACCTGGTCATCCGGGTCCGGGCTGAGTTCACGATGCACCACTCGCAGGGCGTCGTCGTTCTCGAGGCCCGCGGCGGGCGGCTCGACGCCGCGGTCGTTGCGCTGCTTCGAGCGGAGCTCGAGGGCCAAGACGTCGTGATCCAAGCCGTCGAGCCGTCAAAGTGACCCAGGCAGAGGCTTCCAGTCGCAGAGCAGAACGGGCTGGGCAGGACTTTACGCTGCTTTTCCGATCAAGTGAGAAGCATCGGCCTCGCTGTCCGAATAGAGGCAAGTAGGACGGGCAGTGATTGAGCGCTTCACTGCCCGCGCCCCCCAGCCATGTTTTCCCGGATCTTCTCGATCGGCGCCCTGGCGTCGGTTTTGTCCTGTGGTCAGACCGAACCGCCGCCTGACGCAGAGGAGTTGCACGTGCCGACGGCTGCGCCGGGCGCCTACGAGTCCCCTCTGGCGTACCTCCTCGATCGCTACGACTCGAACGGCGATGGCGCGGTGTCCTGGGACGAGCACGACCGCACAGCGCAGGCCTTCGCACGCCTCGACCGTGACGGCAACGGCCTCGTCGACTCGGCCGACTATGCGGCCGCTCCGGCGAAGGGGTCCAGGATGCGCGGCGAGCGGGCGGCTCTGCTGATCGGGGCCTACCTGCAGAAGGACGAGAACGGCAGCTTCCTCGCATCAGAGGAGCTGGACCGAGCGTTCGAGGCTTACGACACCAACGGCGACGGCCTCCTGGACGAGGAGGAGTTCCGCTGCGGTGCCCTCGCGCCGGCGCCGGGGCCGCCCCTCGAGAGCGCACGCGCGCGGGCGCTGCTGGAGGACGTCGACCCCTGGACGGGCCTGCTGGCTGGCGTCGACGCGGACGCTGACGGCAGCCTGTCGCGCAGCGAGGTCCTCGTGTTCCACGAGCGCCGCGGCGGCGGAGCCCCCTGGGTGTGGCAGGAGGAGCTGCCCTCGGACCAGGCCCTTCGCCCCCTGATGGGACTTCCCGCTCCGGACCTCACTCTGGCGCCCCTGGACGGGGGCACTTCGGTGACCCTTTCCTCCTTCGAAGGTGACCGGCCAGTCGCGCTGATCTTCGGCAGCTACACATGACCTCCCTTCCGCAAGGCAGCCGGTCGGCTGCGGGAACTGTGGGAGGCGCACGGGGACCACGTGCAGTTCTACCTCGTGTACATCCGAGAGGCCCACGCCATCGACTCCGCGGCCCCGATGGGCGGCGGCGCGGCTCCGATCGTCGAAGACCCGCTGCACCTGGCGGAGCGTAAAGAGGTCGCGCGTACCTGCATGCGCGCCGTCGAGCTGGAGGAGCTCGATGCGCTGGTCGACGACGTCACCGACGAGGCCGCCCGCGCCTACGGGGGCTGGCCCGACCGCCTGGTGCTCATCGACGTGAACGGGCAGGTCGCCTACCAGAGCAAACCGGGGCCCTGGGGCTTCGACACGGCCGAATTCGAGCAGGCCATCCTGCTCGAATCCGACCTCTAGTCCCGGCTCGCTGTACGGCGCGTTGGCGCCTTCAGGCGCGGGATCCTCGTCACATCCTTGGGCGGAGCCCTCAGCGGCCGGCTCCTCGCCATCCGCCGGCGCAAGGACTCATGGGGCGGGGAGGTGAGGCCCTTCGCCGTCCGTGGATCTGCCCTGCCCGAGCCCACCTGCCTCGTGCGATCCCGCGTGGCAGACCGGCCTCACCTCCGAGGGGTCGCCCCTGCTCAGCAACGCTGTGTCACCCGCCGACGCCGGCGGCCGTGTACGAGGCAGAGGTCGATCTCCTCCTCCTCGACGCCTGAGCCTTCGCCGCTCCTGGCAAATCGATCGCAGCGCGGAGACCGCCCTCTCACCGCTCCTCACGGGCAGTTCTGGATCGCGAGGGCGTTCGAGAGGCTCGTGGAGGAGCCCTGGCTGGCGGCCTGCACGGCGAACTGGCCGCTCGAGAGAGCCGTGGCCCCGTCAACGCCGAGAGACCACGAGATCTGCACCGCGCCCTCGGGTCCTGCCTGCGCAACCGCGAGGACACGCCGCCCGCTGCCGATGCACAGGCTCCCGGCGGGAACACTGATCGGCCGGCCACGCTGTCCGCCGATCAGGGCAACGGGAGCGTCGGGCGCGGCGCCCGTCGCCAGGAAGTGCAAGGTGTTCACGTCCTGAGGAGCCAGGAACTCGAGCAGCGGCGCTCCAACTCCCTGGTCGCAGAAGGACGACACATCGAAGCAAGGATCGGTCTCGTCGAGCGTGACCCGGGTGTAGGGCGCGCTGATCGGGATCGTGAACCCGTCGACCGTCACCGTGTGAGTGGTCACGAGGTCGATCGTCGTGCGCCCCTGCTCCAGCGGGATCGAGACGCTCCAGGTGCTCCCCCCACCGGCCATGACGGCCCAGTTGTCGTCGGGGAACAGGTCGTAGAGGTACCAGGACGAACCGTCGGGCTCGCGGTCGTACATCCAGAAGACACGGCTGTCCTCGGGAACGCCGCCACCCGGGAAGGTCACCGTGACGTCGAGCCAGGCGCCGTTGACCACGGAGGTGATGTCAGGCGTCTCGAGCCCGCCGTCGGCTCCGAAGAGCTGCTCCGCGAAGAAGCCGGCGTTCACGTCGTTACTGGGCGCCTCGGGGTGGCCATCACGGCTGTGACCTCCGTTCGGGACGATGTACGTCCGGAGCCCGGGCAGGATCTCGCTGGTGCTCGGCACGTCGTAGGCGACCCAGTCGTGAGAGCCGGGGAGGCTGAAGATCTCGACGCCGCGATCGACGAGCTGGTCCCAGTTCTCGCTCACGTAGAGGTCGTCGATGACACGGTCGAAGGCAGCTTCCATCTCCGCCTCGGTCCAGCCGTAGGCCCGGATCTCATCGAGGAGAGGGTCGCTGGAGCGGACTCCCTTGAGGTAGTACTCCCACCACTGATCGCCGGGCGGCAGGCCCGCGGCACGAGCGCTGTCGAAGTCAGCATCTGACGCGGCGACTTCCGCCCGGGCGCCGGGTTCACCGGCGCGGATCGGCGACAGGGCCGTGAAGGCGTGCGTGGCCCGGACCGCGATGATGCGCTCGTCGTGGATGGACGAGATCAGGGGCGAGATGCCGTTCTTGGAGTTGCCGTGCGCGATGACCGGTCCGGGCAGGAACAGGTCGTCGTCGAAGGCCGCGGTGATCGAACGCATCAGGATCGAACTCCACAGGAAGAGCTCGGAGTACCGGTAGTCGAGGGTCTCGATGAACCGGCTGCGTACGGCCTCCGTCGAGGGCAGGTCCGGGTAGTTCCGGATGGACGTGATCATGGGCGTGACGACCCCGACCCCGCCGTTGATGGCCACCCGCGTGCCGTCGCTCACGAAGAGCTGCTGGTCGCCGTCGCCAGGGCCTCCCTTTCCTCCGATCACGAAGCCGCTCACGGTCCCCTCGAGGGGAACGATCAGCCTCACGGGCACGCGGATCTCCACCCCGTCCCACCAGTCGTCGACGTGGATGTCGATCAGCTTCTGACGAGTCGTGCCGTCGAAGGAGTCGACGTGCCAGTCCTCCAGGACGACCACGTCGAGCGTGCTCACGTCGGTGATCGTCGGCATGTGGAAGGGCTCCTCCAGGGTCGGGCCGCTGAGCTGAGGCGGACCGGGGAACTCGGAGGCGGTCGTGCGCTGTGCGAGCGCGGCCGGTGACAGGACGAGTGTGAGAGCGGCGAAGCGCCCGACGGGAAGCGCGATGTGGGTCTTGGTGTTCATGAAGTCCCCCTCCAGATGGTGTTCCGGGGGCATACGGACAGGGTGGACGATCTCGCTGGGACGCCTGGCCAGGCCCTCCCTCGAACACGTGCGGCGACGGCTGGTTCCGGCCAACTCGGAGATCCACCCATCCCGATCCTGCTTCGGCCCGATCGCGACGCGCTCCCTCTGCATCCAGGGCCGATCACCTCGAACGCACCTGGGCCGAGACGCCAGCGGTGATACGGACCGCAGCGCCCGCCCTGAAGTCTCATCGAGAATCACGGCTTATTCGCCGGAGATCCGTTCGGTCGTCCCCGGCCCCCCGCTCCCTCGTGCGAACGACGACCCCCACCTGCAACGAACCGAACGCTCCCAACTTTGAGCACAAGGCAGGTGACCGGGGTCGCCGTTCATTCGTGCCGTCACGGACGCCACGCGAAGAGCGGTCATCCACAAGATGCGGCGCTGCGAGGCCGATCGACCGGCCCCACCGCTCCACGAATCACCACTGGCCGTAGGCGCGCAGACCGAGCCACTCGTGGTCGGTCAGCAGCGCACGCTTGCCCTGCTGCGTCTCCTGGATGATCAGCTGCGCCGCCTGGCCAGGCGTGTTCAGCGTCATCACGTGGTCCATCCTCACCGTGTCCTGGACGGGACCGAAGGAGAACTCGAGGGCGACGAGTCCCAGGCGCGAGTACGCGACGTAGGCGTACACCCGCTCCCTCCCGGTCGAGTCATCCACGTCGACCTCGATGTCCACAGGGATGTCGTGGAGGTCGCCGAAGACGTTGGGCGCGACGTGGAACTGGCCGACGAGGCGCGGCGACCAGCTCGGATCGCCGAAGTGCTCGGGGAGATCCGTGATGTCGAATGCGAGGACGCGGCCGGCGCTCGAGTCACAGCCGAGCATGACGGTCCGGGACCCGCCCGCGCCGTCGTCGAGCACCGCGATCCCGACGTCGAAGACGTAGCCCTGCGGGAAAGGGCTGTTGACGACGTGAGGCCGCGCCTCTGCGGGCGCTCCCTGGACGGGCCAGTCCGTGATGTCGAAAAGGGTGCACTGCGCGTGCTCGAAGAGATGGTTCGGGACGAGGGCGCCGCTGGTATCAAGCTTCTCCGGAGCCGCGTTGAACCCCGAAGCCACCGCGTCGTAGGTGCGGAGCACGCCCGCCGCGTCGGGGATCTGGAGGCTCTCCATCCCGATCCCCTGGCAGTTGAGCTGGATGGAGCGGGTCCTGCCGAGGTCGTACTCCACCTCGGGGTGGGTCAACAACTGCGGGATCTGATACCCCCCGCACGCGTAGTACATTTCGTGCTGTGTGATGTTCGCGGGCGCGCCGAGGGCGTGAACGGAAGGCAGTGTCCGCGACGTGCGACGGCCATCGAATCGATCAGGTCCCCCTGGAAGAACGTGAGCGGCATTGACGACGCATCGCTGCGCTGGCGCCGCGTTCGCCGGGACATCGACGGTCGCGGCGGTGCACGAACCTCCCACCGGCGTGGCGCGCAGGACGGAGTCGAGGCGCGCGACGTCCTCCACGGAGCGCTACGAGCCCGACGGCTTCAGCGCCGGCGGTCTGCACGCGAAGGACGCCCGCCACCTCTTGCGAATTCACTCGAGGGAGGACCACCCCACCTCGACCAGGCGGGAAGCACGCCGCTCGATCACCGATGGCCACGGCGCCGGGTAACGCCTGCAGGCGATGTCCGCCCCATGTCCCGGTCCATCGGATCGCCTCTGCGATGGATGGTGAGACCGCGGGCGCTGCACGGCGCGGCCCCTCGTTCGACGCCTGGAACGCCCATGATGATCGCCGGGGCTCGGAGCGCCGCTCCACGGATCGGGTCTTCGGCTCTCCCCCTGACGGGAATCGCGACGGCGTGACATGCTGCGACATGTCGCACGCCGTCGAGCGCGCGCGGCCTGCCCCGGATCTCCTGACGCCCCGCGACCTCGACTGCTAGAGAGGGCGCGCGCCCTTCGCCGCGCCGGCCCCGGATTCCTCTCCTACTGGATACACGACCATGAAGCTCCTTCTCCTCAGCACAGCTGCAGCGCTCCTCGCTCCCTCCGCCCTCGCGCAGGGCGGCGACGATTGCGCCAGCGCCACGGCGATCAGCGGTTACGGCCTCTACAGCTGGGACAACACCAACGCCACGACGACCGGCCCGGCGGACTGCAACGGCCGGCCCGCCCGCAAGGACCTCTGGTGGGCCTGGACCGCGCCGGCCACCGAAGGCGTCCGCTTCGAGACCTGCGGAACCAACACGTCAGTGAGCACGCGAATCGTCGCCTACGACGGCGCGGACTGCGGCTCGCTCGTCGTCGCGGACTGCGCCGCGCAGAGCTGCTTCGGCGGCCTGTCGACGGTCAACTTCCTGGCCGTCGCGGGCCAGACGTACCTGCTCCGCGTCGGCTCACGCCAGGCGAACACGAGCGGCGCCGGCGAGTTCCGGCTCAGCAACGATCCCTGCCTGACCGCGGTGGACGACGCGCTCGAGGAGAACGACGACTGCGCGAGCTCGGTCGCGATCGCGGACGGCTCCTACAGCAACCTGTTCTGCTCGAAGTCGGATCCCGACTGGTACGAGTTCTGCGTCGCAGCCGGCGCGACGCTCAACATCGACGTCTTCTTCAGCAACAGCACCGGGGACATCGACATCTTCCTCGGCGACGACTGCGCCGCCGCTGGCAACCTCGCCATCGGCGGCACCGGCAGCGACGACGAGAACGTCAACTGGCTCAACGCCGGGACCACAGACGTGACGGTCTGGCTGCGTATCGAGCTCTGGTCCGGAGACGTGTCCAACGACTGCAACAACTACTCCATGACCGTCACGGGAGCGATGGGCTCCTGCAGCGGCGGGGGCGGAGGGCTCGGCTCGAACTACTGCTCGACCAACCCCAACTCGAGTGGTCTCTCGGCCCGGATGACCGCAAGCGGCTCGGCCGCTGTGGCCGACAACGACGTCACCCTGTCGGGCATCCAGCTCCCCGCCAGCGTGCCGGCTCTCTTCATCACCAGCTCGACCCAGGGCTTCGTCACGAACCCGAGCGGCAGCATCGGCAACCTGTGCCTCGGCGGCGCGATCGGCCGTTACATCGGCCCGGGCCAGATCCAGTTCTCCGACGCCATGGGCGTCGTCTCGCTCCCGATCGACCTGACCATGGTCCCGCAATCGAGCGGCTTCGTCTCCGTGATGGTGGGCGACTCCAGGAACTTCCAGGTCTGGTACCGTGATCTCGTCGGCGGCGCCCCGGTGTCGAACTTCACCGACGGCCTCGAGATCACCTTCCAGTGATCCAGAGCGCGGCCGGGGAAGAACGCCCCCCCCGGCCGCGCCATCCGCCTCCTCTCGCGCCAGCAGAGCGACGGAGCCACGCCCACTCGCGCGGTCCGACTCCGGGCCAGCGAGCGCGACCGTGGTGACTCCTCAGCGATTCGGGATCAGGTTCCGGGCGCGACCCGCGAAGGCGTGGTTCGGCGCCAGCTCGAGGGCGACCTCGTACTGCGCGATCGCCTTCTCGATCTGGCCCGTCTGCTCGTACGCGATGGCGAGCATGTAGCGGCCCTCACCGTGTTCGGGCTGCGCCGCGACGAACTTCTCGAAGATCGGCGCGGCCTCGGGCACGCGCGAGCCCTGGGCGAGGGCGAGGCCCCAGCGCAGGTAGCCGCCGCCGGTCACACCCTGCGGTGAACGCTCCGCCGCGCGGAACAGCTCCTCGGCCGAGTTGAGGTCCCCGTCCTCGAGGAAGAAGATCGCGCGCAGGGTCAGCGCCTCACCGAAGTCCGGGACCCTCCCGAGCGCGTCCTCGACCTCTCGCTTCGCATCCTCGGGCCGCTGCAGTGCGGCGTGCACCCGCGCCAACCGGACGCGGGCCACCACGTGGTCCGGCTTCAGCCCGATGGTGCGCTCGAGGAAGGGCTGCGCGTCGGCGTGGCGGCCGAGCATGAGGAGCGCATGCCCCATCCGCGAGAGGACCGACACGTCGTCCCCGCGCTCCTCGAGGCAGATGCGCAGCTTGGCCTCCGCCTTCTGCCAGTTGCCGATCGCCGCGTACTGCTTCGCCCGTGAGAAGCTCTCCTCGGCGGTCCGATTGATGTCGCGGATCTCCTCGAGGATGGAGTCTCCGTCCGCGAGCGTGATCCGGAGGTCAGGAACGCGCTCTGCGAAGCCTCGTGCGCGCTCCGTGTCCCCCTCGAGCATCAGCGCCCGCGCCATCGCCGCGTTGACCGAGCGATCGTCGGGCTCATCCTCGAGCGCCGCCTCCAGGTGCTCGCGCGCTCCCCGAGCATCGCCCAGCAGGAGGAGCACCTCGCCCAGATTGGCGTGGGCCAGGGCGTAGTCGGGGGACAGGGAGAGTGCGGACTCCAGAGCGTCACGGGCTTCCTCGTTGCGTCCTGCACGGGCGAGGATCCAGCCCTCCTGGACGAAGAGCGGCGGGTAGGTCGCATCGATCCCCTCGGCGATCGCGAGGTACCCGAGCGTGCCATCGACGTCCGCCCCTCGCATCTCCCGCGCGATGGCGAGCCGGTACGGGTGGTCGAAGTTCGCGGGCTCGATCGAGTGTGCGCGCTCGTAGCAGGTGATCGCCTCGTCCCACAGGTCGTGGCCGTGGAGCGCGATGGCGTACTGGCTCCAGGCCGCCGACGACTCCGGAGAGCCCTGCACGGCCTGATACCGCGCATCGATCAGCCGCGCGACGGCGGGCTCCATCGTGCTCGTGTCGACCCGGGGCGGGGACGCGACCGGTTCGCTGCACGACACGGCCGTGAGGAGCGAGAGCGCGAGCCAGCGCATCATCGAAGTTCCTCCCCGGCGCCGCGCTCGACCGTGATGCGCGCGTCCCAGCCCGCCACGGAGAATCGCTCCCGCCGGCCGTCGGGCCAGGTCACGGTGAGGGACGCGCCGTCAGCGGCGACGCCGCGCGGGATCCCGAAGTGTGCGCGTGGGTCCTGGCTGCTGAGGTAACCGCTGGCGGCGCGGGCCGTGCGCACCCAGCGCCGGTCCCCCGCGGCGAGCTCCAGCTCGGCCCCGAGCGCCCGGCGCCCGAGCGCAGGGTCGACGGCGTCCACCAGGAGCCAGCTGCCCTCCCGCGGCGCCTCGTTCCGGTAGACACGCGCGAGGCCGTCGATGTTGGTCATGACGAGGTCGAGGTCCCCGTCCCCGTCGATGTCCCCCTGGGCCAGCCCGCGGCTGACGTCAGCGGGGACGCAGAGAGCCGTCTCCAGGTCCGACTCCTCCTCCAGGCGCCCGTTCCCGAGGCCTCGGTAGAAGAGGTTGGACTCCGCGAGCATGTCGAGGGGCGGCTTGGCGAGAGCCCCGGGCGTGGCGTCCCGCCGGTTGACCCGACCGTTCGCCACCACGATGTCGAGGTCGCCGTCCAGCTCGACGTCGAAGGCGCAGGTGCCGAAGCCCGTGTACTTCATGCTGCTCGCCGCCAGCCCGGTGCGGCCGGTGTCGTCCTTGAAGCCGCGACCGGCGCCCTGACTCCTGTAGAAGCGATTGGTCTCGGCGAGCAGGTGCGTCACGAAGAGGTCCATCTCGCCGTCGCCGGAGAGGTCCTCGGAGAGCACGCCCATCCCCGCCTCTGGACGGCCGTGGAAGCTCAGCGCCACGCCCTGGAGGAGCGCCTCGTCCTTGAACGTGCCGTCCTTCTGGTTCATCCAGAGGTGGTTCTGGTACGCGTCGTTCGCGACGTACACGTCGACCCAGCCGTCACCGTCGAAGTCCTCGCAGACCACGCCGAGGCCAGCAGCCGAGAGGGCCTGGATCCCGGACGCCTCGCTGACGTCCTCGAAGGTCCCGTCACCCCGGTTGCGCAGCAGGACGTCGGGCAGCGGATCGAAGGTCAGCGGTCCGCAGTACTCGGGCCGGCCCGCGGGGTTCTTGCAGTCGATCTGCTCGAAGACCACGTACTGGGTCACGAAGAGGTCGAGGAGACCGTCGCGATCGAAGTCGAGGAACGCGGCCGAACAGGACCATCCGGGCACGTCGACCCCGGCGTTCACCGTGACGTCCTCGAATCCGCCCTCTCCGTCACCGCGCAGCAGCCGGTCGCCGTCGACGCAGGTGACGTAGATGTCCTCGTCGCCGTCGTTGTCGTAGTCGCCGACGGCGAGCCCCATCCCGTAGCCCGTGTCCATCGCGCCCGCGCCGTTCGCGGCTCGCGTGAACGAGCCCGCGCCGTCGTTCAGGTAGAGCGCGCTCTTCCCGCCCGCGCCC
>CBFIJG010000024.1:0-13250 GCA_965662915.1 Planctomycetota bacterium | reverse complement strand
GCAGCCTCGACGAACCAGGGGGCGCGGCTCGCAGGAGCCGCCGCCTCCTCTCCGGAGCAGCCGGACGAGGCAGCGATCAGCGCGCAGGCGAGGATGCCCCGCACCGAGGGCCGTCCACCGGACGAGGGGTGGAGCCCGGAGCGATCCCCGGGTCGGAGCGACGTCAGCGCGCGCGGCCCGGTCGAGGTGAGAACAGCCATGGTGTGCCGGAACAGGAAGGGGAGAGCCGCGAGTCACGAGCTCGCCGCGGAGCGTCGTCGTCCGCCCGGCGCGGAGCCCACGCGCGGCTCCCGAGTGTACTCACGGCGGATCCTGATCGTGCGACGCGCCGTGTCCCACCCCCAGGGCTCCGCAGCGGCCCGGGAATCCGGCGTGCCGGATCCGCGCGGCCCACGGGAACGCCGCGAGGCGGGGTCGCAGCCTGGCTCGTCCCGCCGCGTCCACGGGGACGCGGCGAATCGCATCACTCCGGCTGCGCCAGCATCCGCTTGATCGGCCCCACGAGGAGGAACATGACGAAGGTCATGACCCCGGCGCCGAGCGCGATGTAGCTGAACAGCGCGGGCAGCGCGAGGTCCTCGTAGAAGCCGGAGACGGTCCCGCTCACGAAGTTCCCCACGGACGCGGCCAGGAACCAGACGCCCATCATCAGGCTCGCGACGCGAGCCGGCGCGAGCTTCGTCATCGACGAGAGCCCCACCGGAGAGAGGAACAGCTCGCCGATCGTGTGGAGCAGGTACACGCTGAAGAGCCACAGCGGCGAGACGCGGAGCCAGCCGCCCGAGCCCATCGCGCCGCCCGCGAGGACGAGGAAGCCGAGGCCCGCGAAGAAGAGGCCCACGGCGAACTTCGCGGGATCGGAGGGCGCCTTCGACCCGAGCCGGACCCACATCCAGGCGAAGACCGGAGCCAGCGTGACGATCGCGAGGGCGTTGACCGACTGGAACCAGGAGGCGGGGAACTCGTGGCCGAAGACCGACAGCCGGGTGTTGCGCTCCGCGAAGAGCGTCAGGGTCGAGCCCGCCTGCTCGAAGACGCCCCAGAAGACGGATGCGCCGAGGAAGAGGACGAAGATCGTCACCAGCCGCGCGCGCTCGCTCTTCGTCCAGTCACCGCCGAGCAGCAGCTTGCCGAAGAGCGCGAGGATGATGACGAGCATGAGCACCGTGTAGGCACCGGTGATGACCGTCTCGTTCAGACCGCCGACCTCGAAGTCACCGCCGGAGATGGGACCTGAATTCGTACCCGCCTCGACGCTCGCCTCGACCGCTGCGGCGGTTTCGGCGCCGACCTCCTTCTGGAAGGTCTCGAAGTCGATGTTCGCGACGTACACGGTGGGTTCGTCCTCGGCCGGACCCGCACCCAGGATCGCGTAGCGCGGCACCGGCTCGGATTCCCAGCGGATTCTCTGGAGCTTGAAGGCGCCGGCGGAGACGTCGACGCCCTCGATGACGCCGGAAGCTCCCTCGCTCGCCTCGATCGCCGCCAGCACCTCCTCGCCGATGGAGATCCGGATGTCCCGCGCCTCGACGGCCTCGCCCCCGGCGTAGGGGAACTCCTTGCCCTCGGGGGTCACGCCGACCAGGCGGTAGGTCGTCCCCGTGGAGTGCTCCCAGCGCGGACTCTCCAGGGGAGTCGCGGTCTGCTGGTAGGCGAACGCGGCCGCGAGGATCGCCGCGACCCCCGCGATGCCCATGTTGAGCGTGCGCTTGCGCGCGCGGCGGTCGTCCTCGTCGCGGATCGGCGCCGGGTGCTTGCCCGCGTCCCCGAGGTTCTTCGAGGTGAGCGCGTACTGCACGAGTCCGAAGAACATGCCGACCGCCGCCGCGGCGAATCCCCAGTGCCAGGAGTTCTTCGGGTCCAGCCCCCACTCCTCGAGCTTGGCGCTGAAGTGCGTGCTCTCGGCGAGATAGCCGCAGACCAGCGGCGCCGTGAAGGCGCCGATGTTGATCCCCATGTAGAAGATCGAGAAGCCCGCGTCCCGCCGCGCGTCCTCCTTCGAGTAGAGCTCCCCGACGATCGAGCTGATGCAGGGCTTGAGCAGGCCCGTGCCGAGCACGACGAAGGCGAGCCCGCCGTAGAAGAACGGCAGCCCGTGCATCGCGAGCAGGACGTGCCCGATCATGATCAGGATGCCGCCCGAGAACACCGCGCGCTGCGCCCCGAGGAAGTTGTCCGCGATCCACCCGCCGGGCACCGTCGACAGGAAGACCATCGAGGTGTAGAGGGCGTAGATCGGGCCCGCCTTGCTCGGGGTGAAGCCCAGGCCCCCCTGGGACAGCGAGGCCGTCATGAACAGCACCAGGATCGCCCGCATCCCGTAGTAGCTGAAGCGCTCCCACATCTCCGTGAAGAAGAGCGTGCGCAGCCCCTGGGGATGGCCGAAGAACGACGTGTCGTGGAGGGCGGCGTCGTCGGATCCGGTCGATCCGGCGGACGGGGAGGGAGTGTCGCTCATTCTCTTGCGGTGCTCGGGGGCGCGCTCTGCGGGGAAAGGAGCCGCGGAGGATAAGAGATCCGTCGGAGCTCCGGCCCCGGGGCAGGAATCCGGCGTCCACGGGCGGCGAGGAGGAACTCCCGCGGTCGCGGACGCGCGCGCTCTCCATCCCACGGCGATCGCGAAGCCGCCCACGCGCGCCCCGCGGCGCCCGGATCAGACCTCCGCCGCGTAGGGCGGAGCGGGGTCGTACTCCATCTGCCTCTGGACCTCGCGCGCGGCGTCCACCCCGGCGATCTGCCCGACCAGCCAGAGGGCCATGTCGATCCCGGCGGAGACCCCCGCCGCGGTCACGACCTTGCCATCCCGCACGTAGCGGACGCCCTCGAGGACCTCGCAGTCGCCGAGGCCGCGCAGCGTCTCCGTCCAGGTCCAGTGCGTCGTGACGCGCCGGCCGGCGGCCACGCCGCTCGCCACGAGCAGGCCCGAACCAGTGCAAACGCTGGTCATCCACGTCGTCGACGCGTCCCGCTCGCGCAGCCACGAGAGGATCGCCTCGTCGTCGAGGAGCGCCCGCACACCCCGCCCTCCCGGGACCACGAGCACGTCGTGGACGCCGGCGGTCTCCAGCGTCGCGTCCGGGATCACCCGCAGACCCTTGGCGCAGCGCACCGGCTCCGGCGTCGGCGCGATGAGCTCGACCGAGCTTTCCTCCTCACCCTGTGTCGCCATGCCGAACACCTCCCAGGGGCCGACGAAGTCGAGCTCCTCGGCGCCCTCGAAGACCAGGATCCCCACGCGCAGTTTCATGGACTCAGCGTGCCCGTAGCCGCCGCCTCGCTCAAGAGCACGGGTCGCCGAACCCCTGCGCAGGCCACGCCGCGGAGATCTCGGACATGGCGGCGCCGCGAGCCTGCCCGGCTCGTCCGGGCCCGCTCGCGGCGCGCGGTCCTCTTCCCGGCTCTCAGCGCACGACGACCGTCACGGAGTTCGACAGCTCGGTCGCCCCGCTCCCCGCCGTACGGCTCGACTGCACGTGGATCAGCGTGCCCGTGGGCAGGTTCGGGAGCACGAAGGGAAGCGAGATGGATCCGGTCCCGGGGGTCGCCCCGAGCGACACGCCGCGCTCGGCCGAGTGCAGCAGCGGCACGGCCAGGCCCGGCACCGAGTCGACCACAGGGCGGCGCCCGAGGAACGCGCGCAGCGCGGAGCCCGGCTCCGCGTGGAAGTCGAACAGGGCGGCTGTTCCAGGAGCCGTACCTCCACCGAGCGCCAGCCACGGTAGCCCGGGAAGCGACGTCGCGGTGCCTGGGCCGGAGAGTCCGTAGAGGAGCGAGGTGTCGGACTCGACGACCGTGCTGCCGCCGTCGAGGAACTCGATGGAGAGCCCGAAATTGCCTGAGGGGAAGCCGAAGCAGTTGTACCCGGGGAAACCGCCGTTGATCTCGGACCCCAAGAGACGGACGTCGGACGAGCGCAGCGCGAGCGCAGGACCACCGCTCGGGACGTACCCGCCCAGGCAGAAGCCCTGGTCGCCGCCTTCACCGCCCTGAATCCTGCAGTCCGTCAGATACAGCGTGCTCCGGGTGGAGGTGATCGCCGGGTATCCGTCCTCCTCGAGGCCGAGTGGGACGCCCGGCTGGATGAAGAGGTCCAGGCACTGGACGAAGGAGTCGACGACGTCGAGGGACCCGGGACGGCCGAAGTAGTTCCCCGCCAGGGACTGGAGCCGGGCATCGGCGCAGCGCGCGACCTCGATACGGTCCGCCCGAGCCGCGTCGACGACCAGGGCGCCGTCGGAGTCCGTCAGGACGAGCGTCCTGACCGTCAGGTCGGCGAGGACCGCGACCTCTCCGGACATCACGCCCGTGAAGACTCCCTGGTTCGCGAAGGCCGTCCCGGAAACCGAGTCCTTCCCGATGATCGACACCGGGCCCGAGGCGACGAACGAGCCGTAGGACCCGTTGCGCACCTCGATGCGATCCAGGGGCCCGGCGGCGTCGATCGCGGGCTGGATGTCGGTGTAGTCGACTCCGGCGCCGCCGTCTTCGTCCACGACGATGACGGCCTGAGCGGAAGCGGAGGCCGCTGCGAAGAGCCAGAGGGAGGCGGCCGCGCGAATGAGCGTCTTGGTCATGTCAGCAGGTGGGTGGTCTCCGCGGTGAGCGAGGGCTCGGTCCGAGTCTACGCTCCTCTGCGAAGACCGCGTCGTACGGGGTGCAGCGGACCACGCGCCCGAACCGAACTATCGGCTCCCTCCCGGCGCTCGCAGGTGTCGACTGAGACGAGGCTCAGGTGAACGCGGTATCCGGATGCTCCCGGCGTACTCGAGAGATCCACCCAGTGGTTCGACGGGACCCGCGGGATGCATCCACGCGAGACGCCTTGGCGCGGCGCGCCGAAGCGCCCGGAGCACGGAAAGCCGACCCGGAGTGAGTCGGAACCACGCTCTCGTCAATCCCCTTGGAAGCGAACGACGGCAATGACGGGGAAGTGATCGCTGGGGTCGCGGCCATCGAACTGCCTCCGATCGATGCTTGCCGCCACGGTCTCGAAGCCGTCGTCGGCGAGGATGTGGTCGATCTTCGCGCCGCCCGCCCGGCCCACCCATCCACCGAAGGTCCCGACGTCCGTCTCGTCGGGATGCGCGTCCCGGAAGGTGTCCCGTAGCCCCTCCGCGGCGAGGGCCCCGAGCACGGGCGACGACTCCCCCGCGTTGAGGTCTCCGAGGACGAGGTCCGGGAGCCCGGAGGCCGCGACCCGCGCGCCGAGGAGCTCCGCGCTGCGAAGGCGCGCGACCTTTCCCCGGTGGTCGAAGTGCGTGCACCACACGCGGAACGCTCGCCCGGTGACCTGGTCCTCGAGCTCGACCCACGTGACCATCCGCGTCAGCGCCGCGTCCCACCCGACAGACGCCACCTCCTCCGGCGTCTCCGAGAGCCAGAAGTTCCCTCGGTCGATCTCCTGAAAGCGGTCGGACCGGTAGAAGATCGCCGCGTATTCGCCCCGCTCGCCGCCCTCACGGCCCTGGCCCACCGCGGCGTGGTCCCCGAGGCCCTCACGCAGGAACCGCATCTGCGCATGCAGCGCCTCCTGGACGCAGAGGACGTCGAGCTCGAGCGCTTCGATCGTCTCGAGGACGTACCCGCGCCGCTGCATCCACTGGTCACGCGCGTCGCGCTCGCGCGCAGCGGCGTAGCGGATGTTGAAGGTCGCCACCCGGAGCGTGGCGTCGGTGCCGAGCTGTTCGGACACTTCCCCCGCCGAGGAGGCAGGCTCCGTCTCGAGACGTCCTGCCGCTCCGGCTGTGGCGGCGTCGCCGTGGCTCTTCACGCAGGAGATGAAGAAGCACCCGAGGAGAACGATGGAAGCTGCGGAGACAGAACGTCGGAGACTGGGGCTGGATCGCATGACCTCTTGGGAGCGTGGAGCGCGGGTGGAGGCGTGCATTCTGCACAACCTCCAGCGGACCTCATCGGTGCCTACGCAGTCCAGGATCGCATGGACGGCGCCCCACGCGGCCCCGCGTCAGGCTTCGTCTGGAGCTCTCTCGAGAGCTCGCAAACAGTGAGTGACGTGACCCAACCCGAGCGGCCGCGATCGACCGGGGTGGCTTCGCCCCATCCGGCCCCGCGAGCCTCCTCCGCGAAGCACGCGCCCGCCACTTCGTGCAGCTCTCGACGCCGCCCGTCCGGGCCCTCGTACAGGTCCAGCAGCGGCTCGAGATCGCCCACGCTCCAGCACCGGTCGGCGAATGATGACCGGCGAAGAGGATCGCCCTGACGGGGCGAGGAGGCCGCGACAGCACCGATCGCGCGCGCTCGCGTGGCGGACATCCACCGCCCCTCGAGCAGGCGGTGGACTCTTCCGTCACTCGTGACTGGAGCGTTTCGGATCCAGGTGGAGCCGTTGCAGGAGCCCTTCCACCGGTCGAGAGCTGCGTGCCTGCGCTGGCAGGCCCGTGGGCCTCGGATCGCCTCGGGGCCGAGATCTGCGATCCGCCTTGCGTTCATCTGCACCGCGAGACCACGCGAACACCCGGATATGAACAGGTATCGGAGCAACCCCCTCGTCACGTTCTTCGATCGTCTCGAACGACTCTGGGAAGCGGACCGCACGCGGGTGCTGACGTCCAGGACGCTACTGTTCGCTTTCCTGGGCTCGGTGGTCTGGATCGAACTCGCGCGGCGCGGGATCGCCGGGAGCTTCCTCGGCCGGGAGATGCCGACGAACCACCTCGCCGCCATCAGCTGGGTCGTGACGCTCCTCCTGATCGCGGAGATCCTCGACCTGATCTTCGGGCTCGCCTCGTCCGTCGCCGACGCCCTCGGCAAGCAGCTGCAGATCTTCAGCCTCGTCCTGCTGAGAAAGACGCTCGACGAGCTGCCGAACCTGGGCGAGCCCGTCAGCGTCGTGGGGAACCTCGACGTGGTGCTCCGCATGGCGTCCGACGCCACGGGCGCCCTGCTCGTCTTCGCCGGGACCGTGGTCTATACGCGGCTCCTGCGGCACGACCCCATCTCCGACGTGCCAGGCGACGTCGACCGCTTCGTGGCGACGAAGAAGCTCGTGTGCCTGGGCCTCCTCGTCGCCTTCATCTGGATCGCCGCCCAGCAGGGCTTCGACTCCCTGACGGTGCGCCCGGAGGCCGATGGCGGGCAGCTCGGCCTCGCCTTCTTCGAGGTCTTCTTCACCGTCCTGATCTTCGCGGACGTCGTGATCGTCCTGGCCTCACTGGGCTCGACGCGGACCCACTCGGTGATCTTCCGCAACTTCGCCTTCGCCGCGGTGACGGTGTTCTTGCGCCTCGCACTCTCGGCCGGGCCCTACACGAACAGCATCCTCGGTGTCGGCGCCGCTCTGTTCGCCGTCATCGCGGTCTGGATCTCGAACAGCGCCGCCCCACCTGCCACGACGTCCGCCCGCAAGAAGACCGAGTCCTGAGGACCGACCGCTCCGTCACGGGGCCGTGCTCGCCGGAGCAGCAGGGTGCCCGGGGAGGACTCAGCCGAGCCGGCGCTTGACGATCTCGGTCAGCTGCGCGCGGGCGCGGCGGTGGAGCTGCTTGGCGGCGTCGACCGAAGGCGCTCCCACCTCCTCGGTCACGAAGGTCCAGGAACCGCCGGCGTAGTCCCGCGCCAGGATCACCTCGCGGTGCCTCTCGGAGAGCTCGCTGATGCAGTCGTCCAGGACCCTGGCCGCCTCGTCGGCTTCGACCCTCTCGAGGGGCCCGACCGAGTCCGTCGGCAGGGAGTCGCGGAGGGGCGCGCGGGAGGTGACGCTGAGGTCGAGGCTCATCTCACGGCGCGGGTCGCGCTTGACGGCCTGAAGCTTCCTTGCCTGATGGATGATCTCGTTGCGCGCGATCCGGGCCATCCACTTGACGAGCGCCGCGTCCTCGCGGAACTCGAAGGAGTCGAGGGATTCGACCGCGCGCAGCATGACGACCTGCACGACGTCGTCCGCCTCCAGCTTGGACTTCAGCTCGCCGCTCAGGCTCGCGCGCACGATGCGGAAGACACGCGGAAGGTACCGGTTCAGCAGGTCCTCCAGCGCGGCCTCGTCGCCGGCGCGGTAGCGCCGGAACAGGGAGATGGATCTGGGCTCGTCCAAGGCTCTTGGTGTCTTCCGCTGCGCTGCCGGGCCGTCACTCGGCGGCCTGTCTCCGGGCCTCTTCGAGTCCACGGCGAGCGTGCCGGAGGAAGGCGTGCTCGCGATCCAGTTCGTACGCGAGCAGGGACTCCGCGCGCTCGAAGGCCTCGACCGCGTCCGCGGGTCGTCCGAGGGCGAGCTGAGCGTCCCCGAGCGCACTGCAGATGTAGCCCTCGAGGGAACCGCGCACATCCTCGTGGCCTGCCCTGAGCAGCTCCATGAGAACCGCCTCCGCCTCGGCCGGCTTCCCGGCGGCGGTCAGAGCTGCGCCCCATTCCCGCCGTTCGACGATCGTGTCGTGGAAGGGCCGCCCCCAGATCAGGTCGTACCGCTCGACGACATCCGCGTAGGAACGCTCGGCCTCGGCGAACCGGCCGCGCACCAGCAGCATGCTCGCGCGAAGCGCGAGCGCTCTCGCCGCGATCTCGGAGCGCTCACCGTCTCGCGCGGTCCCCTCGGCGATCAGCTCCTTGAGGATCTCCGCCGCCGACTCGAAGTCGCCCGTGTCTCGGAGGCACTGGACGAGGAAGATCTTCGCGTCACCGAGAGCGTCCGCCTCGTCCGCGTCCACCTCCTCGAGGATCTCGACGGCCTTCCGCTGGCGTGCGAGGGCCCGGTCGTACTGCGCGAGGGGATGGTGCCAGGCCTTCGCGATCTTCGACATGGCCCGCGCGCGCACGACAGGATCCGCGGGAACGGACGTATCGATGGTGTGCTCCATGGGCTCGAGAACGGCCCCGCCGGCGATCGCTTGTCCGAACTCGATGGTGGGGATCGAGGAGAGCGCGGCCTCGAAGAGAGCGCGCTGGTCGGGATCGAGCGCGCGGACAGCCGGCGAACTCATCAGCTTGGCCTTCGAGAGCTCACCCAGTCTTCTCGGAGAGGACCTGAGCGCATGCCCGAAGTACTCGACGAGAGCATTCTGGCGAACGGCCTCCACCTCCAACCGCGCGTTCGCGCCCGCCAGCGCCTTGGAGCGTGCCAGCGCGATCGCAGCGGCCGCGGAGGTCGCCGCGGCCCCGACCAGCGCCACGAGGAGCACCGCCGCGGCCGCCGGGTTCCGCCGGCGCCACTTGAGTGCCCGTTCGACTTGCCCCGCGGGGCGCGCGAGGATCGGCTCGCACCGCAGGTAGCGGCGCAGATCGCGCGCGAACGCCGCCATGGACGGATAGCGCCGCGCCGGGTCCTTCTCGAGCGCCTTCATGCAGATGACGGAGAGATCCCGCGGCACGTCCGTGCGGAGCTCGACCGGGGGCGGAGGATCCTCGTGAGCGACGCGCCGCGTGACCTGCTGCGGCGTGTCTCCCTGGAACGGCCGCGCCAGCGTCAGGAGCTCGTAGAGCACGACGCCGAGGCTGAAGAGGTCCGAGCGATGATCGACCCGGACCGGCCCGTCGGCCGCGAGCTCGGGGCTCATGTAGACGTAGGTGCCGACCATGTCGCCCTGGACGGAGATCGAGTTCTCGTCCATCACCTTCGCCAGGCCGAAGTCGGTCACCATCGGCTCGCCCGCCGGCGTGACGAGGACGTTCCCGGGCTTGATGTCGCGGTGGATCACGTCGGCCTCGTGCGCCGCCTCGAGCGCGTCCGCGATCTTCGCCACGAGCGCGGCCGTCCGTTCGAAGTGAGAGCTCTCGAGGCGCGGCAGCTGCCGGAGATCGCCGAGCACCGCTCGGAGGTCGCGGCATCCCTCGACGAGCTCCATCGCGATCCAGTGGAGGCCGTCGTCCTCCCCGCGTCCGTGGACCGAGACGATCCCGGGGTGCGTCAGGCGCCCGCCGGCGCGCGCCTCCCGCGAGAAGTACTCGAGACCGATCCCGCTGGACCGCTCCGGCAGCATGACCTTGAGCGCGACCGATCGCCGGAGGGACGCCTGCTCGGCCTCCCAGACCTCCCCCATCCCGCCGCGACCGAGGAGCTTCACCAGCGTGAAGTCCCCGATCCGCGTCCCCGAGGCCAGGCGCAGCCCGCTCGCGAGCCCCCCCGGCCCGCGCGACACAGGGAAGATCGACGACTCGATCGGCCCGAAGAGCCCTTCCTCCACGAAGCGCTCGGCGCGCTCGTCCCGGTCGACGGCGCTGGACGCTCCACTGATCTCTTCTCCGGCTTTCATCTCGGGTCGCGCTGGCCGGTCGGAGCGCTCGCGAAGACGCTCCACGGTCCGCCGCGAAGGCGGCCAGGCCACGGCCAGCGCGAGGCAGGCGGCCCGGAGTTGCGATTGAGGTTAGCACGGCGAAAGCGCGACATCCTCGCTCGTGAGAAGCCAGCGGGGTTGCCCCGCCGATGCTCCGCCTCCCAGGCTCGTGGGGACGCCCGCCGGCGGGACGGCAGTCCCAGTCGGAGACTCTCTCCCTGCTGACCCACCGCTTGGATGGACCCAGCTGGCACGACGATCCTCTGACCGCTCCCACCGCCTGAACCCCACCCTCCAAGCGATGCCCGGGTCATCTCGGCTCCGCTGGCCTCGCTGACCGAGACAGGCGCCCCGGCCCCCGGACCGCAGCGGGAATCACCCCACGACGGACCGGACGCCTGTCGATCTGGCGAGGCACAGCGGGTCAACCGCGCCATGCGCTCGTCGCACAGGTCACTCGCAGAAGGTGATCGAGACAGCGTCCGAGAAGTTGAAGCCCGCTCCCGTCAGGTCCCGTAGCCAGTACTGGAAGCCCCAGGTCTCTCCGTTGCCGATCGGAACGGGGAGCGCCGTGAGATCGACGGGCAGGACCACGACGCCGGCCGGACCGCTTTGCGTCACGGGGAGCCTCTGCACGCCGCTGCCGATGCAGATCGTGCCGTTGCCGGCAGGCGTCGCGGCCTGGCCCTGTCCGTAGAAGAAGAGCCCGAAGCCCGACGGGTTCGCGCCAGTGACCACCAGCGTCAAGCTGTTGTCGAGCGCATTGGTGGACCCGAGGGCGGCGATCCGGGCGCCGGGACCCCAGGAGTTGGGCGACGTTGAGCAGTAGGTCGTGATGGCTCCGTTGCAGGGCGCGGTGAAGGAGACCTCGAGGCGCGGCCGGCTTCCGGTGGCGCCGGACTCACGCGAGTGGAGTTCGACGCCGTCACTCCCGACGCCGAAGAGGACCCAGCCGTGGTTGGGTGATCCGTTCGCGTAGGACTGAACGGAGGACGTCACGTCGATGGACTGTCGTCCGCTCCCCCCCGGAGCCAGAGCGATGCTGCCTCCGTAGCTGAGCCCCTGGAAGGAGGTCCAGGTCTCCTGCTCGGACCAGGGGCCGAGCAGCGGGCGTAGCTCCGCGGCGTCGCCCGTGTTCGTGGTCTCGTACGACAGGACCGCCGAGTGAACGATGGAGCCCGGTGGGACCTGTCCCACCCCGGATCCGATGAGCCCTTCGAAACGCAGGAGGGAGTGAGCGAAGTCCTCCTGTTGGGTCTGGATCGCGAGCCGCGGGCGCGCCCCCTGGCTGGACTCGCTCGAGTACGCCTCCACGCCGAAGTCCGAGCGAGGGATCAGGACCCACCCGAGATTGGGCGCGCCGTCCACGATCCGTCCGACGCTCGCCGTGAGGTCGCAGGAGCCCTGGGAGGAGCCGCTGGCGACCGCGGTCGAGACGGGGTCGTAGCCGAAGGAGAAGGAGCTCCAGGTCGTCCCCTCGTTCCAGCTCGACTGCATGTCGTGGACGTCCGCCGAGCCGCCCGTGTTGTAGCACTGGTACATCAGCTCGGCCGAGACGACGTTCGCACCCGGCGGCACCTGGCTCGTGCCAGCGCCGACGATCGAATCGAAGCGGAGCAGCGTGTACGCGGCATAGGGGCTCCCGAGGGCGTCCGTGTCCCAGCCCCAGTAGGTCCAGCCGCCCGCGTTCGTCGAGGCGGCAGCGAAGCTGATCACGGTGTCCTGTGTTCCGGAGTAGCCCCCCTGTCCCTGGGAGAACTCGTAGCTCCGGACCAGTAGATCCGCGTTCCAGCCGATCTCCGGCAGCTGACCGCCGGAGGTCGCAGGCTGATCGCTGCGGACCGCGGTGTCGCGGGTCCCCGTGTAGGCCCCGACTCCGTCCTGGAAGGTCAGCGTCGTCTGCGCAGCGGTTGCACCGTCGGAGAGGAGGAACATGCCCAGGGCGGGGAGCAAGCGCGAGGAGGTCGGGAGCACGTGGTTCTTCATCGTTCGGAGAGTCGGGCGTGGTGGCCGGAGATCCCGGGGATGGGGCGCGCTAGCGCACGTCTGGTGCTGTCAGCGCATTGCCGGCCAGAACGTGATGGAAGATCTCCGTGAACGCGCTTCTCCTCCCCATCCGGGGCAAGACGAGGGTCCCCGGACTGGCACAGCCGGTGGCGAGGCGGGGAACCCTCCTGGCCGCCGACTACCCGAGGGATCGACGGAAGCGCTGGCCGGAAGGCTCGAGGTCGCTTCAACGGGACTGCTCGACTCCCTTGACCGCGGACGTAGCATCTCGTCCGTGAAGCTCCCCAGTCCCCGCCGCGCCTCGCTCAGCACGCTCCTCACCACGGTCGCCCTCCTCGCCGGGGCCTGCGCCGGTCCATCGGACGGAATCGCGCAGGCGGCCGTGGACGCAAAGGGCGGCCGGCTCTCCATCGAGCGGCTGTACAGCGGCGAATTCGGGGTCGAGCGGTTCGGGCCGTCGTGGTGGCTCGAGGACAGCGGGCTGGCGACCCTGGAGCAGGCGGACGGCGGGGGCCGCGACCTGGTGCGGTTCGATCCGGCGACCGGAGAGCGCGAGGTGCTCGTGGCCGCGCGGGACCTCGTGCCCGAGGGCGCCGAGCGGCCCCTCTCCATCGACGGGTACCGCTTCTCCCCGGACGGGTCGAAGGTGCTGATCTTCACCAACACGCGCCGGGTCTGGCGGCGGAACACGCGGGGGGACTACTGGGTCCTCGACCGCGAGAGCGGCGCGCTGGAGCAGCTGGGCGCGGGCTTCGAGCCCACCTTCCTCCAGTTCGCGAAGTTCGACCCCGCCGGCGCGCGGGTCGCGTACCTCTTCCAGAACGACCTCCACGTCGAGGACCTCGCCACCCACGCGATCACGCGCCTCACGGACACGGGCTCGCCGACGCTGTTCAACGGCACCTTCGACTGGGTCTACGAGGAGGAGTGGTCCCTGCGCGACGGGTTCCGCTGGAGCCCCGACGGGGAGAGCATCGCGTTCTGGCAGATCGACGCGGCGGAGGTCGGGGTCTTTCGCCT
>CBFIJG010000023.1:0-40229 GCA_965662915.1 Planctomycetota bacterium | reverse complement strand
CGGCCGCCGTCCTCGTCCGGCCCGTATCAGGTTCGCTCGAGCATGGCGATCCGTCGCCGTCGCTCGAGCCAGGCCGTCCTGTCCGCGGCGGCCGCCGCCTCGAGCAGCCCCTCGGTGTTCTGACCGAGCTCGGTCATCGCCCGGTGGACGAGCACGTGCCAGTCCGGCGCGAGGCGGGGGAAGTCGACGAAGGAGCTCAGGATCTCCATGGCGGCCGCCGCGTCGCCGCGAGCGAGCTCGACCTCCGCCCGGACGAGGTCGATCGCGAAACGCCAGGTGCCCTCCGGCGTGGGGAGGATCGCGAGGGCGTCCTCGGGGAACCCGCGGGTCAGCGCCACGCCGGCGAGCTTGATGCGCGGCAGCTCGTTCGTGATGAAGGGGAGGACGGGCTGTGAGAAGTTCCGTCCGTCAGAGGCCAGGGACTCGCGGAAGCAGGCCTCTGCGCGATCGAGGTCGCCGGCGCCGAAGGCGCAGAGACCCTCGACGTAGTCGAGGTTGGGGTGACCGTCCGGCGTGAATCGCTGCGCGGTCTGCACCGTCACGAGCCCCGTCTCGGGCGCGCCGGTCTCCGCCTGCGCGAGGCCCAGGGCGTAGCCGATGCGAACCATGTTGTCGGGGAGGTGCCCCTCGGGCCGCCCTTCGTTCCGCGCGATGAAGGCGTCGAAGCAGCTCTCACCGACGCGACGCGCCTCGTCGACGAGGCCGCGTTTGATCAGCTGCACGACCAGGTAGCCCGCGATCTCACCGTCTGCAGGGTCGTCCTCGAGGCTCATGCGGAGGAGACGCTCGTTGCGCTCGTCCTTGGCGTGGTCCTCGCGGTAGGTCGGCACGTCGCCGTAGTGGATGAGGGCCGCTCCCACGGCGATCGACTGGCCGACCCCGTTCGCCTGGAGAACGTTGAAGCCGCGAGTGAGCGTCTCGTGGACGCGGCGCTCGAACCGCATCTCGGGCAGGTTGCGGAACAGGCGGGGCACGAAGACCGGGCCGTTCAGGAGCTTGGTCCCGTCGAGGATCTCCTCGGGGGTCGCGTCGAGGGTCGAGGCGTTGTAGAGGGGGAGACAGCCGAGCAGCAGGTTCTCTTCCGCCGCCGCGTCGATCAGTCCCGGGCCCATGCCCGGGCCGAGGCGCTCGTCCGCGTCGAGCACGAGGATGTGGCTCCCCGTGGCGCGCTCGACGCCCACGTTCCGGGCGGCGGCGAAGTCGTCGGTCCAGGGCGTCTCGAGGACCTGGGCGCCCGCAGCGCGGGCGATCTCCTTGGTGCGGTCGGAGCTCCCCGTGTCGACGACGATGGCTTCGTGACAGATGCCTCGCACGCTCTCCAGGCAGCCCTCGATGAAAGGCTCCTCGTTGCGCGCGATCATGCAGAGGGAGATCGTCGGGCGGCTCATCCTTTGAGAATGCGAACCGGGGCCCCCCCGATGGAAGGGCCCCGGCTCGAATCGGCGCGCCGAGCGCGGCGCGCCCGACAAGAGGACGGCGATCAGCGGCGCCAGCCGCGGCCCAGGGCGCCCTTCGCCGCCATGACCTCGAACTCGAGGGGGACGGCGCGCTTGGTGCCCATCGGGACGGCGACCTGGAACGTGAGCCAGTCCTGCTCGACGCGGACCTTGTCGGCGGCGCGCTCGCCCTCCCAGATCTTGCGGACCTCGTAGGTGATGCCCGTGTCGATCTTGGAGATCTGCTTGTCGGCGGGCTTCGAGGTCTCGATGGAGGCCTTGTACTCCCCGGTCTTGGCGTCGACGAAGACGAGGAGGTTCTTGCGCACGTCGATGCTCGCGAGCATCTGCTGCTCGGGCGTCAGCTCGCCCTTGTCGTCGGGCTTGGCCTCGGCGGCCTCACCGCCCTCCTCGCCCGTGGCCTCCTCGTCCGCCTTCTCGGCCGCGTCCGGATCGTCCAGGAACTTGCCCTGGCCCCGGTAGAGCACGAAGTAGACGCCCGGCTCGAGCGCCGGCTCGACGAGGGGGATCGAGGTCTGGAGAACACCGAAGGTCACCGGCCAGACACGGCTGGTCGAGTTGAGCTTCGCGCCCTTCAGGTCGAGGTCGTCCCGCGGGATGAACATCACCGACTCGTAGTTCTCGATGATGCCGTAGTTCTCGAGTTTGCTGCCCTCCAGGGCCTTCTCGGTCCAGCGGTCCATGCCGACGGTTCGATCGAAGGCCATGCCGGCGTCGTCCTTGCGAGCGGAGGACGGGCGGATGACGCTGCTCCACAGAGCCATGGCGCGGTCGATCCCCGGGATCCCGGAGCTCGCGACGCGGAAGCCGATGGCGGCCGTGGTCTGGCTCACGATGACGCCCTGGCGGAAGTTCACGCGGGCGTTGATCAGCTCGTTGGCGAGGGAGCCACCCTTCACGATGCGCTCCGCGCCGTTGAAGCGGGACTCGGCGCGCTTCTTGACCGGCTTGCGCTGGCCGGTCTCGACGACCTTGTACTCGTTCGCCTTGAAGCGCGGGAACGCCGCGTAGGGGCTCGCGGTCCACTCCCAGAGACCACCGGAGAGATCGAAGACGCCGAAGGGGCTCTTGCCCTCGGGGAAGGAGCCCACGGGGCGGAACACGCCCGAGCGCAGCTCGGCGGTGTGGGCCCGCCCGGCGGCGTTCCACTCGTCTCCCCAGGGGAACTCCGTCGGCTGCGCGCCGCGGGCCGCGTAGACCCACTCCTCCTCGGTCGGCAGCCGTAGACCGGCCCACTCGGCGTAGGCGCGAGCGTCGTTGAAGTCGACGTAGGAGACCGCGTGTTGCTCGGCGCCCTCCGGGATGGACCAGGCCGTGGTCTGCCAGTTGGCCTCGACCCACTGGTCCTTCGCGAGCTCGTCCCACTCGCGGCGCTTGTAGTTACGGGCCTCGTCCTTGGCCTGCTTGGCCTTGAGGCCCTCGTTCTCGAGGAACTCCCGCTGCGCCTGGCGAAGAGCGTCGCCGAACCAGTGCTCGGGCGGCCGCCGGTTGGTCGCCTCGACGAAGGCCTTGTACTGCTCGTTGGTGACCTCGTAGGTCCCCATGAAGAACGGCGCGATCTTCACGCGGTGCTCCGGGGTCTCGCTGTCGAGGAGCCGCATGAACCGTCGGTGGGCCGGGCTCATGTCGATGACCTCCTGGATCTTCTTCGGTGAGCTACCGACCTTGACGCCGTTCGATCCCTCGACCGCAGTGGTGCCCGGAGGAGTGGTCGAATCGGCGGGGACGAAGATGGTGTCGTCCTTGGAGGCCTTGTCGCCGGCGGCGGGGTGGACGGTGGCGCTCGCGAGGAGCGGCGCGGCGATGAAGCCCAAGGTCGCGGTGACGAGAGCGGTTCGAATCATTCGCATGAAAGTTCGCGTCGAGGGATGGGAGTTCTGGGCGGCGTCAGGCCGCCGCGAACCGCCCTAAGAGGACGATCCGCTCTTGTTGCGCTTCCGGGTCGCCCAAAAAAATCAGAAGGCCGGGCCGGGGCGCGGCGCCGCACGTGGCGGAGAGGATAGTCCCGGAGGCCACCGATCGCACCACCGGTGGCGGTCGGAGTCCGTGACGGGCTTTCGTGAACCGCCCGAGGAGGGTGGCTCACGCCAGCCTCACGAGGGCGCCCGTGGGCACCGGCCTCCGTCAGGCGCTCGCCGGATCCGGGCGGCGGGCTGCGCCACCCAGCGCGGGGACGGGCTCCCGGGGGACGACCTCGACCGGTGCCTTCTCCCCCGGGGCGGAGGGGACCAGGAGGCCCGCCTCGGCGAGGTCACGCTTCGGGGCCTCGAGCCAGTCCTCTCCGTTCTCGCCGAGGAGGCGGAGGAACGTGTCGAGGATGTCGGGCTCGAACGCGCGGCCCGCCTGGGACTCGAAGTAGTCCATGGTCTTCTCGAGGGACCATGCGTTCTTGTAGGAGCGTCGCGTGGTCAGCGAGTCGAAGACCTCCACCACGCACAGGATCCTGCCGGGACGGGAGATCTCCGAGCCCTTCTTGCGATAGGGATAGCCCAGGCCGTCCCAGCGCTCGTGGTGCTCGGCGACGTACTGGACGACCTGCTCGAGCTGGGGGTGGTTCCCGAGCCGCTCGGCGCCGACCAGGGGATGGCGCTGCATCTCACGGCGCTCGTCCGGCGTCAGCGGCCCCTTCTTCGTCAGGAAGCCGAGGTCGTCGAGGAAGATCTTCCCGTAGTCGTGGGCGATGGCGGCCAGCTCGAGGCGCTCGACCGTCTTGGCGTCCAGACCGAAGTCCTGGGCCACCAGCTTGCAGTACCGCCGCGTCCGCTCGCCGTGGCCCGCGGTGTACGGGTCCACCCGCTCGATCGACTTGGCGACGAGCCCGGAGAGGACGTCGACGAGGTCGTGGAAGGGCAGCTCCTCCCGCGCGAGCCGCTTCTCATTGACGGCGCGACGAATTGCCGTGGCGAGTTCAACGGGCTCGACGGGCTTGGTGACGTAGTCGGTCGCACCGATCTTCATCGCCTGGACCGCGGCTTCCACCCTCGGGAACCCTGTCATGAGGATGCAGACCGCCGTCGGGCGCAGATCCCGCGTGGCCGCCAGGATCTCCTCGCCCGCGGAACGCCCTTCGAACATCACGTCGGTCACGACCGCGTCGACGTCGTGGTCGCGCAGCATGCGCGTCGCGTCCTCGGGCGTCCGGGCCAGCCGGACGTGGAAGCCATGAACCTCCAGAATGGCGCCGAGGACCTCCAAGGTGGGGGCCTCGTCGTCGACGATCAGCACGTCGAGTTTCCGTTCACTCATCATGTCGGTCTGAGACTACGAAATCCCATTTAAGGATGGGGTGTCTCGCTCAGTGATACCAACCGTTGACGCTGATACCTACTGCACCGATCCCGATCCGAGGCAGCGAGACCCGGATCCACCTCGCTCAGGCGCGTCGGTACGATCCCGAGACATGAGGCGACGCATCGAAGTCCCCGAGGGCGCCGCCGGCGCGCGCCTCGACGTGGTCATCGCGGAGGCGCTGGACGGGCTGTCGCGCAGTCGGATCCAGCGGATGGTGAAGGGCGGCTCGGTGACCGTGGACGGCGCCGCGGCCCGTCGCCCGAGCGCGACCGTGACGGCCGGCGCCACGATCGAGCTCGACACCGACGACGCCTACGAGGTCTCCACCGACGTCACCGGGGCGGTCATCGATGAGCTGGATGTCCTGTTCCAGGACGAGCACGTCGCCGTCGTGCACAAGCCGGCGGGACTCCTGACTCACCCGAGCTCTCGCCAGCGCGGGGGGACCCTGGCCGATCTCGCGGTCGAGCGCTTCGGCGCGCTGCCCCAGGTCCAGGGGGAGGACCGGCCAGGCATCGTCCACCGCCTCGACCGGTTGACCAGCGGCGTGATGGTGCTCGGGCTCACGACCGAGGCCCTGGAGCACCTCAAGGCGCAGTTCAAGGACAGGACGGTCGAGAAGACGTATCACGCGATCGTTCACGGCAACCCTCGCTTCGATTCGGACTGGCTCACGGGCGCCATCGAGTCGAGCCCCAAGAGCCCCGACCGCATGCGGGTCGTTCCCGAGCACCTCCGCGAGGAGCGCCTCGGCGAGGGGGCGCGCGCGGCGGAGACGTTTCTCGAGCGCGTCGAGGACTTTCGCGGCGCCTCCCTCGTCGCTGCGCACCCGAAGACCGGCCGGACCCATCAGATCCGCGTCCACCTCCAGGCGACGGGCCTCCCGATCATCGGCGACCGGGCGTACGGACCGCGCGGCGGGCTGAAGGAGCCCCTGCCGAAGGGCACGCCCGTCATGGAGCGTCCCGCGCTCCACGCGCGCCGCCTCTCCTTCGACCACCCCGAGAGCGGCGAGCGCATGACCTTCGAGGCGCCCCTTCCCGAGGACATGGAGCGCCTTCTCGCGTTCCTGCGCGGCGCGTGAGGCTCCTCGTTGTCGGCTGCGGCGACCTCGGTGGACGGGTCGCTCGCCTCGCGGCTGACGGCGGCCATGCTGTCGTCGGTGCCCGCCGGACCGCGGGGTTGATTCTCGACGGCGTCGAGCCGCTCGTCCTCGACGTCACCGACCCTGCCAGCATCGAACTCCCTGACGGCCTCGACGCCTTCGTCTACGCGGTCGCGGCTTCGGAGCGAACCGATGCCGCCTACCGAGCCGCCTACCCCGAAGGGCTCCGCGCCGTCATCGATGCTCTCCCGGAGCCGGCCCACGTGCGCGGGCTCTTCATCTCCTCGACGGCTGTCCATGGCGCGAGCGACGGCTCCTGGGTCGACGAGGAGTCCGACCCCGCGCCGGCGAGCTTCTCCGGCCAGCGGCTCCTCGAGGCCGAGCGCGCCCTCGCTGGCGCGCCCCTCGCCGCTGCCTCCAGCCTGCGGCTCGGCGGGATCTACGGGCCCGGCCGGACGTTCCTCCTGCGCTCGGTGGACGAGGGCGCCGCGGAGCTCGCGCCCCACGTCGAGTGGACGAACCGGATCCACGTCGAGGACGCCGCGCGTGCCGTGCTCCACGTCCTGGGGCTCGTCCCCATCCCTCCGGTGGTCGAGGTCGTCGACGAGGAGCCGGCGCCCCGCGCCGAGGTCCTGAGCTTCCTGGCCGAGAGGCTCGGCCGACCGTCGCCGCCGGTCGTGGACAAGCCCGCGCCGCGCGGGATGGGCAAGCGAGTGTCGTCCGGGCTCCTCGCGCGGAGCGGCTTCAGCTGGCGCTATCCGACCTACCGCGAGGGCTACGGCGCGCTCATCGGCGGAGCCGACTGATCCCGCCCGGCTGGTCGAAGCCGTTCCGGTTGCACGAGGCCCTCCGGGGGAGGGGCGTGCGGACGCGACGGTGACCGACGCCCGGACTACCGGAGCTCGACACGCAGGGCGCTGGTGAAGTTCGAGACGGGGATCCCGAAGACCGAGTCCTGGTACCAGGCCTGGAAGATCCAGGTGTCGCCGGCCATCGCCGCGCTGGGGCCGCCTGGAACCGGGATCGAGCTCAGGTCGAGGGAGAGATCCACGGACCCGGTGGCACCCGAGTTCGCGACCTGCCCGCTGTAGCGCCCGATGGCGCCGCCGAGGCAGAGCGTGCCCTGGGAGCCTCCGGCGAAGGGGATCGCGTCGGTGCTCGCGCTCACCGCGAGGAGCACGACCCGGTTCGTCGGCAGGCCCGAGGCGGTCAGGGTGATGTCGTCGTCCGCCGCGAATTCGGAGCCCCGCCCGATCAGGAGAGCTGCGCTCCCCGTGGAGTTGGCCGAGTTGAGGCAGAAGGAGATCCCGACGGCGCCCGCCTGGAACTCGTAGGCGCCCATGTCCACGACGGCCACCTGCCCGCCGATCACGCCGGTGTCGGGAGTCGCGGGATCGTCACGCAGGCGCCCGCGTCCAGCGAGATCCACGAGGAGCGACGGCGGGAGCGCGCTGGAGTCGCCCGCGTCGATGCCCGCGGAGCCCGGCGCCAGGCTGTAGTCGCCGCCGGCCGCGTCCGTGAAGCTCGGAGCCGTACCGATGTTCCCGCTGCCGCCGGCGAAGCCTCCGGTGACGAGGCAGTGATCGACGTTCGCGCTCGGCGTCACCTGGTTGCTGGAGCCCGCGGCGCCGCCCGAGCCCGTGTTCTCCCAGATGACGCAGTTGACGATCTGCGGCGTGGCACCCTGGACGCGGATCCCGCCCTGGGCCTGGGAACTCGCCTGGTTCTCGATGATGGTGCAGTTGGCCAAGAGTGACGAGCCGCCGCTCCCGAACCAGAGGCCGCCTCCGCCGCCGCCGCCGGTCGCGACGTTGTCCTTGAAGAAGCAGTTGGTGATCCTCGCGGCGGGGGTCGAGAAGATCTCCAGGGCCCCGGCGCGCGACGCGCGGTTGCGCTCGAACGTGCACTGGTCGAAGGAGATCTGCCCCGCGCCCGCGATGTCGAAGGCGCCGCCGAAGCTGCCGCCCAGGTTGTCCTCGAAGGAGCAGCGGACGAACGAAGGCGCGCCGTTCACGTAGCCGGCTCCGCCACCGAAGGTGCAGCGGTTCCCGATGAACGCGCAGTCGAGGATGGTCGGCGCCGTGCCGGAGAGGGCGAGGATACCGCCGCCCCGGTCGTTGCTGCCGCCGCCGCCGGTCGCGGCGCCGGCCGTCACGGTGAAGCCCTCGACGACGGCCAGCCCGTTCGTGCCCGCCGCGTTGATCACGTGGAAGCTGTTGTCGGTCTGGTTCGTGAAGTTCGGTCCGTCGTCACCCTCGAGGTCTCCGCTGAGGATCGCCGGCGCGGCGCCGAAGGGCGGCCGGCCCGCGGGGCTCGTCTCGCCTCCGAGGAAGCCGCCGCGAATCGCCACCTCGTTCTTCGGGCGAAAGGACGTCGTCCGCGGCCCGCCCGGGGCGGCAGGGAGGTACACGCCGTCCGCCACCCAGATCTCGTCTCCGGCGACGGCCGCTGCGATGGCGTCCTGGAGGCCGAGCGGGCCCTGGAAGGCGTTGGACCAGGAGCTGCCGTCCCCCGCGCCGGTCGTGAGGTTCGCGTCCACGAAGTGGGTGGTCTGGGCTCCCGCGCTGGCAGTGAGGACGCCGACGGCGAACAGGGCGAGGGGAATGGTGGGGCGGATCGTGGCCGTCATCATCGGGGTGTTCGGTGGGGAGGGGAGAGCTCGTCGGACTCTCGGGTGCGGGGGCCCATTGCAGCGCGGCGTCGCGCCGCCGGTGCGCTGGACCGGCGAATCCGCGGTCGGGCCCGGCCATTCGTCTCAAAGGGAGGGCGGAGCGGGAGCACCCGCCAGTGGGTCCTCCAGCGGCGCCTCGCGGAGCAGGGGCGGCGTCTCGGCGCGGCTGAGGGCGCTTGAGGCGGGACACGCGGGCTCTCTGCTGCGAAGATGGGCAGCATGGCGCCGTCATCCGCCACCACCACCGCTCGTCAGCGAACCGCACTCCTGATCGGCGCGGCCGCCGTCATGGCTCTCCTCGCACTGGCCGTGTTCACCGGCGGCCCCGAAGTCGAGCCGGGCCAGGAAGAGACGGCGCGCGAGGACGCGCAGGCGGGCCCCGGCCCGGAGGTGCTCGAGCCGCTGGGCCCCGACGGGACGGAGCGCGTCGACACGCCCGCTTCGGATCTGGATCCACCGGCTGCACCGAGCCCGCCGGTCGATCCGACCCTGCGCCCCGAACAGGTCGACCTGTTCGTCGTGGATCCGTCGGGCGCGCCGCTGCTCGAGCGCGGCACCTCACCCCTCGCGCCCGACGTGCTGCTCCAGCTGCGGCTCTGCCTGGTGGACGGTCAGGATCCACCGACCAGCGTGGAGCCGTCGCTCGCGCCCATCCCGCGGGACCGGAGGCTGGTCCGTGAGGCCCCGGGCTGGGTGAATCGGTTCGATCGTCCGACGGGGCCGGCCCACTGCGCGCTCGTGCTCGGGACGACCGTGATCGCGAGCGCGCCCGTGCTCCCGGAGGAGCGCGCGGTTCGGATCGTCGCCGCCGCGGACGACGTCGAGGCGCAGCTCTGCGTGGTCCGCGGTCAGGTCGCAGGCCTCGAGGGAGCGTCGAGGCACGTCCTCCTCGTCCCACGCCGCGTCGCAGGTGTCCGGGCGAAGAACATCGGGGCCGAGCCGGGTGGGCCGGGCGAGTCCTTCGAATTCCGGAACGTCCCGCCAGGGCTCTGTCGCATCCGGGTGCATCTGACGGTCCACCACCTCGTGTCGCAGCTCCGAAGATCGTCGGACGATGGGGCGAGCCTGGCCCTCGGCCCGCGCGTCCCCGATCTGCGGCAGTGGGAGCTTCGCATGGCGGCGCTCGGGGAGGCGCGGCATCCCTTCCTCGACCTCGATCTAGACCTCGTCGCAGGGGAGACGCTCGACCTCGGACGGCTCGCAGCGCCGGACGCTGGCGTCGCAGTGCTCCGATTGAGGGACGGAGCTGGCGAGCCGGTGGAGGCCCGCGGCGTCGAGGTGCGGCGGCTCGGGCCCGGCCCGGGTACGACTGCCGAGCTGACCACCTGGACCTTCGAGGATCAGGTCGCCGTCTTCCCGCTCCCGACGGGCGAGAACACCCTCGCGATCGGCCAGGCCGACCTCGGCGCCCTGCAGGCGATCGTCGCGCGCTCCGGCGCGGAGGGCGCGACGGGCGCGTCGATCGGCGTCCAGCTCCGGCGCGTGGCGGTCGTCGATCTCTCCGAAGCCGGCGCGACGGGGCTCTTCACCGAGACCGGCTGCCGGGTCCGGTCGTCGCGACGTTGGTCGGGCGGGAGCTACCGGGATCAGCGGATCGGGGGCGACGTGATCCTCGCGCCGCCGGGGCGCTTCCGGGTCGAGTCGAACGGAGGGGCCAGCTGGATCCAGGTGGAGCCGGGGAACCTCGTGCGCGTGCGCGAGACAGGAGCGGTGGAGTCCTCTCCGCTGCCCGACGCGAGCGAGAAGAAGCGCAGGTGAAGCTGCGCGCTCTGATCCCGCTGCTCCTGGGCATGGCCCAGCTCTCCTGCTCCTCCAGCGAGCAGGCCCCGTTCACCGTGGGCGCCGCAGCGAGCGCGACCGACGCGCTCGGCGAGGCGGTCGCACGCTGGAACGCCTCTCCGAAAGCGCGCCGCGGGGCCAGGGCCTCCTTCGCCGCCAGCTCCACGGTCGCGAGGCAGCTGGAGGCGGGAGCGCCCTTCGAGGTGATCGTCTCCGCGGATCGCGCCTGGATCGAGCGACTGGAGGGCGCTGACCTCGTGGATCCCGCGTCCGTGACGGTGCTCGCGAGCAACGTCCTCGTCCTCGTCGCCCGCGAGGAGGACGCGGGTCTCCTCGCGCCGCTCGGACCCGCTCCGATCCGCGCGGGCAAGACGCTGCCCGCGTCCCTCGCCGGCGCCCGGTGGTGCATGGGCGATCCCGAGCACGTCCCTGCCGGGAGCTACGCGCGCGAGGCGCTCCGCGCCCTGGGCTGGTGGGGGACCGTCGAGCCCGCGCTGGTGGCCGCCCGCGACGTGCGCGCCGCGGTGCGTCTCGTCGAGCTCGGCGAGGTGGATCTGTGCGTGGCCTACGCGAGCGACGTGCACGGTCGGAATCTCGTCTCGGTGCCCTTCGACGGCGCGCTTCACCGGCCTGTGCAGCTCGTGGCGGCCGCCGCGGCGGACGCGGGTGACGAGGCGAGGGAGTTCCTCGCAGCTCTCTCCGCGCCGGAGGCCCCTGCCTTCGGGGCCGCGATGGGTTTCCTTCCGGCCGTAGGAGCGCGCTGATGCCCCTCGGCTTGCAGCTCACGGCCGCGGAGATCGAGGCGTTCCGTCTCTCCCTCGAGGTCAGCCTCGCGGCTACGGCGCTCGCCGCGGTCCCCGGCATCGGGCTCGGACTGCTGCTCGCCCGGTGCCGCTTCCCCGGCAAGCTCCTGCTCGACGCGATCGTGCACCTGCCGCTCGTCCTCACGCCGGTGGTGGTGGGGGTCCTCCTCCTGACCGTCTTCGGCCGGGGGGGGCCTTTCGGGGAGGGCTTCGCGTTCACCAGGGGGGCCGCGATCATCGCGGCGGCGACCGTCGCGCTGCCTCTCGTGGTTCGCTCCGTCCGCACCGCGGCGGAGCTCGTGGACGAGCGACTCGTGGAGGCCGCCGCGGTCCTTGGAGCGGGCCCGCTCCGCCGGCTCTTCACCGTCGTGATCCCGCTGGCCTCGCCGGGCGTGATCGCTGGTCTGACCCTCGGCTTCGCACGGAGCCTCGGGGAGTTCGGCGCGACGATCACGTTCGCGGGCAACATCGCGGGCGAGACGCGGACGCTCCCCGTGGCGATCTACACCGCGATCCAGTCGCCGGACGGAGACGGCGCGGCGCTGCGGATGACGGCGCTGAGCGTGCTCGTGTCGCTGGTCAGCCTCGGTCTCTCGGAGCTTCTCCTCCGGCGGATGCGGGCCCGGGCACATCGCGAGCGAGGAGGGCTCCGGTGAACCCCGTTCTCGAACTCTCCTGCTCCCTGGGCGCGGGCCGACTCGACGTCGAGATCGACGCGCGCTCGGCGGGCGCGGTGCTCGGTGTGTTCGGCCCCTCCGGCGCGGGGAAGTCCAGCTGGCTCGCGGGCCTCGCGGGCCTGCGCCAGGTCCGGTCGGCGCGCGCCGTGGTTCGCGGTGACGTGCTCTTCGACTCGGCGGCCGGGAACCTCCCGCCGGCGCACCGCAGGGGGGTGGGGATGGTCTTCCAGGACCATCGACTCCTCCCGCACCGCACGGTGCTGGGGAACCTGCGCTACGGCATGGGGAGTGGCCGGCCCGGCCCGACGCTGGACGAGGTGGTCGAGCTCCTCGATCTCGAGCCCCTGCTGGAGAACCGTCCCGCCGCCTGTTCCGGCGGCGAGCGCCAGCGCGTCGCGCTCGGCCGCGCGCTGCTCGCCGCGCCGCGGCTGCTCCTGCTCGACGAACCCCTCGCCAGCCTCGATCGCGGCCTGCGGCGTGAGATCCTTCCCTACCTCCGCGCGGCCGCTGCGCGCTTCGATCTGGCGATGGTCTACGTCAGCCACGAGCTCGACGAGCTCCTGAGCTTCGACGGTGACGTGCTGCTGGTGGAGGAGGGGCGAGCCGTCGCCTGTGGGCCGGTGCACGAGCTCGCGCTGCGCGAGGACTGCCTCGAGCGCCTCCACGACGAGGGGCTGCTCTTCAAGGTCCCTGGTCGCCTCGCGCAGGACCGCGAGGGCGGGCTGGCGTGGGTGGAGCTCGCCGGCGGCGAGCGGGTCGCGAGCGGAGCCTTCGAGGGGCCGCGGCCGGGGGACGGGGGAGAGGTCGAGCTGCTCCTCAGGCCGGAGGACGTCATCCTCGCGCGCCCGCCCTTCGAGGGCCGGGTGTCGCTCACCAATCAGCTCGAGGGAACGGTGGCGCGGGTCGCCCGGACCCCGGCGCGGACGCTGGTGGAGGTGCGCCTCGCGGCCGGCGGTCCGGCGCTCCTGGCGGAGATCACCGAGCGCGCGGTCGAGCGCCTCCAGCTGGCGCCCGGAGAAGCGGTGGCCGCGCTCTTCAAGGCGCAGGCCACGCGCTGTCGGGCGCGCGCCGTCACCGAAGCCTGAGGGTCACGCGCCGCTCCCCGCCGCCCGGCTTGATGCGGAACTTCTTCTTCGCGCGCCGGCCGTCGTCGGACTCGGCCACGAGCACGTACTGACCCGGGGGGAAGGGGCCCATCCGACGCTCCGCGAGGTCGAAGGCCGCGGCCTTGTACAGGTTCTGCACGTCGGCGAGGCCGATCCGCCTGGAGACGTCGCGGCCCTGATCGTCCAGGAGCTGGACGCGGGCCGACGGAACGGGGTCATCGCCGCGGCCCTTGCAGACGGCCACGACGGTCGTCCCCTCCTCCGCGACGAGCTCCACCCGTGCGACCTCCCCGGGAGCCACGCGGAAGGGCGCGCTCTCCGCGCTCGCGAGCCGTGCCATGCGAACAGCCACGGTGTACGTCCCCTCCGCGAGTCCGTCGAGGGAGACGCGGCCCGCCGGCCCGGTTGTGGTCATGGAGAAGAGCTCGGTGTGTCGACCCTCGCCGTCGCGGAGGAACACCGACGCGCCCGGGACGGGTTGGCCGGCGCCGTCGCGCACGGTGATCACCGCGCGGCATGCGGGGGTCAGCCGGATCTCGACGCCCTCGACCCGCGCGTCCTCGCCGATCTCGATCGGCCCGACGGTCACCCTGGCCGGAGCGGAGGGGGCGCTGCCGAAGAGCATCGCCCCGCCCGCGCTGGCCTGGTACAGGCCCGCGCGCAGCCCGCTGACCTCGAATCGTCCGTCCGCATCCGTCTGGAGCTCGGCGTAGCTGCCGCCGATCAACTGGTTCGTGCGGACTCCCCCGACCTCGACCACGGTGACGCGCGCGGCGCCGAGTGGCTCGCCGTCCGCGCCGCGGACGCGGCCGGCCAGGGTGCCGCCGGGGATCTCGATGTCCCGGCGCAGTGTCTCGGTGCCCTCCGCGACCCGCTCCTCGAACTCGACCGTGACCTGCTGAGTCGCTCCGCCCGGTAGCCTGGCGACGCTGATCACGTAGTCGCCGGTCTCGTCGAGCGTGAGGCTGTAGCGCCCGTCGGCGTCGGTGGTGGTGAACTTCATCTTCTCCTGGACCCCTGTCGATGCGGGGAGCCAGTTGACCATCGCCTGGGCATAGGGCGCGCCACCCTGGGTCACGCGCCCAGACACCTCGACGGGGTCGGAGGGGGGCGCCCCGAGGAACACGGTCGCCACCTCGCCCTCGACCACCTCGGCGGTCGCGAGCTTCATGTACTTGAACATGTCGTTGATCGACGACGTGTCGGCGTCCCCGCTCGTCCTCATCGCGGGGTCGATGGCGACGACCTGGTAGTTGCCGGCCTCGAGCCCGTCGATCCTGAAGGTCCCGTCGGAGTCGCTCGCGACGACGCGCTGGCTCGTCATGGCCATGCTCTGGACCGTCACGATGCGGTTCGACGCGGTGCGTCCGTCGTCGTCGAAGCAGATGCCCTCGATCGATCCGCCCTCGCTCAGGCGCAGGACGAGGTCGTCCAGCTGCTCTCCCGGGCCAGCGACGAGCTGGCTCGCGCTCGCCTTCGCGAACTCGTCGTGGCTCGCTGAGATCGTGAGATCGCCGGGCGGCAACCCGAGCAGCGTGAACGCGCCGTCGACTCCGCTGCGCGTCGATTCGGGAGAGGGAGCGCTCATCAGGGCCGTGACGACCTGGCTCGTGTCGGCGTCGTAGAAGACGCTGGCGCCCTCGACCGGCGCGCCCTCGGGATCGAGCACGCGGCCTCGGACAGTCGCCGCGCGCGTGCAGATCAACTCCACCGCCTCGTCCGTGCCCGGGACCGTCAGGACGACCGGCGCTGCGGTGACGTGGGTCTCCTCGATGACGCAGAGCTCCCACGTCCCGGCCGGGAGATCGAAGGCGAACGTCCCGTCCTCCGCGCTGCGCGCACGGCGCTCGCGGAGTCGAAGATCACCCATCGTGCCGCTGGCGAGGCGGGAGCAGCGCACCTCGAGGCCTGGGGCGATCTCGCCCAGGTCGTCGCGGAGGACCCCGCGCACGTCGATGGGGCTGGCGAGGGTGAGCGTCAGGCCCTCCGCTCCGGGCTGGATGCTGTCGATTCGCGCCGTCTCCGCCGGTAGCCCCTCCTCGCTCGATTCACGCCTCGCGCGGATCGAGAAGGGGCCGCGACCGAGGCCGGAGACCGTGAAGGACCCGTCCGCCGATGTGGTCGCCGTTCCGTGGATCCCGCGCGTGGCGTTGAGGCTGGACGGGCCGAACATGTGCGCCACGTCGAAGAGGGCCTCGACCTCGACCTCCGCCGCAGGAGCTCCGTCCGGCCCGAGGACGCGCCCCGTGACCGAGGCGCCGCGGCCGAGCTCGATGACGAGCCCCGTGCGCTCCTCGCCCGCGGCCAGCTGGACCTCCGTCGAGCGGCTGCTCTCGAGCCAGCCGCGTGCGTCCGCGCGGACGATGACCGATCCCTCGGGGAGACCGACCAGCCTGAAGCGGCCTTCGGCGTCGGTCTCGTCGCTGCGGACCTCGTCGTCGTCGAACCCGAAGGCCTTGCCGGGCGTGAAGGCCGCGACGCGGGCGCCAGCGATGGGGGCGCCCTCGCCGTCGTTGACGACACCCGCGACGGCGCCGCCGGCCTCGAGCACCACCTCGATGCGCTCGGTCGTTCCGGCGAGCAGCGGGGCGATCGTCATCCTGGCCGGCGCCGCTGCGTCGTGCTCGAGGCGGATCGCGAGGCCCATGTCCGCCGGGACGATCGGGACGAGCGCGCGGCCGTCCGCGTCGAGCGTGCCGCCGACGCCGAAGCTCGGCAGCGCCGACTGGCCCATGGCGACCATCGTCGCGGTGGACTGGTCCTGGGAGAGCCGGTAGCCGAGTCCTGCGACCTCGATCGATGGATCTTCGCTGGACGCCGTGATCTCGAGGCGCGCGCCTCGCGACGGCCGCAGCGAGATCCTCCTGGCGCCGCGGTCGAGGATCGCGGCGCTGCCCGTGAAGTACGTCGATCCCAGGGCGTGCACGAAGACGCGGCCCGCTCCTTCAGGCACGTCGAGCGTGGCGGTCCAGCGCTCGTCCGCGCCCCGGCGAGCGGGCGCGAGCGCGACGAGGGCCTCCTCGACGGAATCGAGCCCGGTGCGGTTCGGGTCGAGCTGCGTGAAGATCCGCGCCTTCGGTGAGTCGTCGCGCTCACCCCCGCGCTCGGAGATGGCCATGCGTACGACCGCAGCGCCGGACACGTCCCGGCAGAACGCCATCACCTCCACGGGGCCCGACGGGCGCGCCGCGTCGGGCCAGATGATCTCGGCCTCCACGCGGCGGGTGGGCCCGACCGCGGGTGTGGCGGAGAAGTCGCCGATGGCCGACGTTCCTGCGTCGACACGGTCGAGCGGGCTCTCGTCGCTGCCGCGGAGGGAGGCCAGGTCCACGCCGTCCGCCTCCTCACCCGGCCCCTGCGAGGCGCTGGAATCGCGCACTGCCTCGCTCGCGGGGAGCCCCCCCGGCTCACCGGAGAATCTCCGTGCAACCAGCGCCAGGGCGACGATCGCGAGGACCAGAGGAAGGAGGTGCTTCGTCTTCATGGGGAGCTGGGCGTGGTTCGGAGAGGGTCGAGCCAGCCGGTTTCCGCTTCGGATGCCGGGCCCTCGTTCTCCCACACCTGCGAAGGATAGGATCATGACGCCTCACGAATCCGGGCTCGGTCCTTCTCTCCAACGCGCAGGACGTCCATTCGCCTGCCGCGCGCGGAGCGGAGCGCTCCAGGCCTCGACGGAGGAGATGGACGGCGGCGGGGTGACGAGGTCACGGCGAGGCCCCGTGCAGATCCGGTCGGCGCCGGATCGAGCTCGAGGTGGTCGCCGAGACGGACGGGGGGGCCGCAGGGCCACCGGAAGGAACCCGGCACGTACGCGATGGCGGGCGCTTCCCCGCTAACATGGGCGGCCGATGAGCGAGACGAGTCCGACCCCGCCGTCCGTGCTGCGCCCCGTGGCGCTGGGCCTCCATCACGTCGCCATCGCCGTCCCTTCGATCGAGGCGGCGCGCGGCGTCTACGAGCACGCCCTGGGCATGACCGCGTCCGCGGGCGTCGAGCACGTGGCCGACCAGCGGGTGGACGTGCTGGTCCTCATGGCCGGTACCCAGCGGATCGAGCTCGTCGAGCCCGCTTCCGAGGACTCGCCGATCTCGAAGTTCCTCGAGCGCGCGGGCGGCCGCGCCGGGCTCCATCACCTCGCATGGGAGGTGGCCGACGTGGCCGAGGCCATCGTGCTCGTCCGCGCGGCGGGTGCCACGATGATCGACGAGGCTCCGCGGCCGGGCTCCCACGGAACCAGCATCGCCTTCGTCCATCCCAAGTCCACCGGCGGCGTGCTCATGGAGCTCGTCGAGGATCCCCATTCGACCCGCGCCGAAGCCGCGGGCCACTGAGCGACCCCTGAGATCCCCATGACCATCGACGCGACACCCGAGCGCTCCGCGGCCAGCACCCCGAGCGCCCTCGACCGCCTGCGCGACATGCGCGAGCGCTCCCTCGAGGCCGGCGGCCAGAAGCGCATCGACGCCCAGCACGGCAAGGGCAAGATGACCGCCCGCGAACGCGTGGACTTCCTGCTCGACGAGGGGTCCTTCGTCGAGCTCGACCGGTACGTCACGCATCGCTGCACGAACTTCGGCATGGAGGATCAGAAGATCCTCGGCGACGGCGTGGTGACGGGCCATGGCCGCATCGACGGCCGTCCGGTCTACGTCTTCAGCCAGGACTTCACCGTCTTCGGCGGCAGCCTCTCCGAGACCCAGTCGGAGAAGATCTGCAAGGTGATGGACCTCGCCATGAAGGTGGGGGTGCCGGTGATCGGGCTGAACGACTCCGGCGGCGCACGCATCCAGGAGGGCGTCTCCAGCCTGGGCGGCTACTCCGAGATCTTCTGGCGCAACACGCGCGCCAGCGGCGTCATCCCGCAGCTCTCCGGCATCCTGGGCCCCTGCGCCGGCGGCGCCGTCTACAGCCCCGCCCTGACCGACTTCATCGCGATGGTGGAGGGGAACTCCTACATGCACATCACCGGCCCCGACGTGGTCAAGACGGTGACGCACGAGGAGGTGACCAGCGAGGACCTCGGCGGCGCGGCGGTCCACAACCAGAAGTCGGGCGCCGCGCACTTCGCGGCCCCCGACGACAAGAGCTGCCTCCTGCTCCTGCGCAAGCTGCTCTCGTACCTGCCCCTCAACAACGCCGAGGAGCCGCCGATCGTCGCGACCGACGACCCCGTCGATCGCGAGGACGAGGCCCTGGACACGATCGTCCCCTCCGACGCCCAGAAGCCCTACGACATGCGCCAGGTGATCGAGCGGATCGTCGACGCGGACTCGTGGCTCGAGGTCCAGGAGGGCTGGGCCCAGAACATACTCATCGGCTTCGCGCGCCTCGGCGGCCGGCCGGTCGGCATCGTCGCCAACCAGCCGGCGGTCCTCGCCGGCTGCCTCGACATCGACGCCAGCGAGAAGGCCGCGCGCTTCATCCGCTTCTGCGACGCCTTCAACATCCCGATCGTCACGTTCGAGGACGTGCCCGGCTTCCTGCCCGGCACGGCCCAGGAGCACGAGGGGATCATCCGCCGCGGCGCGAAGCTCCTCTACGCCTACTGCGAGGCCACGGTCCCGCTGTTGACGGTCATCACCCGCAAGGCCTACGGCGGCGCCTACTGCGTCATGGCGAGCAAGCACGTGCGCGCCGACGTGAACATCGCCTGGCCTGATTCGATGATCGCGGTGATGGGCGCCGCGGGCGCCGCCAAGATCATCCACCGCCGGGAGATCCAGGGCGCGGACGACCCCGCCGCAGTCGAGAGGCAGCGCGCGGAGGAGTACGACGAGACCTTCAACAACCCCTACAAGGCGGCGGCGCGCGGGTTCGTCGACGACGTCGTCGAGGCGCGACGTACGCGGCCGTACCTCATCCGGGCTCTCGAGCTCCTCGCGACCAAGCGCGAGGAGCGCCCCGTCCGCAAGCACGGCAACATCCCGCTCTGAGGACCCTCCGGCGCCGGCCGATGGGCCGGGCGCGCGCGAGATCACGCGGCCGCTGCGCCCCCGAGGGGCTCAGCGGCCGCTCGCTTCCCGCACGAACTCCATCCCGAGGGACGTCCGTCCCCGCGGCGCCGTCCTTCCGCCGGCCCCGGTGAGCTCGCCGAGGAGCGCCTCCATACGTCTCCTGCGCTCGACCTCCGTCAGCCAGAGGTTCCGGCGCTCGCCAGGGTCGGCCGAGAGGTCGTAGAGCTGGCCGGCAGCTTCCGGGCTCGAGTCCTCGAGCGCGTACGTCCTCATGAGGCCCTTCGTGTAGTCGTTGCCCCCCGAGCCCCGGTGGGCCAGCAGCTTCCAGCTCCCGGCGCGGAGCTGGAACTCGCCCCGGAAGCTCTGGGTCACGAGGTGCGGCCTCACAGGCGTGTCGTCTCCGCGCTGGCCGACGAGCACGGGGAGCAGATCGAAGCTGTCCACCGCGACGTCGTCGGGGACGTCCTGGCCGGCGAGCGACGCGCAGGTCGCGAGGAGGTCGGTCGTGCACGCGAGCTGGTCGCGCACCGCCCCGGCGGGGATCACCCCCGGCCAGCGCGCGATGAGCGGGACGCGGTGTCCACCCTCCCAGCCGTCGCGCTTCATTCCTCGGCGGCCGCCCGCGGCGTCGTGGTCGTGGTCCTCGCGCATCCAGATCGTATGCAGGGTCTCCGGACCGTTGTCGGCATGGAAGACGACGAGGGTCTCGTCGTCGATCCCGAGCTCCTCGAGCGTGTCCAGCAGCTGCCCCGTCAGCGTGTCGAGTTCGCGCACGAAATCGCCCCGTGGCCCCGCATCGGTCGCCCCCTCGAACCCGGGGGCCGGCAGCACCGGCGCGTGACAGATCTGGGTGCTGAGGATCAGGAAGAAGGGCTGATCCGCGTGCTCCTCCCGGTGCTGACGCACGAAGGCGGTCGCCTTCTCGAGGAAGAGCAGGTCCGCGTCGATGAACCGGTAGCCCTCGGCTTTCCAGCCCTCGTCGTTGTCCCAGCGCCATTTGCCGCCGGGGTTCGGGAGACTGTCGCGCCGGTGCCGCATGGTGGCAGGCACCGGGACCATGCCGTTCTCGATGTAGAGGTAGAGCGGGTCCGTGGTGGGGCAGTTCGGCGTCACGAAGGACTCGTCGAAGCCCATGGCCTGGGGCCCGTCCACGAGGGGGCAGCTCTTCGCGTAGTCGATCAAGAGCGAGTTCTCGAAGCCGCCGCCCAGGCGCTGCCCCTCGGCGTCGAACCAGGTCAGCCCGAGATGCCACTTGCCGAAGATCCCGGTGCGGTAGCCCGCCGCCTGGAGGGACTCGGCGATCGTGAGGTCCTCCGGCGTCACGTAGCTGGGCCCACCCGGCCCCTCGAACGCGCGGCTCCCGCGCCCGGTCCGCGCCACGATCTGCCCCGCGATCAGGCCGTACCGGGACGGCGAGCAGATGGTCGAGGGGCTGTGGGCGTCCGTGAAGCGCATGCCCTCGGCGGCCATGCGATCGAGCCGCGGCGTCCGGTAGGCGGCGTCCGCGTGGTAGCAGGAGAGGTCGCCGATCCCCAGGTCGTCCGCGTAGACGATCACGATGTTCGGGAGGTCCTGAGCGCGGGACGCCGCCGCGAGCCCGACGAGGCCGAGGGCGAGGAAGGCGGCTCGGGAGAGCGAGGTGGTCATGGCTCGACCGTAGCGGCCGTACGCGGGAGCGTCGAGCCGGCGGGGCCCGTCGGCGCCGCGACCGCGGCTCCAGCGGCGCGCCTCCGATCGCCCGCGGATCAGCGGCTCCCGGACAGCGGCCGCACCCGGCATGATGAGGCGATGAGCCTCCCCCGCACCGCCGCGGCCATCGCCGCCCTCCCGTCCCTCGCCCTCCTCGTCGCCTCGGCTCGCCCCGAGCCTCTGCCCCCGGGCGCTCCGGCCGAGCTCCCGCGCGCCTTCGTCGACGGCGCGGGCTGGACCGAGCTCTCCCTCGACGACTTCGTGAACGTCAACGGGGACGACACCACCTGGCGCGAGGAGGACGGCGTGATCGTCTGCACCGGCAAGCCCATCGGCGGAGCGCGGACCGAGGACACGTACGGCAACTTCGAGATGGTGATCGAATGGCGCCACTCGACCCACGCGGGCAACTCCGGCGTGTTCCTCTGGTGCCCGGAGTCGGCGTTCACCGACCTTCAGCCCGGCCAGCTCCCGCGCAGCGGTATCGAGGTCCAGGTCCTCGATCTCGGCTACGAGGAGAACTGGGAGAAGAACAAAGGCGTGCCCTCGAACTGGTTCACGAGCCACGGGGACGTGTTTCCGGTGGGCGCGTCGAAGATGACGGCCTTCACCCCCGAGATCACCTACGAGCGCGCTTCGGGGGCCTACGTCGTCGGCAACCCGAAGAGCGCGCGGTCCTTCCCGACCAGGCGGCTCACGCGCGAGGCGGGGCAGTGGAACCACTACTACATCCGCGCGATCAACGGAGAGGTGCGCCTGTGGGTCAACGGGGAGGAGGTCAACGGCGGGCGCGACTGCAGCCCGGCGGAGGGCTACCTCGCGCTCGAGGCCGAGGGGGCGGAGGTCTCCTTCCGCAACATCCGGGTGCGACGGCTGCCCTGACGCCCCGCGCTCAGCGGCCGCCGAGCTCGTCGCAGCGCGCGCGCATCCGCGCGAGCGCTCCTTCGTGCTCGGGGTCGCGCGCGAGGTCGCGGAGCTGATCGGGGTCGAGCTCGAGGTCGAAGAGCTGCTCGAACACCGGCTCCTCTTCGAAGTAGCGGGCGTAGACGTAGCGCTCACCCCGCACTCCGACGCTCTTCGGGATCTCCTCGTTGTCGAGGAGGTGCTCGTACAGGAAGTCCGAGCGCCATGCCGGCTCCTCGCCGCGCAGGAGCGGCCCCAGGTCCCGGCCGTCGTGGCCCTTCGGCACCGGAAGTCCTGCGAGGGTGAGGAGGGTGGGGGCGACGTCCGTGTTGAGCACCATCGCATCCTCGGTCACGCCGCGCCGCGCCCTCGGGGCGCGCGGGTCCATCACGATGAGGGGCACGCGGATCGACTCCTCGTAGATGAACCACTTGCCCGCGAGGCCGCGCTCGCCGAGGAAGTAGCCGTTGTCGCCGATGAGCACGACGACGGTGTTGTTCGCCTCGCCCGCTGCCTCGACCGCGGCGAGCACCCGTCCGAGCGCGCGGTCGACGCCGGAGACGAGTCGCCAGTAGTCCCTGGTGCGCTCGATCTGCTTCTCGCGGGTGTCGAAGCGCCAGTGCCAGCGCTTGCGGCCCATGGACTCCTTGAGGAATCCGGGCAGCGCCTCGAAACCCACGTCGGCCAGAGGCGGCGGCGCGACGGCGGCGTCCGCGTACAGCTCCGCGAGGTCCGGCGGCGGGATGTACTGGTCGGGGTTGGAGTCCTCCGCGTGGGGCGCGTGGAAGGAGATCGAGAGGCAGAACGGCCGGTCGTCCTCGCGGCGCACGAAGTCCACTGCCAGGTCCCCGATGTGATCGGTGAGGTGGGGGCGCCCCTCCTTGACGTAGGGGTACCAGGGCGTGTGCCGCTCGTCGAACGCGTCCGCCATGACGCCCTTCGCGAAGCGCACGCCCCACTTGCCCACGAAGCCGGTGCGGTACCCGGCGGCGCGCAGCTGCATCGGGTACGACTCGGACGCGAGCTCGGGGCCCATGGGCGGCGTCCCGAACGTGTACCCGTGCCGGCCTTCCCTGCGGCCGGTGAGGATCGTCGCGCGGCTGGCCGCGCAGATCGCGGTGGTCACGAAGGCCTCGGTGAAGCGCACGCCCCCCTCGGCGAGTCCGTCCATGACCGGCGTGCGGAGCACCGGGTGTCCGGCGCAGCTCATCTGGTCGAAGCGCTGGTCATCGGTGACCACGACGATCAGGTTCGGTCGCGTCGGGGCGCTCTCTGCGGCGTGTGGAGCCGGTTCGGGGGCGGCGCAGGCGGCGAGGGAGGCGGCCAGCGCCAGTGCGGGGAGGAACTCCATGGCCCCGATGGTAGGGGGGGGCGTCGGGCCTCGTCCGGTCCGTGCCCGCGCGCCCCCGGGCGCGGCTCGGAGGCCCCCCCCGGCCTCCCCGAGGGGAGGCACTCGGGGCATCGAATTCGTGGATTCGAGCCGCACCCTCCCGGGACCCTCAGCTAAGCTGCCCGATTCTGCGCCAGCCGCGGAACTCCCCCGACGCGCACCATTCCATGGATCTGACTCTTCCTCAGCGCCTTCAGCAGTCCGTTCAGGGCTCCTTCCACAAGACCGCGCTCCTCCAGAAGCGCGTGCGCGAGCTGATTCGCGGTGCGTCTCCCCTCATCGAGACCCGCGAGACGAACCCGATCAAGATCGCCTTCCTCGAGATGGAGCGCGGCCTGATCGAGCTCATCCCGGACGAGGAGAGCCAGGCGCCGCCGACCCTCTGATCCCGCCATCGCGGGACGGAGAGCCAGGGGCCGACGAGGCCCCGCCCTCGACATGGGTGGGCGCGCCGACCTACGCCTCGCCGAGCGCGGCGGGTGGATCGAGCTCCTCCGGGGGCCTGCGCTCCTCTTCGGAGCGATCACGCGCGTGCGTGATTGGGCGTACGCCCGTCGGATCCTGCCGTCGTACGACGTCGGAACGCCGGTCGTCTGCGTGGGCAACGTCGCGGCCGGAGGCACCGGCAAGACTCCGATGATCGCGTGGCTCGCGCGCGAACTCGGCGCGCGCGGCCGACGCGTGGGCATCGTGAGCCGCGGGTACGGCGCGAGCGACGAGGGGCCCAACGACGAGGCGCTCATGCTCGCCGAGGTGCTGCCGGACGTGCCCCACGAGCAGGACCGAGATCGCCTCGCGGCCGCCGCGCGGCTGGTGGACGCTGGCCTCGACGTCGTGCTCCTCGACGATGGCTTCCAGCACCGCCGCCTCGCCCGCGATGTCGACATCGTCCTGCTCGACGCGCTGCGCCCCTTCGGCCTTCCGGCGCCGCCAGATGGCGGCGCACCTGTGCGGGCCATGCTCCCACGCGGACTGATGCGAGAGCCCGTCTCGGCCCTCGGGCGCGCCGACGCCGTGGTCGTGACCCGCGCGGACTCCGCGCCCCCGGGTCGGATCGACGAGCTGCGCGCGCTGGCCGCGGAGCACGCCCCGGACGCGATCCTCGCGCTCGCGAGCCACGTCCCTGTGCGGCTGCGCGCCCGCGAGAGCGGTGGGTGGGTCGAGCGTCCGCTCGCCGAGCTCGACGGCCTCGCAGTCGAGCTCTTCAGCGGGATCGGTAACCCAGGGGCCTTCGAGGCGACAGCGCGCGGCCTCGGGGCAGCGATCGAAGCTCATCGAGCCTTCGGAGATCATCACGCCTTCACGGCCACCGAGCTCGCGGGGCTCGGCGAGTCGGTCCCGGCCCTGACCACGGCGAAGGACGCGGCGCGTCTCCTGGCCTCGGGCGTGCCTGCTCCTTCGAACCTCCTGGTGCTCGACGTCGAGATGGAGGTGGCGGAAGGTCGCTCCGAGCTGGAGGCGCTGCTCGATACCCTGGCGGAGTCGGACGCGGCGCGCAGGCGCGGCGCGATCCACGAGGGACTTCATGGCTGACTCGAGAGTCGATCCGCACGCTGCGGACGCGCCGCCGAACGACGGGGTCGATCGCTACACGGCGCGGGACGACGTCGTCATCGGGAGCAACATCGGCGGCTGGCCGGTGGAGGTCGACCCGTTCCGCGACGAGCGCTTCCGATCCCTCGCCCACAGGCTGCAGTACTGGGCGCTGCGCGCGGCGCAGGGCGGAGCGCTGGCGCTGCCGGGGCCGCTGCGTGAGGGCGTCGTGCGCGGGGTCGCGGCGCTCGGCAGGACCTTCGATGGGCGGCACACCGACGCTGCGCGGCGCTTCATCGGCGCGGCGCTCCCCGGCTCGTCCCCGGGCGAGGTCGAGGGCCTCGTGAGGGAGAGCTGGCGCCACCTGATGCGGGTCGCCCTCGTCAGCGAGGGCGTCGACCATCACGTCAAGGGGAAGCGCCTCGCCGATCACTACGAGGTGCACATGCACCCCGACGTCGCGCGCGTCCTGGAGGAGAAGCGCGGCTCCCTCCTGATCACCGGGCACATGGGCCACTGGGAGGCGAGCTGCCCCGGCGTGACCGCGCTCGGCTTCACGCCCGTCTACGCCATCGGCAAGGCGCCCCGGAACGACTTCGTGGCCCAGCACATCCAGCGCATGCGCGAGGTGCAGGGGATGCGCCTCATCTCGCGCTACGGCGCGATGCAGGCGGTCCCGCAGGCGGTGCGCGCGGGGGCGAGCGTGGGGATGCTCATGGATCATCGGCCGCGCCAGAAGCCGATCATCGCCCCCTTCTTCGGACGTCCCGCGGGCTGCGATCGCAGCGCGGGGGTGATGATCCGCCGCGTCGGTGCGCCGCTCGTGTTCTACGGGTGCTACGGGATCCCGGGCGATGACCCGCTCGAGAGCTGGCGGTTCGAGCTGCGCTTCACTCGCGTCATCTTCCCCGAGGACCTCGCCGGACTCGGCCCGGTGGAGATCGCGACCCGGGTCAACCAGGAGCTCGAGCGTCTGCTGCTGCATCGCCCCGAGCAGGTCTTCTGGCTCCACGATCGCTTCAAGGGCGCGCCCGAGCCAGAGGCCGACTGACGGGCGGGGGAGGGCGCCTCGCGGGCGCCGAAGGCGCGCCCCGTGCCTTTTTCGCCCGCGATGCGGAAGGAGGGGCCTGGACCCCGGCAAACTGTCGGTGGACGCCGCGGACCGCACCCTGCCGCCGGCGCGCCCCGAAGCCCCATGACCGCCGATCACCACCCGTTCCCGCGCATGCGGGACGTGGAGCTCTATCCGCTCGACTCGCGGGAGAGCCTCGTGACCACGAAGGACTTCTGCCAGGTCCCCGAGCCCGTGGAGGGCTTCGAGGGCTTCGTGGACGCTCTGCCCGACATCTACGCGGGCACCCACTTCAAGGCCCTCGTGGCGCGCATCGTCCGCGCGCGCCGCGCGGGCAAGCCGGTGGTCATGGCCATGGGAGCCCACGTGCTCAAGGTCGGCCTCGCGCCCCTCGTGATCGACCTGATGGAGCGCGGCATCGTCACCCACGTGGCGCTCAACTCCGCCGGCGCGATCCACGACTTCGAGATCGCCACCGCGGGGCACACCTCGGAGCGCGTCGACACCCAGCTGCCGGCAGGGACCTTCGGCTTCGCGCGCGAGACGGGCGAGGGGATCGCGGAGGGCGCTCGACGGGGCGCGCATCCCGCCCCGGGGGAGGAGGCGGGCTTCGGGCGCGGGCTCGGGCGCATGCTGCTCGAGCGCGCACCGAAGAACGTGCACCTGTCCGTGCCCGCCAGCGCGGTGCGTATGGGGCGCGGCGTGACCTGCCACGTCTCGGTCGGTGCGGACATCGTCCACATGCATCCGTCCTGCGACGGCGCCGATCTCGGCGCGGCGGCCCTCGCGGACTTCCAGCACGTCTGCAAGGTCGTGGCCGACCTCGCCGCGGGCCCCGGCTCCGAAGCGGGCGGCGTCTGGCTCAACGTCGGCTGCGCCGTGATCCTGCCGGAGATCTTCCTGAAGGCGGTGAGCGTCGCGATCAACCTGGGCGTCGACCTCGGCGCGATCACGACGGGCAACCTCGACATGATCCGTCAGTACCGAGCGGAGACGAACGTCGTGCGCCGCCCGCCGGGTGAGGGCATCACCCTCGTCGGCCAGCACGAGCTCCTCCTGCCGCTGCTCCGCATGGCCGTGCTCTCCAAGCTGCCGCGCGTCGACGTGGATCAGGAGGCCCCGCGATGACCGACACCCAGACGCTGCTCTCGATCGTCGAGGGACTCGGGCGGCCGAAGGTCGTCATCATCGGTGACCTCATCATCGACCGGTACATCTCGGGCGAGGTGACGCGCATCTCCCCGGAGGCGCCGATCCCGGTGCTCGCCGTCCGCTCGAGCGAGCTCCGTCTCGGAGGGGCCGGCAACGTGGCGGCGAACCTCGTGGCCATGGACGCCGCGGTGGAGGTCGTGGGGATCGTGGGGGACGACGCTCACGGCCGGGATCTGCGTCAGCTCTTCGAGGAGAGCGGGATCGGGACCGATGGCGTCGTCGTGGACGAGTCGCGCCCCACCATCGAGAAGACCCGGATGATGAGCGGGGTGCAGCAGATGCTCCGCGTCGACTGGGAGGACGTGCGGCCGCTGGACGGGGCCGCCCACGAGGCGGCGCTGTCGATCATCCCCGGGATGCTCGAGGACGCCGACGCCGTCGTCCTCTCCGACTACGGCAAGGGAATGCTCACCGAGGAGATCCTCGAGACCACCATCGCCGCCGGTCGAGCGCGCGGGATCCCGGTGCTCGTGGATCCGAAGGGCTCGGACTTCTCGCGCTATCGCGGGGCGACCCTCGTGACCCCGAATCGCAAGGAGGCCGAGCTCGCGCTCGGCCGGAGGATCGAGACGCTCCAGGATCTGCCCGCTGCGGCGGACGAGCTGATGCGGGTCGCGGAGCTCGACATGACGCTCATCACGCTCAGCGCGGACGGCATCTACTTCCGGGCGAAGGCCTCGGGGGATCAGCCCGAGGCGGAGGGGCGGATCCCGACCCTCGCGCGGGCGGTGTTCGACGTGACGGGCGCGGGCGACACGGTCGTCGCGCACCTCGCGCTGCACCTCGGCGCCGGCCTCGACCTCGAGGCGGCCGTCACGCTCGCCAATCACGCGGCGGGGATCGTGGTCGCGAAGCTCGGCACCCACTCCGTCTCGCGGGGTGAGCTCATGGACAGGCTGCAGCAGGGGCTGCCCCACGAGGGCAAGGTGGTCCCGCGCGCCGGCATCGGCGCCGTGGTCGAGGAGCTCCGCCGCGCGGGCAAGCGCGTGGTCTTCACCAACGGCTGCTTCGACGTGCTCCATGCGGGTCACGTCAACTACCTGCGCTTCGCGCGCTCGAAGGGCGACGCGTTGATCGTCGGGGTGAACGACGACGCGAGCGTGACGAGACTCAAAGGGCCCAGCCGACCGGTCAACGGCCTCGACGACCGGATGGAGGTGCTCGCCGCCCTCGAGGTGGTCGACGCCGTGGTCCCGTTCCACGAGGACACCCCGAAGGAGCTCGTCGAGCAGGTGTCTCCGGATGTGCTCGTGAAAGGAGAGGACTACAAGGACAAGGTCGTGGTCGGCGCCGAGTGGGTCGAGGCGCACGGCGGTCAAGTCGTCCTCGCTCCGCTGCTCGAGGGCCGTTCGACGACGGGGATCCTGGAGCGCGCCAGCGGAGACTCTGGCGGCGCCCCCGGCGCTTCGTGAGCGTCCGCGGGTCCCTGCTCGTTCTCTCCGGCGCGGCGATCGCTTTCGTCGGCGCCGTCTGCGGGATCGGCGGCGGGCTGTTCGCGGTGCCGCTCCTGCACTACGGGTTCAAGTTGCCCCTGCGACGGGCGGTGGCCACGAGCCTGTGCCTCGTGGCGGCCAATGCCGTCGCGTCGACCACCGCGGAGCTCCTCCACGAGGACAGCGCCTTCCTGTGGGAGGTCGTGGCGCCCCTGATCGGTGGAGCGCTCGTGGGGGCCCAGTTCGGATTCGTCGCGTCCAGGCGGATTCCGGAGCGGGCGGTCAAGGGCCTCTTCGCGGCCGTGATGCTCGCCGCTGGCATGCGGCTCGCGCTCTCCGGAGACATCCGCGCCGAGCCGGCGGATTTCCAGCAGGGCTACGACCTCGCGCGCGCTGGGATGGTGGCGCTCATCGGGATCCTGGCCGGGACGGTCTCGCCGCTTCTCGGGATCGGCGGCGGGCTCATCGTCGTCCCGGGCCTGCTGCTGCTGACCCCGGAGATCGGTGGACTCGGGGCCCGCGCGGCCTCGCTGGGGGTGGCCTGCGTCACCTCCCTCCGCTCACTTCAGCTCTACGCGCGCGAGCGCAGCGTGGAGCTCGGAGTCGCGCCCTGGTTCGTGGCCGGGGCGCTCCTGGGGGCGAGCCTCGGGGTCCAGGTGGTTCATCTGGACGGTGTGGCCGCGGCAGGACGCCGCCTCCTGGCCGTCATCATGGTGGTGACGGCGTGGCGCTTCGTGCGGGACGCGCGCCATGGCCCGGTATCCTCTGCGCTGTGACCGAAGGGATCTACATCTTCGAACTCCAGGAGCGCCTCGCCTTCCTGGAGCGCGCGCTCGAGCAACTGAACCGGGTCGTGGCCGACCAGCAGCTCGAGCTCGACGCGCTCCAGCGTGAGGTCAAGGAGCTGCGCGCCCTCAAGGTGGCCCAGGACGGTGGGCCGGACGGGGAGCAGCGCACTCTCGCGGACGACAAGCCCCCGCACTACTGATCTCGACGGCCGACCGCACCATGGCAGACACCGCACGAGCCGCCGCTCCCCCGGCACAGCGCAAGCCCCGCGCCTCGAAGGCCACGCGCTGGCGTGCTGGCGTCCTGATCCTCGTCCACCTCCTGGCGGCGATCCACATCGGTCACTGGCTGAGCACGGGGAGCACCGTCTCGCCGTTCGAGCCGAGCGAGTCGATGGACTTCGCGAAGAACTCCATCGTGAACACGGGGCTGGTCTTCTTCGCCGTGACGATCGCCTCGACGCTGCTCCTGGGGCGCTGGTTCTGCGGCTGGGCCTGTCACCTCGTCGCGCTGCAGGACCTGAGCCGCGCGTTGCTCATCAAGATCGGCCTCCGCCCGCGGCCGCTGCGCTCGCGCTGGATGGGCCTCGTACCGATGGTCGCGGCCGGCTACATGTTCCTCTGGCCGCTGATCTACCGCGTGTGGATCGGCGATTCACTCGCGGTCCAGGGCACGCACTTCGTGTCCGAGGGCGACGAGTTCTGGAGCACGTTCACCACGTCGTGGCTGATCGCTGGCGGCACGTTCCTCGTGTGCGGCTTCATCGTCGTCTACTTCCTCGGGGCGAAGGGCTTCTGCACCTACGCCTGTCCGTACGGCGGCGTCTTCGGCGTCGTCGACCGCGTCAGTCCCGGGCGGATCCGGGTCACCGACGCCTGCGTCCAGTGCGGCCACTGCACGCTCTCCTGCACCTCCAACGTGGACGTGTCCCGGGAGGTGCACGACTACGGCATGGTCGTGGATCCGGGGTGCATGAAGTGCATGGACTGCGTGTCGGTCTGCCCGGAGAACGCGCTCCACTTCGGCTTCGGCAAGCCGGCGGCTCTGGCGAAGCCCGTCCGGGAGAAGCGTCGGCCAGCGAAGAAGCTCCCACTCGTGGAGGAGGCGGTGGGGCTCCTGTCCTTCGCTTTCGCCTACTTCGCCTATCGCGGCTACCGCCAGGAGAAGGACTTCCTCCTGTCTCTCGGCCTCGCCGCTCTGTTCGCCTTCGCGGCGGTTCTCGTCGTGCGTCTCGTCCGGCGTTCGGACGTGACCGTGCCGGGCTTCAGCCTGAAGAAGGGCGGCCAGCTCCGGCCGGCCGCGTGGCTCCTCGCCGCGGGGACACTCTCTCTAGGTGCGTTCGCCGTGCCCTACGGCGTCTTGCCGGCGATCGCGCTCGCGCGCGCCGACTTCGCCTGGCGCGCTCTCGACGGAGCGCGGTCGCGCACGGAGGCCACCGGGTCGGTGGAGAGGATGAGCGCGGAGGAGCGCGCTGCGGCGGCCACTCTGCTCTCGAGCGCCCTCGTCGTCCACGAGCGAAGTCAGCCGCTCACCCAGGTGAACACCGACCGAGTCGTCTGGGGTTCGATCCTCACGGGCGATCCCGAACCCCTCGCAGGGGTGCTCGAGGACGTCCTCGAATCGGATCGTGCGAGCGCGGACTTCAAGTTCAATGCGTCCCAGGTCTTCCTCCAGATCAGACAGCCGAAGATGGCCGAGGACGCCGTTCGCCGCGTCCTCGCCGAGTTCCCCGGCCACGGACGAAGCGTGGGATTCCTCGTTCAGGCGCTCGTATCTCGTGGGCAGATCGAAGAGGCGGAGGCCCTCGTCCGCGAGGCGATCTCCATGCGCCCGGACGACCCGAACGTGATCCTCGCCCAGGGAACCCTGCGAGCTGTCAGCGGGCAGGGTCACGCGGACGATCCGAACGTGACCCTCGCCCAAGCGACCTTGCAAGTTGACAGCGCCTGGCGCGCCCTCGACGGGGCGCGTTCGCGCACGGAGGCGACTGGATCCGTGGAGGGGATGAGCGCGGAGGAGCGCGCCGCGGCGGCCACCCTGCTCTCGAGCGCCCTCATCGTCCACGAGCGGAGTCAATCGCCGACCGAGGTGAACACCGAGCGAGTCGTCTGGGGTTCGATCCTCACGGGCGATTCCGAACCCCTCGCAGGGGTGCTCGAGGACGTCCTCGCGTCGGATCGTGCAAGCGCGGACTTCAAGTTCGATGTGTCCCTGGTCTTCCTCCAGATCGGACAGCCTCGGATGGCCGAGGACTCCGTTCGCCGCGTCCTCGCCGAGTTCCCCGGCCACGGACGAAGCGTGGGATTCCTCGTCCAGGCGCTCGGATCTCGTGGGCAGGTCGACGAGGCCGAGGCCATCGTTCGTGAGGCGATCTCCGTGCGTCCGGACGATCCGACCGTGATCTTCGCGCAGGCGACTCTTCGAGGCGTGCGTGGCGACTTGGCTGGCGCCGTCGAGGATCTGCAGCGCGTCGTCGCCATCGAACCGTTCAACGGTGAGGCGCGGGACCAGCTCTGGCGAATGCTCAACACCCTGCGGAGGACCGACGAGGCCGAGGCCGTTCTTCGAGAGGGCCTCGAACTCGAGAACGCGCCGCAGGAGTGGCGCGCGCATCTCGCGCAGGTGCTCCTGCTCGCGGGCAAGCGCGACGAGGCCCTGGTCGAGGCCAGGACTCTCGCAGGAGTGGATCAAAGTGATCCGCGCATGCTTCAGGTTGCGACGGCGATCCTGCAGCAGCTGGGCGAGACGGCCGAGGCGGACGCTGTCGCGCGCCGCGCGGCCGCTCTGGCTGGCGGCCAGCAGACGAATCGGTGACGATGCCGGCTTGCCGGTGAGTTCGCTGTAGCGCCGCCGGTTCGCGCCTTTCGCCGTGCTCGTGAGGTGCTCGGTCGGCTCCGCCTTCCGAGCGGCTTTCCGTTCGATGAACAGCAAGTCTCTTCGTATCGCTCTTCTCGCCGCTGCTGCGGCGCTCACAGGGGGTGTCTGCACAGCTCAGGGTGCGGACGACTGCACGGGTGCCCAGCCCATCTCCGGATCGGGAGTCTTCGACTTCGCGCTCTCCAGCGCGACGACCGATGGGGCTCCGAGCCCCGCCTGTCAGTTCCTCGGGCAGAGTCAGATCGGGAGCGACGTCTGGTTCGCCTGGACGGCGACGACGAACGGCGACGTGACCCTCGAGGCCTGCGGCCTCACGACCGTGGACACCAAGGTCGCGGTCTATCCGGACACGACCTGCGGATCGACAGCGCCCATCGCGTGCAACGACGACGCCTGCGGGTTGCAGTCGGCGCTGACCTTCTCCGCGGTCGCACAGCAGACCTACCTGCTGCGCATCGGCACTTTCCCGGGCGCCCTGGTCGGTGCGGGGCAGGTTCGGGTGACCGAGATGGGCTCCGGTGGCAGCGATGACTGCGCGGCGGCGGATCCGATCACCGGGATCGGGACGTTCGGTTTCGACGGTTCGGCGGCGACGACCGACGGGCTCCCCGACGCCCTCTGTGACGCCGGCGGGCAGGCGCAGATCGAGAACGACATCTGGTTCCTCTGGACGGCGCCGGCCGACGGGTCCTTCATCGTGTCGCTCTGCGGCCGGACAGGTGTGGACACGCGGCTAGCGGTCTACGCCGGGGCCTCCTGCGCCTCGGCGCCCCCGATCACGTGTGCGGACGACTCCTGCGGCCTCCAGAGCGAGGTCGACTTCCAGGCCGTGGCTGGCGGCGTGTACCTGATCAGGATCGGCTCGACTCCGGGGACTTCCAGCGGAGACGGGACGTTCACCATCACCGCGGGGAGCGTCGGTGGGCCGTGCGGGAACCCGCCCCTCGGGCCCGATCTGATCGTGGGCGAGTTGACGTCCGTTCAGAGCTACGGGGGGGCGCGGGGGACGAGTTCGTTCTCGATCGGAACGACGATCTGCAACCTCGGCCGGTCCGAGGCCGATTGGTTCCAGAGCAGCTCGCTCCACCCTGTCGTGGGCCACGGCATCTATCGGCTCATGGACGGGCGCTTCGAGCAGATCGGGCTGGGGTGGGTGAGGCACGGGGTCTCCGCGCTCCAGGGCTCGCTGTGCTGTGACTGCATGCCGGCTCCCAACGGGGATCGGCTGGGAGTGGGGTGCTCGACGGCTTCCTCCGCGCCTCTGAGCGGCGCCCAGACGATCCTCGGGCCGCGCTCCGACGTGGACGCGTTCACCGGTGCCTTCCCGTACCCGTACACGATCGGGTTCGGCCAGACCGGTGACGTGGCGTACAAGCGCCTTCAGGTCCCGAGTGACCTCCTCGATCCCGTCATGAATCCGGGGGCGGTCTACTTCGGCGAGTCCCAGGTCGTCGCGGCCGGCGACGCCGGCGCAGGGAACGGGCGGAACAACGTCTCTCACCGGCGGATGCTCGTCTCGGGAGTCCAGGGCGAGGGCTTCTCCATGGTCATGACGAGCGACACGGTGCGGACGGAGCCAGCCATCCGCGCGTGGAAGGCCCTCGATCCGACCGTCACTCTGAGGGAGCTGGAGGTGCCCGGCGAGGGGCGCTTCCTCGTCGCGTCCAACGCCTACGACAACGGCGACGGGACCTGGGCGTACGAGTACGCGGTCTTCAATCTCGACAGTGACCTGGCCGGCCAGGCCTTCGCAGTGGATCTCGGGATCAACGTCACCGTGACCGACATCGGCATGAGCTGTCCGCGCTACCACTCGGGCGAAGCGGTCGCGGACACGCCCTGGATCGGGTCGCGTAGCGGGGGAGTGCTCACCTGGGCGACGGAGACGATCTCGCAGAACCCGGACGCCAACGCGCTGCGCTGGGGGACCACCTACAGCTTCTGGTTCACAGCGAACACCGCTCCGGAGACGCGCAGCGCGACCCTCGGGCTCTTCGAGGGAAGCGGGCACGGCGTCGTCGGAGTCGAAGTCGTCGGACCGATGCACGGCCCCTCCGAGGCCGTGGTCTCGAGCTACTGCAGCGCCAACCCGAGCTCCATCGGGATCAGCGCCGGGGTCACGGCCGGGAGGATCGACCTCGTGGCGCGCACCATGGAGCTGACGGCCTTCGACCTTCCGGCCAATACCTTCGGCCTCTTCATCAACTCCCGAGGGCAGGCCTTCGTGCCGGACATCGGGGGGAGCGCAGGGAACTTGTGTCTGGCCACCCCGATCGGCAGACACAACCTCCAGGTCGCCAGCAGCGGCTCTTCGGGTGTGATCACGATCCCCCTGGATCTCGACCGTCTTCCCCAGGCCGCGGGCTTCGTCACGGTGCTCGCCGGTGAGACATGGAACTGGCAGGCATGGTTCCGGGACGTGGGGACGGGCGGGGCCACGTCGAACCTCACCAACGGGGTCTCCGTCCACTTCCCCTGAGCGCTCGAGGCGGCGGGGCTCGATGCGTTCCCACCGTGAGGCAGCACCTCCGTGGGTGTGGGGCGGCGAATTCGGGTAGAGCTCGGGCCTCGGCCCGGACCGCGGCGTAGGTTTCAGTGAACCGTCCACCCGCATGACTGTTCCACTCCGATCCATGGCCCTCGAAAGGGGAGGGCCGGACCCCGGGAAGCCGCGCGGGCGGCGACCGGGACGCTCGAGAGGCTACCAGCCGCGCCCTCTCACAGCGCCGGAAGGAGCACCCGGAGGCCGAAGGGGGCCTCTCGTCACGATGCAGCGCACACAGATCACTTCAATCCTCGTCGCCGCGCTCGCGGTTCCGTCCCTCGGGTTCGCCCAGGGCGGCGATCTCTGCAGCCAGGCCCGGATCATCTCGGGGACCGGGCTCTTTTCCTTCGACAACTCGGCGGCGACGACCAGCGCCCCGGCGGGCTGCCCGATGGCCAGGGACGTCTGGTTCCGCTGGGTCGCGCCGGCGACGCGTGCGGTGACCGTGTCGACCTGCGGTCTGACCACCACGCCCGGGCTCGACACCGCGCTCGCGGTCCATCCGGCCGGCGGCTGCCCTCCCGCGGCGCCGATCGCCTGCGAGGACGACAGCTGCGGTCTCGACGCGGAGGTGGTCTTCCAGGCGGTCGCCGGTGAGGCCTATCTCCTGCGCGTCGGCACCTGGGCTTCGGCGAGCTACGGGGGAACGGGCTCCATCGAGATCTCCCTGGGCGGGAGCGTCGGCGGTTGCGACGCGCCCTCCGCGGGCGCCGACGTCGTGGCGGGTGACCTCGACGAGGCGGTCGCCTACGGAACGGTCGGCGGAACCAGCGCATACTCCTTCGCCACGACCGCGTGCAACGTGGGGGACGAGGAGCTGCTGTGGATAGGGCAGTCCAGCAACCACCCCGTGGTCGCGCACGGGCTCTATCGCTTCGAAGGCGGACGCTTCGAGCAGCTCGGTACGGGGTGGGCGAAGCACGGATTCGCCGCGCTCCAGCGAGAGCTCTGCTGCGACTGCATCCCCTCCGGCTCACTGTCCGCGCTCGGAGTGGGCTGCTCCGATCCCTATTCCGCCTACCTCAACGGCTCTCAATCCACCCTCGGCCCGCGGGTCGAGGTCGACGCGTTCAGCGGTGCGATCGCCTGGCCCATCGGCTCGAGCTCGTCCATCCAGCCCGCCGCGAGCCTGCTCGACCGGCGGGTCCAGGTCCCGACCGAAGCTCTCGACCCCGTGCTGCACCCGGCGGCCGTCTACCTCGCCGAGGCGGTCTACGCCGCGCCCGACGACGCGGCGGCGGGCAACCACTTCGACAACGCGAGCCACAGGCCGTACGAGCGCACCGGAGCGATGGTCATGGGCGCCCACGACATCGAGCCGACAGGGGTCACCGAGCGTGGCCTGCCGGCCATCACGTCCTGGACGCGCTTCTCGCCGACCGCCCTCGTGCGCGAGGTCCGCGTGCCGGGCGAGGGCGCGTTCTGGGTCGGGAGCGACGCGATCCCGCTGGGAAGGGGGACGTGGCGCTACGAGCTCTGCGTGTTCAACCTCAACAGCTCGCGGGGCGCCGCGGGGCTCGAGCTCCCCGGGGGAGCCGCGCCGCGCCAGCTCGGCATGAGCTTCCCCCTTGCCCATTCGGGTGAGCCTCGCCGGAACGACTCCTGGATCGGTGGGGTCGCGAGCGATCGCGTGAGCTGGGCCGCGCCGGGCTCCACGGGCGACCCCGAGGCGAACGCGATCGGGTGGGGGACCGCATTCAGCTTCTGGTTCACGAGCGACAGCCCGCCGAGTGACGGCGTCGGAGAGCTCACCCTGCATCGTGGCGCAGGGCCCGCTCGTCTTCCCGTGCCGCTTCGGGTCCCGCTGGCCGCTGGCGCGCCGGTGGCCGAGGTCGTTTGCGACGCGGTCGCGAACTCGACCGGGCTCGTCGGCGTGATGCTGCCCGGGGCCTTCGACGGAGCCGCCGCGCAGCTCCAGCTGCGCGCCATCGGCCTCCCGCCGGGGGCGATCGGGATGGCCCTTGTCTCGCGGACCCAGAACTCCGTCCCCATGGCCGGCGGCAGCGTCGGCACGCTCTGCCTGGGCGGGACGATCGGGCGCTCGGTGGGGGCGTTCACGGCCGGCGTCGACGCGTCGGGCGAGCTCGACGTGACCGCTGACCTCGCGGCGCTCCCCCAGGGAGCGTCCACCGTGGGCGTCCAGCCGGGCGACACCTGGTTCTTCCAGGTCTGGCACCGCGACGTTCAGGCGACGTCGAACTTCACGCAGGCCCTCGCCGTGCGCTTCTGAGCGGCGACGAGTCGGTCCTGGACCAGCGCCGCGTCACGCGTAGACGCCGCGGGCCTGTTCGGCCTCGGCGACTCGCTTGACCGCGAGGATGTGCGTGGCGGCCCTCAGGGTGCAGCCGTACTCGTCCTGCGTCTGGAGCACGGCGTCCCACGCCTCGCGCATGTAGCGGCGGAGCCGCGCCTCGACGACCTCCTCGATCCAGGTGTAACCGGTCCGGTTCTGGATCCACTCGAAGTACGAGACCACGACACCGCCGCCGTTGGCGAGGATGTCGGGGACGACCGGGATCTGGCGCCGCTCGAGGATCTTGTCCGCGCGCGGGCTCACCGGGCCGTGCGCGCCCTCGAGGATCATCCGGGCCTGGATCTCCTCTGCGTTGCGCGAGTGCACCGCCATGGAGATCGCGCAGGGCGCGAGCACGTCGCAGGGCAGGCGGATGAACTCCTTCTCGTTCACGATGCGGACCGATTCGGGGACGTCGCTGGGCAGGAAGCCGCTGGCGTCACGGCGCGCGAGCAGGTCCGGGATGTCCAGCCCGTTCGGGTCGTGGAGGGCGACCTGGACGTCGGAGAAGCCGACGATGCGGTGCCCCTCGTCGTGGAGGATGCGGGCGAGGTTGCCGCCCACGACGCCGGCTCCCTGGATCACGATGTCGAGACCCTTGCTCGGGTTGAGCCCGAGGTGGGCGGCCGACATGCGGAGGATGAGGCGCAGGCCCTGGGCCACCGCGTCCTCCTGGCCGTGGCTGCCGCCCATCTCGGCGGGCTTGCCCACCACGGCGGAGCTGGAGTTGGCGCCGGTGTGACCTGAGAGGGTGTCCAGCGCCCAGGCCATCAGGTCGGAGTCGTCGGCGAACTCGGGCGTGATGATGTCGCGATCGGGACCGATGTCACCGATGAGGTCGGCGGTCCAGCGGCGGACGAGACGCTCGAGCTCGGCGCGGGACAGCTCGTTGCGCGGTGCGATGACGCCGCCCGCAGCCCCGCCGAAGGGGATGCCGAGGAGACCGCACTTCCAGGTCATCCACGCCGCGAGGGCGCGGAGCTCCACGAGCTTGAGGGTCTCGTGGATCCGGAACGGTCCGATGAACGGGCCGAGGCCGGCGTTGTGCTGGATCCGGAAGCCGTCGTAGACGCGCAGGGATCCATCGTCCATCTGCACCGGGACGGAGACGGCGATCTCGCGGTCGGACTTGCGCAGCACGCCGTAGTGCTGCTCGTCGAGCCCGATCATCCGCGCGGCGGCGTCGAAGCTCGCCATCATCGTCTTGAAGGGCGTCTCCTCGTCCAGCTGCGGCGTGCTGCGCAGGCCGGTCTGGTGGAGCCCGAAGGTGGGCTCGGCGCTCGGGTCCTGGGCCATCGGGAGTGCCTCCGCGCGATCAGGAGAACAGGCCGCGCATCCGGTAGACGGAGGCGACCCGATCGATGGACAGGATGTAGGCGGCCGTGCGCAGATCGACCCCGTGCTTCTCCGCGGTCTGGCGGACCTCCTGGAAGGCCTGGACCATGATCTGTTCGAGGCGAGAGTTGACGATCTCCTCGGTCCAGAAGTAGCCCATGCGGTCCTGGACCCACTCGAAGTAGGAGACGGTCACGCCGCCCGCGTTCGCGAGGATGTCCGGCACGATCGTCACCCCGCGCTCCGAGAGCGACTTCGACGCGATGGCGGTCGTCGGGCCGTTGGCTCCCTCGACGATGAGCCGCGCCTTGATGCGATCGCAGTTCGCCGAGGTGATCTGATTCTCGGTCGCGGCGGGCACGAGGAGCTCGCACTCCTGCTCGAGCTGCCCCTCGCCCCTGGGGACGTACTCGGCCTCCTTGTAGCCCTCGAGCGTGCGGTTGAGCTTCAGGTGTGAGAGCACCGCCGGCATGTCGAGGCCGCGATCGTTGTTGATCGCCCCGTACATGTCGCTGATCGAGATGATCTTGTAGCCCTCGCGGTGCAGCAGCATCGCTCCCAGACCACCGACGTTGCCGGAACCCTGGACGACGACTCGCGTGTCCTCCGGGCGCAGGCCGACCATCTTCAGCGCCTCGTTGGCGCTGATCATCACGCCGCGCCCCGTGGCCTCGCGGCGGCCGCGCGATCCGCCGATGCTCAGGGGCTTGCCCGTGACCACCGCGGTGGTGGTCTTGCGTTCGTGCATGGAGTAGGTGTCCATGATCCACGCCATCGTCTGATCGTTCGTGTTCATGTCCGGCGCGGGCACGTCACGATCGGGGCCGATGATGTCGAGGATGGCGGCCGTGTAGCGGCGCGTGAGACGCTCCTGCTCGCCGATGGACATGTTGCGCGGATCGCAGATCACGCCGCCCTTGCCGCCGCCGAAGGGCACGTTGACGACCGAGCACTTCCACGTCATCCACGCCGCGAGCGCGCGGACCTCGTCGAGGTTCACGTCAGGGCTGAAGCGGATGCCGCCCTTGCTCGGGCCCCGCAGCGTGTTGTGCTGGACGCGGTAGCCGGTGAAGACCTGCACCGAGCCGTCGTCCATGAGGACCGGCACGTTGACGGTCAGCTCGCGGTCGGGCATCGAGAGCACGTCCCGGACCCCGCCCTCCAGGCCGAGGTGGTCGGCCGCGGTGTTGAAACCCTCCTGCTGGGACAGGAAGGGGTTGAACTCGTCGTTCGTGTCGTGCGCTTCGACGGTGGCGTGAGTGGCCATGAACGCGAACGGACCTGGCGCGACGCGGATGGGTGGGCGGCGACGCCGGCGATCCTGATGGGGCTGGGGGTCTCGGGGAGGGAACTGGCGGCCATTCGAGCCACCTCGATCACCCCGTGGAACCATCTTCCCGAGGAAATCCTCACTCCGATCTAACCGCGCGCTCCCGGGTCTCGGCCCGGGGCGCGGCATTCTCCCGCGTGCGCGGGCTCCGGGTCATTCAGCGCGCTCCAGCGGACGCACCCAGATGTTGCGGAACGAGATGGGATTGCCGTGGTCCTGGAGTGAGATCGGGCCCTTCGGGCCGTGGGTCGCGTAGGACCCGACGCGCTTGTGGGAGGTGCCCCCGAGCAGCACCTGGCCGTGGTGGACGCAGACGCCGTTCACGAGGACGGTGGCGAAGGCCGGGCGCTGGAGGCGCCCGTCGTCGCCGAAGCGCGGGGCCTGGAACATGATGTCGTAGGTCATCCACTCGCCGGCCGGGCGGCACGCGTTGACCATCGGCGGGTACTGGCCGTACAGGGCCGAGGTCATCCCGTCGGGGTAGGTCTGGTTCTCGAAGCAGTCCAGGATCTGGACCTCGTAGCGCCCGAAGAAGAACACGCCGGAGTTGCCCCGGCCCTGACCCTTCGGACCGGGCTCGTCCCCGTAGGTGGGGGCGCGCCACTCGAGGTGGAGCTGGCAGTCGCCGAACTCCTCCTTGGTCCGGATGCCGCCCTTGCCGTTCACGGTCATGGTGCCGTCCTCGCCGAGGGCCCAGGGCCCGCCGCTCCAGGCGTCGAGGCTCGTGCCGTCGAAGAGGACCGTGGCGTCGCTGGGGGGCGCGGTGCCCTCCCCGGGCGTCACCACGCGCGGCTGGGGCCTGAGCCCGTCGTGAACGTGCCACCGGGTGTTCGGGATCAGGGGCGTGTCCTGGTAGCCGAGCTCGTCCTTCTGCTGAAGGAGCCCGATGGCGATGAGGCCGCAGGCGGCGAGGGAGAGCGCGTGGGCGGATCCGTTCATGCTGTTCGGTGGGGGGCGGCGGTGCGCCGGCCGTGCGTGGGCCGGG
>CBFIJG010000022.1:0-42544 GCA_965662915.1 Planctomycetota bacterium | reverse complement strand
CGGGCCCCGCGCACTCGAGGAGGCGCGCGCGCGCGCTGCCGCCCTCGCCGAGGCCATTCCGGAGCCGCCTGGGCCCGAGACGCTCGTGTCCCCTGACCCCACGGGGCGCAGCCGCCGCGGCGCTGCTGGCGAGACCACCGGCGCCGGCCCGGGGCTGGGCAACCTGCTGTCCGACGTGCCCGTGCTCGAGCTCCTCGACCCCGGGAACACGTGGCCCGACCCCGATCGCCCCGTGCACCTCCGCGGGTTCGTGATCGAGGCCTTCGACGAGAACGGCGTCCTGCGCGAGCGAGCGGGCCCGCGGACGGTCGAGCGTGCCGACGGCGACGGATGGGTCAAGCGGGCAGCAACGCAGGACGGAGACACCTTCCCTCGGAGCGCGATCGAGCTGGAGGTGAGGAGCCGCGGCCCGGCGCTGGAGCTGGTCTTCGCGCCCCATCGCCTAGCGGCGGCCGAACTCTCCACCATCGCCCGCGACGCGTCCTCCGAGGCTCTCTACCTCGACGCCCTCGAGGAGCGCCGGGCCGTCCGCGTCCGCTCCGAGATCACGTACGAACTGAGCGCCGTGGAGGCGCGCGGCCTGGTCGCGCGCGGCAGCCTGCCGGCCGAGCATCTCGCCCTCACGCTCCCCGAGGACCCGCGAGGAAACCGCGCGTTCCGCACCGCGAGTGCGCGGCTCGACGCCCTCGCCAGCGACCTCGTCGCGGGCGCTTCGTCGGACTTCGAACGCGTGATGACGGTCGTGGAGCACCTGCGCTCCTCCTTCGCCTACGAGCTCTACTCGGTCGACTTCCTCGGGACCGAGGGCTGCGGTGCGCTCCTCGAACGCGGCGGCGGAAGCTGCACCCACTTCGCGTCCCTCGCCGTGATGCTCCTGCGTCGCGCGGGGATCCCCGCGCGCATCGCCGCGGGCTACGTGGCCCGCGAGCGGATCGAGGCGCCCGAGGGCGGTGGACGGTGGCTGGTCCGCCAGCGCGACGGGCACGCCTGGATCGAGGTGCACTTCGAGGGAGCCGGGTGGCTCCCCTTCGACCCGACGCCCGGCGACGCGACCGTGGGCGGCGCGCTTCGAGGCTGGTCCCCGCTCGCGCAGTCGGAGGAGGGACGCCGCGATGGCCCCGGGCGGACCTCATCCCTGGCCGCGCTCGTCATCGACGGAACGCGTGCGATCGCGGGGTCTGGCACGGGTTGGATCGCAGGAGCGCTCGCGGCGCTCCTGATGGCCTCCGCGCTCTTCGCGCGGATGATCCGGAGCCAACCGCGTGCCGCGACCCGAGCGCCGACGGAGCGACCGTCGCGCCCGATCGCGAGCCCACCTGCGCTGGACGAGGGGTTCGCAGCCGTCATGCGGGCCCTGCGGGGACGCGGCTGGCGCCAGCGGGTCGGCGAGCCCCCCAGACGCCACGCGGCTCGGATCGAGGCCGAGAACCCCGAGGCCGCCGGCCTCGAGGCCTTCATGGTCGCGGCCCTCGAGCGCGCCTGTGACCCGGCGGCGCGCCCCGCCGGACGGGGAGAGATCGAGCGCGGCGTCGAGCTCGCGCGGCGCCTCTCGGAGCCGGACACGGCCGGCGCCGCTGCTCCTCGGAGCTCCGTGGAGCGCTAGAGCTTCGTGGCCGCCCGCGACTCACCATGACGGAGCGAGCGACGATCGAGGAGCGCCTGAAGCAGCGGGCGGAGCGCGGGACGGCACGAAGAGCCGAACGTCAGCCCGTGCGGCGGAGCGCCCGGCGCTGCTGCCGCGATGGTCAGCCCCCGGCTCCGTTCACCGCGGCCGCGACGTCCTCGCGGGGCACCTCACGGGACTCCTTCGAGGCAAGGTCCTTGAGCTGGACGGTGCCCGCGTCGAACTCACGGCCGCCGGCGATGACCGCGAAGCGGAAGCCCCTGCGGTCCGCGTACTTGAGCTGGGCGCCCAGCTTGCGGGCCTCGGGGTAGAGCTCCACCCCCACGCCCGCCCGGCGCAGCTCCCCGGCGAGGGCCAGGTACTCCTGCTCCTTCCCCTCGTCCAGCATCGGCAGGAAGACCGGGCAGGGCGCCGCGGCCCCGTCGGTGAGCCCGAGCTCCTCCATGGCCGCGAGCAGGCGATCCACACCCAGCGAGGCGCCCACGCCGGGGAGGTGCTGCTTGGTGTAGAGCCCCGCGAGGTCGTCGTACCGTCCGCCGGAGCAGCAGCTGCCGATGCCCGGCAGATCATCGAGGAACGTCTCGTAGATCGTCCCCGTGTAGTAGTCGAGCCCTCGCGCGATGCTCGGATCGAGGGCGAAGCGAGCCGGGTCCGCGCCCGCGGCGGCCACGGCTTCGAAGAGCGCGCCGAGCCCGTCGACGCCGGCGCGGCCGACCTCGGACGCGCCGACCATCGGCGCCGCCTGATCGAGCAGCGCGGCGGGGTCGCCCTCCAGGGAGGCGAAGGCGAGCACTGCCGCCGCCTGCTCCTCGCTCGCGCCCGCCGTCTCCACCAGCTCCGCGGCGACCTTCTCGGCGCCTATCTTGGCGAGCTTGTCGAGCGCGCGGAGGACGTCGGTCTGGCGCTCCACCAGTCCGAGGTGCTCGAGCACGCCAGTGAGCAGGCGCCTGTCGTTGATCCGGATCGTGAAGCGCTCGAAGCCGAGCGCGCGGAAGAGGTCGTGGATCACGAGCGCGGACTCCACGTCGCTCACGGCGCTGGGCGTCCCGATCGTGTCGAAGTCGCACTGCAGGAACTCGCGGTAGCGACCCCGCTGGGTGTTCTCGCCGCGCCAGACCGGGCCGACGTGGTAGCGCTTGAAGGGCGTGCCGAGCTCGCCGATGTGCTTCGCGGCGAAGCGCGCGAAAGGAACGGTCAGGTCGAAGCGCAGCCCCACGTCGCGGCCGCCGTGGTCCTCGAAGCGGTACATCTGCTTGTCGGACTCCGCGCCGCCCTTCCCCAGCAGCACCTCGGTGTACTCGAGCGCGGGCGTGTCGATGGGCGCGAAGCCGTAGCTCCGGTAGACCCCCTTCGCCGTGTCGATGAGACGCTCGCGCGGGATCATCGCGCTCGGCGGGAAGTCGCGGAAGCCCTTGAGAGTCCTGGGCTGGATCAAGCTCTTGTCGGCCATGACGGCGGGAACCCTACCCGCCGCCCGAGGCCGGGCGCATCGGAAACCGCCGGCCTTGAGGCGTCTCGGCGCGACCGGGCTCCCCGGCCGCCGGAGGACCGCGACGAAGCGGCGGGATCAGCCCCGCCAGGCCACGCGCCCGTCCTTCACCACGGCGCGGACCGGCGAACGGCCGAGCTCGTAGGTCAGGTGGGCAGCGCTCGTCAGGTCCGTGACGACGAGATCCGCGCGCTTCCCGGACTCGATCGAGCCACGATCGCTCCCGAGGCCGAGGGAGGCCGCTGCGTTCAGGGTCGCCGCGGTCAACGCCTCGTCCGCCGAGAATCCGTAGCGCAGCGCTCCCCAGGACATGACCTCGAACAGGCTCATGCAGTAGCAAGAGCCCGGGTTGAAGTCCGTCGAGAGCGCGGGCGCGAGACCGGCGTCGACCATCGCCCGCGCGGGCGCTTCCTGTGACTCGCCGAGGTAGAGCGGCACCAGCGGGCAGAGCACAGGCTGGACGCCGCGCTCGGCGAGGGCCCGGATGCCCTCGGGCGTGACGTGCTCCAGGTGATCCGCGCTGCGCGCGCCCAGCTCGGCCGCCAGCTGGGCGCCGCCGAGGGCCGTCAGCTGGTCCACGTGCATGCGCAGCTCGAGGCCCGCGTCCCGCGCCGACTCCATGAGGCGCCGCGAGTCCTCGAGTCCGAACACGTGGCTCTCGGTGAAGACGTCGGCGAAGGTGGCCTTCGGAGCGGCAGCGGGCCAGAGTTCGTTCGCCACGACCTCCACCCACTCGGACGCGCGCCCCTCGAACTCCGGCGGCACGTCGTGGCCGCCGAGACAGGTGGCGACGAGATCGACGGCGTGGTGACGATCGGCGCTCGCGATGACGTCGAGCCCCTTGAGCTCGTCCGCCACGGTGAGGCCGTACCCCGTCTTGGCCTCGATGGTGGTCGTGCCGAGCGCGAGGAAACGATCGAGCCGCGGCAGGAGCGCTGCGACCAGCGCGGCCTCGTCGGCGCCGCGGACGCCGCGGAGGCTCGAGCGAATGCCGCCGCCCGCGGCGGCGATCTCCACGTAGGAGCGCCCCGCGATGCGCTGCTCGAACTCACCCTCCCGTGTCCCGAGGAACACGGGGTGCGTGTGCGCGTCCACGAGTCCCGGGATCACGAGCCCGCCCGAGGCGTCCAGGACCTCGGTCGCCGCGAAGCGCGCGCGTAGCTCCTTCTCCGGGCCCACGGCGACGATCCGATCGCCGTCGCAGGCCACGGCCTGGCCCCGCGCGTGGTGCACACGCCCCAGGCCAGCGCCGCCGAGGGGATCGCTGCCCCGCGGAGTCGCGAGCTCACCGATCCCGACGACGAGGAGGGTGCAGGGCGCGGGGGCGCCGGATCCGTGCGAACTGGGCGTCATGGGCGACGCCCAGCCTAACCGTCCCGCCGGTTCAAGCGCAGCGCGCGACCGCGGGGGCCTCGATCTCCACGTCCGCTGTGCAGAGCGTGCGCGAGAGCTCCGCGCGCAGGCGCTGGCGCGCGCGGAACACGATCATCTTCGTGTTCGAGCGGCCGACGCCGAGCCGGCGACCGACCTCCGCGTAGCCGACCCCCTCCACCTCGACCATCTGGAGTGCCTGTCGGTCCCGCTCCTTGAGCTGATCGAAGGCCGCCGCGTAGTGCACGAGGAGCAGCGCGTAGGCGCTTCGCAGCTCCTCCGAGTCCTCGGCGTCCGCCGCGCAGGCCTGCGGAGAGGAGCGGCGATCCGCGGGAGCGTCCAAAGCCGCGGGCGCATCGGAGAACGGCACGCCCGCCGAAGCTGGACGGCGCCGCGCCCGCCGCACGACGTTCGCTGCGATCGTCCGTGCCCAGGCCCGGAATCCGCCGGGAGCGTCGGGGCGGAACGAACCGACGTAGCGATAGACGTTGACGAAGGTGTCCTGGAGAGCCTCCAGCGGGTCGACGCCGTGGGCTCGGACAGCAGGGCACTGCTCGATCCATCGAAGGAGCCCCGGGGCGGACGCTGCGTAGAGCTCCTCGAACGCCACCGATCCGCGACTCCGCTGGAAAGCGGTCATCAGGTCGGTCTCGAGGGCGCGGGTGGTCTCGGTTGTGGTCGCCAGCATCGGGTCGGGGTCGGGTCCGTGGGAGGAGGGGTCGAACGGCCGATCAGTGCCAACGCCGTGCCAGCTCGCCGCCAACAACACGCTCAGAGAAACGCAAGCGCATACGGGTAAGGCACTTACAGTAAATCCGAACTCGCCATCTCGCGCTGAGGAGGGGGCCGACCGTTCCGCCTTCGTAACGAGATGCACGTGTCGCATGCCTGGACCGACTTTGGCCCGCCCGGTCGCCATGGTCGTACGCTTGAGGGCAAGCCGCCGCCCCTGTGCCGCCGCCCCCACGTTGACCGCACCTCAAGATCCAGCCCGAACCGGCTCCCCCTCGGGGGACGAGGCGGAGCCTCCGCCAGCCTCCGCAGAGCCCTCCAGGCCTGCGCCGCCGTCGATCGAGACGACCTCCATCGAGACGCCGGGCGTGGCCCTCGCCGCGCTCGACGGGCGGGAGGTCGCCGCCGACGGCGCGGGCCTCCTCGCGCCTGTCCTCGGCCTGGCCGGCGCCGCCCTCATGGCGACCCTGTACGCGAGCCTCTCCGCCAGCCTCGCCAGAACGCTCCCCTCCGTCTTCGAGGAAGCGCAGCACGACCCGGAGACGACCTCCGAGCTCCGGCGCCACCTCGGAGAGGACCTCGAGAAAGCCGAGCGTCTCGCCGCGAGCGCGAGCCTCGCCGCCTTCGTGCTGCGCGCCGCAGCGACCGCCGGACTCTTCGCCCTCGTCAGGGACGTCGCGCGCCTCGGTCTGCTCGAGAGCGTGCTGGTGACGGGTGCGATCGGCGGCCTCGCGCTGCACCTGTTCACCCACTCTCTTCCCCTGGCGCTCGCCCAATCGCGCGCGCAGGCTCTGCTGGCCCACGGGCTGCCGGCGCTCGCCATCACGCTTCGCCCGTTCGGCTGGGCGATCGCACTGCTCACCTGGCTGCGCCAGCCGATCCTCCGGATCCTCCGGACCCCGGACACGAATCACGAGACGCGCCGCCTCGTCGAGGGCTTCAGGGCCATGGTCGAGGAGTCCTCCCTGCGCGGTGAGCTCGGCGCGGACACCCGCGAGATGATCGCCAACGTCATCGACTTCAGCGAGGTCGATGCCGCCGAGGTCATGACGCCCCGGACGGAGATCAGGGCCGTCGAGAAGGAGGCGGGGCTCGCGGCGGCGGTCGAGGTCTTCGCGTCGTCGGGCTTCTCGCGGATCCCGGTCTTCGCGGAGACGGTGGACTCGATCATCGGCACGCTGACGGCCCTCGAGGCAGCCAAAGCCGTGGCCGAAGGCCGCCTGGGCACGACCCCGATCACCTCGGTGATGCGTCCTCCCCTGCTGGTCCCGGAGACCAAGCTCGTCCCCGAGCTGCTCGCCGACTTCCGGGCGCAGCGCCAGAAGATGGCCATCGTCGTGGACGAGTACGGCGGAACCGCGGGGCTCGTGACTCTCGCCGACGTCATGGCGGAGGTGCTCGGCGACGTGGACGACGAGTACGCCGAGGAGGACCGCGGTTTCGTGACGACCGAATCGGGCGTAGTGGACACCGACGCGAGCCTGCACGTCTCCGAGGTCAACGAGGAGCTCGGCCTCGAGATCCCCGAGGAGGCCGACTACGAGACGCTCGCGGGGTTCGTGTTGAGCGAGCTCGGGCGCTTCCCGGCCAGCGGCGAGCGGCTCGAGGCGGCGGGTGCGATCCTCGTCGTGACCGAATCCAGCGATCGCCGCGTCCTCCGGGTCACCGTCGATCGCGGTCCGAAGTGGCGCCTGGAGCGCCTCGCCTCGGAGAAGAGGCGCCTCGAGGAGCGCGGCGCCTCCCCGAGCGTCGACCCGGCGCGGGCCCTGCGCCACAGCCAGGCGGGATGAGTCGCACGCGTCGGACGGGGCGCAGAGGGCGCCCTCCGATCACGGACGCGGCGCTCCTCCTGCGGCGCACGCCCTACGGCGAGTCGTCGCTGATCGTCCACGTGCTGACGCGCTCGAGCGGGCGCGTGGAGCTGATCGCGAAGGGAGCCCACCGGCCGAAGTCCCGCTTCTGCGGCGTCCTCGACTGGTTCGACACGCTGAGCCTCGAGTGGACGCCGCCCCGAGTGCCCGGGGAGCTCGGCACGCTCCGCACGGGCCAGCTGTTGCAGCGGCGCCGCGGCCCCACGCGGGATCTCGGGGCCTATCGCGCGGCTCAGACCATGGTCGAGCTCGTGGATCTCGCCACACGGGCCGGCGCCGTCGAGCAGGGAACCTTCGAGCTCCTCGAGCGCGGCCTCGACGCCCTCGACCGCGGGGCGAGCGCCCGCGAAGGCCCGGCCCCGGCCCTCGTGCTCGCCACCTTCGAGCTGAGGATCCTCAAGATCCTCGGTCTGGAGCCCGCTCTCGAGCTCTGCGCGGTGTGCGGGGAGCGGGCGCCCTCGCCTGACGGGGCGCAGGGGCGCGCCGCCTTCTCGACCCAGGCAGGAGGGCGCCTCTGCCCCCGGCACGCCGCCGAGCTGCACGCCCAGGGCGTTCGGGTCGGCACCCTCCCCGTCGACGTGCTGGAGCGCGCCGCGGAGCTGGCGGACGGACGGAAGGGCGGCGAACGGCGCGCGGACCCGGAACGCCTGCTCGACTTCGCGGCCCGGTTCCTGGACCATCACCTGGAGTCGCGGCCGAGGAGCCACGCCCACTTCCTCGCCGCACCCGACCGCAACCGCCGCGGCGCCGCGCCCACGGCCCCGCCCCGAGCACGACCCCGTTGACGACCCACCTCCGCAGCGCCGCCGCAGCGGTCATGGCGCTCCTCGCCGTGACCGCGTGCCGGAGCGGCCCGATCGCGAGCACCTCGACCCTGAGCGCGAGCGAGGTCCCTGCGGCCATCGAGCGCGCGAGCAACGCGTCGATCCCCCTCGCTTCACCCACCGAGCTCGCGGCGATCGTCGGGCTGATGGTGCAAGCGAACCGGGCCGCCCTCGAGCCTGGCCAGCGCCTCGCCGTGCGCCAGCTCCTCGAGCGGAGCGCGGAGGAGCTGGCGGCGCGTGGAGACGACCCCGAGGACCTCGAGGATCTGCTCGAGGCGGAGCTCCCCGCGCGCATCGCAGTGCCCGCGGGGGTGCGCGCCGCACGCCTGCACTTCGAGAACCGTGACCGCGCCGACGCGTTCAAGGCGCTCCGCCGCATCGACCAGCTCTACCCGTCGCACCCCTACCGCCAGGAGGCCGGCGACCTCCTGTTCGAGCTCGCCGAGGACTATCGCACGGACACGGGCCGCCGCTACTTCATCTTCAGCTACGCCGCCCGCGCGCCCGGCGTCTACGAGTACCTGAGCGCCGAGTACCCCACGCACGACAAGACGGACGACGCACTCTTCACGCTCGCGCAGATCTACGAGAGCCAGAGGCTGTTCGACGTGGCCATCGAGAAGCACCTCGAGCTGATCGTGTGGGCCCAGTCCTCGACGTACCGCATCCAGAGCGAGGCGGACATCCCCAGGCTGCGCCTCGAGGACCTCGACGGCCCCGAGTACGGCCGCAACGCGATGATCCGCGCGCTCGCCGAGCTGGAGCTGTGGATCGAGTCCTACGGCGATCACGAGCTGCGGGCGCAGGTGGACCGAACGCTGGTGGACTGCCTCCAGCGGCTCGCCGACAACGACCTCGTGGTGGCGCGCTTCTACGCGCGGATCAAGAACCCCCCGGGCGCGAGACAGCACGCCGAACGGGGCCTGACCTTCGCGCGCCGCGCGGGGAACCCCGAGCAGATCGACGAGCTGGTGACCTTCCTCGAGGAGGTGGACGAGATCGAGCGCGTGGACGCCCCGCGCCTCCCCCCCGACCAGCTGGAGGCGCCCGACGCATTCGATCCTGGAGGGACCGGCACGACGACTCCCGGAGACCTGGTGCCGGGCGCGCGCGTCGACGAGCAGGCCCAGGAAGGGCGCTGATCCCCGCCGCACCTGACCCCGCTCTCCCCCGAACCATGCACCTCCTCGAAGCGCCGAGCCACGCAGCGCGAGCCGCCGTCGCCCTCGTGGGCTGCGCGTGGATCCTGCCCCTCTCCGTCCTGCTCCTCGTTCTCGGCTCGGCGGGCTGCGGGTATAGCGCGGGGCTCGCTCCGACGCTCCCCGACGGGCGGAAGTCGGTGTCGATCGGCGTGGAGATCTTCGGGAACGAGTCGCAGGTGCCCAACCTCGAGCGCCGGCTGCATCAGGCCCTCAGTGACGCGGCGCGCCGCCACACATCGCTCGAACTCGTGTCCCCCGAACGCGCCGACCTGGTGGTCCGCGGTGCGATCGAAGGGTTCCGCCGTGGACCCGGAGCGCGGACCGGTCAGAACCGCGTCGTGGAGACCCGCGAGATCGTGACGGTCGCCGCGCAGCTCGTGGACCGCGCTGGCGACGCCGAGGTCGGGCGGACCCGGACCGAGGTCGGTTTCGGTACCGCCATCGACGTCCCGGGCAGGGAGGGCGAAGCGGTCGACAACGCCCTCCGAAACGCCGCGGACAGGATCGTGCTCACGCTCGTCGCCGGGCTGCACCACGGGGTCGTTCGACCCACCGACGGCGGAACGCCGAGTCCGCGCAGGTGATCGGCGCGAAGACCGCCGGGGGCCGGCTGACGCAGCGCCGGCCCCCCCCCGGCGGCCTGACGCACTCGCGGGTCCCAAGTTTCCCGCCCGCGGAGAATGCGGATCCCGAATGCGGCGTAAACTGGAGCCCTGCGGGGGTCGCGCGTATCCCGAGACCACATTCATCCGACGCTGCGGCCGGGCTCCCCTGGAGATTCCGCGGCTCCGGGTCGATAACCACACCATGGCCGAAACTCAGAACCAGGGCGAGAAAGGGCGCAAGCCGCGCCCCTTCGGGTCCTTTCTCCTGTTCCTCACGGTGATCGTCGTGGTCCTCGTGGCGTTCAGCGGGAGCGCCCTGAGGAACACGCAGCAGTTCTCCCAGGACGAGTTTCTCTACCACCTGGTCACCGGGCGAGTGGAGCAGCTCAAGTTCAAGGGCCAGAACGGCATCGAGGGCACCCTGGTGGCGGGCGACCCGAACAAGCCGAGCTTCTTCGAGACCTCCGTGGCGAGCATCTCCGAGAACGAGGCCGAGTGGCGCGAGATGAAGGCCAAGACCGACTACGTCCAGGTCCAGGCCGCCGACCTCGAGGCCGCTCTCTCCGCAGGCCGGTTCCTCCCCGACGAGGCGTGGGTCGTGACCAAGCTGCGCACCGACGGAGCTGCTGCGACGGACGCCGAGGTCGAGTCCGACGCCACCCCGCCCCCGGCCCCGGTCGAGAAGCGTACCGACGAGCTCTTCGTCTTCGGAACGGTCCGCGACGGCTTCCTGAGCGAGCGAACCGGCGGGCGCGACAGGGCCGTCAGCATCCAGGTCACCGAGCTCGGTGAGCGACTGGGCGATCTCCGCGGCACCCTCGCCGGAGCCGGCGTGATGCCGCGCCCGTTCCACTTCGACCTGACGAAGAACGGTGGAACCGTGCACGGCCCGGCCGACGGTTCCCTCGCGACGCTCCTGCTGATGTGGGGCCCGTGGATCCTCATCTTCATGGTGTTCCTGCTCTTCATGCGCCAGATGCGCAACCAGGGTTCGGGCGCCGGCGTGATGAGCTTCGGGCGGAGCCGCGCGCAGATGTACACCAAGGAGAACCACACCGGCGTGACGTTCGAGGACGTCGCCGGCGCGCAGGAGGCGAAGGCCGAGGTGCGCGAGGTGGTCGAGTTCCTGAAGAACCCGGGCAAGTTCACCCGGATCGGAGGCCGCATTCCCCGCGGCGTGCTGCTCGTCGGCTCGCCCGGATGCGGCAAGACCCTCCTCGCCAAGGCCATCGCCGGCGAGGCCGAGGTCCCCTTCTTCTCTATCTCCGGCTCGGACTTCGTCGAGATGTTCGTCGGCGTCGGCGCGAGCCGCGTGCGCGACCTCTTCAAACAGGCGCGCGAGAACTCGCCCTGCATCATCTTCCTCGACGAGATCGACGCCGTGGGCCGGCGCCGCGGTAGCGGCATGGGCGGCGGCCACGACGAGCGCGAGCAGACCCTGAACGCGATCCTCGTGGAGATGGACGGCTTCGCGACGGACGAGGGGATCATCGTCGTCGCGGCCACCAACCGGCCCGACGTCCTCGACCCCGCGCTGCTGCGGCCCGGCCGCTTCGACCGCGAGGTGACCATCGATCTGCCCGACCTCGAGGGTCGCGAGGCGATCCTCAATGTGCACCTCGCGAGGGTGAAGACCTCGAAGGAGATCGACCCGCGTGAGCTTGCGAAGGGCACGCCCGGATACTCCGGCGCGGACCTCGCCGCGATCGTCAACGAGGCCGCGATCATGGCCGCCCTCGACAAAAAGGAAGAGGTCGAGATGCCCCACCTCGAGGAGGCCACGGCGAAGGTGCGCTACGGGCGCCAGAAGATCTCCCGCAACATCGAGCACGAGGATCTCGAGATCACGTCGTACCACGAGGCCGGCCACACGATCGTGGCGGCCAAGCTCGAGGATCAGGACGTGCCCCACAAGGTCACGATCGTGCCCCGCGGCCGGGCCCTCGGCGCGACGATGATGCTCCCCGAGAAGGAGAGCTATCACACCCAGAAGAAGCGCCTCGTCGGGCGCCTGGCCGTCCTGTTCGGCGGCCGCGTCGCCGAGGAGATCTTCTGCGGCGACATCTCCGCCGGCGCGTCGGACGACATCCGCCGCGCCACGGAGCTGGTGCGCGCGATGGTCACCGAGCTGGGCATGTCCTCGTCCGTCGGGCCGATCAACTACGCCGAGCGCCAGGGCTCCGACTTCCTCGGGACCGAGCTGATGAGCGGCAAGTGGCACTCGGAGGAGACGGCGCGCGAGATCGACCAGGAGATCAAACGCTTCATGCGAGAGGCCTACGAGGTCGCGACACGCATCGTCACCGCGGAGCGTGAGGCCGTCGAACGACTCACCCAGGGCCTGCTGCTCTACGAGACGCTCGAGCGCGAGGAGATCCAGCAGCTCATCGGGGGCGCCCAGCCGGAGGGCCTGCGTGAGAAGACCGCGGAGGAGCTCCGTGAGGAGCGCCTCTCGAAGAAGTCCACTCCCCCGCCCCGTCCGGAGCCGGAGCTGGGCGGCGAGGGTGGATCCCTGTCGGGTCTCTCCCCCGCGTGACTGCCGGACCGGACGAGGGCGCGCGGCAGCGCCCCTGGCCCTTCCACGAACCGGGGCGCCCTGCCGAGGGCGCCCCGGTTTCGATCATGGGCGTCCTGAACGTGACGCCCGACAGCTTCTCCGACGGTGGCCTCTACATCGATCCAGGCGCCGCCGAGGCGCGGGGCCTGGAGCTCGTCGCGGAAGGAGCCCACGTCCTCGACGTCGGCGGCGAATCGACCAGACCCGGCGCCGACCCCGTCCGCGCGGACGAGGAGCTACGGAGGGTCCTCCCCGTCGTGGAGCGCCTCGCCGTGGGGACGCGCGCGCCCGTCTCGATCGACACGATGAAGAGCGAGGTCGCCCGTGCCGCGATCGAGGCCGGCGCGATCATCGTCAACGACGTCAGCGGCGGACTGGCCGACCCGGAGATGCTGCCCACGGTCTCCGCGCTGAGAGCCAGCGGGCACGACGTCCACGTCGTCCTGATGCACCGCCAGGGAGATCCGCGGACCATGCAGGTGGACCCCCGCTACGACGGGGACCCTGTGCGCGAGGTGTGTGCTCACCTCGAGAGCCGCGCGAGAGCAGCCCTCGATGCCGGGATCCCGCCCGACCGCATCACCGTCGACCCGGGGATCGGCTTCGGGAAGCGCCTGGAGCACAACCTCGCCCTCATCGGCCGGCTCGGTGAGATCCGAGCGCTCGGCTACCCCCTGCTCCTGGGGGCCTCTCGCAAGTCGTTCATCGGGCACATCACCGGGACCGAGCAGCAGAGCGATTTCCTCGCCAACGAGCGCCAGGACCGGCCCGTGGATCGGCTGGGTGGAACGGCGGCCTGCCTGGCCCTGTCGGTCGCGGGAGGCGGCGCGGACGTCGTGAGGGTGCATGACGTCGCCGTCATGCGGGAGGCGGTCCTCGTCGCCCAGGCCATCGCAGGGGCCATCGCAGGGGCCATCCCGGGGCGATCGGCGCGGGCTTGAGCCGCCAGCGCCGTCGGTCGCTACACCCGGCGGCCGATCCAGCCGATCCATGGATGAGCGGCAGACCGGGAAGCCCGTGCGCCAGGGCGCTCCGATCGCAATCATGGGGCCCAGGGCCCACGCCTCCACCCCATGAACCTCGACCCCAAGACGATCCTCCAGGTCCTCGTGCTGGCGGTGGGCGCGCACATCGTGCTGTCGTTCCTGCGCACGTCCCGGGGGAGCGGCCTCGTCCGCGGGGTCCTCATCGCGCTGTTCGTGGTCTTCGGCGGTCTGCTGGGCGTCGCCCGCTGGCTCGAACTCGCGGAGCTCCAGTACATCCTCGAGACGCTCACGGGCTTCGTCGTCGTCATCCTGGCGATCGTCTTCCAGCCCGAGCTGCGGAGGGGCATCGTCAGCCTCGGGGACAACCCGCTCCTGCGGACGGTGATCGGCTCGCGCGGCGGGGACGTCGCTGACGAGGTGGCGGCGGCCTGCGCGGCGATGGCCAAGCGCAAGCAGGGGGCGCTCGTCGCCTTCGAGCGCCAGGTCGCCCTCGACGCGTGGACACGCAAGGCCGTCCGAGTCGACGCCCGCGTTTCGCGCCACCTGCTCGACAGCATCTTCCACCCGGGAAGCGCGCTCCACGACGGCGCCGTGATCGTCCGCGAGGGCCGGATCGCTGCCGCGATGGCGATCCTGCCGCTCACCGAGAGCGAGAACCTCGCGCGCTCGATCGGGACGCGCCACCGCGCGGCCCTCGGCCTGTCCGAGGAGACGGACGCCATCGTCGTCGCGGTGTCGGAGGAGACAGGGCTCATCACGATTTGCCAGGACGGGCAGATGGAGCGCAAGGTCGTCCGCGACGAGCTCGCGGACGAGCTGCGTGTGCGGCTCGGCGGCGACGAGTCGAAGTCGAGGCGCGCAGGCCCGTGGGCGCGCGTGGCACGCGCGCTCTTCGGGAACCCCGGACAGAAGGCCTTCGCCCTCCTCCTCGGGTTCGGGCTCTTCCTCGTGGCGTTCCGATCGGTCCGCACGACCCAGGAGTTCAGCGTCGAGGTCCGCGTCGAACAGGGCGAGGACGCGAACGTCCAGCCCGTCCCGGGAGTGCTCACGATCCTGTTGCCCTCCGACGACGCCTACCTTCAGCGCCCCGCCCGCGGCCGCGCACTCGCCGTGAGTGCGAGCGCCGCGCAGGCGACGCTGGGCGGCCTGGCCGGAGGGATCGGAGGAGTGCTCGTCGTCGACGAGTCGTGGATCGGCTCGGAGCGCGAGATCGACGTCGATGCCATCCGGTGGGGCCAGGGCAGCTTCGTGGCGGGCCTCGAGGTCCGCATCGAGGGCAGTGGAACGCTGCCCCTCTCGATCGATCGCTACCGCACGGCGCGGGTCCCCCTCGATCCGGCTCTCTTCCGCGAGCGAACCGACGACGGCGCGGAGCGCCCGAAGGGCATCGAAGCTGCGGGCGGCCTCGAGGTCGTCCTCTCGACCCTCGAGTTCGCACCGGCCAGCGCTCCCGTGCGCGGGCCCGCGGACGCGATCGAAGCGCTCCTCGACGGCAGTCGTCCGCTCGTCTTCGAGCCGGTCTCCGTCCCGGCGGACAGCGGCTCCGGATTCGTCACCGGTCTCTCCCTCGACCCCGCGAGCTCGGCCGGCGTGGAGCTGACCGAGGAGGTCTTCCTCCGCGGCCGTCTCCGCGCGCCCGAGGCCAGCCTCGGCCAGCTCGAGGTCGATGTCGCAGTCGTCTCCTTCGACCCCGAAGCGCCCCTGCTCGCGGACCGCTTCGAGCCGCCCACCAATCGCGTCACGGTCCGCGTCTACGGCAGCCGCTTGATCCCACCGGAGCTCGTGGAGGACGCTAGGATCCAGCGGCGCCAGGAGCTGCTGAGTTTCGTCCGGCGCGAGGCCCGGGTCTTCGTCGACCTCGCGAAGATCGATCCCGACGTCAGCCTGCGCGCGGCCGTCGAGCTCGCAGAACTTCCCGACTGGCGCGAAGGTCTGGGCGCCGGATTCGAATCCGCGCGCAAGGACCCGCTCGCCTCGCTCCGCCTCGAGCTCGACGAGGAGGACCGCACCCTCGAGCTACGACCGCGCTGACGCGCCCGCCTGCCATCCGTCATCGGGGCTCTCGCCGCCCCAGAATCGCCATGATCGACCGGACTTCGACCCCCATCTTCGGCACAGACGGGATCCGCGGCCGCGCCCTCGAGGGGTGGCTCACCCCCGCCGCTGTCGAGGCCCTCGGTCACGCCGCTGGCCAGGTGCTCGCAGCCGGGGGCGGACGCGCCCTCATCGCGCACGACGGCCGCGCCTCCGCAGCCGCGCTCGAGGCCGCCCTCGCCCGGGGCTTCGCCCGCGCTGGCCTCAAGCCCGAGTCCGCGGGTCTCCTGCCGACCCCCGGCCTCGCATGGCTCACCGCGAGCGACGGCGTGGCGGTCGGTGCGATGATCAGCGCCTCCCACAACCCCGCGCACGACAACGGCATCAAGCTCTTCGCCGGCGCCGGCGCCAAGCTCGACGACGAGCAGCAACAGCGCATCGAGGCTCTCCTCCGGCAGGCCGACAGCACGGGTCTGACCGAGGACAGCGGAGGCGCGCCCGCGGTCGTCGAGGCCCACGAGTCCGCGTACGCGAAGCACCTCGTCGAACTGGCCCTCAGCGGTGACGCTCTCGACCTCTCGGGCAAGCGCGTGGTCCTCGACTGCGCCAACGGAGCGGCGAGCCGGGTGGGCCCGCGCGTCCTGAGCGCGATCGGTGCCGACGTGGACGTGATCCACGCCGCGCCGGACGGTGAGAACATCAACGACGGCTGCGGCTCGACCGCCACCGAGTCACTGCAAGCCCGCGTCAAGGAGACCGGCGCGCTGTTCGGTGTCGCCCTCGACGGGGACGCGGATCGCTGCCTCCTCGTGGACGAGAGCGGCGCGCTCGTCGACGGGGACGCGATCATGACGATCCTCGCGCGGGACCGCGCCGCGCGCGGGATCATGGAGGACAAGCGCATCGTCGCCACCGTCATGAGCAACCGCGGTCTACACCGCGCCCTCGCCCCCGAGGGGATCGGCGTGGTCGAGGTCGGCGTCGGCGACCGACAGGTCGTCGAGGGGCTCAAGACCAACGGGCTCGACCTCGGCGGCGAGAAGTCGGGCCACATCATCTTCGGCGCCGACAGCGGGTTCATCGGTGACGGCCTGCTCACGGCGCTGCACGTCCTCGCTGTCTGCGCCCGCACTGGCGCGCCCCTCTCCAAGCTGAGCGCGCCGTTCCAGCCCTTCCCCCAGGTGCTGCTGGGCCTCGAGGTCGCGGCCAAGCCGCCCCTGGAGACCCTCCAGCGGTTCCAGGAGATGCGGACCCGCTTCGAGGAGGAGCTCGGGGACGACGGCCGCGTGAACGTCCGCTACTCCGGAACGGAGCCGAAGGCGCGCGTCATGGTCGAGGGCCTCGACGAGGCCCGCATCAGGGCCATGGCCGACGACCTCGTGAAGACCCTGCTCGACGAGATCTCCGGATGACCGAGTGCGGCGGGCTGGTCCTCGCGATCGACACTTCGACCCGCGGCGGCTCGGTCGCGATCGGTGAGGAGGACGGCGCCCTCCTGGAGGCCGTCCGCCTGGATCTTCAGCGGGGCCACGGCAGCGACCTGATGCTCTGTATCGAGCGGCTCGTTCCGGATCCCGCGAGGCTAAGGCGCGTCTGCGTGAGCCGCGGGCCAGGCAGCTACACCGGACTCCGCGTCGGACTCGCCACCGCCATCGGGATCACGCGAGGGACGCAGGCGGCCATGGTCGGGGTCGGGTCCCTCGAGGCCCACGCCCTGGCGGCCGCGCCCCCGGCGGCGAGCGACGTCGCCGTCCTTCGATTCGCCTTCGGAGGCCAGGTCTACGCCGCGCGCTACGACCTCTCACGAGACCTCCCGAGGGAGGTCGAGGCCCCCACCGTGGTGCCCGTGGCAGATGCCGCCGCCTGGTGCGAGGGCTGCGCGGCGGTCGTGGGCGACGGCAAAGCGCTGGAGCTGGTGGAGTCCCTCGAAGTGCCCTTGATCGAGGGGGAGCGCCCCCTCGCGGAAGCGGTCCTTCGACTGGGCGCGGCGCTCGGCGACGGCGACGAGGGCACGGGCCCGGAGGCCGCGACGCCGCTCTACCTGCGCGCCTTCGAAGCCAAGAACCGGCGCCGCTGACCGGGTCGCAAGAGCGGCTTCCAGGCGCTGAGAACGGGGCGATCCGTGCCTCCGCTGGATTCGTCGGCCAGAATGGTTGGATCTCGTTCGCGCGCGCGGGATCGGTGAACGGTGGGAGGACGAACCCACCATCCCCCATAGATGACCGCTTCCAACACGATCGACGGCGAAGAACTCGCGTGGCTCCACGCTCTGGCACGGGCCCTGGTCTCCGGAGGTGAGAGCCCCGAGGACCTCGCCCAGGAGACTGCCCTCCGGGCGCTCGAACTGGAGCGCCCGGACGGCGCCCCCGTCCGGGCCTGGCTGGCCTCGGTCATGCGCGGCCTCCGGGCGAATCGTCGCCGCGCCGACCGGCGCCGATCGTGGCGCGAGCAGCGTGGCTCGGATCCCTCCGGGGATTCCGATGACCAGCCGTCGACCTCCGACCTGCTCACGCGGGCGGAGACGGCGGCCAGGCTCGCCGCGGCCGCACGGGAGCTATCGGAGCCCCAGCGCAGGACGGTGCTGCTGCACTTCTTCGAGGGCCGCTCGATCAAGGAGATCGCGCGACACGAGGGCCGTCCGGAGGACACCGTCAGGTGGCGCCTCCGCAAGGGCCTCGAGCAGCTACGCGAACGCCTCGTGGAGCGCTCCGGTCACGACTGGGAATGGTGGACCGCGGCACTCGCGCCGCTCGCGCGTCCTTCGTTCCCTGCTGCGCCCGCTGTGGCCGGCACCTTCCTCCTCGTGACTGCCATGAAATGGAGCGCCATCGCCGCGGCTGCCATCCTCGCACTGACCCTCGCATGGTCCCCCTGGGGCTCGTCCGGGCCCGCCAGACCCGAGAATCTCGTCCGCATCTCCGATGAGGGCCGGGTCGCGAATGCGGCCGATGAGGAGCCCGACGAGGACGTTGTCGTGGTCGACCCCCGGGTCGCCGCCAGCGACAGCGGCCGGTCGAGTGCCGGGAGCGTCGAGGTCCCCGCGACCCCGGCGGGCCCCGGATTCCTGAACGGCCGCGTCGTCAACGAGGCTGGCCTGCCGATCGGTGGCGCGACCATCTCGCTCACTCGCGACGACGTCCAGTACTCGCCCTCCCAGCGCGGACGCGTCACGCGCACGATTTCGCGCGCCGACGGCACCTTCTCCTTCGACGAGGAGGTCGTGCCTCGCCCGCTGCTCGCCACCGACTCGCCGGTGACGCTCAACGTGCTGGCCAGCGGATACCAGCGCGAGGTCGTGGCGGACGCTCTCCGCGAGCGTCCGGAAGAAGGATGGCGCGTCTTGCTCGGCCGCGGCAACCGTCTCCAGGGCCGGGTCCTCGATCCCGAGGGTCAGCCCGTTCCCGGCCTCGACCTGGTGGCCTTCCGCACGGGCATGCGCGTCGACCACATGAGCTCGACGCGTCGCCGCCAGCGCGTCGACTTCGCCCGACTCGTATCCGGCAGCGAGGATCACCTCTGCACCGCGACCACCTCTCGCGACGGCTCGGTGACCTTCGAGGGCCTCGGAGACGGTCCCCAGCGCGTGGTCTCCCTCGACCCCGCGTGGGACATCGACGGGCCCGAGACGGCGGCGCCGGGGACCGAGGGCCTGACCTGGACCGCCCGCGCCTGCATCGGTGTCGTCGTCGAGGTTCACGATCCCGACGGCGTGGTCGAGCTCGTCGACGCCACCTTCGACATCGAGGGGACCGACGACGCAGGTGAGCCCTACACCTACGGGCAGTGGGTCGGTCGCGGCGACGGCGAGGTCAGCATGACCTTGACCTCCGCGGACCTCCCGATCATGCCCGCCACGGCCCGATTCTTCGGAACCGTCAGCGTCGGCAACCGGACGGCTGATTGGAGCGCAGACATGCTCGAGGAGCTCCCGGCGATGGCGCGCGTGCGCATCGAGATGGACGAGCTCGAGACCGTGGACGACGAGCCCGAGGACCTGCCGATGCGCGACATCATCCTCGATGTGCGCCGCGAAGACGGGACCTTCGTCCAGCTGCGCTCGATCTATGTGACCTGGACGACAACCGACGGCGCACGCTCGAACGGCGCACGTGCACGCGCCGGTGAAGGGCCCGGCCGCTTCGTGGCAACGGTGCCCGTGAAGGACGCGATCCTCGAGGTGACCGAGGCCAACGCTCAGGGCAGCATCGCGCCATGGCGTGCAATCCTCGAGTCCACCTCTGGCGGGCCGGTACGCGTCACCCTCGCGGTCGGCGCCACCGTCACCTTCCTTCGCCCGCCCGGTCTCGAGGGAGACTGGAAGCTACGCGCCCAGCGCGGGGACGACCCAGAGGGCCCTTGGCGCGGCGGATGGACCTACGGGACCGACGAGGCGAGCATCGAGTTCTCCGCGGTGGACGCCGGCCACTGGTGGTTCCGCATCTCGCCGACGGACAACTTCAACGACGCCGTCGCGGAGTACGTCTTCGAGGTCTCGCCGGGCGACGACCTCCTCTTCGGCAACTGACGGGGAGGGCCCCGACCTCCCCCAAGAAGTGACCCCGCCGGGCGTCGGCGTGCCATCGGCACGCTCGACTCCCGGCGGGGTCGTCGATCAAGGGTGCGCGGGGTACCGCGCGTCCGATCAGAGGTCCTGCGGACGCAGGGTGCGGCGGTTGTTCGCCTCGGCGCGCGCCTCGGCGCCCGCGATGAGCTCGCGGACCTTCTCGTCGAGGGCGAGGTAGAAGTCGCCGGAGACGTTGATCGAAGCCGCGTTCTTGGTGCGGCTCTTGCTGATGATCATGTCGACGGCGCCTTTCTTCTTGGCGACCTTCTTCTTGCTGGCCTTGCGGGCCGGGGCCTTCTTGGTGGTCTTCTTCTTCGTCGTGCGACGCGTGGCTTTCTTCTTGGCCATGTCTGTGCCTACCTGTTCGGTGTGCGGCCCGCGGTGCGGGCTGCTCTCCGGGCGAGGGACTCGACCGGATGAGCGGGTTTCCTGTGGGGAGTCGTGCGGTGGTTGATTGGAATCCGTGACGCTTCGCGGAGATTGACGCTCCAAACAGGGGATGTCAACGGCGAGAATCGGGAGGAATCAGCCGAATCGAGCCCGGATCCAGCCGATTCCAGGGTTGGCGAGGCGCCACACCGATGACCCGAGAGAGAGGTACGAACGATCCCAGCGCGCAGGAGCCACGCGGCGGCGGCCCGGGCGCGGCGCGACTGCTCGGTCGAGTGACGGCCTGGGCGGGCTGGGCCTCCTTCGTGCTCATCGTTCTGGGCCTCGGACTCGAGAACCTCCCCGGCCTCGAGCGCTGGGTGGCGCGTGCGGTCCAGGACCGCATCGACGGAGCCCTGACCTCCAGCGTCGAGATCGAGGACATCGACGTCATGTGGCTCGAGCGGTCCGTCCGCCTGCGAGGCGTGGCAATGGGGCCGACCGGGCGTGAACTGGTGGCTGACGAGATCACGCTCCTCCTCGGGCTCTCGGGCGGCCTCCGGGTCGAGCGGCTCACGGTCAGAGGCGGCGAGCTGACCGTCACCGAGGAGCTCGCCAGCCCCATCGAGGCCAGCGCGGCGGAGGACGAGGAGCTCTCCCCGCTGGAGTTCCTCTCGAAGAGCCCCGGGGTCGTCGTGCGCGACTTCGACCTGCGGATCACCCCGGAGGACGGCGCCCCGACGCTCCTCGGCACGGTGGACCTCTCGATGTCCCGGACCAGCGGGGACGACGCGCGCATCGTCGGACGCTTCGCGCCGGCTGTCGGCGTCGCCGCGGATCCAGCAGGTGTCGTCTGGCTCGAAGGCGCCCTGCAGGGCGGCCGGACCGTCGAACTCCGCGGCGTCGCGCGGGCCCTCAGCGTCGACCTCGACCGACTGGCGGCCAACGCACCCGGCGAGGCGCTCCGCGAGCGCGGACGCTCTCCGGTCGCGACGGCTGCGGCCTTCGATCCCGAAGGCCGCGTCGATCTCGTCGCGGAGGCCACCTACGAGGTCGGCAGCTCCATCCTGCCGTCCCTGACCGCGCGCGCCGCGATCGCGGGGGGATCGCTGGCGCTTCCCTGGCTCGCCTCCAGCGGGTCGAGGCGGGTTCGAGACGTCGAGCTGAGCGCGGAGATCGAGTTCTCGCCCACGCGCGAAGACCCCCTGGGTCGCGCCGCCTGGAGCGCCCGCGGCGTCGTCGATGCGGCGTGGCAGGATCTGGAGCTGGCTTCGGGGTTCCGGATGGGGCGCTTCGCTCCGGAGGGGCTGGTGTTCGACGCATGGGCGAGCCTCCCTGAGGCGCCACTCGGCGACGGCCTCAGCGAGCTGACCGGCGGAGAGAAGGGCATCAAGGAGGTCGAGCGCATGCTGCGGCCCAAGGGCCGCGCCAGCGTCTCCATCGGCGCTCGCTTGACCGAGGCCAACGCGGTCAGGGACGACATGCGTGTGGACCGGCTCTTCGACCGCTTCGTGTCGATCAGGCCGCGGGGTGAGGCCGCTCTGGCCTACCACGGGTCGATCAATCCGGAGACGGGCCAGCTCGAGTTCGGCTTCCCGCTCCCCGTCACCGGAGCGGACGGAGACGTCACCTGGAGCGTCCGGCCGACGCCAGGAACCCCCTACGAGGGCCAGCTCGGGATCTACGACGCCGTGGCGCGTCACGCGGAAGGCCCCGTGCTCGTCCAGGGGTCGCTCCACTTCATCCCGTCGTGGCAGTTCGGCTCCCCCGAGCTCGCGCGCCTCGTGCCGATGCCCTTCCACCTGCTCGTGAAGAGCGAGGATCTCCCAGTGGACGGTGACTTGCGCCGCGCGATGGAGGGGCTGTACGACGCGCCGGGGATGCGCGAGATCCTCCCCACCTGGAACCCCTCCGGGGGACGCATCGACTTCGGCCTGGAACTCTGGCGAACCGCCGATCGCAGGGAGATGAGCCTCGCCCTCGACGCGCAGCTCTCGGACGTGGGAGCGCGCTGGGTCGAGCTGGCAGTCCCCGTCTCGGGCGTCACGGGGTCCCTGAAGGTGCGCAACGACGGCGGGGGCCCCATGCGCGGCCGCGGCCTCGTCGCCCTCGATCTCGAGGCGCGTACCAGCGCGGCCTCGCAGCCGCTGCGAGTCGCGGGCCGGATCGAGAGCGAGGGGCGCGACCGGAGCCTCGCCTGGTTCGAGGTCGACGCGCGCGGGGTGAACCCGCGGTCGAGCGAGCTTCGCGGCGAGCTCGGGCGGAAGAACCCGGAGGCCCTCGATGCTCTGGAGGAGGCAGGCGTCGCCGAGTTCCTGGACGCGCACGTCACCGCCGTGCAGTCCATCCCCATGCGTGAAGCCCGCGCCATGCGCGAGGCGGCGGCCGACGGCCGCCATGCCTACGCGGGAGGGATGGCGACCTGGCTCGACCTGGAACCAAGCTCGGAGCGAGCCGGTATCAGGCTCCAGCCGCGGAAGTTCAACGTCGTCACGCGGGAGGCCCACGGGCATGTCCACATCACCACGGTACTCCCTCCCCGGCCTCCTGGTCCCGCGCGCGCCGGCGCGCCGCCCCTCCCGGACCCCGAGGAGGACCTCCCCTCGCTGCCCTCGACGGCGATCCGGGGGCGCGTCCAGGGCCTGTGGCGTCAGACCGGCCCGTCCGTACCGGTGACCGCGACGATCGAGGCCGGCCCTGACGGCGCGGCGCGGGTCAAGGCGGTCGGCGCTGGCCTCGACATCGCCAACGACGCGCTCATCGGCGCCCTCATCTCCGCGGCTCGCGAGGCAAGCCGAGCAGGCCAGGGCAACGGCGATCCCGTGGACACCGACCTCCTCGACGTGACCGGCCGCGTCGACTTCGAGGCTGCTTTCACCCTCCCGACGGAGGCCGGCGGCGAGCTCACGGACACCTCGTTCGGCGTCGAGGCTCGGCTGGACCGCCTCGCGATCGGCGGCAGCCAGGTGCTGGAGGATGTCTCGGCCCACCTCCGGTTCATCGACGCGAGCGACGAGTGGATCGGGGAGGAGGTCCGCGGCCGGCTCGGCAGCACGCCCGTCCTGATGCGCGACGTGTCGTGGTCGCCCACCGAGGGAGGCAGCATCTTCCGGACGCGAATCGACGCCAGGGGGCTCCCCATCGACGAGGAGCACCTCAGCTTCTTCCTCGACCCCCGGACCCGGCGCCTGGTCCTCGACGACCTCGGCGCGCGGGGCCGCTTCGACCTGGACGGTACGGAGCTCGAACTCGTGCAGTCCGACGTCGCGGGCATGGCCGTTCACCTGAATGGGCGGCTCGCCGTCGAGGACGCCTTCGTCGACCTCGGCGTCCCGATCGAGCTGGCCAGCGTCGAGGCTCTCGAACTCGACCTGACCCACGAGGGCCGCGGGCTCCGCGCGCGCGCTGCGCTGAGCGGTACGAACGGCTCGATCGCCGGCAGGAGCCTCGCTGACGCGAGCTTCGGCCTCACTTACGTGCAGCCGCGCCTCGTCATCGAGTCCCTCGAAGGCCGCTTCGAGGGCGGCATGATGCGCGCGATCGGCGGCCGCTCCTCCAAGGGCGCGAACCTCTTCTCCATCGATCTCGCGCCGCCCTTCCCCTTCGAGCTCAGCGCAGAGCTCGAGGACGTGGACATCGGTGCCTTCCTGCGCGGCGTCTTCGACTCCGACTTCGCCAACCGGGGGCGCATGGACCTCGACATCCGCTTGGCGGGTGACTTCGAGCGCCTGACCGACATGCGCGGGAGCGGCAGCATCCGTGTGGAGGAGTCGGCCCTCTGGGCGATCCCCGTCTTCCAGGCCCTCTCCACGCGGCTGGGCATCGACACCACGGTGCTGTTCCGGACGATGCTCTGCGACTACGCCATCGCGGACGGCGAGCTGCGGCTCGAGCGCATGCGCGTCGACAGCGATCTGCTCTCCCTCGTCGGCGAGGGCGCGATCAGCTTCGAAGGGGACGTGGTGAGCGACCTCGAGGTGCGCTACGGACTGGTCGATTCGCTCGGTCCGCTGACGAAGCTGCTCTACCACATCCAGAACAGCCTGCTGCGCGTGTCCATCCGCGGCTCGATGGAGCGCCCCACGGTGGTCCTGCGCGGGCTGGTGTCCCAGTTCTTCTCCCCGGACGAGGAGCGAGAGCGGCTGCCCCTCCCGGGGTTCAGCCAGCGCCGCAAGCGCTTCTGAGCCGGCGCGGCCCCCACCGGGATGAAGAAGGGCGCACTCGCGATCGACCACGGGTCCAAACGCACCGGCTTCGCGGCCGTGGACGCGCTGAGGGTGGCTCCTACGCCCCTCGAGACCGTGGCGGGCGGCGACACGGAGACTCTCGAGGCGATGGAACGACTGCTTGGTGAGCGGGACGTGACCCACGTGATCGTGGGCTACCCACTCAACATGGATGGCTCCAGGGGCGGCCGCGCCGCCGAGGTGGACCGCTTCATCGAGCGCATGCGCGCTCGTTTCCCGCAGCTCGTCGTCCGGCTCCAGGACGAGCGGCTGTCGACGAAGGAAGCCGAGGAGCGCCTCGCAGAAGCGGGCTACTTCGGGGCGGATCGCAAGGCCCGAAGGGACTCCTGGAGCGCCCTCGTCCTGCTCGAGGACTGGATCCGCGAGGGAGAGCCCGAGGGCTAGGAAGACCGCTCAGCCGCCGCAGCGTTCGTCGATCCAGGCCGTGATCGCACCGCGCGTCTCGGCGCTCTTCCTGTCGTGCAGGAGGTGATGCATCCCACCTTCGACGACGTGGACGTCGATGCCGCGCGCCTCGAGCGCGCGCGTTCCCGCGACGTCGCTGATGGGGTCCGCGTCGCCGTGGACCGCGAGGACGGGCAGGGACGCCGCGTCGATGCTCGCGAGATGCTCGCGCGCGCTCCGCTCCGCTTCCTCGATGGCGCGCAGCGTGATCACATCGTGGGTCAACTCCGAGGCGGACCACGCGGTCGCCTGCGCGGGAGCCGCCGTCAGCGCATCGGGTCCGTAGCAGGTGCGTCCCTCGGAGGTCGGCAGGACCTTCTTGAAGAACTTGGAAAAGCCGCGCGGCGCCTCGGGGCGCTCGAAGCGCGGCTGGTGGAGCGGGGAGATGAGGACGACGCCCGAGAGGACGCCCGGATTCTCCATCGCGTAGGTCGCGGCGTAGTTGGCCCCGAGTCCGATCCCTACGAGGACTTTCGGCTCGTGCGGCATCCGATAGGCGAGGTGGTCCTGGATCTCCTGCACGTCTCGCACGACTTCCCTGAGACCGTTCGAGTGACCACGCTCCCCCTCGGTCCGGCCGTGGCCGCGCAGGTCGGGGAGCGCGACGGCCCAGCCCTTCTCCGCGAGATCCGAGGCGATCGCCTTGTAGCGCTCGCCCGTGTCCCCGGCGTCGTGGATGACGGTGACGGCCCCCTTGGGGACGCCGCGGGCGGCGAGCTCCAGGACGGTCAGGAGGACCATGCCCTTCATGGTCGCGTGCGAGAGGCCGGAGGCCGCCTCGCCGTCCGGGCTGGACTCACGCAGCTCGAGGTTGGTGAGGAAGAAGTCGTCGTCGAGGCTCATCGAACTCGCGGGATCATTCGGGAAGGGACCCCGAGCCCGCGCGATGCCGCGGACCCGGTGCCCCAGGATTGTGCGAAGGCGCCCCCCTCTGGTGTGACTGGTCTTCCGAGCCTTTGACCTCCCCTGCTCCGCGAGCCCCGGCGCTACGATGGAGCGCGGTGCGAGAGGCCGGGGCAGTCGCTCCGGGGCGTCCTCGGACGACCCCGGGGAGGAAAGTCCGGGCTCCATGGATCAGGGTGGTTGCTAACGGCAACCGGCCGCGAGGCCAGGGAAAGTGCAGCAGAGAGCAGACCGCCTACCCCGGAACGCGCGAGCGCTCCGGGCGGCAAGGGTGAAACGGTGCGGTAAGAGCGCACCAGCGCCTCCGGTGACGGAGGCGGCTCGGTAAACCCCACCTGGAGAAAGGCCAAATAGGGGAGGCTTCCGCGGCGTGGATCCGCGCCCTCAGCCTCCCGGGTCGGCCGTTCGAGGCCGGCGGCGACGCCGGTCCCAGAGAAATGACTGCCGCCCGCCGGGCCGCCGCAAGGCGATCCGGCGCGGTACAGGATCCGGCTTACAAGGCCTCTCGCACCACTCCTCGCCCTCTCGGTGCGGAGCTCGCCGCTCGCTGGAGCCGCGACCCGTCCGCCTTGGATTCGATCGGGTGCCCCCCACATGTTGTGGTCGGGTGGGCGCGGCGCGATGGCCCCTCCGATCCGCCGCTTGGGGGTCGACTTCCGCGAAACACGACAGGTCGTGGCCCGGAGGAGTCCCGATACGCGGAACAATTCAGGCAATGCGTGATCGGGGAGCGTCCGATGCCACGAAATCTGGTGCGAAGACGACCTTTCTGCACCGGATCTGGTGTCTGGACCCCTTGACGGAATCACGACGCCCCCTCACCCTGAGTTCTCTGTTCAGGACACCCCGCCCCTAGTGGTGCCGCTCGGCCAGCGCCGACCGGGCCGATCGGCCGGGCTCTCCCGCGCAGAGCTGACATCGGGGGACAGCGCTTGGGGAGCAGCGCACCGCAGGGGATAAACGTGGCATTGCCTCGGGTCATCCCTGATCGGCGGAGCGGTGGGACCCGAAGGGCACTCCTCTGGATCGATTTCATATCCCAGTGCCGGGGCCCACGCCGACGGCGCACCGCGGACGAGCATCGTCCGAATCACCGCACTTCACCTCGCCCCGAGGGCATGCCCGGGGGCCGCCGACCGCAGGAGCCGCACACTCCGCGCTGCCGAAGAGGGATCGAGCCCGGGACAGGGGCGCGCCGCACACGCGCACCTCACTCCAGGGCGGCAGGTCCCCCTCGCCGCGGAGCGTCCCGCTCCGGATCGCAGGACCTTCCCGGGACTGAGAACCATCGGACGACGGCCCGACCAGCGGACCTCCTTCCGGCGAAAAGCGCTCCCCCAACGCCCGCCGCACTGGCCGCCCACTTCCCCATGGAGTTCGTCTTCGTCGTCCCCCGCTCGGCACTGTTCCCCGAGTGCGCCCCTCACGGCCTCGCCGTGTTCGGAGACGAGTGGTCGGCCACCCGGTTCGACGAGGTCGTCAGGACGAAGGGCTTCTTCGTCGAGCGTGAGTACGCCGAGACCGAGCCCTCGCTCAAGCAGATCATCCCGTACACCGTCGTCATGCGCGGCGAGGAGATCCTCCTCCTCGCGCGGACGAAGGGAGGAGGCGAGGCACGCCTCCACGACAAGCTCTCGATCGGCGTCGGAGGTCATGTGAACCCCGTCGACGCGATCGATCCCGAGGACGCGAGCATGCGCCTCTCGGACCCGCTGCCCGCGGCGACACGCCGCGAGGTGATGGAAGAGGAACTCGAGGTGACGGGCGCGACGCGCCTGACCCCCGTGGGCCTCATCAACGACGACACGAACGCCGTGGGCGCTGTCCACGTCGGGCTGGTGCAGATCCTCGAGCTCCTGGACGGTGACGCCCGGGTCCGCGAGGTCGACCAGCTGGAGGGGTCGTTCGTCAGCCTTGCCGAGCTCCGTGAACGCGCGGAGAACGGCGATCGCCTGGAGACGTGGTCGAGCCTTCTGGTTCCCCGGCTCGATCACGTCCTCGAGCTCGTGGAGCGCGCCCCGCACGGCGCGCCAGCCACGGGCGATCCGTCCTCCGTGAAGCCCGCGCCGCGCCCGGAGGGCGCCCGGCACCAGCTGACCTGAGGAACGGATTCCTTTCCCGTTCGGGCCCTCCCGCACCGCACATCGCGGGCTCGGGCCACCGCACAAACCGAACCGCCCGGAGATACGAGGCCATGGCCTTCACCGCACCTGCATCCGCATCCGTCCGCAAAGCCCGCCAGATGACCCAGGAGAAGATCTACGACGCTCTCCAGGGCGCCCGCACGGCCGACAAGGTCACCGTCTACTTCAAGGACGGCCGCGCCGCGACCGGCGCGCTGATCTTCAACCCGTTCAAGGGCAGTGGCCGCGTCATCGACATCGACAAGGAATCGAGCATCGACTTCGCGATCGAGAACATCCGAGAGCTTCGCCTGAGCTGAGGCATCGGCTTCGGCGCACCGCAGTGCGCCGGTGAAGAACGACGAGGAGGTCGAACCGTCCATGACCCGTCCGGCGGGGGCGCACACCTCCGCAGCCGACTCGGAAGGGCCCGGCTCACCGGACCGTGCGGTCTCCGGGGACTGCAACGCACGACCCCATCGAGCCCCCAACGGGTGGACCGAACGGCCGACCAGACCTCGAGGGAAGCGCCTCCACCGCAAGGCTTGCTGCACCCCGCCCGGACCCTCCGGACGGGGTGCTCTCGTTCTCACCCTGCGCGCCCCCAGGCTCGCGACCGGGGCGATCCCCGGCGAGTGGTTCCTGATCGCGCTCCGTCCTCTCCTGCTCCTCGCTCTCACTCACGGAGAAGCCCACTCCCTGGCCAGCGCTCCCGCCACGTAACCTCCCTGCCATGTGGCTCCCCATCCTCGCCTCGCTCGCTGCTGCGCTCCAACAGGACACCCTCCCCGCGGTCCACCTCTTCGACCGCGACGACGCTCCACGATTCATCGGTCGCGCCGACACCCAGACCCACTTCATCGCCCCCACGAGCTCGTTCTCCGAGATCGTCCCGCGCGTGGAGATCGTCGCCCGCCAGGCGAAGTTCCGTGTCCCGGCGGGCACGGAGACCGAGTTCATCGCGAGAGCGTTCGTCCACGGGACCGACGAGATCATGGCCTTGGCCGAGACCGAGCCCGGACGCCATGGCCCGGTGCTGATCGGCGCGCTGCGTATCCCGCGATCGATCACCGCGCGCGGCCAGGACGTGACCGGGATCCTCGCGCGACGGGACGGGCACGCCGTCGGCCCGACGGCCTCCCCCACCGACGAGCCCCCTGGAGAAGGCTCGGTGCCGGTTCGCTGGGACCTCGAGCTTCAGCCGGAGGAGCGCCTCTGCCTCTTCCCGGGCACCGGCCCCTCGTCCGGACTCGAGGTCGGGCGGCGGATCGGTGGCGAGGCGTTGGGAGCACGCGCACCTCACGCGCTCCGCGTCCCGAACGCCGTCGTGATCCTCGGCCGCGGTGCGGTCCCCGGACTCGAGATCGGGCGCCGCGAGCTCGACGCCGTCATGATCGGCACGCCGGTCGGCCTCGCCGCACCGATCGAGTTGACGCGCGCGGACGCCGCCGAGCCGGGCACTCTGCGATTCGACGTCCCAGAGTCGCTCCTCGCCCTGGACGCCGGGAAGACCTTCACCATCGTCCTCGAGCGCCCGGGATCATCGAGATTCGTCGCGTCGCCTGCCCTCGACGAAGTCGCCGAAGCGAGCCGCCGGGCTCCGACCGGGGCTCTGGTCGATGTCACGAGCCGCGTCGGCATTCACTTCGCCCACCTCGAGGGTCCTCGCGAGCAGCTCGACATCCGCCCGACGATGGGCCCCGGCGCAGCCTGGGGCGACCTGAACGGCGATGGTTTCCTCGACCTCGTCGCCCTGCAGGGAGGAGGCCGGGCCGGTGGCGCCCCGCTCCCCGACCGGGTCTGGGTCGGCGCCGAGGGTGGATCCTTCACGGACGTGACGGCCGCCGCGGGCCTCGCCGCTGGAGACGCGGGCATGGGAGCGCTCCTCGTCGACCTCGACGCTGACGGGAACCTGGATCTGTACTGCGCGAACTACGGCGCGGACCGCCTGTTCCTCGGGCGCGGTGACGGTACCTTCGAGGACGGCACCGCCCTGCTCCCGGCGCTGCAGATGTGGAGCGCCAGCGCCATCGCCGGCGACCCGGACGGCGACGGCGATCTCGACCTCTACGTCACGAGTTACCTGGACTACGACGAGACGAAGATGCCGCCGGCGGAGGAGCTCGATCGCTATCAGCGTGAGGACCCCGTCGAGATGCTCCCCTTCGCCTTCCCTGGCCAGAGGAACGTGTTCCTCCGGAACGAGCTCGCGGAGACGGGGGCCCTCGCCTTCACCGACGTGACCGAGGCGCTCGGGCTCCTGGACGCCCAGGGCCGAGGCATGCAAGCAGCCTTCTGGGACTTCGACCAGGACGGCGACGACGACCTGTACATCGCCAACGACGTCTCGCCCAACGTCCTCTTCCGCAACGAGGGTGACGGGACCTTCAAGGACGTGTCCTTCGCCACCGGGCTCGATGACCCACGGGGCGGGATGGGGCTCGCTATCGGCGACGTGGACGCCGACGGCGACGAGGATCTCTTCCTCACGAACTGGCAGCTCGAGGCGAACGCCCTCTACGAGAACGCGCTGATCTCACGGCGCGGGCTGAAGCGCCGTCGGGCGAGCTTCCACGACGTCACGGTCCGCTCGGGCCTTGGTCCGAGCGGCATCGGCCGGACCTCCTGGGGCGCCGAGCTCTTCGACCTCGAGCTCGACGGGGACCTCGATCTGTACGTGGCGAACGGCTACACGAGCCCCGACTACGAGAGCACGGGGATCTGCGTCGGCCAGACGGATCTGCTCTTTCTCGGGAACGGCCGGGGTCGCTTCGAGGAGGCGAACGAGCTCGCGCCCGACGCGATGGCGATCTCGCTCCCTTCCCGCGGGGCGGCCGGTGCCGACCATGACCGCGATGGCGACATCGACCTGCTCGTCACGGCGAACAACGGCCGCCTCGTCCTCCTGCGCAACGACGCGGAGCGCGCAGGGACCTGGCTGGGCCTGCGCCTGCGCTGGACCGGGAGCCTCAACCCCTACGCCATCGGCGCGCGAGTGGAGGTCACCGACTCGAAAGGGCGCGCGCGCGGCCGGACCCTGCGGGCGGGACAGGGCTACCTGACCGGGAACGCACCCGAGCTCCACTTCGGCCTCGGAGACGCCAACGGGCCTGTCCGCGTGGCCGTGACGTGGCCGGACGGAGAGCGGACGGAGCACGAAGCGGCGCCGGGGGCCTGGGCCACGATCACGCGCACACCTTGAAGCCGAGGAAGCTCCTCGGGCGGCCGCCTGGCGGTCAGCCCTGACGCTCGCTCGGCGGCCCGCAGTGACGCGCGATCGTCTCCTCGAGGACGTCGAGGCGGACCGGCTTCTCCAGGAAGTCGTCCATCCCGGCAGAGAGCGCTGCGTCACGATCCTCGTCGAAGACGGCCGCCGAGAGCGCGACGACGGGCAGGCCGCTCCAGGCCACGTCGAGTTCACGCAGCCGACGCGTGGCCTCGTTCCCGTCGACCCCCGGCATCATGATGTCCATGAGCACGAGGTCGAAGGGCCGGCCTTCGAGCAGCTCGAGCGCCTTCTGGCCGCCCTCGGCGAGGTGAGCGGTGATGCCCAGGCGCGTGAGCAGGCGGTCGAGGACCAGCCGGTTGGTGGGATTGTCGTCGACGACCAGAACGTCGACGCCATCGAACCGCGCGCGGCGCGCCCGAGTGTCCTTGTCCCGCGTCGCCTTCACGGCGTCGGACGCCTCGACGCAGGGCAGACGCAGCGTGAAGATCGACCCCGCCTCGCTCGTCCTCGTCAGTTCCAGGTCTCCCCCGAGCGCTCGTGCGAGCTCACGGGAGATCGTGAGACCGAGTCCGGTGCCGCCGAACTCTCGCGTCGTGGACACGTCTCCCTGGCTGAACGGTTCGAAGAGCCTGGCCTCGGCGGACGGCGAGATTCCACGCCCCGTGTCCTCGACGGTGACGACCAGGTCGTCCCCATCGCGGCGCGCGTCGATGGCGATCCGGCCACGCTGGGTGAACCTGACCGCGTTCCCGGTGAGGTTGGAGATGATCTGGCGCAGCCTGTAGGGATCGCCGAGCAGCACGGGCGGAACATCGGGAGCGACGCTCACGCCCAGCTCGACGCCCTCCGCCTGCCGCTTGAACGGCGAGGTCGCGGCCTTGAACACCTCCTCGGCCGAGAACGGGCGGGACTCGACCCGCACGCTCCCGTCCTCGAGCTTGGAGAAGTCGAGGATGTCGTTGAGCAGGGTCATCAGCCCCCGCGCGGAGTCGTCCATCGTCTCGAGAAGCTCCGCCGCGTCGGCCCGCTTGTGATCCTCCAGGAGGAGGTCGAGCATGCTCCCGAATCCGTTGAGCGGCGTGCGAATCTCGTGGCTCATGACCGCGAGGAAGCGGGACTTGACCGCCATTCCCTCCTCCGCGCGGGAAAGAGCGACCCGGAGTTCCTCGCCGAGCCTGCGCGCATCGTCGAGGCTGGTGCGCGCCGACTGCATGCTCATGAGCATGTCAGGCGTGGCGTCGCTGGGATCGAAGTCCACCAGCTTGAGCCCGGAGGCCTCCAACTCCTCGAGGCTGCGGACGAGCGGGGACCCGACGAAGCCGAAGCGTTCCCGGTCGTCGAGCCAGAACGCGTGTCCGCGTAGCTCCAGCGGGAGCCCTTCGACCCGGAGACGTATCGTGCGCCCGGGCCCGAGCACCATCGACGCGTCGGCGATGCAGCCGATGGGCCTCAGAACCCGGACGAAATCCGAGAGCGGGGCGCCCTCGCGGCCCGTCAGATGCCTCTTCAGCGAATCCCCGAACCACTCGAGCCTTCCCTCGCCGGTCGCAGTGAAACCGAAGGGGAAGACCGCGGCGAAGGTCTCCCGATCCATCCCGGCACTATGCGTCACGGACAGCGCTGACGGCCCCCCTACCGCGCGTGCGAATTCCACCGAGATCGACGGTCCCGAGCGCCCCGTTCGACTCGCTCTCGACCGGGTGATCGCTCACATCGCCGGAACCCACCGTCCGCGACGCGCTGCGCTCTTGAGCGCCGCGGGGCACGACCCTTCGTATCCGGACGCCGATGCCTTCACGGCGAGCGAGCAGATCGCGGCCAGCGTCTTTGGAGAATCCATGCATCCTGCAGGCAGTCCGGGAGGGTCAGAAGGGCGGCGAGTCGGGGGAACCCTTCTGGTCATCGGTCGTCGTGACCCTCGAGGTGAAGGGGCTCTGCCCGGTAGCGACGGAACGCAGCAAGGACGCTGACGGGGCCGGAGTATATCGCTCCCCACGGTGGCTCGCTCGGTCCGTCATGCCTCGAAGAATCCCCTGGGCTCCAGCGCGGCCGCCGATGCCCCCGAGGGACCGAACCGACGGCCACGCGCGCCTCCGAAGCGTCGAGGTTGGACCGTGGATCATGCGGTGGGAGGACGGATGAACCCGGACGGACGACGGGCCGCCAATGCGGCGCAGCGGCCGGCGGCGTGAGCCGCTGTCGACGCATCCGGTGCACGGCGATCAAGCCCGTGATCTTCCCGCCGCTGCGGCACGGCGACTGCGATCTCCGCAGCGCGGTGTCATTCCGCCAGTGCGCGCTCGATCGCTGCGACGAGAGCGGCGTCGTCGGGCGCAACGGTCGGCTCGAATCGCGCGAGAACGGCGCCGTTCTTGCCCACGATGAACTTGCCGAAGTTCCACTGCACGTCACCGGGCCCTTCGGGCTCCGTCGACTGCGAGGTCAGCCACGCGAAGAGGGGGTGTCTCCCGTGGCCGTTGACCTCCACCTTCGCGAAGAGCGGGAACGTGACCCCATACGTGGAGGAGCAGAACGTCTGGATCTCCGCCTCGGTGCCCGGCTCCTGCCCCTTGAACTGGTTGCAGGGGAACCCGAGGACCGCGAGGCCCCGGCTGCCGTACTCGTCGTGCAGACGCTGGAGTCCCTCGTACTGCGGGGTCAACCCGCACCTGGAGGCGACGTTGACCACGAGAGCGACCTGGCCCTCGAGATCCTTGAGCGAGCGGTCCTCGCCGTCGATGGCACGGAGCGTGAAGTCGTGGAGGGTGGTCATCGTGAATCCTAGGGGTCAACGGCTGGCACGAACGCCCGCCGCCGGAGCATTCGACCGCGGCAGGCCTCGGGATGAGCCTCAGGCCCCGTGTTCTTCGCGGGCCAGCCCGAGGAAATGCGCGGCGAAACGCGCCGGGAAGTCGAGGGCCTGGTCGGCGTGATGAGGCGACACGATCACGCGCGGATGGAGCCAGAGCGGGCTGTGCACCGGCAGAGGCTCCACCTCGAAGACGTCGAGCCAGGCGCCCGCGAGCCGACTCTCGAGGGCCCCCGGCAGCGCGGCCTGCTCGACCACCGCCCCACGGGCGGCGTTCAGCATCAGAGCCCCCTCCGGAAGCAGGTCGAGGCGCCGTGCATCGATCAGGCCGCGCGTGCGCTGGTCCAGCGGAACGTGGAGAGCGAGCACGTCCGCTTCGGGGAGGAGGGCATCGAGGTCCTCGGGCCGGTGCATCGCGTCGAAGCCAGGGCGCATGGCGCCCGACGCACGAATCCCCGTCACGCGGCATCCGAAGGGCCTGACCCGCTGCGCGAAGGCTGCCCCTGCCTCCCCCGCCCCGACCACGAGCACGCGCCGCCCGGCCAGCGGGCGGAACCGCGCGGGGGACCAGCGAGCATGGGCCGCGGCCGCCCGCATCGCGTCCATCCCCGTCACCATGTGCAGGAGGCCGGCCATGGCGCGCTCGGCGATGAACGGCGCCAGCACCCCACGGCCGCTGGTCAAGCGCTGGTCGGGGCTGTGATACGCCTCCACGTGATCGACTCCCGATCCCGCGACGTGGAACCACTCCACCCCGGGGTCGAGGATCGCGGGGACGTGAGCGGGCCCCGGGAAGCTCGACTGCTTCAGCGAGAAGACGACCTCCGGCCGATGGGATTCGAGCGCGGGCAGCACGTCGCCCGGGGCGCTCACGAAGGCCCACTCGAATCGAGGGTCACGGGAGAGGATCTCCCGGATCTCCTCGGGGGCGGAGTGCAGCGCCAGCGCCCGGCGCGGTCGTCGATCGACCTTCATCGCTCAGGCAGGCCGCGGCGGGTACTCGGGTTCGAGCTCCACGTCGACCGCGTCCGCGATCCGGTTGATGTAGTTGAAGTACGCGATCACCTGGATCGCGTCGTGGATGGCGACGTCGTCGAGGCCCGCCGCGCGCAGGCCCGACACGTCCGCCTCCGCCATCTCACTCGGTGTGCGGGTGAGTTTCACGGCGTAGGCGCAAAGCGCCGCGTCCTGCGGATCACCGGCGACGTCGGCCCAGTCGCCGCGCGCGATCCCCTCCACCCACGCTCCTCGCTCGTCCGCAGCGCGCCCCGCCCACTCCTTCTCGACCTCGACACGGAGGTCCTCCGCGTGGGAGCAGGTTCAGTAGTGGCAGTGGTTCTCGTGGCTGACCACGGTCGCCAGCATCTCACGCTGGCGCCTGGTGAGCCCCGACGGGGCGTACATGATCTTCTGGTAGAGCCCCATCGATGCGTCGAGCACCGGGGGCGCGAGGCTCATGGCGCGGACGATGCCGAAGACGCGTCCGGCGCGCTCGAGCGCGCCGCGATAGCTCTTCGCCAGACGGCCCGTGGCCTCGCCAGGACTGATGGTTCGGATCCAGGGCATGGTGCCAGGTTAGCTCGAAGCGCGCGCGATGCCCGTGCCGCAGCCGGTCAGAAGGTGCGCTGGCCCGCGCGCGCGAGGTTGTCGACCCACGCGCTCAGGGCCATGGCGCGACGCTCCTTGGCCGCGCGCAGCTCCTCGAAGGCGAGGGCGCGCTCCTCGTCCCCGAGGCGGACGAGGAAGAGGGCGTACTCGGCGTACCAGCGCCCCACCGTCAGCTCCGCGTCCCGCACGATGCGCAGGACACGGCGCGGACCGATGATCGGCGCCCCGTGCACGAGCAGCCGCGCCAGCGCACGCCGCCGGAAGCTCGTCCGCCGCGGGCGTCCTCCCATCTCTTGGATCAGCTCCTGCACCCGCGCGACGAGATCGATCCCCTCGCGGTTCAATCCCTCCGCCATGCGCCCGAGCTCCACGTCCCGGGACCTGCGCGCGATGTGATCGAAGACGGCGCGCGCGCCGATCTCGCTGAGGAGCGCGAGCTTGACGTCCCTGACGAGCGAGCGGTACGACGCCGCGGGTCTGGCCCCGGTGGGATTCACCACGCCCCGCGCTCAGGAGCCCGACTCGATCGTGATGACACCGTCCAGCGCGCCGTCCGGGTCGAAGCTGACCGCGACCGGCTCCTCCGCGCAGCGAACCGCGCAGGCTTCGCCCTCGCCATTCACCAGGAGGACCGCGTCCTCGAGGCTCCCGTCGACGTGGTGGAGGCGGACGGGGAGCGTGAGGGGGAAGACCTCGGCGCCTCGGACCTCGTCGATGCGAACGACGAGACTGCCGAGGCTCTCGTCGTGACGCCATCGAAGGCGGACGACAGGGGGGCTCGTCGCATCCTCGGGCGCCGAGGTCGCGGGCGACGGAGGCCCCTCGAGCGTCGGATGCGGGCGGCCGTTCCCGTCCAGGGCCGGGGCGACGCGCGGCGCTCCACAGCCCACGCCGAACCACAGCAGCGCGGCCGCGGTCACCGGCGACACGGCCCCACCGTGGATCGATACACTGCGCCGCCGCGTCCTCATGGGACGTGATACTACCCCCGGAGCGCCCCTTTGGACTTCCTCCTCGAGTGCATCGGCTTCCCACCGACCGTCGGCGTCGACGAGCTCCTCGAGGTCATCGAGGACCGCGGCGAGGCGACCGCCTGGAGAGGCTCCTCCGCAGATCACCGCCTGCTCCAGCTCGGGGGCGGCCTCGAGGTGCGCGCCGACCGCGACCCCGGCCAGTCGTTCTGGACCGTGACGCCGCATCTGAAGGTCCCCACGCGCAGGCGCCTCGCCATCACCGCGATCGTTCGCCCCGGTGAATCCCCCTTCGACGCCCTCCTGGCGGGCTGGTGCGGGCCGCCGACGCCGGATGAATGGCGCGAGGGCGACCCTCCGGGCCTGTACCGCCTCGCCACCTGGATCAGCGACGCCCGGCGGCTCGACGGACGCGTGCGACCGGGCAGGGTCCTCGCGATCTCCGTCGCGGGGTTCGCCGTGCACGTGGACCGGATCGTCCCCAACGCCGAGGCCGGCCAGCCAGCCGTTCTCGAGCGGCCTGCGGGGGCGCTGATCCGGCCCCTGGGGGGCCCCGAGGACCCTGGCGGCTGCTGCGACGTGTCCCTCCGGATCCGGAAGATCCAGCACGCAGTGAACCAGGTGACCGGCGAACCCGTCGAGATCGCCGTCTGCGACGCTCCGGACCGGCCCATCGCCCTGATGCTGAGCCCCTGGCAGCTGGAGAGGGATGGGCTCCCACCGCCCCGGCCGGGCTGGCGCATCGAGGGCACGTTCCTCTTCACCGGCCGGATCGCAGGGGGCCTCCAGAGGCGTCGCGGGAAGAGCTTCGGCTGAGCCCGAGCCCGCTCCAGAGCCTCGATTTGAGGGGCGAGGACGCCAACCGGCCCCCCGCGGGATTCGATTGCGGCACCTCCTATCGCCCCGAGGCCGGTCTTCTGCCGATACTCAAAGACATGGCACGCGTCCTCCTCGGCCTCACCCTGGGCCTCGCACTCCTCGCCGTCGGCGCCGAGTCCTCGCCTCCCCGCGGACCGGAGCCGGCGTCGAGCCCCCCACAGCGAGGCCGCGCGAGAGCCCCGCAGAGGACCCGCACGCCCCAAGACGCTCGCGCCCCGCGCGGCGGCCAGACGCCCCCCATCGGTGGCGCGACGCCCCAGGGCGTCCCCGCACCGTTCGGCGTTCCGCCCGAGGCGGAGCAGCGCCGCTGGTTCGCGGTCGCCGACGCGGACGGGACCGAGTGGATCTCGTTCCGCGAGGCTCGCGCCTCCATGCGATTCGACGCGCCGCGCTTCTGCGAGTACGACCTCGACAACGACGGCCGGATGACCTTCGAGGAGTTCAAGGCATTCATCCGCAACGAGCGCCGCCTCGGCCGCGAGGTCACGGAGCCCCGCGCCGCGAGGCCGGACGGCCCTCCGCCGGTCCGGGACGCCGAGCAGCTGCGAGCCGCTTACGACGCGGACCTCGATGGATTCCTCGGCCGCATCGAGATCGACCTGATGCTCCTCGACTACGGTCGCGACCAGGAGCGCATCGACTCGGCGCTGGTCATTCAGCGGCTCGACCTGGACGGGAACGGGAAGCTCGGGATCAGCGAGCTCACTCGCCTCGCGACCTTCATCGCGCCGCTGGGCCAGGGCGCAGCCCGGCCGCAGCGACCGGGCGCGTCCACCGTCAACGATCTGTTCGGCACGCCGATCGACATGGGCGAGGCCAACGCGCCGCGCATCATCGGGCCCGTTTCCCCGTTCCGACGGCTCGACGTCGACAACGACGGATTCGTCACCGTCGACGATCTGGAGCGCCTCCAGGGCCGCAGCTTCAGCGCGATGAGCCTCGAGGGCGTGCTCAGCACCCTGGACCTCGACGCCGACGGACGGCTCAGCGAGGCGGAGTTCCTGACCTCGATGACGAGGCGCTGAGGCGCGGCGGGGCGAGCCCGCTCCGCCGCGCGCTTCCGCCGGCCCGCCAGGGAGCGGATCAGACGCCGACGAGCCGCTCGTGCCGCGGCCCGTTCTCGGGGTCCGCCACCGCGTACTTCCCGCGACCGCGGAGACTCATCCCCGCGGTCCGCCCCTCCAGATCCACGGCGTAGAGTTGTAGGTCGAAGCTCGGCTCGCCGTCCTCACGGATCAACTCGGGCTGCCACGCGGAGGCGCGCTTCGCCTGCCGCTTGACGCGCTCGAGCACCTCCCGGAGCGCGTCGGCGGGGGCGCGGCCGTGGCGGATGAGCTCGACCGCGGCGAAGCTCGCGTTGGCGAGGATGGCGGACTCGCCCCGCCCGGTCCCGCCTGCGCTGCCGACCTCCTGGTCGCAGTAGAGTCCGGCGCCGATGATCGGCGAGTCACCCACGCGTCCCGGGATCTTCCAGGCGAGCCCCGAGGTCGTCGTCGTGCACGCGACATCACCCGTCTTCCCCAGCGCGGAGCAGTGAATGGTGCCCGTGATGCGCTCCTCCCAGAGCAGGTCCTCCACCGCGACCTCCTCCCCCGAGTGACCGCGGATGACCTTCCCGCTCCTCTCGCCCTCCTTCGCACGGGGCGGCAGCCGGTCGTCGCGCTCGCTCATGGACTCGCGCCAGCGCAGCCAGATCTTCCGCGCCTCGTCGGTCAGGAGCTCCGCGTGCGGATGCCCGTGGTCGCGCGCGAACCGATACGCGCCGGGCCCGACGATCAGGCAGTGGTCGGTTCGCTCCATGACGAGGCGCGCGACCTCGGAGGGGTGCAGGATGTTCTCGATGCAGCCGACAGCGCCCGAGTTGTGGGTCGGGCCGTGCATGACCGCCGCGTCCAGCGTGACGTGCCCGCGCTCGTCGGGGAGTCCGCCGAGCCCGACCGAGTGATCACTCGGATCGGCCTCGACGATCTTCACGACCTCGAGCGCGACGTCGAGGGGCTCGGCGCCCTCCGAGAGGTCTCCGTAGAAGCGCTGCATCCCGCGCAGCGCGTTGGCCGAGCCGATGAGAGTCGGTCCGCCTCGCCTGCGGGATCGCGTCGTGCTCACCGCCGGAGCCGCCGACGCGGTCGAACCGCAGGAGGCCACCCCGGCGCCCAGCGCAGCGGCGGCGGCGCCGCGCAAGAGGTCGCGGCGCGGGAGGGAGGAGGAGGCCGAGGCGGCGAGCGGATCGCTGGGAGAGGTGGTCGACATGCGCGAGATCGTACCCCCTCGGCCTCGCAGCTCTCAGCCCGGCCGCGCCGCTCACCCCTCGTCGATCGGCTCCAGCGGGTCGAGGTCCGGGAGGGACTTCCCGCCGGCGAGGGCGCGCAACCAGAAGCGAGCGCCGTCGAACCATTCCTTCCACGCCGCGGGGAGCCCCTCTCCGCCCTCTGCGCGAGCGGCGTCCATCCGCAGCCTGGCCTCCAGGTTCAGCGAGTCCAGGTGACGGCGCAGGTCGCCGGGGACCATGTCCGCGACGGCGAGCGCCGCCGCACCGATCGCGCAGGTCGTTCTCCGGAGCTCCTCCGCGTCCACGTGGTCCATCCGGTCGAGGCTCGTGGAGTAGGAGAAGTCGGTGAAGTGCCAGACGAGCGCCGCTGCGACCCCGCGGTCGAGGAAGTCGTCGTGGTCGCTGCCGCCCTCCCACGGATGCTCCCGGGTGACCCAGGGCGCCTCACCGCTGGCGACCACCGACTCCCCCACGTCCACGAGCGCCTGACGGAGGACGATCGCGAGGCCGTTCGGGAGGATGTCCTCCTCTGCGACGCTGCCGGCGTCCCAGGGCGTGTGCGCGTCGGGAGCGAGGGGGACCACCGCGCCGGGATCCCACCCGCGCTCGAGCAGGCAGATGGCGCCGGTGCGCGCGTAGCTCGCGCCGATCATGTCCGCGACGATTCCCGCGACCGGCGTGTCGGACGCATGATCGAGCGCCGTTCCGCCGGCCTCGGCTTCGTTCCCGAAGACGAAGCGGATCGAACGGCGCGGCCGCTCGAGGGCTCCCGCCGAGATCGACCGCTTGATCGTTCGCGCGAGTTCGACGACGGCTGCGGCGCCTGCAGCGTTGTCGTTCGCGCCGCTCCCGCTGACGTGAGCGACCACGTAGACGACCTCCTCGGGCCGCTCGGCCCCGACGATGGTCGCCACGACGGTCCGCAGTTCCCTGACGGCGGTTCGTACCTCGGCTCGAACGTCGAGGATCGCACCGGAGCCAGCAGCCTGCCGGATGTTCTCCGCGGTCCGCAGCGACACGTACATCGCCGGGAGAGTCGAACCCGGTCGCACACGACCCTCGAAGATCGCGTCGAAGTGCCGGTCGCGGCCCGTCGGGTCCTTCGCGTAGGGAAGCTGGAAACTCGAAACGACCGCCGCTGCACCGCGCTCCGCTGCCTCCTCGGAGACCTTGCGCACGGACTGATCCGTGACGTACACGCTGCCCTCGACGACGTCCTCGAGCGCGAACACGGGGACGCCGCTCACCGCGTAGGAGGGAACGCCTTCGGGGAGCATCGTGCGCTCCACGTCGCTCGCCTCGGAGAAACCGCTGATCACGATGCGGCGATCTCGTCCACGGGCGCCACGCCCACGGAGGGCGATCTCCGCGGAGACGGGCGTCCACGAGGGCTGCGCCATCGGCTCGGAGACGACCTCGAGCAGGAAGCCAGCGTCCGCGCCCGCGCCCACGTCGCCGTATCCGGCGCCGAAGAGCTCCGCGATGAGCCTGTCCACGGCGCGGTCGTATCCCTCGCTCCCGGGGGGCCTCCGCTCGGCGTCGAACTCCTCCGCGAGGGCCATCGCCGCGGGAGCCTCGAAGCTCCCGAGCATCGCCTCCACGAAGCGCCCGGTGCCGGACTCACCGGCGTCGATCGACGGGCCGACGTGGCCGCCCTTGCGCGGCCCCAGGGCTTCCCACCCCGCGGGGATGGGCGGAGAGGAGCAGCCGCCGGTGAGCAGCGAGCCGCCCAGCGCCGCGGCGATCACGGGCCAGCCGCGCCCGCGCTCCGCTCCGCGTCCCGGCCGGGTCAGGAAGGACCTCAACATGATCGTCGACAGGGAGGGCCCTGGATCAGCGCGCCCCCAGGGCGCGATCGATGATGAGACCGAGACGCAGCCGCGCTTCGTCGGGGATGGCGTCGGGTCGCGTGAGGATCGCGTTCTCGAGCGCGGTGTGGCAAGGGCGCGGCCCGAGCGCTGCGACGCGCGGAGCCGCGATGCGGACGGCCTCCCTGGCGTTGTTCACGTTCTTCGCCATGACCTCGAGGATCGCCTCGACGGTCACGTCGTCGTGGCCCTCGTGCCAGCAGTCGAAGTCGGTGCTCATCGCAAGGGTCGCGTAGCCGAGTTCGGCCTCACGGGCGAGCTTGGCCTCCTGGAGGTTGGTCATGCCGATGACGTGCGCGCCCCAGGAGCGGTAGAGCATCGACTCCGCGCGCGTCGAGAAGGCCGGCCCCTCCATGCAGAGGTAGGTCCCCCCATCGTGGACGGTGACGCCGGTCTCGCGAGCCGCATCCCGGAGCACTGCGCGGAGATCGTTGCACACCGGGTCACCGAACATCACATGTGCGACCACTCCGCCCTCGAAGAAGGTGTCGGCGCGATGGCGCGTGCGGTCGATGAACTGGTCGACCGCCACGAAGTCACCCGGCGGGATGTCCTCGGACAGCGAGCCCACGGCGCCCACGCCGAGCACGTCCGTCACGCCCAGTGACTTCATGCCCCAGATGTTCGCGCGGAAGTTGATCTCCGAGGGCGAGATCCGGTGCCCACGGCCGTGGCGAGGCAGGAACACCATGCGCACGCCCTCGAGCTGCCCCGTGACGAAGGCGTCGCTGGGGTCGCCGAACGGGGTCGAGAGGACGACCTCCTCGATGTCCGTCAGGCCGTCGATCTCGTAGAGGCCGGAGCCTCCGATCACGCCGACGGCGGGCGGCGATTGACTGGGATGGGCGCCGGAGCTCGTGGTCATGCGCGCCATGGTACGCCCCTGATGCGGCCCGGACACCACCCCGCCGGTCTCGAGCCCTGTGGACTCAGCGGCTCCAGCGCCGACCGGAACGCGCTCCGCCG